>MTPG01000069.1 GCA_002010915.1 Desulfarculaceae bacterium JdFR-97 | reverse complement strand
GATAAAGATGGCGTCGTTGGCATATTGGAATATCGCCTGGAACCTCGTCTCGGAGGCCCGGGCCTCCTCAGTCGCCTGGATAAGGTGCGAGACGTCCCTGGCGGCCTCGATCACATAGCGGACCTCGCCCGTTTCATCCCGAAGCGGGGAGAAGATCAAATCCACCCAGGTCTCCGATCCGTTGCCCCTGCGGTGAAGGTGACGGCACACTTGTACTTCCCCCGACCGGAAGGCCTCCTGGAGTCTGCAGTCCTCACCCTTGCGGTCACAGGGTTCCTCGAACCCGTGGGATATTTCATAACATGGGCGGCCGAGGATCTCATCGCGGCTCCGACCCAGAGTGTGGAGGACGTTTCGGTTGACGTCGACCACACTGTAGTGCCGGTCGATTACAAAGATGTCCTCATGGAGGTTCTCCAAGAGGGAGCGGAAATACTTTTCCCGATGGGCCGATTCCTCTTCGGCCCGCCGAAGCCGACCTAAAAGTCGTTGGCCGTAGATTCCGAAGAGGACAAAGAGCAGTAGGCTCGAGGATCGATGCCACAGCTCGCTGGTGGTTGGATGAAGGAACTGCATCGTCAAGGTGTTCTTTTGAATCACCAAGGCCTCCAAAATGGAGTCGGCGATCCAGAAGAAGAGCCCCAGTGCCGCACCGAGGACGATCAACCGTCTTCCTCTCACTGTTTCCTCCTCCTCCTCCTCCTCCTGAGCTTCGAAAAAGCAATTCAAAATACTACGTGGGCCTCCTTCTTGGCAAGCAACCAAGGAAAATCGTGCGGTGAATAATGATCCGCGAGACCTGATCAACTGGGGGAGATGATTTGGAAAGAACATAGTTGACAACTTTTGTCAAGATACAAAAAGTCTCCTGACATTGATTACACGCCTGGTCACGCAATCCATACCCCCTCTTACTCCAATCTACCTTGCTACAACGTAACTTTGTTTCTGGTTATGAGTCCTCTATGTCTGAAACGTCAATGAACATCTTCCTCTCCCGGAGATCTCACCACGGGCAAGTCTTCATTCCGCATCCTTCTCCCTCAAGGCCCAGACAGTAAGGCCGGGTATTCGGCCGCCTTCTTCAGAGGAAGGAGACGGAGGCTATCTGGATTAAAATCCGTTCCGACTACCTCACCCTTGATCAGGCCCTGGTTGAGGTCACCGAGGTGGACAAGGGGAGATCCGTCCCTCAGATAAGGCTTATCAGCCACTCCGGAGAGAAGGTCCTCGTTGTGGACGGAAGGTGCTTCACCTTGTGGCCTTCCGCATGGAGGGGGGGTGAGAACGCAAGGTGGAGCGCTCCCATGGAACAGACGAAAGGGAGTTCTATCAGCTTTTGACCCACACGGATGATGTGGATCTCCCAATAGGAGGACTTCTACAACTTCAACAGGCCTCACCAGGGACTCCCCGGCGTCTTTCCAAGTCCTCAGAGAAAGCCACAATGAGACCGATCGATGACAGCCAAGGTTGTAGTACTCACACTTCCAACTACTTTAACTTAAATCCTTTCTCCACAAAAAGCTTCACACAAGCATCTACCACCTTAGGATCATAAAGGACGCCTTTGTTCTGTTGAATTTCCTCGAGTGCCTTGTCGATACCAAGAGCCGGCCGGTAGGGCCGGTGAGAAGACATGGCCTCGACCGTATCAGCTACACCCAAGATTCTTGCTTCCAGGAGAATGTCTTCACCCGAAAGACCTTTGGGATAGCCAGATCCATCCATTCTTTCGTGATGTTGAAGTATGATCTGAGCGATTGGCCATTCAAACTTTATATCCTTCAATATATCATGACCGACTTGCGGATGCTCCTTTATAATGCTGAATTCGCTCTCGCTTAATCTGCCGGGCTTGCTGAGAATCTCGGCCGGGACAGATATCTTGCCGATATCATGAAGGAGACCGGCTATTTTAATTCCCTCGGTCTGCTCCTTAGAAAGTCCCATCTCTGTGGCGATGGCACAAGCGAGTTGGGAAACACGTCGCTGATGTCCGGCCGTATACGGATCCCTCATTTCGACGACCGTGGCCAGGGAATGAATGGTGCCCTTCAATGTCTCTTGGAGACGCTGGTGCATTTTTAATAATTCTGTGACATCCCGCATTGCCTCGATGATATATATTATGCGGCCCTTATCGTCTTTCAGTGGTGAGGCGAGGATATCTTCCCAGACCGAGGTGCCATCGGTCAGCTTATGCCGATGGAGGGCCTTAACAGGCAGCCCCGTCTTGAAGGCCCGATGCAGAGGGCATTGCAGCCCCATCTCGGAGCATGGCCGATCGTACATGTGGGATACTTCATAACAATATCGTCCTATTAGTTCACCGCGCTGCTTCTTGTACATTTTACAAGCGGTCTTATTCACGTCATCTACCCGGTAATTCCGGTCGATTACCATGATGGCCTCGTGCATATTGTTCAATATGAAACGATAGTATCTCTCCCTTCCAGGTATCTCGTTGAGTTGCTTTTGATTTTCGTCTCTCATAATCTTGTCTCCGTTGTTTTCAGGCAGCAGTTTCACTCGAAGCCCCACACACAGCAACTGTTAGAACGAGTCTCATATTACAAGTAAACTAACTCAAATTTCGCCCCCCTTAAAGTATTTGTGAAACATATCAGGGATCCGTCCCGACTTTCGTGGAAAAAGGAGATGGCGTAATCTCCTGGTGGAAGAAAGAAGCGGCCTGAGGGCCGTAAGAGAGGAGGTTACGCCATGGAGAAG
>MTPG01000035.1 GCA_002010915.1 Desulfarculaceae bacterium JdFR-97 | reverse complement strand
TCCCCTTGGTGGTGAAGAAGGGCTCGAAGATCCGTGAGCGGGTCTCCTCGTCCATCCCCACCCCCGTGTCGCTCACCGCAAGCATCACATAGGGGCCGGGCTTAAGGTCCACCCCGTGGGCCCTGGCGTATTCGGCGTCGAGCTCCACATCGGCCGTCTCGATGGTCAGCGTCCCACCTTGGAGCATGGCGTCGCGGGCGTTGACCGCAAGGTTCATCAGGACCTGCTCCATCTGGGACCGGTCGGCCAGGACCAGGCCTTCCGAGGCATTGAGGTGAGTCCGCAGCTCCACGTCTTCGCCGATGAGCCTCTGGAGCATCTTGCGCAGGTGGAAAATCACATCGTTGAGGTCCAAAACCTCAGGGCTTATCAATTGCTTCCTGCTGAAGGCGAGTAATTGCCTGGTCAGATCCGATGCCCGCTGGGCCGCCAGCATTATCTCTTTGGCATGGCTTTGAACGGCTTCAACATCCCCAGAGTCAGCCAGGGTCAGTTCCGCCTGTCCAAGGATCGTCATCAGGATATTGTTGAAGTCGTGGGCCACACCACCGGCCAGCCTCCCCACAGCCTCCATCTTCTGGGCCTGAAGGAACTGGGCCTCGAGGCGCTTCTCTTTGCTGATATCCTCCACAACGGCCTGAGCTCCCACCGATCGGCCAGCCGGATCCCGTAAAGGGGTGATGTAATACCGGAGATGGACCGTTTTTCCCCATTCGGTCGTATAGAGGGTCTCGTATTTAACATCCTTTCCGGTCCGAATGCAGGATCTGATATGCTCGGAGATCCCCGACTGGATCAAGGGTGGAAACGTAAACATATTAATGGCTCGAGTGGCNTTCGCTGAAGGAGACCCCAATATCTCCAAGAGCTTGGGGTTGACCTCCGTGATCTCTCCCTTNTCTGTGATGGAAATGATCCCTACAGGGGCGTTTTCGACCAAAAGCCGATACTTTGCCTCCCTCTCCCGAAGGGCATCCTCGGCCTTTCTTTTTTCGGTCACATCACGGGCAATGCCTAAAACCACCTTACGGTCACCGAGCTCCACAGGAACCAACCTCACCTCCGCAAGAAAGCGGGTACCGTCCCCTCGGATCAACTCCCATTCCTCGGGTCCGAGGCGCTTCCAGTCCAACAACTTTTTCCAGACACTTGTAGCCTTTTCCAGCAATTCCGGAGGGACGATCCCCGACTCCAGGAAGTTCCGACCGATGAGTTCCTCTTTCCGACGGCCGATGAGTTCTCCGGCAGCGCGGTTTCCGTCAATGAACCTCCCCTGTTGGTCTGTAAGAAAGCAAGCGTCGGGGGCGAACTCGAAGAATGCCCGGAAAAGCTGCTCCGAGCGCCTGAGCTCCTCGTTGAGCCTTATCCGCTCCGTTACGTCGGTGAGGAGATTGAGGGTTGCGGGGCGTCCCTCCCAAAGGATGCGCACAGCCCTGATCTCCACCCAGACCGTGCGGCCGTCCTTGTGAATCAGGCGGAAGGAGTAGACCTCGGGCACATCCTCACCTGCAAGCCTCCTCTGGTGGTTCTCCACCACCATCTGCCGATCCTCCGGATGGATGAACTCCACAAATGGCCGAGATTTCAGCTCATCCTCCGAATACCCCAACATGGNGACGGCTTTGGGGTTGACGTACTCCAGCATTTCGTCTTGGGCCACAACGATGGCCTCACCAGCGTGTTCCACTAAAAGCCGGTACTTCTCCTCCGTTTCCAACTGCTCGGTGATGTCGAGCACGTTGCCGAGTATGGCAGGCCTTCCCCCGAACTCCACCCGATCGGCCAAAACGAGCACCCAGCGAACTCCCCTCTTCGGATGGAGGATGCGCAACTTGTAGGGTTCCGGAGGAATCTCCCCCTCCAGACGCTCCCAGACCTTCCTTCGGGCCATCTCCCGGTCCTCGGGGTGAATGAACTGAAAGACGTCGTTCTCAAAGATCTCCTCTGCGGGTCTCCCGGCGATCTCCTCTATCCTGGAGTTCACATAGACCATCCTTCCGTCCTGGTAGAGGTAGATCCCGGCCAGGGCGTTTTCCACCAGGGTCCGGAATAGTAATTCTCCCCCCCGAAAGAGTTTCTCCGGCGTCTGATGTTTCCCGGACATCTGCTCCCCCCGGCTCTTGAGTCGTCTCGATTTAACTCATCTTATCAGATGGGAATCGGGGAAAAAACCTTGAATTTCCAGGAGTTCTCAGATGGGGACCCAACAGAACCTGCAGAGAAAGGAACCGAAAAAGGGGCGTTTGGTTTGCGTCATGTCTCAAAAAGCAAAGGGACCCGTAGGTCTTGTCTTTCTTTTTCCGGATGGCGGCCCGGAAATACATGGCGACACCACGCGATTTTTGTCCTTTTGAGAAACTAACTGGTCGATTTCTCTAGCGCCAAAAACGAAATNTATGGGAAAGCTGATAATCTCCAATGGTTATGATTAGAGCCTACGACCGAATTCAGCGGCTCGTTGTTTAGGGCGAGCCCGCTGGAATNGTGCGGCTGTGCGCTTNTTAGCTCTCGATCTTTGGTCTATATCTATCTTCTTGATTAAACAGCGTTAAGTCCTTGTAGCCCGCCTTAATTTTCGCACTATGTGGAACATCTTTAGGGATAAAGTACGTATCACCCTTTTTGTATTTTCGCTTTTCGCCATTTATTGTTAATTCTATCTCTCCATCCAAAACAACGCCCCATTGTGCTTCGTNTGAATGCTCAGATATTTCAACATCTTTTTCNAAACTCATGAAGATAACTTGATGATTAGCACATTGAAGAAGGTATGAAGTTAGTCCTTCAATAGGAATATCAGCCTGAGGAAGATTTGTAATTATGCTCGG
>MTPG01000115.1 GCA_002010915.1 Desulfarculaceae bacterium JdFR-97 | reverse complement strand
GGGGGGTGTATACTAGGGAGGGCTAACATGAAGAATGATATTTATCGGCAACTGGCCCAAGTCCTGGATACCCTGCCCAATGGATTCCCATCTACTGAGGCTGGAATCGAGATTCAGCTCCTCAAGAAGATCTTCGACCCCGACGAAGCAGAGCTTTTTTGCGACCTCAAACTTCATTTGGAGACGGCCCAACAGATCGCGGAACGCACGGGTCGCCCTCTAGAGGGCCTTGAGGAAAAACTGACCACCATGTGGAAGAAGGGGCAAGTCTTCGGGGTAGAACTTGGGGGAACCAAGCTCTTCCGCATGGTCCCTTGGGTATTCGGGATTTACGAACTTCAACTGAATCGCATGGACCGAGAGTTCGCAGAGTTGGCCGAACAGTACATGTACGTCTATGGACAGCAATTCTTCCAGCATAAACCCCAGCTCATGCAAGTGATACCTGTCGAAAAGGAGATCCCCAACCGACAGGAGGCCCTTCCGTACGAGCAAGTCTCGGCCATCATCGAACGGGGGAAATCCTTCGCGGTGGCTCAGTGCATCTGCAAGAAGGAGAAGGCCCTCCTGGACGACCCCTGCGACAAACCCCAGGAAATATGCATGGCCATAGCCCCTGTGGAGGGGATCTTCGAGAGAGGGCACTGGGGCCGTCCCATCTCCAAAGAGGAGGCCTACAGGGTTTTACAAATAGCCGAGGAAGCTGCCCTTGTTCATATGACTTACAACATCGAAAGCGGCCATTTTTTCATCTGCAACTGCTGCGGATGCTGCTGCGGTATCTTAAGGGCCATTAATGAAATGGGAATCAAGGACGCCACCAACTCCCATTACTACGCCGAGATCGACCCCGACAAATGCGTGGCATGCGGCACCTGCAAAGACGATCGGTGTCAGGTGAACGCCATCGAGGAGGGAGAATACTCCTATAGCGTACTCCGTGAGACATGCATCGGCTGTGGCTTGTGCGCGAGCACCTGTCCGTCCGAGGCCATCCGACTGCTTCGAAAGCCGGCCGAGGAGATCGTTCCTCCTCCCAGAGACGAAAAGGATTGGTACCGCAAGCGGGCCGAAGCACGCGGCGTAGACTACGAGGTCTACGAATAGCAGCGTGACCTTCAGGTTGAAACGCTGGGCACAGAGCTCAGAACGGGATTAATGGAGGCTTTGCATGGGTTTCCGTTACCATCATTTGCATCTAGTCTGCAGCGACCTGGAGAAGCTGATCCGTTTCTTTACGGAGGATCTGGGGGCCGGGCTTGTATGCCGCCGAAAGTTCGGGACGGCCGATGGGGCCACCCTGGACCTGGACGGGGTACGGGTCAATCTGCGTGTGGCCCGGCAGGGCGAGGAGATCGCCGGAGACTCCGCCCAAACCCGGTACGGTTACGACCATCTGGGATTGGAAGTGGAGGATCTTCAGGCCGTGTATCAGGAGCTTGTGGCAAAGGGGTATCGGTTTTTCATCCCGCCCACAGAGACCGAAGATGTGTGGATGGCCTTCTTCAAGGGGCCGGACAACATCACTGTGGAGCTGGTCCAACCCAAGGCGTGAAGAACATCAGGCCGCTTCTTGAGATCTATTCTCCTTGCGCAGAACGCCTTCGGAACACCCCCTGAGCCCCAGGCCAGGGGACAAACAGGCTTTGCTCAACCGGGCCCAGCCCCTCTTTGGCCCCAATCATGAGTGCCCCTCCGGGCCGCAGCAGATTCCAAAGGCGTCTGGCCGCCTGGAATCGGCGTTTCCCCCGGTAGTACGTGAAAACCAGGTATCGGCACAAGATCAGGTCGAACTCCCCGCAGAACGGAAGTGATTCCAGGCTCGCCCGCACCAAGGAAACTCGGGACCGAACCTGAGGGTCCAACCGAAGGCGCCCCATCTTCGGTCTGAAAAACCGTTTCTGGAGTTCGGGAGTGACCTCCCGGAGGGCGCTGTGAGGGTAGAGCCCTTCGGCCGCCCGTTCCAGGCTCGCTTGGTCCAGGTCCACTGCCAGAATATTGAGGATATGGGACTGGAAATTCGTCATCCAGAGGATGGCCAAGCTGTACGGCTCCTCTCCGCCACAGCAACCCGCGCTCAGAGCCCAAAGGGGCGATTCCCTCCCCTCCAGCAAGACGGGAAGAACCGCCTCGCGAAGGGTCTCCCACCGGTCCCGGTCCCGGAAGAAGCGGCTGACGGTCACCCGCATGCGGTTGGCCAGCCCCACAGCCTCCTCTGGATGAGCCCGGAGGTAATCCAGGTAGGCCTTAAATCCCTCCAGGCCCAATTCCCGGATGCGTCCCAGTACCCGTCTCCGCGCTGATCTGCGTCGGTATTTCCGCCAGTCCAAATCCAGCGGCGGACAGACCTCTCTCAAAAAGGCGTCGAAGTGCATACCGTACCCTGAGGATCCTCCTCTGTTATATTGTTACCTATTTGAGCTGGAGTTGGAACCGCAGAAAAGGCAAAAAGGCCTGCTTCCCCCGGAGAGGGTTGGCAAGAGGCTCACCACCCATATGGAAAGCACTGCGATGGCGAGCCTCTCAGAAGGAAGCGAGCTGGTATCGGCTCACGCCTTTCCGGTGACTTGGGGTAGAGACCTCTTGACTTCAGAGATAGTCGGACGCCTTCTACCGTTTCCACCGTGAAGACTTTCCGCCGCTTGTTTCTCGGTATCATGGCTATTAAAGGACCTCTCTTCGCCTTGTGCAAGTTCCGGCCTTTTATCGCTTTCTCCACGACTCCCCTTGACCCCTTCGACCAATGCCTTAAGCTCTTTTACTATTTCTTGTAGTGTTTGTGCTTGTGAGGAGAGTTNTTCTGCGGCTGCGGCGGATTGTTCTGCGTTGGCTGCATTTTGTTGGACCACGTGGTCCATTTGGGTCAGGGCCGAGTTGATCTGTTCGATCCCTTGGGCCT
>MTPG01000113.1 GCA_002010915.1 Desulfarculaceae bacterium JdFR-97 | reverse complement strand
CGCACCGATTAAGGTTATCATAAATCGAGATCGTCTCCCCACTCTGGATGGTAAAGGATTTGTTCTTCTTAATCTTGGTGCAGATTGGATATCCACCCCCACGGATCCAGACGGAGCTATTTTTCTTGTTCACCACGGTGTAAGAATCACATGATGGAGTTGTCCCTCCTCCCGAAGCCTGGCCGGCTATAGGAGTAAACGTGACCACCGAGCTGGTGCCATCGCTCAGTTGAAAGGTGACGGTGAACTGGACCCCTGTGACATCTACTGGGCGCCCTCCACGTCTCCTATCTCTGAAATCATTTATCTCCACCTTGATGGTGGCGCCTGCCTCTAACTTTGATATATCGATGTTGCTTATCCTGTTAGATGCGGCGTTCACATGGACCACGATGGGCTGAAATGGCACACCACTACCAGTGACTGCCACCGGAGGGGATACATTGACCGTCTCGCCCGAGCCTTTCCGCGGTCTTGGGCCGGAAGCACTGAACACTTGCCTCCCTGCAAGTTTCATCTCTGAATAATAGGCGTCCGGACTGATACTGTATTCCACCGTCACGGCCGTGATAGTCACCTCATAGGCAGAATAGTTGGTCACATTGAATTCAAGGTCATCCCCTCCCCCAGTGGTCTTCGCGCTCCCTGCGGCGAACTGGAGCTTGGGATCCAGGGTAATGCTGCGCACGCCAAAGGGGATGTTGTTGAACTCGTAATATCCTTGACTGTTCGTGGAAGTCGTCGTNTTGGTCAGGGTCCCGCCCGAGGGGTAATGAAGAGTAACATAGAGATTGGAGGCCTGCCGNCCCTCTGTGGTATTCACATAGCCGAATACCGTGGCAAAGGACTCTTTCTTCTTGATCTCCACGCTGATATCATCGNTGGTGTCGCTCGTCTTATCCGGACCNAGGCTGGTGACCTTGGCGATCCAGTCGTCGCTGGCCAGTCCCGTGGGGTTNCTGACATCGTATTNGTAAGCGGAGCCGAATGCATCCAGGGTGACCTCATCATTGGCGCTCCCTCGTTGAAGGTATGGCCCCTGCCATCCGGCCCCTATCCCATAGTTGGGAGAAAAACTATAGGAGGGCTGATCTCCCTGTGTGAGCAACTTATTTAAATCCTCTGCGCTCGGCGAGTCCTCTCCCTGACCCGGGAGGATGCCCATGTCTCCCAGATACCCGTAATCGGTCCTGACGCCTCCGGTCTTCAGATCCGAGTCTCCGAGCATGGCCGTCTTCAGGACGTCCAACTCCTGTTCCGTGGCCTCCTGTCTGGCCTTCAATATTTGCTTATAGACCAAAGGAGCGGCAAGCCCCGCCAAAACGGCCAGGACCGCCAAGACGGCGATGATCTCGATCAAGGTAAACCCTTTCCTGTCCATTTTTGAAAGATCCTTTACAAAGCTTAATCCGCCTTAATTAAGGGCTATATACAAAACTTAATTGAACATTTCAACCTGTGAGAATTTTGGTAATGTATCGCTTTCGGATCATCGCGTCAATCCCGCCTGGCGAGATCACCATTAGCGAAGAATTAC
Organism: Desulfarculaceae bacterium JdFR-97; assembly: GCA_002010915.1. Taxonomy (GTDB): domain Bacteria; phylum Desulfobacterota; class Desulfocorpusculales; order Desulfocorpusculum; family Desulfocorpusculum; genus JdFR-97. Next base: position 1,616 of record MTPG01000113.1, on the reverse strand, counting down.
TCTTGCCCATGATGAAAGACTGCGATATGTTTTTGACAAATGGGGCAGAGGAAAGACGAAAGAGAGGGCCTGGGCACACTATCTTTGAATCCCACAAAAATTCTTCTTTGGGCCCTTTTCATTTTGGCCTTGGTTTTGCCCCTTGTGTTTTTCCCCGACATGATCAGCCCCTTCCGTCTGCCTAAGACTTTTTTCCTGACCCTGGTGGTCTCTCTGGCCTTTCTGGCATGGACGCCCAACACCCCTCTCCTCCAGGGGCCAATACGCTCTCCCCTGACCCTTATTGTCTTTGCATATTTCTTGGCCAACCTTGTTTCTCTCACCCAGGCTGTGAATATCTTCGAGGGCCTGTACCAGATCCTTTTAATGCTAAACTACTTCATCCTCTATATCCTAGTTCTTCTCCATGTAAAAAGGCGCGAAGCCATGGTCAGGGTGATGAAATTCGCCGTGGTCTCCGGGGCACTGGTCTCCCTCATAGGGATCCTCCAGTTCTGGGGGTGGAAAATCCCCGGGCTTCCGGTAGTAAATGTGCAGGCGGCCACCTTTGGAAACAAGAATATGAGCGCCCACTTTGCATCCCTTGTCTTCCCCCTCGCCGTGGCCCTCTTCTTCTCCCAAAGAGAGGATGGGAAAGGGGGCTGGTATGGCCTGGCCGCCTCGATCCTGGCCATCTATGGTTTCTACTGCCAGACCCGCTCCATCCTGTTAGGGAGCCTTGTCTCAGCCGTCCTGTCATTCTTCCTGGTGGCCTCCAAGGCCCGCTTTCAGAAACATCCATACCGAATTTCGGAGCTGTTCGGGCTTAACCGCAATAGATCTTTTCAACTTATCTTCTTCATGGTGTTCACGGTCTTTATGATCNTGGCACCCAGGCTTGTCACCCCTCCCAGTGGGGTACCAATGATCCTNGAAGACAAGATCTTGCGGACCTTCGAAGGGAGGGAACACTCGGCCCAAGTCCGTATGAATATGTGGCTGAATACCCTGGAGATGATCAGGGACCATCCTTTTCTGGGCGTGGGGGTTGGAAACTGGAAGTTCATTTACCCCTTATACTCCCGAAGCGCTCGAGTGGATGATGCCTTTTCGCTTGATCAGCAGCCCGATGACGCGCACAACGATCTCTTGCAGGTGGTGGCGGAGACCGGGGTGATAGGGGCGATTCCCTTTTTCCTCATGCTCATGACAGCCGCTCTCATGGGGGCCCGCAGCTTTTACAGGGCAAAGACCCCCAGCCACGAGCTGGTTTCTCTCGCACTCCTTTGGGGATTTATCACCTTTTGTGTGATCGCATCTGTAGACTTCCCCTTCAAACACCCGGTGCAGGCCTTCTTATTCTGGATATTTCTGGCCTTCATTCAAATCCTCTTCTATGGGAATACCCTGAAAGAAGAGACCGTTGCCATGAGGAAGATTCCCCTTTTGCTCAAAGGAGCCATCCTGGGTCTGAAGATAGTCTTGTTGATCTTTGTCTTCGTGCTCTTTCAGTTTATCAGGGGAGATATTCTATTTTTCCGCGGAATCGATCGTTGGAACGGAGGGGACAGGGAGGGCGGTGTTGAACTCATGCAGAGGGGAAGTGGTTTAGACCCATTTAATTACCGCTACCATAT
>MTPG01000064.1 GCA_002010915.1 Desulfarculaceae bacterium JdFR-97 | reverse complement strand
AGCATGGAGCCCACGATCCAGGAGGGAGATACGGTCCTCATTGACACCGGCCGGAAGCGCATCTACGATGGCTGCATCTACGCATTGGGCCAGGGAGAGACGGTCGTTATCAAGCGGCTGGAGCTGCTGGCCGGGATGCGCGTTCGAATCATCAGCGACAACCGCACCGAGTTCCCACCCTACGAAGTCCCATTGAGAGACCTCCGCATCCTCGGCCAGATAATTTGGTACGCCCGCGAATTAATCAAAAGAGATTAGGAGCCACAGCCATGAAAAAAGTATTTCTTTTGACGATTGTACGACTAGGCCACTTATTATGATAAATTTATTTTTGTTTGTATTTTTAATCCTTTTAGGTCTTTCTTTTATCGCTATCGACTTAATAATAATGAAAATAATAGGGGTTCTTCTTCTATTTTTGGCATGGTATTTCTACAGAAAAGGCTGGAAAGGCTATTTTACAAGAAAAACGAAAAGGCCCGGGGGCTCATGACTGGCCCCCTTAGGACTGGGGGTGGCGGGCTCACGACTGGCCCCAACCACCTCCAGCCCATCTTTCGGGGAAGTTTGGATCAACTGGACTGACTCAACACATTCCTGATTTCTGTCTCAAGTTCTGTTGCAATAGCCCCCTAATTTTCGCCATTTCCGTCTCAACTTCTATTGCAACGCCTCGCGCCACCGCATCATTTAACTACCATTAATCACTCCTAAAATCCGCATCCCATCCCCTATTTCCTTAGTCTAACCTTGTACTGCCCCCCCAAATGTTTTGGAGGGCGGCACTGAGGCGAGGCCTAATGGGTGCCAATGGAGGAATGACTGTGAAGAAGGCTCTTGGGAAGGTCCTTCAGTTGCGCTCCGCCAGGATGGTCCGTATAAGTTTCTGAAGCTCGAACAGATCAAACGGCTTGGAGAGGTAGGCGCTTACGTTAAGTTCCCGCATCCACTCTTTGTCTGTAGGATTCGGATAGCCCGTGATCACGATGATGGGCACCAAGATTCCCTCCTTGCGAATCTCCCGGATGGTCTCCCAGCCGTCCAGATGGGGCATGCGGATGTCCATGAGGATCAGATCCGGCGGGGTCATATGAAGAAATGCCAGGGCTTCTCTCCCGTCTTCGGCGAAGACCAAATCATACTCCTCTTTGAGGAGGAATCGAAGGGCCTCCCTTGGACCTATCTCATCGTCCGCAACCAGGATGCGAGGTCTTTGAGACATAATCTCCTCTTGGTTAAATTGCGACAATTCCTTCCTTCACTGGGCCTCAAGGCCCCCTTTTTCCCATGCGGAATTTATGGAAGGGAAAAGAAAAAACGGCCGAGAATCCCTATCCGTTTCTTCATACCTCTCGATGTTGCGGAGGTCAAGGAGGATCCCATCCACCCCCATTCGGCAGGACAAAAAGTATTATAGCATTTAATGGACATTAGAAGAACTCTTTGCACAAGATCTTCGGGTCGAGGGTCCCGAAGAAGAGGGAGGAGTGAGAGTCCATCTGGGATGCCTCAGGGGGGAGCTTGGAAGGCCGAAGCTGAAGGCTCCGATCCTCGAGCTGGATCAGTCACCTACCGAAAGCCAACTCCAGTTGCGTCCAATCCAGAACGAGGATGTGGGGAGCAATGAAAGAGGCGGCCTCGGCCAGTCCCTGGTCGGCGGTAAGAAGGGCATCGCAGTAGGCCGAGTCGATCAGGTGGAGAGAATCCTCCGGTCGTGCAGACCCCTTTGGGGAGCGGCCCGAGGCACGGAAGCCAATCCAGTACAGGTTGGCCAGGACTGCCGAGCGTAGCGCGGGGAAATCGTCCAGCCGGAGGGCGAGTTCCTGTGCTTCCTCCTCCGTGATCTTTGTCCCGAAAATCTTCAGAACCAGATGGGGCAAGGTTTCGGCCGAAGAGGAGAGGGCATCTTCCGGGGACGGCGGCGGAAAAACCCTTCCGGGACCTCCTGAGAAGGGGAATCCGAGATCTCCTCTTCGGTCCGGTGGAAGCAAGGGTTCGACGGCCCCGGAGCGGGCTTCCCTGGTTCGGATGAAGTACTCGGCCCGGCCATCGAAGATTCCCCTCGCCAGCCGCTCGATCTCCAACTGCATGGCCCTTCGGTCCACCGCCAAGAGAAAAGGGACCACAGGCGAACCTGTGCGGAGCGAGAGGACCTCGTACGCGAGAAGCCGTCGGGTGGGAGGGACAAAGGCTGCATTGAGGTCCCGAAGGATGGAGAAAACCTGCATGCCCTTCTCTGTGTCACCTGAAAGCAGGACCTTGGAGCCAAGCACGTAGACTGTATGCATCCCCACCACGGCGCTGTAGCCTCTCTCCGCCAGAGAAGAGGCGAGGGTCCGACCGTCCAGGAGTCTGTCCGCCGTACGAAACACACTGCTCGAATCGATATAGAGCTTGGCCATTGCGCTAAATGAAGTAAGCCCTGCCTGAAATCTTCTCCCAGTATACTCCCCTATGACAGTGGGTGCATCCGTTGGTCCAAGGGGTGAACCTCCTCACCCACTCCAAGCAAAGGGAGGAGCCCCCTTTCAGGCATACGGCCTCTCATTACATATTCGAAGGGTCGCAGAGGTGATTGCCATGGAACGGCTTCCGAGGCATAATGGAGAACATGGGTGTTTCGGGGACCAAGAAGATCCTGGAGAAGCACGCCGGGCTGGAGGGGGAGATCCTCCAGGAGATCGCCGAGGCCCTCGGCAACTCCGGGGAAAAGGTGGAGCGAGCTCTCCACCAGCTGCAGCAGAGTCGGGATCGAATCCAGGACCTTCAAGCCCGACTGGAGGAGACGGATTCAGGACCCGCTCGAGATGCCCTCCTTTTCTCGCTCAGAGAGGAGGTGCATCTCTACAACGCCCTCCGCCAAACCGCAAAAGAGCGCCTCAAGGAACTCCTCATTCACCGGGAAGCCGTGGGGTTTCGAAATCACAGCCTCGTGAGGGAACAATATCGCATTCCTCCCCCCATTGAGCCCCCTGAGGGGGATTGACCGTGCACACGAGGCTCGAACTTCCTCCGGGCACATAGAAACTCACGTTGAGAATAGTCTCTCGCTTATCTCATCCATATCGTCGATCTCGTCTGTCTCGTCTGTCTCGTCTATTTGGTCTTAGTTGGGNAGGGGAGGCTATTTCGTCTATCTGGTTGATTTGGTCCATCTCGTTGATTTGGTCTATTTGGAAGGGGGGCGGTGAAGTTGCCCCTCTCCGATAGAGGCAAA
>MTPG01000085.1 GCA_002010915.1 Desulfarculaceae bacterium JdFR-97 | reverse complement strand
AACGTGTCTACCGCAACACCTACCTTGCCCACCTCCCCCTCCACCAAGGGATTGTCCGAGTCATAGCCAATCTGAGTGGGTAAATCCAACGCTAAATTGGGGCCGAACCTCTCACCCCTGCTGATCATGAGCTTGTAATAATCTCGCGTGTCCTCCGCGATACCATAGCCAGAATAATCAGCGGCCCTCTTCAACGGCGCCCCTCCAGGGCCTTCCAGCTCCTTGAGCCTCATCCCTGCCTTTGGATCGAATGGATAAGTTCCTGCTGTGAACGGGTATTCCCCCGGAAAGCCCACCTTCTCCAGGAAATCAAAGCCCTTCAGGTCCAAGGGAGTGTAAAATCGGCTGGGCACCTCTTTAAGAAAGGGAAACCTGGAGAGGGCTCTCTTGCAGACCCCTTTCTCCCATTGCTTCTTCCTTTTCTTGATCTCTTCATGGCCCTCTGGCATCTTTGCCTCCTCTTTAGAGGAAAGCCGCAAAATCTAAAAACTACGAAAAAGCGTCCATTTGCCAACTACAGTTATTCCGCTAAACGGTAAATCATCTCGCAACAGCTATCGTTTTCTGCCAAAGAGCGGATAATCTCCAGTTTAATGGGTTTTCCAGTAGCCCCCTCGAAGATTCCCAGGTCCATCCGCATCATGGCATGGCAGATCTTTCGATCCGTGCCTTCCAGTCCCATGGCGCATCGATAACCTTCCATGGTCCTCATGTGGAACGCGGAGTGAGACTTCTCCACAACATCAACGTTGCTTCCCCTTTTCCTAGCTGCATCCACAAAGGCCTGACCCACACTATCCAGGTTGTTGTCGGAGAGGCTCTCCTTCATCTGCCCTCCTATGGCAAGACCCAGCTGGTAAAACACGTCCGCTATTATTTGAACTGCCTCATCCCCGAACCTCTCATATACCCTCAAGCCCAGGACCGCCAAGGCATCCCTGACGGTCTTGATTTCACGATACTGCCTTTCCATCAATCCTCCTCCTTCTTACTCAGAACACTATTTTCCCTATCTCCTAACCATGATGCCCGGTAGCCATGTGCTCAAAGCTGGAAATAGGGCAATCAAGATCAGGCCCGCTACCATGATAAGAAAAAATGGAAAGACTCCCCTCAGGACATTTGCCAAGGGAGTGCTTGCGATCCCGGTTATCACGTAGAGATTCAGTCCAACGGGAGGAGTTATCAACGCCATCTCCATGTTTAATGTGACCAGGACAGCGAACCATACGCCGTCGAAACCGAGCGATGTAATCAATGGATAGATGACAGGGAGCGTTATCAGCATGCACGATATCACCTCGAGGAACATGCCCAATCCCAGGTACATGAGCATGACCATTACCATGACTCCCCAGGGTGATAATCGTAGGCTTTCCACCACGCTCATTGCCATATCAGGGACCTTCATCAATGTTATAAAGTCCCCAAGCAACATGGCCCCTATCATTATGCTCAGGACCATCGTGCTGTTAAGCGTGGAATCGGCCAGAACCTTTGGAAGGTCCTTGGGCTTTACCTTTCCACGAGCCAAGACCATGATAATTGCATAAAATACCGCTATCGCTCCCGACTCAAGGGGAGTGAAAATTCCCGAATAGATTCCCGCCATAATAATCACCGGGGCCAAAAGTCCCCACATTCCCGCCTTCGTGGCTCGAAATCGTTCACCCCATGTGACTGGTTTCAATCTTTCGTATTCGCCGCTGCGAAGACAAAAATACACAGCATAAATGATAAAACCACAAACCAGGATGGCCCCTGGCACCACTCCCGCCATAAACAACTTGCCCAAGGACTCCTCGGTGACGGCTGAATAAATGATCATGGTCCCACTGGGAGGTATCATGATTCCGAGGGTCCCTCCGGCTGCCAGCAACCCATAGGAGAAGACCTTGTTGTATTTGCGGGCGGCAAGAGCCGGGAGAGCGACAAGACCAATTGTTGCCGCGGTGGCCACGCTTGAAACCGATATTGCAGCGAATATACTACAGGCCAGAATTGTTGCGATCGCCTCCCCTCCCGGGAAATGACCGACCCATTTGGTGGCGGTGTCGTAAATTTCGTCGCTGACCCCGCTGCTTTGTATCAGCTGACCGACCAAAACGAATAAGGGAAGACATACGAGGGCGAAATGTTCCAGTGAGAGATGGACGACCGATGGAACGGACGAGTAGAGAGCATTTCCTCCACCAAACAGAAGATAATATCCTGTAATTCCAACCCATCCCAGGGCAGGAAAGATGGGGACGCCCCCAAAAAGCAACACCAGCATCAAAACAACCATTCCAAAAACGCCGTTTAGCGTGTATAGATAAGCCCCTATAGCGATCAAGAATAAAAAGGTTGGAATAAGAACGGTCAGATTGTCAAAGACCCCTCTTGGTTCAACCTTGGGTTCTTTTCTGAACCGAATCCATTTTTCGACGACATATTTTATCAGGTATAAAGCCAGCAGGATTCCACCCACGGGTATTGCGGCTTTAACCGGCCATAAAATTATCCTCCACATCGACCATCCATATTCATGCGACTCGTATGACTCAACCGTATAACCCGTTCCGTAATAAACAAGCAAAAGAGTAAAAAAGAAAAATATGATGGCAGTTAGCGCATCCCAAATTAATCTTGTCCTTTTGGAAAACCTAGAAATCAGCAAGTCTACACGGACATGGCGGTCTTCTTTTTGGACATAGACGATGGAAAGATAGCCAAACCAAACTAAAAGGTAGACGGAAAGATCAAGTGTCCAACTGGTTGGAGAATGAAATATATAACGTGCTATAATCTCAAAAGTTGTAATAGATGCCATTGCGAGAAGAATAATTCCAGCTAAAAAACTGCTTATATCGACCGATCTGTCTATTATTTTGGCAATAAGCTGTCCGACTCCCTTTATTGCATACAACTCATATCCTCCTTTTCCTGTACTCTTAAGCTTCTACCTTGACAGATGAGTTGATTGGTAACAGAGTATCGGGGTAATAGAGTCAAGGAGGAGCGGAGATGGATGCAGCGACGAAACTTGCCAAACAGAGGCTCAGCCTTTTGGAACTTGCGGAGGCATTGAACAACGTATCCGAAGCCTGCCGAAGGCGTGGTATTTCGAGGACCCAGTTCTATGAATACAAGAGGCGATTCCAGACTCGTGGGCTTGAAGGCCTGAAGGATCTTCCTCCTGTGCACAAGAGCCATCCCCAAACCACGCCCCCGGAGGTGGTCGAGAAGCTTGCGCTGAAGCATCCCTCTTAAGGTATCCGTGTCAGCTATGTGACCATTCAGAACATCCTCAATGCCAACGGCTTGGGGACCCGCTACGACAGATGGCTTGCCTTGGAAAAGAGGCACGCG
>MTPG01000014.1 GCA_002010915.1 Desulfarculaceae bacterium JdFR-97 | reverse complement strand
TGGAGGCCGAGGGGATTTCCCCCTGGGTNAGCTTAAGGATGAAGAAACTGGGTGCAATCCTTAAGCCCTTTTGGGCTTAAGGATTTTTTATTTGGAAGAAATATGACCCGCATAATTCATGGAAGGCTGGCAAGGTTGGGGGCTTCGCCCCCAAATCCCAGGACCTTCTAAGACAAGTCCTTGGGATGTTTCCGGGACCGGCAAGGCGTTCGTGGAAAAATTGCCACAAGGCCGAAAAAGAAATGTCGTGTTATTGTAGTTACTTATCCCCCATTATTCCCCTGTTGGCGAATAATGGGGATAAGTTCCCCATGGGAGCTTCCATTTTGAAGGACAGATCCATTGCAATAAGGGAGAGGCCTGAAGGGACCTGTGGTTTAATAATGGCGCAGATCCAAAAGCAAGTAGCTTTAACCTGTAAACGATTTGCCTTGCTGATGGCTTTGTTATCAGCGAGCTTGGCCCTTTCCGCTTTTTTTGCAGGCCTTATCGGGCGTGTGGAAATTCCTCCCTCTGAAGTGGTCAGATCTATCCTTACAGAGCTCGGTCTGATGAAAGATCCCTCATTGAATGATGCATGGCCAGTGGTTGTATTGCATATTCGATTGAGCCGCATCTGCCTCTCGATGTTCGTGGGGATGGCCCTTGCGGTGGCCGGCGCCACCTTTCAGGGCATTTTCAGAAACCCACTGGCCGACCCCTTTACCATCGGCGTTTCCACGGGAGCAGCCTTCGGGGCCTCGCTGGCCCTTTTTTTGGGGTTCGGACACCATGCCTTATTCGGGCTGGGGTTTCTCCCTCTGGCTTCCCTGGCTGGAGCCCTCCTTGCCCTTTCGGCTGTCGTTGCCCTGGGCCGGATCAACGGCCGTCTCAGGCGTGAGACCATGGTCCTGGCGGGCATCGTGGTAGCCACGTCTCTTTCCGCCCTCATCTCCCTTATCAAGTCCCTGGACGAGGAGTCGGTGTCCAGCATCGTCTTCTGGGTCATGGGCAGTTTCCAGGGGCGGGGTTGGAGCCATGTAGGTTTTGCCTTGCCCTACATGACGGCCGGATGGATCTTGATTGGGATCCATGCCCGGGAACTGGATCTCCTCTCCTTGGGAGATATCCAGGCGAAGCAACTCGGGGTAGACGTGGACCGGGTTCGCCTGCGCCTCTTGATAGGGGCCAGCCTCCTGACGGCCGCTGCTGTATCGGTATCCGGGGTCATCGGTTTTGTGGGGCTAGTGGTGCCTCACTTGATCCGGTTAACGCTAGGGGCAGAGCATCGGCCTCTGTTGATCCTCTCTGCGCTGCTGGGCGGGATGGCTCTGCTGTGGTCAGATGTGGCAGCCCGCATCCTACTGCCCGGTGGAGAGGAACTGCCCGTGGGGGTGGTGACAGCCCTTCTTGGAGGCCCATTTTTCTGCCTGCTTCTGAGAACACGCAAGGGGGGAGAAATCCCGTGATTGAGATCGACTCCCTCCATTGCGGTTACGGCGATCGGGAGGTGCTCAAGGGGATCGACCTTCGCCTGGATGCAGGGGAGATGACCGGGATTTTGGGACCGAACGGAGGCGGTAAATCTACTCTTCTTTTAGCCATCGCTGGTGTGATTCCCGTTCGATCCGGAAGCATTCGATTGGGCGGGAAGGAGATCGCCCGCACAGAAGCTCGTTGGAAAGCCAGGCGGATGGCCTCTGTGCCCCAGAGATCCACCTATTTATTTCCTTTCAGGTGCCTCTCTGTAGTCCTCATGGGCCGCTACCCCTATCTGAGGAGCTGGGGTGACTACTCCCGGAGGGACATGGGCGTGGCCCTGGAGGTCATGGACCAGACAGATATCCTGCCCCTGGCTCAGCGGCGCATAACCGAAGTCTCGGGGGGCGAATCCCAGATGGTCATCATCGCAAGAGCGCTGGCCCAGGAAGCGGAGGTCCTCCTTCTGGACGAGGCCACCTCGAGTCTGGATGTGGCTAGAAAGATTCAAGTCTTCGACCTGTTGAGGGAGAAGAACCGTCAGGGGATGACCCTCCTGTGCGTCATGCATGACTTGAACTTGGCGGCCCTTTATTGCAGGAGGCTCGTATTCTTGAAGGAGGGCAAGGTGGTTTTGGATGGCCCCACTTCGGAGGTCTTCAATGATTACAACCTGTCCCGGATTTATGAGGCGGACATACGGGTTTCCAGACACCCCGTTACCGGAGTTCCTCAGGCTCATTTCGTGCCCGGAGGTAATGGGCCCGTTGATCCTTAGCCTTTCGCTTTTGGGAGCAGCCCAGGCCGGTCCCATCCAGGTTGTGGATGACCTGGGCCGGACGATACAGCTCGAGTCGCCAGCGAGCAAGGTCATCGCCCTTTATGGGGCATACAACGAGATCCTGGCGGCAATGGGGTTGGAGGATAGGCTGGTGGCACGGACCAAGGCAGATGTTCTACCCCCTTCCATCCTCTCAAAGCCCTGTATCGGGACCCATATGCGGCCCAATGTGGAGTTGGTGCTGGGACTGAAGCCCGATCTGGTCATCCAGCAGGCAGGTCGTCATGAGGCCTCTATGGCAGTCGAGCAGCTTTGGAGGCGGGGACTCCAGGTGGCGGTCTTTCACCCCACGACGTTCCTCGAGCTTTTTTCCGTGATCCAGAGGATCGGGATCCTTGTGGGGGAGGAAGAAGCAGCCCGGAAACTGGTAGCCTCCATGCAGTCGAGGTTGGAAGCTGTTCAGAGGCGGATTCGAGGCGTACGGTCCAGACAGTCGGTCTTCTTCGAGGTGCGCTACCCCAATCTCCTTGGGGCTGGACGGGGTTCCATAGTTAATGAAATCATCCATTGCGCTGGAGGCATCAACTGCTTGAGACTTCGAAAGAAGTTCGTTCGCACGGATATGGAAGCCTTGATCGCCTGCAACCCGGATGTCTATGTGGTTCAGCGTGGGCCGATGAATCCTAACCCGGGGAAGCTCTCCACCAGGCCGCACTTCCAGATCCTAAAGGCCGTCCAAAAAGATCGGGTCTTGATGGTGGATGAGCAGATCTACTCGAGACCGGGCCCACGATCCGTGGAGGCTGTCGAACAATTGGCCCGTTTTCTTCATCCGAGCCTGTTTCTCCCAGAGGGTTCCACCGAGCTGCAGGGTTTTTCCCGGCCGTAATCCCGTTCTACAGCGGAATGAAGACAGGAAAATGGACGAGAGAATTATCTGAGGTTACTCATGAGCTTTCCGCATAACCAACTTCGCGGCTTGGTCGTGGCCGGAACCCACAGCGGTGTAGGAAAGACCACCATCGCCTTGGGACTCATGGCGGCTTTCAGACGCCGGGGCCTTACAGTCCAGCCTTTCAAGNTAGGGCCGGATTTNATCGANCCCGGGCACCATGCCCAGGTGGCCGGCCAGGTCTCGCGGAATTTGGACGGGTGGATACTATCCCGGGAGATGAACCGGACCATCTACCATTGTCATGCCAG
>MTPG01000112.1 GCA_002010915.1 Desulfarculaceae bacterium JdFR-97 | reverse complement strand
ACAGCAGTTCGTCCTACATTTTGTCGGGGATTTTAGACTCTATAACCAAAAAAATCAATCAGTTGGACGAATAGCAATCCCTAGAAGTGTCAAAGTTGAGATACACACAATTCAGAGCTATTCGAAATTATGCCAAAGAAGCAGGCTGCGAGACTTTTTCTTCACCGGGATGGCTGACCTTTGGTTATATATTTTTTTCTTTTATATCTCGTATGTGTAATAAGTATATATGGAGCGTGAATGACCCTAGAGAGTTTTTGGCAAGTATTGTCTTAGGTTTGTTCATCTACCTACTAGCAGTGTGGATGCTGGTAGTAGTGCAGGAAACCCTCAATCGTTTTTGGCAAAAAGTGCAGCCTGGTCTTGAGATGAGGTCCCAATTTTCTGGGAAAGAAATCTTATTGATCCTTCTTGGCAGCATAGCCTGGATTCTAAGTTTGACTTGGCAGTTAATTCCTGAAATAGCTACAATTGATGCCTGAAATAACCAAAAAAGAGACTAATATTCAAAGTGGTTTATCTATTTTCAATAGTCATTGATATAATGTTTGGAATCTGGGGTTCCCTTGGAAAGCCATGGTACTGGTACTTTATCAATATTATTCTTTTATTCGCTGCGGGTGGTATTTTCAGCACATCTTATATTCAGCTAGTGACAAGGACTTACGCAATCATAGCTCTTAAACCCCCTCGGGCTTTGTCTCAGGTTTTTGTTTTGACAGTACTGAACTTATTTTTTTGGGTCCTTTCATATATTATTGGTCGAATCGCGCTGTCTTACAACTATCAACTTGGCCTCTTCTTCCTGGTGTGCATCCTCGTTTCAACTGTTGTCGCAATTAAGGACGACATGTTTCAATTCGCAATCAATACAACTATAGCATTGACCAAAATGTCTAAAGCGGCTGACCAGGACTCTGAAAAGTAAAAGCGTCCGAACAGTCGGTTGAAGATGGACTGGCAATCCTCTGCACTCTCTTGCTGGCCGGTTATGCGGAGCGCTAGGCAGTAAGCCTATCAGCAACGTGCTTTACCATCGCCACTCCACTACATGATATTCGAAAAGCCCCACACCGCCCAAAAGTCCCTGTCCCTCGGGGCATAACTGCCTTGTGCATTTTACCCCCAAAAAGCCTCTAATCCGCCCCAGAATCGACGATCTCTTTTCACCAATACCTTTCCCTCTCTCTCCCCAAAATCAATCCTGAAGCACACCGATCTTTCTCAGGTAGGCGTGATAGGTAGCCCTCTGAATCGCCATAGTCAGCTCAATGGTGCCGGCCTCCAGCCCACACACGGGGCACACGTAATATTCCCCCGCAAAGATTATCTCTTCACCTCGGAAACTCTTCGTATCGGTAAACCTCTTCAGTTCCATGGCCCCATGACTGTTAGGGCAGTCTCTTATCCCGGCTTGCATTTTCAACCCCAACACGGTTACATTGCGGTTACACCCGTTCCGTAACCCAGGGCCGTTACAACATTTTTTCATGAGCCATTGGACTCAAGATCCAACAAGCTTTAAAAGCCTCCGAGCAACGTGTTTGGGGACATTGTTTCCGAATCAACTTTTCGTCTGTGCGAAGGGAGTGTCTCTCCAGGGCCAGAAGCAGGGGCCACGGATTGAGAACCCGTCTCGACCTCCGAATCCCTGTGCTGGGTGTGACGACGTTCGTTCTGAATCAACTTTTGGTCTAGTGGGAAAGGAGTGTATCTCCGGGACCGAGGGATGGAGGAATAAAGAAAGAGCAGGATTTCAGGGGAGCCAGGCCTGAATGTGGAGAGCACCGGTGTGGCTGCGATGATGCAGTTTTATGTTGACTGAGAACCAACGTCCCGGTCTCTCACGGTCTCTCATGGGGGGGAAAGAGTGGCAAAAAGGATGGTGATGCTCTGGAGGCCCACTCCAACGGGAGGTGTGATCGACTGGGAAAAGCCCCAGGGGTTGGAAAGGTTGTCCGTAGGGGCAACGGCTATGACCCGGTTCTTGATTGGGAACCACGTCCCGGTCTCCCCAATTAAATGGAATAAGGCACTTCTATAAAAGGATGTTTTGCAGGATCAAAATCTTTAGTATTTCGAGTGGATAGTTTTATACCGGCATTCATAGCCAAAGCAGCCTGAAATGCATCTGGCAACTTCCAGCCATGTTCCCTTCTTAAGGCAGCAGCTCTATCGGCAGCTTCTTTTCCAATACCAAGGAGTAGGTATTGGTCCAGGAGGGCTTTAGGCTTTTGAACAGTTTCTTCATCAAAACCGGCCAGGACTTCTGCACGGGTGATCACTGAAATCGCCGTCCTCAATGGATCCAATCCAGAGAGGAATCGAGTCGCTTCAGGAATGCCATTAAAATGATCAATGAGAATGACCGAGTCTAAAAGCCTTTCCACCACCCCTTTCATCTCCACTCAGATCGCAGCTTCTCTTGATACGCCAGTCCATCGCCCTGTTTCCAGATTCCCTTGGTCTGGGCAATAAGGCTTTGATAAACTGATCTTCGTTCCTGCTCCTTCAGCCGCTTAATGGCCCTCCTCACTGCCTCTGCCATGGATATTCCACTAGCCCTACTATAGCCTTCAAGCCATGATTTGTCTTCATCGGAAATCGTGATGATCGTCCTTTGGCTTCCCACAATATATCCCCCTCTCCTGAATTATGATATANACTACTATATATCACTATCAGGATCATGTCAAGAAGATGCCCTTTCCTTTACAAAGTGTCCTTCTGTTTATCCTCTCCACCCCAAAAAATGCTGGCTTCTATCCAAAATGAGGCTAAGTACTGACGAGTGAGCGGAGCAAAGGGGAGGGCCGAGCAGAGAACCCGGTGGGGGGAGAGATAGCCCATCAGTGGAGGGGAGCTGTTGTTGTAGAAATATCAGTCGGAACCCCCGAGCTTCGGGTCTCCATCACTCCGTACAACGTATTCCCGCCACCTCGACATCAGGCCCGTCCTGCATCAGCGAAGCGAGGAAGCCTTGTGCCGTGGGGCCTCGAAAGCTGATCAGAGCTGGTCCAAGCTCAGAGACGTCACCCAAATGGATTCTCGATGCGAAGGTGTTCCACCTGGCGGCCATGCTGCAAGTCCTCGGAGTAGAGCACCTCGGCTCCCCACACCAGGGCCGCTTCGACGATCAGGGCGTCCCAGAACGAAAAGGTGCCGTCCCGGCATCTCGACATGGCGCGGAAGATCAGTTCCCGGTCCACCTGTACCAGCGGGAGTTCTGCCAGATCGTGCACAGCGCGGCTTGCCGTGTCGGGGTCTAGGGGAACCGCAAGCTTGCGGGTGACCGCCACGTAAAATTCTTGGAGGACCTGGGTACTGAGCCCTGCTCGCCCGAGCATCACCTCCTCGGCCAGTAGCTGCCGGGACCTGGCCTGCTTCTCCGGCGAGTCGGCATCGAAGAGATACACCAAGACGTTGGTGTCAAAGAAGGAACGCACGGATGCTCACCGTTGGTGGAGTTCGTCCCGGGTCCACGTGCGCGTCCCCCGCCGTGCCCCCGAGGCTCGTGAAAGGTTCAGAAGGTCCTGCAGAGCGGCCTCCCGAGCCCGATGGACCCCGGCAAACGCCTCCAGCGCATCCCGAAGCAACCTATTCACCGATGTGCCGAGCTCCAAGGCCCGGATCCTCGCCCGCTT
>MTPG01000082.1 GCA_002010915.1 Desulfarculaceae bacterium JdFR-97 | reverse complement strand
CCCCGCCTGCGGCCCCGCCTGCGGCGGGGCACCCTCCATGTATGAAAATCCCTGCCGGATGCGAGGATCAATGCCCTTATCCGGGAAGGGGCGACTCAGTCACCCCCCTCCGGATAGACCAAATCGACGAGATAGACGAAACGACCAGACAGACGAGACAGACGAAACAGACGCCCCGACGAGACAGACGATATGGACGAAACGACGATATGGACGAGACAGACGAGACAGACGAGATAGACGAATCGACCAGACAGACGAGACAGACGAGAGGGTATTTTCTAACTAACCTTTCCACTTTGTCATCTTTCGGTAAGGCTCCGGCAAGGATAATCCCTTATGATTCTTTATCATCCTAACCACAAGCCATTGGAGAGGAGGAAAAAATGGCGGTCTCCAATCCAAATTTGCAGGAAGAGATTCAACTGGAGCTCATCCAGTGCACGCGACAGCCGGGCTGGCTTCGTCTGACCAGGCAGGCCTGCGCCCTACGCTATCTGACCGCTCAGAAGAAGCACATCAAAGTGTCCAGCGATGAGTTCGGCCTGGCAAGGCAGAGTGGGTTGGCCATCTGTCGAAGTTGTCCGGAGGGGAGGCGTTATGCTGAACTTCTGCGGTTGAAGGCCTCCCCTGAATCCGAAAAGGGGGAGTAGGTTTTCGTCATGGTCTTTAGAATCCTACAGGAGTGGTTGGTCATGAGACCTTGTGTGGGAAGATGCCTGCGGTCTTGGATTCTTTCCCTCTGTGTGCTTTTTTCCCTTTGGGTTTCTACATCCGCGGCTGCGGAAGATGCCCTCGTGGACCTAAGTCGGGCCATCACCTATGTGGCCAAGAAGAACATCCCTGCTGTGGTCCACATCGAGGTCACCCAGCGGCAGGAGGTCGTCAACCCCTTTTTCCCCTTTGAGAACGACCCCTTTTTCAGATTCTTCTTCGACGTCCCTCGAATGCCCCGGAAGTTCAAGCGTGAGCTTAAGGGCCTGGGAACAGGGATGATCATGGACCCCCAGGGCCACATTCTGACCAACCATCATGTGGTGGCCGGCGCCACCGAGATCCAGGTCCTCATGTCAGACGGACGACGGTTTCCCGCCACCCTTGTGGGGAGCGATCCTAAAACCGATCTGGCCGTTCTCAAAGTGGATGTAAAAGAGGCCCTACCCCATGTCACCTTCGGCGACTCCGATAAGGTGGAGGTGGGGGAATGGGTAGTGGCCATCGGGCATCCACGGGGGCTGGACCAGACTGTCACCCAAGGGATCATCAGCGCAAAGCATCGACGGGGGATCATGGATCCAAGCAATTATCAGGATTTTCTCCAGACCGATGCGGCCATCAACCCAGGAAACAGCGGCGGNCCTCTTCTTAACCTCAAAGGGGAGGTCATAGGGGTCAATGCGGCCATTGTCTCACAATCCGGAGGATTCGAGGGAATCGGGTTCGCAATCCCGAGCAATATGGCCCTACACATCGCAAAGGCGTTGATCGCCCATGGCAAGGTGGAGCGTGGCTGGATAGGGGTGAGCGTCCAGGACCTGACTCCAGAGATGGCCAGATCCTTCGGGCTCAAGACCCCGCGTGGCGCCCTTGTCGCTGATGTGGTACGCGGAGGTCCCGCGGACCGTGCGGGTATGAAACGAGGAGACGTGGTTGTCCGCTACCGAGGAAAGGAGGTCTTGGACGCCAGCACATTGAGGAACTTTGTGGCCATCAGCCCCATCGGAGAGGAGGTGGAGGTGAAGATCGTCCGAGAAGGGAAGGAGAAGACCCTCCGTCTCCGCATAGGCAGCCTCCAGGAAGCCCTCCAGCGCAAGGTCACGAGCCTTCGAGATCGACTAGGAGCACAGGTCCGCCCCGTCACCCCCAAGGAGGCTCGGGAATACGGCCTTGAGAGCCCGCAAGGCGTCTTTATCACTTGGATAGACCGATCCGGGCCTCTGGGTGAGGTGGGCTTCGAGGTGGGAGATCTGATCTTGGAGATCAATGGCAAGACCATAGGAGGTCTGGAAGACTTGGTGGATGTGGTATCCAACCTCCGACCCCATCAGCGGGTGGTGCTTTTGGCCCTGGACCACCGCACCGGCCGCACGGGCTACGTGCAGGTGGTAGTCCGCTAGGGCGCGGGGTCCAAGGCCCCTGTTNCGGAGTGAAGTTACGCTTCCCCGTTTCTCTTCTCGTGGGAGGTCGGGGAAAGCCCTTGACGCGATTCTGGATCNATCTTAAAAAGNACTCGGCGATGGAGTCCGCCGGATAACCGCCCTCGCAGAGGGATGATGACTCCTGTTGGGTCCAGAAAGGGACCGGGCAGGAGTTTTTTACTGCCCTGCCCAACCTGCACGGTGGACGGATCGAACGTCCTCCCGGAAGGAAGGATCCGCTCCAGAGAAGATTATCCATGGGCCGGTTCCTCTACTTCTTCCATGTGATGGATGCCCTCACCGAGAAGGGATGCCCCATATGCTTGCTTTTGGAACGGGGATCCCGACAGTACCTGAACTCCCTGTTCTACGAATTCGTCAACGACACCGCTGTGAGGAAGAGGCTACAGCGCTCCGGCGGATTCTGCTCCTGGCATGCATGGCTCGCCACGGAGATCTCCGGGACCAACACGGGGATCGCAATCATCTATCGGGACCTCCTGGAAGGAGAGTCCGCGATCCTTCGGAGCCTCCACCGCATCTTGAGTAAGGGAGATCCCCGCCGGGCACGGGGCTGGCTGCCGCGTTCCAAGAGGAGCCGAATCTGCCGGATGCTCGCCTTGTGGGAACGACGCCCCCCTTGTCCCGTTTGCGAGTCCAATGCCAGGGCCGAGCTGAGCTACCTTAAAGAATTGGCGGAGCACTTCCACGAGGAGGACTTTCGCCAGCGTTTCCGTGCCTCCCAAGGGCTCTGCCTCCCACACCTTCGCCGCCTTGCCGAGGGGTTTTTCGATCACCCGAATTTCCCCACGATCCTGGAGGAACACCTTCGGAAGTACGAGCGGCTGGTGTGGGATCTGGAGGAGTTCTGGAGAAAGTTCGACTATAGGTTCCAGGACGAACCTTACGGAAGCGAGGCCGACTCGTGGCTCCGGGTGATCGGGACCTTTGTGGGAAAACGGGAGGTCCTCGCCTCCTCCTCTTTAGGTCTCCGTGCAGGCCATCCGGGCGGTCCCACAAACCAGAGGCCCGGGAACCGGCTGAAGGAGGGGGCCCAAAGGCTCCTCCGCTGGATGTGGGGGATCCTCCCCTTCCTTGGACCGAACCCGGCCAGAAGGCGTCTTTCTGGAGAATGGAGCGCGGGGGTGAGTCTTCCGCTTCGCGATGCGGGCGAAGGCCTTCAGACCCAGGTTCGGCCCTCCTCATACAGGGATGGGAGGCCTTGACCTCCCTTCCTCCTCGTTGCGGCCCGGTCGCTTCAGGCTCTCCTCGATCTTCCGACCCAGGCCCCACAGGAACTGCGAATAATTATCCTGGATCCGCTGGACCAAATCAGCACGAACGCAGCCGCAATTTCGGTCTATGATGCCGGGCAAAAGCACTTGGATCGGTCGATCGGACCTCGCCTGCCCTGTCTGTCATGCCTCAGTGACTTCGGCCGTGGGACTCTCNGGACTCCACAGGAAGTTTCCCTATTCTTCCCCGGGTTCTCCTTTTGAATTTGTCCTGATCTGACAAACCCGCGTGTTAGCCTCTGTGGCAGACCGGCCGGCTTTGGCACTTGACCGAGCGGCCCTTGCCTGCTAGTTTTCTGGGAAAAAAGCCGGACCGAAGGATCCAAGGCATCTAATCAGACGGGTGGATCAGCAAGAGGGGGTTTCGGATATGAGGGACACAAGTCCCCTCTTCCGGCTCCAGGCACTGAAACCAAGAACCAGGAAC
>MTPG01000044.1 GCA_002010915.1 Desulfarculaceae bacterium JdFR-97 | reverse complement strand
GGGATTCGTGATCCGCACCTCGGGGACCGAGGGCTCTTCCAAGGTCACGGTGATGGTATGAGAAGTTGATCCGGCTGGATTGGTAGCCGTGGCCGTGATGGTGTTAGGACCCAGATCCAAGGNGACNCCTACAGCCCGAAAGCCTCCCGAGCTCACAACCGCACTAATGCCATTTACGGTCACCTCGGCTTGCTCGTCGTCTACGTTCCCCGAGACCGTGATTGGTGTATGGTGAAGCACAGCATCATCTAGGGGATCGGTGATGCGGATGCTGGGAAGCGCCGGGGCCTCATAGGTGACTGTGATGGTATCGGAGACGGTATCTCCTCCGTAGGTGGCAGCGGCGGTTATGGTGTTGGGACCTGCAGAGAGCCTTACCGCCCCGGCAAACCTACCTTCTGGTGAGACCACAGCTTCCTGACCCNCGACGGCAACAGAGGCTTCATGGGGNATACAATTCCTTTTACGGAGATCTCAGGATCTCTCACCGTAATGTTGTCTGGGGGCTCGGTGATCATGAGATCCACTGGAGAGGCATGACCCAAATACACGCAAAGCTCCCTCCAGGCGTATTGTTCTACCCATTCGCACACCTCGTTGCAGACCGTCTCATCACCTTCCTCCCAACACTCCTCAAAACATTCCTCCTCTATGTACTGGGCTTCGACCAAAATCCTCTTCTCACCAAACCCCAGGCACACATCTCCACTGAAGGCATCGCCATATACCTGGGCTGGGTTTCCGTTTACGAAGACCTCTGCACCCTCTTGATTCTCAAATCCCACCCCTGAGGCGATCCATCCAGATACAGGAATGCAAGGGCCGTCTTCTCTGGAAATGAGATCTCCGTCCAAGGGCATATCCACTTCTAGCTCAAAATCCCCACCCCCCTCGTCACAGCCAACTTGTGGCTGTGTGACCTCAACCGTGACCTCGGCCGTCGCCGTGCCCCCAATGCCGTTCACCGTCAACCTGTATGTAGTGTCCTGTTGGGGGCAAANATCCAAAGAGCCGCTNNGCGGCACATCCCCTATTCCTGGCTNGATCCAGGCCGATTCCGCATAGGTCGACGACCACACAAGGAGGGAGCACTGACCGAGCGAGATCTGNGAAGGCTCGGCTCTCAGTTCAGCCGTGGGCGGGGGGATGACCACGGTGACCTCCGCANACTCGCTCGTTGTGCTTCCCTCCCCTGTGGCCGTCAACACATAGGTGGTGGTCTTAGTGGGTGAAACCTCCACAGATCCGCTCAAGGCCACATCACCCACCCCGGGCTCGATCCGAACCTGCTGGGCATACCGAGTGCTCCAACTCAGGATAGTACTCTGACCCAGCTCGATCCGTTCGGGCTCTGCCCGAAACTCCACTTCTGGTGGAGGAGGACTACTCACCATCGCGTCAATCTCAACCTCCACCTCAGAACCCGCAGGACCCTGTAGAAAGATCGTCAAGACGTTGATTTCACGAAGCTGGATTTTCCTTTCTAAGACGTCCGCATCTCCTGAAAAAAACGCTCTAGGCGAAACCACTTAGGCATTGACCCCCACAACTCCTCCCCGGGGGACCCTACTTGAGGCCACCTTCCTTACCCGGAGCAGGCCCTCTTGAGCCCCGGAAACCTCAACCAGATGAACGGAAAGATACACATGGGGCCATCCCACAGAGCACCGCCTTGGACCCCAAAGGGGATCGGCCTTGGCCACTGCACCGCATGAAAGAGCAAAAACCACCCAGAAGACTCCCACTCCAATCAAACTTCGCTCTTTCATGGAAGACCCTCCAAGGGTTCGGTCTCATCCACCAACAAAAAAGCCCTTCCGAGGCATTCATGACCTCAGAAGGGCTTCCGTGACCCTGTTGCAAAGCCGACCTTGAGCTTAGCAACATGGGTCCATATCAAACCCTCACGGCCTTGTCAAGCGCTTTTTTAAATCCAAGTATAATGCTATAATTTTAGTAGGTTAAATTTGCTTTGCTCATGTATTAGGTCATATTACGCCTTGCATGGTTTCAATTTGCTGGGAGAGTCTTTCCTGCATCCAGGGGAAAGAAATTTGACGCGGAAGGCTAACTCGCATTGTTCGCCAATACCGGAATAATGCGAGGTAACCATTTAAAATGACGACACATTTCACCGTCGCATTTTTTCCTCAACCATCCTGCCGGGCCGGGAAAGGCCCCCCAAGGGCCTGTCGTAGAATATCCTGAGCCTTTGGGAGCGAAGCCCCCAAATAATTCCGCGGTCTTTCGCGAATGTTCCGGGCTAATCCTCTAGTATGCCCACAGAAACGTGGATTTTATCGATGCATACAACGCGACTTGGTCGCTCGCTCAAGGGCTGGAGGTCGTCTACACGTTTGACCACAAGCATTTCGCTCGGGTGGAAGGGCTCACAGCCAGAGTGCCAGGAGAAGAAATCTGAAAACCCGCCCGAAGATCATGGTAAATCGTAAATCACTCTCTCTCCTACAATACCCGAAACCCGAATTGGCTTGACCGGAAACGGGAGAACTCATAATATATGATAAAATATATTACACAAAACAGGGGGCCATATGCCATGGGGCAGCTCACCATTTATCTTGATGAAGAGACCGAAAAAAAACTCAACGCCTTGGTGAAAAAGAGCGGCCTTTCCAAAAGCCGCTGGATCGCAGAGCTCATCCGAGAGAAAGCGGCCCAACAATGGCCAAATACTGTTAAGGAGCTGGCAGGGGCCTGGAAGGATTTCCCTCTGGCCGAGGAGCTTCGGCGGTTTCAGACCAGCGATACGGATAGGGAGCCACTCTGATGTATGTGCTCGATACCAATACCGTAATCTACTTTTTCAAAGGAATGGGCGGAGTAAGCCGCCAACTCCTTGCTCGTCCGCCCAAGGAAATCGGAATCCCCACCATCGTCATATATGAGCTGGATGTCGGAATCGCCAAATCCCGTCATTCTCGAAAAAGGCGGGAACAACTAGGGGAGTTTCTGAGTGCCGTATCTGTGCTTCCTTTCGGATATGAAGAAGCCCGATGCGCTGCAGACATAAGGGTAGAACTCGAAAAAAAGGGCATTCCAATCGGCCCATATGATGTTTTGATTGCGGCCGTGGCTTTATCTCACAATGCCACCCTTGTCACCCATAATGCTAAAGAATTCGCAAGGATCAAAGGCCTTAGAGTTGAGGACTGGTATTCGTAGTCAAGCCCAGTAGTTTTACATCCCCCCTCATGTCTCTATGGAAAATTTATTCCATCGANCACCTTCAAAACACAGATGGAGATCTCACCCCCCCTCCCCCATGGTAATTTTACCCATTTCGGCTCAAGCCAGAAATGGGTAAAATTTCGCCAAAAATTGCNTTGGACTGAAAAACGGGGCGAAAATTCATCTTCATCCAAGATTGATCATTTCATCCATTTNGTGAAAAATTAATAATTGCAGGAGACGCAAGGGTGGCTAACCTCCAGATTAAAGGAATTAAAGATGAATTATACTCTGAGATAAAGAAACTCGCGGCTGAAGAACATCGCTCTATAAGTCAACAGGTCCATTTTCTTATTAAAGAATATCTGGCTAAGAAGCATCACTTCTGTACAGCCAAGACGCCAGCCCAGGTGCTCTTGGAAATCGCCGGGTCATGGGAGGATGAAAAATCAGCAGAAAAATTGATCGCTGATATCAAAAGTGGCCGAAAGAACTTAAAAAAATTACAGGAAGGGCTCTAATGTATCTCCTGGATACGGATACAATTATCTACACACAAGGGCCATCCTGTTATAGAGAAAAATTTGAGACGACATTTCCACGATCCGATTGGAATTTGTGTTGTTACTTTGATGGAATTATATTATAGCGCGTATAAATCCTAAAAGGTCGCAAATAATCTTGCTAAAATACTAATAAAAATACCCACATCAATATCCTTGAAATTTTCTCGGAAAGTAAATGACCCAAAAATATAAGCAAATGGGATGTAATTCTTATTGGATAGAATATTAGAGATTCTTTTTATTAAGATGTTCTTTTCTTCAGCCATTAGAGCTTTCCAATAAAAATAGATTATTCGAGAA
>MTPG01000066.1 GCA_002010915.1 Desulfarculaceae bacterium JdFR-97 | reverse complement strand
GAATGGCTCAACTACTACAACAATCAACGCCCTCACCAAGGCTATCGAAACATGGGAAAAAGACCCATCGACACCACCAACAAATACCTCGAAAGCATACAGATAGATGATTAGTAGTACAAACCCGTTGTACAGCGTTGGTATATCTGATGGCAAAATCTAAGATTTCTTCACTATCCTGTATTTTCAGCGCCTGCATACTGATATTAGCTTATTCGTTGTCCACTGCCACACCGGAGCTTGGTCCAGAGATATGGCTGCCACATGCATTTCAAATTGCTTGTTGGGCTTTTGCTTGGTTCTTATTGGTCCAACGCAGTAAGGGTTTTCCACGGTTTAGCGACCCGGCCGTGCTTCTACTGCTCTGGAGTGGAATGTATTTTATTTATCCATCTGTGGTATGGATAGGGGGCGGATATATTCCAACGGGCCGGGAGACAACTAACGCAAATGTTGCGTTTGTTTTTTGGCTACACGGGCTGTTTATATTGGGGTTTATCGTCGGACATCTGCTAATCCGCAAGCGGACAAACTGGAGCGTGCCAAAGCTTGATCTACAAAGATTACCATCAGGATGGGGAATTTATCTTATTTTGCTTGCGCCCTTGCTATTTGAATCGTTTGTAAGGTTAATAAGTGGACAGGGGTTGCTCCCTAAACAAACATATGGCGAGAAGTGGTATGGAATGTATGAAAACATCCGTGCGGCCCAGTCTGCCGGTGGGGTGGCTTATCTGGTGCTGCAAATTAAGAGCAAATTATACTTCTTTCCTATTCTCATACAGGGCATTGGTGCAGGATTGATCATAGCCCATTCAGTCCAACAGCGCAAAAACTATTTTAGGAACACCATTTTTTTGCTGACTGGGACAGTGTTAATGCTTCTCCTCGGATCTGGCGGTAGAAGCAGTGTAATGATAATTTTGATCATAGGATTAATTTTTGCTGATCTCACTGCTGGGCCATTGCGCTGGCGGTATTTAGTTTTTCTATTCTTGTTGATGGCTATTTTATTTCAATCCTTTCGCTATTACCGCGCAGTTAACTACTTAGGATTTAATTCTGCATTTGAAATTGTGAAGGAGAATATTTTTAACCGACCGGGAGGAGTCGCTAATCTTGACGAGTTCACTGGGATGTTAGGGAAAGAGACGTTTGGGATCTGGATTTTTCAAGGTAAGAAAAAAGAGGGGTTATTATATTTGGCTCAGAATATTCTTGCGCCACTGCCAAAGCAAATTTTGCCTCTAAGTTTACAAGAGAAACCTACAAACCAAATACTTTCTACAGAACTACTTGGGGAACTTGCACTAGCCGGTGCAGGGGTTGCTGGTGCAATAATCGTGGATGGGTATCGGCTTGCCGGTGTGCCGGGTATTCCCATCCTTGCCGCCATTTTAGGATTAATCTTTGCAGTTGCTCAGAATTGGTTAACAAAGGGGGTACCCAGGGGTGCTAAGGGGCCTATGCTATTGAAAATTATTCTTATAGCGGGGCTTTACGGATGCTTGTATAACTTAATTCGCAGCAGTTTCGGTACCATTATCACTATGCTTTTTTACTGGGTTTGTATGCCTTGGATATTGGTAAATTTTATTCTGGCAAAATATCCTAACAATATTTTGACTTCCCATCTCCCTATATTAGACTGTCCCCACTATCGTGTGCGTAGTATAGTGGACTCCAAAAATGAGGTATAATTACCCCCAAAAACTGGACAGTGTAATAGGGTGCATTTATAGTCCATCGTGGGTCTAAAGGGAAGGAGGATGTAATACACGATGGGAGGAAGAAAGGAGAAGGTTCGATGTTGCATTTAAGGCGAAGGTGGCCCTTGAAGCTGTGCGGGGAGAGAAAACCATTGCGCAACTGTCCAGCCAGTTTGGGGTGCATGGCAACCAAATGAGACAATGGAGAAGGCAGCTATTAGATGAGCTTCCCAGCACTTTTGCCGATGGCAGGAAGCGCTCTGATAAGGACTCGGAGCAACTTACTGCTGAGTTGTACAGACAGATAGGGCAGTTGAAAGTGGAGCTGGACTGGCTCAAAAAAAAGCTTCAATGCTCCGTTGAGCAAAAGCGCGATTTGGTAGGGGTTCATCACGGTGAGATTTCCGTGATGAGGCAATGTGAGCTATTGGGGGTATCAAGGAGTACGTACTATTATCGGCCCAGGCCAATAGGTGATCTGAACCTGGAGCTTATGAGATTGATAGACGAACAATACACCAAGACCCCCATTTTACGGCGTTCCACGGATGACGGCGTGGCTAATCACAAGCGGGTGGAGCGTCTGATGAGGGTGATGGGACTTCAGGCAGTTTATCCCAGGCGTAGGTCGAGCATTCCATCTAAAGAGCACAAGATCTATCCGTATTTACTGAGAGGTGTTGAGATAGAGCAACCCGATGAAGTTTGGTGTGCTGACATCACCTATATCCGGATGCTGCGGGGATTTCTCTATCTTGTGGCCATTATGGACTGGTATTCCCGCTATGTATTGGCCTGGGAGCTCTCTATTACCGTAGAGAAGGAGTTTTGCCTTGAGGCCCTTGATAAGGCGCTAAAGGTATCTTGTCCAACGATCTTCAACACAGATCAGGGCAGTCAGTTTACCAGTAGAGAGTTTACGGGCCGCCTTGAGACTGAGGGTATTGCCATCAGCATGGAGGCAGGGGCCGGGTCTTTGACAACATCTTCATTGAACGGCTATGGCGCACGGTCAAGTATGAAGAGGTCTATCTGCAAGACTATGGTAACGTAAGAGAGGCAAAGCAGAGGCTTTCGAGGTATTTTGAGTTTTACAACAGTGAGCGTATCCTCTCCTCAGTGGGGGATCTTACACCCCAGGAGGTCTATTTCAAAGGACGGGAGGACTTATTACCCCATGATGGGCTCTGTAAAGACGCACTTAATACACCCTAATTTTTGTCTAGACAATGGGGGTAAGTTCACCTTGGACTGCACCCCTATGTTTGGACAGATCGGGTTAGAGTGATCTGACGGGGTTCTTTGGAGATTTTGTTTTTCATAAACCTTTCCTCGTACTCATTGGGCGGTACGTAGCCGATCGAAGAGTGAAGCCGTTTCTGGTTATACACCTCCTCGATGAAGTACGGGATCCTTTTTTTGACATCTGCCAGGGTCTGATACTCCCAGAGATAGACCTCTTCAGACTTAAGGGTCTTGAAAAAACTCTCTACCATGGCATTGTCGAAAGGGTTGCCTTTTCGTGACATGCTAATTCGAAATCCATTTTCCCTGAGTAAATCCACATACTGATGGGCCGCATATTGAACCCCTTGGTCCGAGTGATGGATACAACCCCGATGTGATCTTCGCTCTTTGAGGGCCATCTTCAAGGCCGTCAGGGTCAGTTCTGTGTCAACCCGGCTGGAGAGAGCATATCCAAGGACTTTTCGAGAGTACATGTCTAAGATAACGGCCAGATAGACAAAGGCCGTCAAGATTCGTATATAAGTAATATCTGCAAGCCAAACCTGATCGATGGAGGTGGGCAGCAGATTGCGAATCAAGTTTGGAAAGACCGGATATGGGTGATCACTGTCTGTGGTCTTCACCCATCTCCTCCTGGGACGGCATAGAAGGTCGTTTTGCCGCATGATCCGAAGCACTCTCTTATGATTCACCCTCAGGCCTCGACGCTGAAGGGCCTTGGTAATCCTACGATACCCGTATCTCGGAAACTCCATCACAATGGCCTCAATGAGATCCCTCAGATCCGCTTCCTGCTTCAGTTTGGCCAGAGGTCTCTCTCTCGGCTTATAGTAGTAGCTGCTGCGGGGGAGATTCATGAGTTCGCACCCCCTTCGGATCGTTTGAATAAGGGACCGGTGCCGGGCAAGGAACTCTCTTTTCCCTCGGCTCGGTCCAAGGTGTTCTGCAGCGCTTTTTTTAAGAACTCCTTCTCCATGGTCAAGCGGCCTACCATCTGCTCAAGCCTCTCAATGCGCTCAGCCATGGCCGCTTCACCGGTAGGTTCATTGTCAAATCTTCCCCGAATATATTGGCGCTTCCAATGATACAGAAGTCCAGAGGAGATATCATAGCGGCGGCAAAGCTGCGCAGGACGAGAAGTACCACTGAGGAGCTCCTCTACCACCTGGCGCTTGAACTCAACGGAAAATCGTCTCTGCTTCCTCATGACAAGATCCTTTCTCCCCAACTTTGGGGCCCAGATCCTGCCAGATACTCTAACATAAAATGCCCAGCTTCAGGGGTTCACTCCA
>MTPG01000099.1 GCA_002010915.1 Desulfarculaceae bacterium JdFR-97 | reverse complement strand
CAAGATTGGCGACCTGGGGGAGTTGAGGAATGATCCTACGATCCTGTCTTAAATGCGAGTTTCATGAGGTCCGGGAGACCGAAGAGGGCAAGATGAGCCATTGCACCAAGGAGAACTGTTGGGCGCGCTATTCCAAGTGCGTCTCCATCCGCGCCCTGGACCGTTTCCTTGACCAGGAGCGCCTGGACGCGACCCGGCGTTTCTCCGCCCTGGAGCACGTCTACCCCCGGGAATAGATGAACCCCGCCGCAGGCGGGGTTTGCTATTGGCTCCATGCTCCATGCTAGTACCCCTTAGCCTGGCTGGCGGCTATTTTCTACATATGCCCGTGGGAGGCGGTGTTCGGGTCCCTCCCTCGGGCGGAGAAGACCGGAGAACTATGCGGCACATTCACCCATTTCAACCTCTTATTCGCAATACTGACCGTCACCTTTTGAACAACCATCGGAGCGCCCTGATCTGGTTTACAGGGCTTTCCGGAAGCGGCAAGTCCACCCTGGCCCATGCAGTGGAGGCCCGGCTCTACGAGATGGGGGTCAGGACCTATGTGCTCGACGGAGACAATATCCGCCGGGGCTTGAACCGCGACCTGGGCCTCAGCCCCGAGGATCGAAGGGAGAACATCCGCCGCATCGCCGAGGTTGCCAAGCTCATGGTGGATGCAGGCCTCCTGGTCTTCGCGGCCTTCATCGCCCCCTATCGGGAGAGCCGTGAGTTCGTGCGGAGACTCATGGAGGGCTGGCCCTATTTCGAGTGCTACGTCAAGTGCCCCTTGGAGATCTGCGAGTCTCGCGACCCCAAGGGCCTCTACCGCCGGGCCAGAAAAGGGGAGATCTCCGGCATGACCGGGATCGACGCCCCCTACGAGGAGCCCGAGGCCCCGGATCTCGTCATCGAGACCCACAAACATGACCTGGAGGCGTGTGTGGAGCAGGTCATCCATTTCCTGATCCAGAAGGAGATCATCACGCCTCGGCAAGGGGACCGGTGACCTCCCCTGCAAGGCCGAAGGGGCCCTTCGTGCCCTTGTTCAATGGATAGGGGGGCAGCAGAGGATGCGCGCGCTGATTACGGGCATTACAGGCCAGGACGGCTCCTACCTTGCGGAGTTCCTCCTGGAGAAGGGCTATGAGGTCCATGGCCTGATCCGGAGGGCGAGCACCTTCAACACGGACCGCATCGAGCATATCTACCGGGACCCTCACGATCCTCAGGCCCGCCTCTTCCTCCACTATGGCGATCTGTCCGATTCCGGGCAGCTCACCAACCTCATCTACAACATCCAACCCCATGAGATCTATCATCTGGCCGCCCAGAGCCACGTGCGGGTGAGCTTCGAGATGCCCGAGTATACCGGGGATGTGGTGGGGCTGGGCACCACCAGGATCCTGGAGTCCCTGCGCCGAAGCGGGGTCAAGGCCCGTTTCTACCAGGCCTCGTCCTCGGAGATGTTCGGGGGCGCCCCTCCGCCCCAGAACGAAGAGACCCCCTTTCAGCCCCGCAGCCCCTACGCAGCCGCCAAGGTCTATGCCTATCACATGGTGAGGAACTACCGGGAGGGCTATGGTCTCTTCGCCTCCAACGGGATCCTCTTCAATCACGAGTCTCCCAGGAGGGGCGAGACCTTCGTCACCCGCAAGATCACACGGGCCGTGGCCCGCATCCGGTTCGGCCTGCAGGATTGCCTCTTTCTGGGGAACCTGGAGGCGCGTCGCGATTGGGGTTATGCCCCGGACTACGTGGAGGCCATGTGGAGGATCCTCCAGCACGAGGCCCCGGACGACTTCGTCATCGCCACAGGGGAATCCCACTCGGTCAGGGAGTTCTGCGAGCGGGCCTTCGAGGAGGCCGGCATGGAGATCGAGTGGAAGGGCTCCGGCACCGATGAGGTGGGCATCCTGCGCT
Organism: Desulfarculaceae bacterium JdFR-97; assembly: GCA_002010915.1. Classification (GTDB taxonomy): domain Bacteria; phylum Desulfobacterota; class Desulfocorpusculales; order Desulfocorpusculum; family Desulfocorpusculum; genus JdFR-97. Next base: position 2,388 of record MTPG01000099.1, on the reverse strand, counting down.
CCATATCCCCCGAGCTTCCCCCATCCCTCCAGGAGTCCTCCGGATCACGGGTCCCGGGCCCGCAGATCCGGGATCCGGGCCCCGACTCCCGGGATGCAGGATATGAATCCCCCCCGAGGCCCGGTCGGATCGTGATCCGCATCGACCCGCGCTATTTTCGTCCCACCGAGGTGGAGTTCCTCCAGGGGGATGCAACCAAGGCCCGAAGGATCCTGGGTTGGGAGCCCAAGGTGGACTTCTACGAACTCGTGCGCATCATGACCCGGGCTGACATCCATCAACTGATGGAACTTCGCCACTGCCAGGACGTGATCCAAAGACTCCTGACCCGCCCCTGACCCATCCCAACGAACCCGACGATATGGACGAAACCGACGAGATCAACGAAATCAACGAGATCGACGAAACAGACGAGATAGACGAAATAGACCAGACAGACGAGATCGACGAAACAGACGAAACGACGAGATCAACGAAATCAACGAGATCGACGAAATAGACGAGACAGACGAAATAGACGAAACAGACGAGATCAACGAAACGCCGAAACAGACGAGATCGACGAAACAGACGAAACGACGAGATCAACGAAATCAACGAGATCGACGAAATAGACCAGATAGACGAAATAGACCAGACAGACGAAACGACGAAATAGACGAGATAGACGAAACGACGAAACAGACGAGATAGACGAAACGACGAAACAGACGAGATAGACGAAACGACGAAACAGACGAGATCGACGAGACAGACGAGATCGACGAGATACACGAGATCATGGACCTTCACAGCAAGATCTTTGTGGCCGGGCATCGGGGCCTTGTGGGCTCCGCGGTCCTGCGAAGGCTCCAAGCCGAGGGCTTCACGCATATCATCACCCGCACCCACGCGGAGCTGGACCTCACGGACTCATCCGCGGTCACCGAGTTCTTCGAGGCCGAGCGGCCCGAGTATGTGTTCTTGGCCGCGGCCAAGGTCGGGGGCATTCACGCCAACCGCACTTACCCTGCGGACTTCATCCGGGAGAACCTCCTCATCCAGACCCACGTGATCCATGCGGCATGGAGCACGGGCTGCCGCAAACTGCTCTTCCTGGGCTCCTCCTGCATCTATCCCCGNTTGGCCCCTCAGCCCATGCGGGAGGAGTATCTCCTGGGCGGCCCCTTGGAGNCCACCAACCAGGGATANGCCATCGCCAAGATNGCCGGCATCCTCATGTGTCAGGCCTACAGGAAGCAGTACGGCCTCCCAAGCATCTGCCTGATGCCCACCAANCTCTACGGCCCNAACGACAACTTCGATCTGGAGACATCCCATGTGCTCCCCGCCCTGATCCGCAAGTTCCACTTGGCCAGGCGGGCCGCCCAAGGGGACTGGGAGGGGATCCTGAGGGACGAAACCCGCTTCGGCCCCATCCCCGCGGATTTCCTGGCCTGTCTTGCGGCCATCGCCCGGGACCGGGGACACAACACCCCTCCCAAGCCCTATGCGGACCGCATCCATTCATCCGCGCGCGGATCCTCCACATCCGTCCCTGCCGTGATCCTCTGGGGCACGGGCTCCCCCAGGAGGGAGTTCCTCCATGTGGACGACTTGGCCGACGCCTGCCTCTACTTTATGCGCCATTATGAAGGGGAGGAGATCATCAATGTGGGTGTGGGCAAGGATGCCAGTATCCGGGAGATGGCCGAGATGGTCCGCGAGGTGGTGGGCTTCGACGGTGAGGTGGAATTCGACCCCTCCATGCCCGACGGCACGCCCCGCAAGCTCTTGGATGTATCCCGCCTGGAAAAGCTCGGATGGCGCGCCCGCATCCCCCTTAAGGAAGGAATCCGCTCCACATACCACTGGTACCTCCAACAACTCTAACCCCCCCCATGAAATTTTTTCTCCCCGCTCCATGCTCCATGCTCCATGCTCCGCGCTCCCTGCTCTTCGCTCCCTGCTCTTCGCTCCCTGCTCTTCGCTCCTTGCTCTTTGCTCCGTGCTCCGTGCTCCATGCTCCCCGCTCCAAGCTCCGTGCTCCCCGCTCCTTGCTCCAAGCTAATCTGCTCCCCGCTCCCCCGCCCTTGGCGGGGCTCCTTGCTCCAAGCTCTTCGCTAATCTGCTTCTTGACATCACCAAAGATTTCGGTAAAATACGCCCAGTGAATCGGACCGGGGTCTCCCGACAATGGGGCAGGGAAGCTCTCCTGTGGAAGAGGAAGAGAGAGTTTCTCAAGGGGCACAGGCTTGCGAGACCCCGGGGCAGTACGTAACCCCTTGTGAAGGATGAGGAGGCGAAGGCCCGGAAGGGCCTTCGCCGGTTTCGCTTTATTGGGAAAAACGTGTAATATCCATGGGTTGCAACGCAAGAGGCCCCGCCTCTTACGGGCGGAGCCCACCC
>MTPG01000088.1 GCA_002010915.1 Desulfarculaceae bacterium JdFR-97 | reverse complement strand
GGNGGGGCCGCAGGCGGGGCCGCAGGCGGGGCCGCAGGCGGGGCATGGGGAGTTTCTTTTGAGAGGCCGAGAGGAAAGGCCTCAGGAGGATCGGGCGGGAGATGGCAAATAGAGGGAAAAGCAGCTTCCATGCCCGGGCTGGGACTCCACTTCGATACGACCTCCATGGGCCTTGACGATGGCCCGTACCAAGCTCAGGCCCAAGCCCAAGCCCCTGTGAGAGCGGCTGCTTTCGCCTCGATAGAGACGATCCCAGATCCTGGGGAGATCCCTCTCGGGGATGCCCTCCCCGGTATCCCGAATCTGCACGATCACGCTCTGTTCATGACGACGGGCCTCCACCTCGACCCTCCCTCCCGAGGGAGTATATTTTACGGCGTTGTCCAACAAGTTGGACAGGGCTCGTCCCAATCGATGGGAATCCACCTCCACGAGTAGACCCTCCTGGGTCCGGAGGTCCAGCCGAAGGCCTTTTTCCTCGGCCACATACCGGTAAACCTCCGTTAGGTCCTCCAAGAGGTCTGCAAGATCCACTTCCTCCAACTCGAGCTTCATCGCCCCTGTCTCCGCTTCGGAGATATCCATGAGGGTATCGAGTATCTGGAGGATCCTTTCAGACTCCTCGATGCATTCGGCCAGAGCCTCCTTGTAGTCTTCCGGCTTTTGCCCCGAGTGAAGGGCCATCTCAGCGACCCCCCTAAGCCGGGTCATGGGGGTACGGAGGTCGTGCGCCACCATATCCATGGAATCACGCATGCCCCGAATTAGGGCCTCGATTCTGGAGATCATCTCGTTGAACAGCTGAATCAATTCGTCCAACTCATCTCCGGTGTCGGGGGACGGCACCCGAGCCTCCATCCTCCCCACATCCATGGAGCGGATGGTCCGGATAAGGTTTCGAATGGGCCGAAGGGTCCTGAAGGCCAAAAAGGCTCCCCCCGAGAACCCTAGAATCACAAGAGGGATCATGGCGGCCAGAAAGGCACTGCGAAATCTGAAGAGGAGCTTCATTCGGTCCTCGGTGCTTTTGCCCACCTGGAGCCAATTGCCGTCGTCCAGAGGACGGTTGGCCACAAGGAGAAACTGCTTCTCCCTCACTGCCGGTATCCGGACCCATTCAGGGAGGTCCCGGGGGTGCGTAAGCCGCAGACGTTTGATATCGAACTCTATCCACTGGTAGGGAAGGCTGAGAAGTAAGGTCCGGTTTTGTGAATCGGCCAAGCGGACGAAGAAGGGATCCTTCCTGCGGAACTTCTTACCGTACGTGAGCTCACCCTCCACCGCCCAGATCCCCCCTTCCCGATAGAGATCTCGGATCTCGCGGACCTTCAGGATCACTACGTCCTTTTCTTGGTGTTGAAGCGTGGAAAAGAGAAGAAGGTAGGCAATGGCGAAAAGCATCAAGGAACTGAAGATGAAAATCCCCGAGTACCAGACCGTGAGCCGGAACCCTACGGTTCGGGTGATCCTAAGAATCGTCTTTAAGGACATACCCTACGCCGCGCACAGTGTGGATCAATTTTATGGGAAAGTCCCGATCCACCTTCTTCCGCAATCGACTCACCAGGACATCGACTACATTTGTCTGAGGATCAAACTGGTAGTCCCAGACATGCTCGAGGATCATTGTCTTGGTGACGACCCTCCCTGCGTTTCGAAGGAGATACTCCAACAGGGCGAACTCCCTGGGTTGGAGCTCGATCCTCCGTCCCCCCCGGACCACCTCCCGCTTGAGAAAGTCCATGGAGAGGTCGCCGTAGGTAAGGCTGGTGGGCTCGGGAGTGGCGCTGGCCCTTCGAATCAAGGCCTGAACTCTGGCAAGGAGCTCGGCGAAGGCGAAGGGCTTGGTCAGATAGTCATCCCCCCCTCTCTGGAGACCTCGAACGCGATCGTCCACCGAGCGCTTGGCACTCAGTATGAGGACCGGTGTGGTGACCCCTCGGCTGCGGAGCTCCTCGATAAGGGTAAGCCCGTCCATCTTGGGGAGCATAATGTCGACCACCGCGGCATCGTACGGGGCCGTCAGGGCCAAATGGAGACCCTCCTCTCCATCCGCGGCCTTGTCCACAGCAAAGCCCGCCTCCCGCAACCCCTTCTCGATGAAGGAGGCGATGGTGGCGTCGTCTTCAATAAGGAGGAGGCGCATTACCGGGCACTCCCAAGGGGAGAAAGAAGACAACGGGCCTCCTTTTCATTTCCCGCTCATTCCCCCCGAGTTCACGAGAAACCCATCCCACCGAAAGGAGATGGATCGCGGAGTGCGAATTGTCGCGACCGAAGATCGTGGACTGAACCAAGAAAAAGCATCCTATGCCAAAGAGTCGTCTGGCGAAAACCATAAAGTGCATGCTGCCGTCGATAGGAATGCTGTATCGCTTGAACCCATCCCTTACTCGGGCGCCCGTGAATCTCCCAATCGCTCTGGATTTCTTTCCAGCTATATCCCTTTTTCGCCTTCCAGATCCCGATCACTCCCCCTGTCCTGTCCTTTCCCCCGTCGCAGTGAAGCAATAGAGGCTTAAGGCTGTTCTCCATTGCTCGGATTACATGGTCAATTGCCGCAAAGTTGTCAGGTCCACTCGAACCAAACTTGAAAGATAGATGCATGATATCTCTTTTACGGCAAAAGATCAATTCATCAACATCTTCCATGTCTTGAGGGTTCCAAGCGATATTGATCACCGTTTTGAAATGAATTACTTTCAAAAGAAAACTCAATTGAAAAAGACTTAACTGGCCCGAGCGATATATTCCATTAGAAACTTTACCAAAATTTCTGCATATCTTTTGGATGATAATCCCCCGTAAAGGCAATCTGTGAATTCTTGTAGAAGACATACCCAAAAGGAAGATAACGATGCCTCCAAGAATAAGCAAATAGAATCTTTTCTTCATAGGGTCTTGCCTTGTGTCGTGGAATCCCTCCAGCTTTTCCTCGTCAAGACGAACCCTATGAGTGAGGCTTTAGTTTTGATGAAGTCCATGGCTCCGCGTTTGTAGATGAGCCCCACCAAAAGCTCCGGCCTCCGGTCCCCGTCCACATCCTTCACCTGATAGTCCGCTACATACCCCTTCATCTCCCGCGTGCGCCAATTCTCCATAAAATCCAAACCATCCCAACTCAAACTAAATATCGCACTCTTCGTAAATATCCGCGTGTTCGCCATCAACATCAACGGCTCATAATTGTGACACACTATCACCTCATCAAACCCATCTCCATCCAAATCCACCGTCAAAAGCCGAGGCGGTAACCACACCCTCAAATTCGGCGGCTCCTCATTCGGCGTAAGCTGCCTCCCTATGTCCCTCATAAAATAGTTCGCCGTCCGACCATACGGCTCTCGACTCACCCACACCACCCCACCCTGCGCATTAAACAACTTCAAATAATCCCTAACATCAAACGCCAAATACTCCTCCACACCATCATGGTCCACATCCAACATCGTCAATCCCAATACACATATGTCGTCCTTAAGCGGCAACTCCTCACCCCTCACCAAACGACCACCCTCCCAACGCAAACGAAACGGACGATCAAACGGAGTCATCAAACTCTCCGTGGCTCGCTCCGTAAACGCCACCACCCGCTTCTCCTGACCAAACAACACCAAACCCTCACGCAAACTCCGAACCACCCTCAAAAAATACGGCAANCCAACCGCTATATCCCTATAAACCCCATCCCTATACTCCACCACCTGTGACACCAACCGCTCACCATGCTCCTCCAACGCCGTAATATATATCTCCGCTACCCCGTTGCCATTCACATCCGCTACATCCAACGACAATAACTTCGCACGAGANGCCCGTAAATCCACCACCACAGGATTGCTCGTGTCCAACAACACCCGCTCAAATATGTAAACCCGATCCTCATCCGCCACCACCGTCTCCACCTGACCGTCTCCGTCCACATCCCCCACATCCACAGCCTGCAGATCATCCGTGGGTAACTCCGGCGTCTTCACATAACCACGCCTCGCACGATCCGCTTGATACGACATGATAAACGCAGGATTCAAACCCCCACCACCATACGAAATCGGCTCCCCTGAACGATCAAATAACTCACCCCTACCCCTGCCCGTAAAACCACCAGGAGGCATGGGATAACCACCAGGAGGCGGACCAGAATAACCAGATACCCCAGAAGAAACCGAAGAAGACACACCCCCACTACCCTCACCCAATACCATAGAACGTATCTCACCTGCCAAACGACCTACCTGGGGTATCACTCCATCCAAATCCGATGCCTCCGCTACCAACCTCCCCACACTCCTACCACTAACCACCTCCAATACCTCACCATCCAAACTCACATGACTCCCTAACTTCGTCAAACTCCCATATACCACATAGTCCACCCCCAAACCCCTNCCTAACTCCAATACCCTCGATACCCCCATCACTCCACCAACACCACCCACCAACGATAACACCTCACCACTACCCACTACCTCTATTCCTCCCCCACGCACCACCCGACTCA
>MTPG01000056.1 GCA_002010915.1 Desulfarculaceae bacterium JdFR-97 | reverse complement strand
AACCGAGCGGCCAAAATCGAGAAGAAAGTCTTCGAAGGGGCGAAAATTGTGGTGGTCACTACCCCCTCGATGCGCTCCTACGTCAACCGGCGTTATGATATCCCTCCCAAGAAAATCCACGTGGTTCCCAACTACGTATTGACCGATCTCTTTGTGCCCGACCGAAAGAACTCCAGCGGCAACAGAGTGTGCTTTGTCGGACGGCTGAGCACGGAGAAGAACCCCTTGGCCATTATTGATGCGTGTGCAGGGCTCGATGTGGAATTGGTGATGGTCGGAAGCGGCCCCTTGCAGAAGACTGTCGCGGAGCGGGCTGAACGTTTGGGGGTTCGCCTTCTGCTTTTGGGCAACATCCCCCACCGAGACCTCCCGAAGATCCTGAATAGTTCCCAGATCTTCATTCTCCTCTCTCCCCATGAAGGCCATCCAAAGGCCCTATTAGAAGCCATGGCCTGTGGGCTTGCTGTGGTCGGTGCCAACTCACCCGGTATTCGAGAGCTGATCCACCATGGAGAGACAGGGTGGATCTGTGAACAGGAACCGGGTAGCGTTCGAGCCGCGATTCTTGAATTGATCCGAAATCCCCAACTGCGGTCCGCATTGGGGAGCCGGGCTCGGCTGTTCGTGGAGGAGAACTTCTCTCTTGGTCGGATCGCCGAGTTGGAGTTGAAAGTGCTTCATGAGGCGGCTACGTCGTGAGGGTGCGGAAGGCGATTTCACGGATATACAGAGAACTCCTCATTAAGGTCATGAATCTGGCTTCGGATGAGGAGTTAAAAGATCTTCTGGTGGAAACGGCAAAGCGCAGGGCCACTTCCATGAAACCAGGGCAGGGACTTCGATTTCTCTTCAGCATCGATGTCTCTTTGTATCCCTTACAGGGCAAACTGGCTGTGGCCTACGGAGGAGGTGTTCATCCCAAGCATCGTCACATGGAGTACCATAAATTCTTCGCTCAAAGAATTCGAGAGAATGAGAGGGTATTGGATGTAGGCTGTGGGATTGGATTGGTGGCATTCCATGTGGCCAGTATCACCGGAGCCGAGGTCGTTGGCATAGACCGGAATCCGAATCACATCTCCCTTGCTCGCCAGCGCTATAGCCATCCAAGAGTCCGCTATATGGTGGGCGATATCCTTAAAGATCTGCCCAATGAGCACTTTGATACCGTCATCCTCTCCAACATCCTCGAACACTTGCCCAAACGAGCCCACTTTCTCAGGATGCTACAGAGCCACATCCAGCCAACCCGATACCTCATACGAGTCCCTCGGTACGACCGTCATTGGAGCGTTCCCCTGAAGCAAGAGCTGGGCGTCGAATGGCGCCTGGATCCCACCCACGAGACGGAATACACGTTGGAGTCCTTTGATAAGGAGATAAAAGAGGCCGGGCTTCGAGTGGTGCACGTAGAAATCCGATGGGGGGAGATCTGGGCTGAGGTGGTTCCCAGTGAATCCTGAGATCAGCGTTGTTATGTCCGTGTTTAATGCGGGTCGTCTTTTGAGAAGGAGCATTGAGAGCATTCTTGCGCAATCCTTTGATGACTTCGAGCTGATCGTAATCAACGACGGCTCTACGGACGGATCGGATGCCGTCTTGCGGGAGTTCGCAAACAAAGACCGACGGATCGTCTACCTGGAGAATCCTCGAAATTTTGGATTAACCGCTTCCTTGAATTTGGGACTTCGGAAGGCGAGAGGAAATTACATAGCCCGTCAGGATGCTGATGATGTGTCTCTCCCTGACCGTTTCGCTGCTCAAGTTGCCTTTTTGGAGCGACGTTCGGATGTCGGGTTGTTGGGTTCTGCTTATCATGTGATGAGAGAGAACGGACACATATTGAACACATACACCCAACCGGCCGCCGATACGGAAATCCGTTGGCAGATGCTCTTCCACAACGCTTTTTGTCATAGTTCCGTTATGTTCCGACGGGAACTTGTCCATAGGGACGGGTGCTATTACGATGAGTCTCTGCCCTATAGTCAGGATTATGACCTTTGGACAAAGATGCTTAAGGTAACCTTGGCTGCGAACCTCCAAGAGCCCTTGGTGGTCTGGAGGAAGAGGTCGAACGACAGTATTTCCTCTTCCTTTCGCGGGCTGCAGCAGCAAATTGCAACCAAAATATCGAGAACCCAGATCGAGAGGTTGACACCAGACATTTCACTCTCTCTAGCCGAAGTAGAGACTCTGCGCTGGTGGTACTACAATTTTCCCTCCCGTCTCAGTCCTCGTGAGGTCCCTCTTTGTGTGAAATTGCTTAAGCTCCTCAAAGTCTTTTGCATGAAATATGGAAGGGATTCCGAAAGGGTGCTGGAAATTCAAAGAGATTGGATCCGGAGAATTCTTGGAGCGATTTCACCGGTAGTTTTGTTAAATAAAAGGGGAGCATGTCTTATCCGGGAATTGTCGACGATGCAATGGGGTGGGTTGATTTCAAAGGCCATAAAACGGCGGGTCTATCCACCGAAGAGGAAGGTGTAGCTTGTATTGTTAACCCGGATAATTCATGAAAAGTCGGTGCACCTGGGGGCTTCGCCCCCAAACCCCGGTATATTCTAAGACAACCCCTCAGGAATCTTTCCTGAGACAACGGAGGTCTTGAAAGAGTGCCACACGGGCTAAAAGCAAATGAGCTGTTATTTTATACCACGAGTAATTCGGGTTAATTCTTTAAAATAAGAGTGTATTTTCTTTTCGCCCCTATGGCATTTTTTCACAATTCCCTGCTGGTTCCTGGAAACATCTCCAAGGGTTGATCTTGGTTTGGGGACAAAGCTCCCATTTCATTGGCCCTTCATGAATTATCCAGGGTAGATTATCCTTTGGAGTCAAGGTCTTTTCTAGACCTCCATGGGGAAAATAATCTCCGGGTTGGCTTGGAANTTGCTTGGGAAATGACCAAATATCTTTCCTTTGAGGGAAAGTTAGAAAATCCATCGCATTGAAGGTTGAAAAAAAACTTCCAAGAGACAAACGAAAGTTGTACATAAGCGTAGTTATCTGCACCTTCAACCGAGCAGAGCTTCTCGAAGATACACTTCAAAAGGTTGAATGCCAGACATTAGATCCCTCCGAATATGAGCTTCTCATCGTGGATAACGGCTCCCGAGATGGCACTTCGCGATTGATACAGGAATATTCCAAGAGTCGAGGGCATGTCCGTTATTTCCGTGAAGATCAGCTTGGACTGTCACATGCCCGAAACAGGGGATGGAAGGAGGCTAAGGGCCTTTATGTGGGGTATTTGGATGATGATGCACATCCCCCTCCCCACTGGCTCGAGAGGGCCAAGGCCATCATTGAGGAAAAATACCCTCACGCCTTTGGCGGGCCTTACTATGCCGAATTCTCGACTCCCCCGCCGAGATGGTATCGCTATGGTTCTCATGTGCCCAGTAAAGAGGCGATGTTTTTGCAACGTCATCAATTCGGTGCACTGAGGGGAGGAAATCTCTTTCTCCGCCGATCTGTGCTGGCTCGATATGGGGGTTTCCGGCCGGATCTAGGAATGAAGGGGAGACGCCTTGCGTATGGGGAAGAGACGGAATTGTTGAGACGGATTTCCCTTCAAGAGGCAGATCCGAGACTTTATTATGATCCAGAGCTTTACGTTCATCATTTGGTCGCCCCTCAGAAGATGACCCTCCCATGGATTCTCAGACATCGGTTTCACGGGGGGCGCTACTCATATCATTCCGTAAAAGGCCGTTCATCCCGGGGAACAGCTTTGTTACTGATCCTCATGGCATGGCAGAGCCTCCTTTTGGGAATGGACTTGGTCAAGGGGATGCTCTTCCGGGACAGGAATGCCTTTCCTCATTATTTCCAATACCTATACGAAGTGGCCCTGGATCATGTACGCCATCTCGGANAGTACTATGAAGAGTACAGGCACTGCAGGCTCCAAAGGGGGAAGAAGAGATGAGTCCCAAGGATGGCCTGCGGGATTTTCTTTTGAAGCTGGAATCCCATGTGAAGGTCCCTATCTTTTCGGCTTTGTTGAGGGTTGTGCGAGGGAGGCGTATCTACGTGGGCGGAATGGAGTGCACAGGATCCACATTTGTGTATCAGCTCATCCATGAGATGGGTCTTTCCGTGTTCAAGGTGCACACCTATGTTCCTGGGAGATTTGAAAAGGTTGTAACATATAGAGACCCTAGGGACGTGATCTGTTCATACGCCCGAAGACAACTTAGATCTCTCACGGAATCNAGAGGGATTGAACAGGGACTCATTGAGAGTCATGTAAAGCTCTTTCGGCAATATAAGAGGCATGTGGATCTNAAACGTTATGCACAAGANCCTTGGACCCTCTTGCTTCGTTACGAGGACTATTTCATTGGCAGGGAGCGGGCTTTGTTGGATGCCCTCGTTGCCTANCTCAGGGTCTCGGTTCCAGAAAATGTCCGGAGGCGATTGCTCGAAGAGTATTCATTGGAGNGAAANAAACAGCGAGCAAAACATTTTTCTTCCTTTTCTCATTTCGACAGAGAGACCCAAATTCATGGAAACCATGTCTCCAGTGACGGGAGGTCAGGGGTTTGGCGAGAGCTTTTCACATCCAAGGTTCGAGAGGTGGTTAAGGAAGATCTAGGACAATTCCTTGTGGAATTTGGTTACGAG
>MTPG01000020.1 GCA_002010915.1 Desulfarculaceae bacterium JdFR-97 | reverse complement strand
CAGTTTCCTTACGATCGAATCCGGATGATTCATCCAAGCGGAGTTGTCCTCCGCATTGCAGGAGGTGACCTGTCCGGTTTTGGGGGCGACGGAGGCCCGGCTACTGAAGCCCACCTCAATGAGCCTTACGATGTGGCCGTAGACGATCAAGGAAACATCTACATCGCGGACCGGGGCAATTATCGTATCAGGATGGTGGATCCCAGCGGCATCATCAGGACGGTGGCGGGCAAGGGCCAGATGGCGGGAAGTGACCAGGACGGCATCCCCGCAGTGGAGGCCCAGATCGGCTCGCCCACAAGCCTCGCCATCGATCAAGCGGGCAATCTCTATTTCACCGAAGGACTTCGCGTTCGGAAGGTGGATTCCAGGGGAATTATTTCCACTGTGGCGGGAACAGGCACCTCTGGATACAGCGGTGATGGGGGCCCGGCCATAGAGGCCTAGTTCCACACGATCTCCGATATCGCTGTAGGTCTTAAGGGTGAGCTATACCTTGCCGAATTTGGAAACAAAGTAGTCCGAAAGCTCGCTCCAGTATACACCTTCTCTCAAAGGCTGGGCGGCGATGACCTCCTTTTTGCCGAAGATCCCGGAGTCGGATATCTTGTGGAAGCCTCCTCGGGCCGTCATAAGGAGACCTTGGATCTGGATACCGGAAGGACTCTCTTTGAATTTCATTATGATGAGGATGGGAGGCTTTCTGCAATTTCGGACCGGTTCGGCAATCGGATGACCTTGGAGCGGAATGCAGAGGGGGCGGTCACTGCCATAGTCTCGCCTCATGGTGTGAGAACCCATTTGACAGTGGATGAACAAAACCATCTTGTCGGTATCAGATATCCGGACGGAGGGGAATATCGGTTTGAGTACAGCCCCGAGGGCTACCTCCTCTCCAAGACCGATCCCGAAGGCAACCGATTCGAGCACAAATACAGCCCTTTCGGGAAGCTTTTGGAAGTATCGGATGAAGGTGGCGGCCGCTGGATGTATACCAAATATGGCGAGACGGACGGGCAGGTGGCCACCGAGGTTNTCTCCGCCGAAGGAGACAAGAGGGTATATCGAGACCTGGAGAGCTCTACCGGAGCCTACAGCTCTACCATTACGGACTCTGCCGGGGATGTCACTACGTTTGAGAGCTCAGCCGACGGCCTCTGGGCGGCCAAATGCCTGCCATGCGGCACAGAGGTAACCTTCGGCTATGGTCTCGATCCCCTTTATGGNTTTCAGTATATCCGTCAGAGGCGCGAGCGGCTGCCATCAGGCTTGGAAAGGGCAGTTTTAAGGGAGCACATTTACGAGGATCGAGACGAAGACGAGGTGGCGGATCGAATCATCCGTTCCGTAACCGTAAACGGGAAAACCGTGACCCTGGAAGAGAACCTCCTTCAGTCCGTAAGAATTCTTACTCGGCCTTCGGGAAGAACTGTGGAGGAAAGATACCATCCCAACACATTGCTTACCTTGAAGCGGCAGGTGCCAGGGCTTCATGACACTTTCTTCGATTACGATATTAAGGGAAGGTTGACCTCAGTGACGATCGGCACCCGCACCACAAGTCTCACCTATGACGATCAAGGCAATCTTGCATCCATCACCGATCCTTTGGGTCGCAGGACCGCCTACGAATACGATCCAGTGGGGAGGCTTGTAGCCGTGCACAAGCCGGATGGGGGGTGATGTGCTCTTCAGGTACGATCTAAGCGGCAACTTGACCGTTCTCACCACTCCATCTCGGGTGGACCACGGCTTTACATACGACAGACGAAACCTCAATACCGCCTACCTTCCGCCGCTTAGCGGGAGCTACCTGTACGAAGACGACCGGGATCGGAGGCTTACGGCGGTCCTCTTTCCCTCGGGCCGCAGGATCCAAAACGTCTACTCCCAGGGGAGGCTGGAGAAGATAAGGACCCCCGAGGGGACAGCGGATCTGGCCTACGGCTGCAGCAGAAGGCCCGTGGCTATAGCCAAAGGGGGGGGAAGGGCTCGAGTATGGATATGACGGCCCTCTTTTGACCTCGGAGATCTGGAGTGGGACCTTGAATCAAGCTCTCTCCTATACTTACGACGATGACTTCCGGGTGAGAGCCTTCACCTATGCAGGCCGGACCGAGGACCTTGTCTATGACATGGACGGACTTTTAATAGGATCCGGGGCGTTCCAGGTTGTCCGCAATGCCCATAACGGGTTCCCCGAGGAGGTGGTGGGAGGGGGGCTTGATCTGTATCGAACCTTCAACGGATATGGGGAATTGAACGGGGAGACGTTTTGGGTGGGCGGCAAGAGCGTGGCATCTTGGGGCGTGGTACGCGACGATACGGGGAGNATCGTCTCCAAGACGNAGACTGTGGGCCAAGAGACCACTTACATACGAATATNCCTATGACCCCGTGGGGAGACTGATCTCGGTGGTCAAGGACGGTGTTTTGGTGGAGGAGTATCGATACGGGGATAATGGAGCTCGTGTCTCAGAGATGAACCTGTCAAAGGGGGTCTCGGGACGGAGCTAGAGCTACTCTCAGGAGGACCATCTCCTTGCAGCGGGAGGAGCCATCTACTCCTATGACCTGGATGGGTATTTGACGAGCAAGACCGTTGGAACCGAGGTGACCACTTACGAGTATTCCTCCCGGGGAGAGCTTCTGCGTGTGACCTTGCCAGGGGGACGCCTCATCGAATATGTGCACGACCCCTTGGGAAGACGCATCGCCAAGAAGGTGGACGGTGTGGTCGTGGAGAAGTACCCTCTGGCAGGGAAGGACGAGGCTTTTGGCGGTCTACGACGGTGCCGACAACCTTCTGATGCGGTTTGTGTATGCCGATGCCCGGATGCCTGTAGCCATGAGCAGAGATGGGGGGACTTACTACCTCTTTTACGATCAGGTGGGTTCTCTGAAGTTGGTTGCGGATGCTGAAGGCAACGTGGTAAAAAGAGTCGGCTATGACAGCTTCGGCCACATCCTCTCCGACAGCAATCCGACCTTCAGGGTCCCGTTCGGCTTTGCCGGAGGTCTGTATGACCCCGATACGGGCCTTGTCCGCTTCGGCTTTCGTGATTACGACCCCGATGTGGGCCGCTGGACTGCAAAGGACCCCATTCTATTTGCAGGAGGAGATACGGACCTGTATGGGTACTGCCTGAATGACCCGGTTAGCTATATCGATCCCACCGGTAGAGTATTACAGGCATTACTTCCGGCGTTATATTTTCTGGCAGCAAAGGCAGGGGCCATGGCGGTGGCATACGGGGGATTTAAGTTGGCCGAGCAAGGTGTCAAGCTTGCAGCCAATGCGTGTCCAGAGGCCAGGATAAACGAGAAAGGGATGAGCGAAGCCATTGATAGGGCCTTTGTAATAACTGGTGCTATAAATGCTGGAGAAGTATTAGCGTTTGGCGCAGTAAATGCAGCCGTTGAATATCAAGCCCTAAGTGTAGCAGTTCTTTCAAATCCAGCTGCTATTCAAAGCTCAGCGGATTTTATTCAAGGAGCTCTTCAGCCAGGACCACCACCACCTACAATTCCTGGCTATGCTGGAGCAGGATCTAGGTATCTATACGATACCCTAATCAGTCAAAGTATTCGGAAATATGAATAAAATTTTTTCTATCATATTAGGTATTTCTTTTTCAGGATTCGGTTTAGGTATTTTGTTACATCCTAAGTTCTATGATAGTAAACATGATTATTATTATGATTTTTCGGAGATAAAGCTTCCTTTGGGAAGTATTCTAATTGTAATAGGAGTCTTGTTTGTTTTACTCGGATTTAGGAAAAAGAGTAAAGAATATGAAATTAAAGTATTAATTTGCCCCACCTGTAACGAACCTTTTAACAATATAGATGTTCCTGATCGACAATGTCCAAATTGCAAATCTGACCTGGAAGATCTGGAGGGGTTTTATGAGAGGCATCCTGAGTTGAAGTCCTCCAGGGATACGCCACCGTCCCCCCGGGCAAAAAAGTTACCCATTTCTCCCTTGAGGCGAAATGGGTAAGGCCNGCCACTTGTAAAGAGAGGGCCAGACTCACTTTCGATCGATGCCTGGCTCTGGTTCTTCTTCGCCTCTTCCCCCCAGGGAGTCCCATCATCTACTCTCAACAATTATGCCACCTCAAACTGCATCTGCTTGAGATAAGAGAGGGGAACCCGTTTGCTCACCCTCAAGATCTCAATACCCACCACCTCTTTGTGTTCGTTGAAGTCCAAGATGATACCCGGTTTGACCTCTTCCGATTCGACGACCTTGGAATCATCGAGANGGAAATAGACGGCATCCGCTTTCTCATCGAAATGCACTTTCATATCTCTTTCCTCACTTTTCGGTCAAAATAGGCTGTGACGATCCTTTTGGGGATCTCGGTATCATATAGATGACTCGCAGAACCCGGCCACCCCATTCCTCGATGCGGCACAGTGCATGGAGAAGCTGAGGATCACTCTTGTCCTTTTCGATCCGTATTGGGGAATCCAGAGCCCACTTGATCCATTTCATTGAAATTCCTCGTTCGGCTATAACCTTTCTTGCGTGTTCGGTGAGCTCAAACCCTTCGATCAAATTGAATTCGTCAGTCATTTTACAAGACCTTCAAGAATAGGGGGACGGATAAGTTCTCTCTTTCCGCTGGCCATGCCTTCGGGACACTCCATGTGCTCTCCTGAAGGACCGGGTTGTCCTCGCAGAAATCTTTACAGAACCCCCCACGGCTTGCCGCTGGGGGTTCCACTCCATTCGAGGGGGCTGCTTTCGCGTCGCGTTTTATCTCTGATTCTTGAAGAAAAACGGATACGTTTTTGAGGACATGATCATACAGATACGCCTCCCCGCCTCCATTACCAAGCAAGCATTCCGCGTCCTTTTTCTTCCATCTCGGCTTGACATATGCATGGATCAGTGCTCGCGGCTTGGTAAGATCAAGATCCATGGAGACCTCCTCTCAGTCTCCGGAGGCTTCTCCTACAATCTGGTAGTTGTTGTAACCGGCAACATCCAGCTCCTCGTTGCGAGCTACAGAGCGACTATTTCAATCCTATTCCAATGGGCAGCGAATCGGATCT
>MTPG01000114.1 GCA_002010915.1 Desulfarculaceae bacterium JdFR-97 | reverse complement strand
AGCCGGGCAATGCGGTTGGTCTGCTCGTTCAACCAGCGATAGGTCATAGGGACGTCCTCGTAAATGAGGGCCACACGATCAGGAGTGATCTCAGACCTCTTGTAAGGGATCCAACCGATGTTCCACTCCATGAACCCCTCCCTCTCCGTCACCTTCCTTGGAAGCGAGGCTTTCTCTTCTCCAGAA
Source organism: Desulfarculaceae bacterium JdFR-97 (assembly GCA_002010915.1). Classification (GTDB taxonomy): domain Bacteria; phylum Desulfobacterota; class Desulfocorpusculales; order Desulfocorpusculum; family Desulfocorpusculum; genus JdFR-97. Next base: position 4,921 of record MTPG01000114.1, on the reverse strand, counting down.
AGGCCCGCTGGCCCTCCTTGAGGTCCTCGCTGTTGAAGGCCTCGGTCATCAACTGCTGGGCCTCCCTTTGCTGCTCATCACTCAACCGCATGGTGCTCATCCACATGTTGATAATCCGCTTGGTGCCCTTGAGGGCCAGAGGGGCATTCCCCGCTATCTCGCCAGCCAGCTCGTAAGTAAAGGACTCCAGCTCTCCTCGAGGGACCAGATAGTCCACCAGTCCCATCTCCTTAAGCCGGAAACCCTCATAGGAGCGCCCAGTGAGAAAGAGTTCTTTGGTCTTGGATACACCGATTACTTGGATAAACCTCAAAATACCCTTTGGATTGTAAACAATTCCAAGCTTCGCTGGAGGCATCCCCATCCGGATACCCTTGGCCCCCACCCGTATGTCACAGCATATGGCAAGCTCGCAGCCCGCCCCTAAGGCATAACCGTTGAGCATGGCGATCACCGGATAGGGATAGTTCAGAACCGCCTCCGTTGCGAGCTCCAAGGGGTTTTGCCTCTGGAGCTGCTCCTGAAGCTCCGGGGTCACCTTGGTGGGCAGGGCCCCGATGTCGTAACCGGCTGAGAAGACCTTTTCTCCGGTCCCCCGAATCACCACGCATCGGATGGCATCGTCTCCGGAGAGCTCCTCCAGGACCTGGTAAAGCTCTATGAGCATGTCCGGCGACAGGGCGTTGCGCTTCTCTGGGCGGTTGAATATCAACGTGCAGACGTTCTCTTTCCTCTCCATAAGCAGGGTGTCATTGGGCATCTTCATCCCCCTTTCCCGTAGCGATGACCCCCTCCTCCACCAACTCCTGGATACGGCTGCGGTCGTATCCCAAAAGCCCCATGAGCACCTCCTCGGTGTGCTCCCCCAGGAGGGGCGGAGAAGCGAAGGATTCTTCGGCGCAAGCTGTCTTGATGGGATTGCCCGCGGCCTTGAATCTCCCCAATGCGGGATGCTCCAGTTCTACCACCATCCGACGGTGGAGCACCTGCGGGTCACTGAGGGCACGATCCAGCGTGTTGACCGGAGCGCAGGGAACCTCTTCCCTTTCGAGCGCCTCCAACCATTCATCAGCGCTTTTCTCCAGGAATATTTCCTCTAGTATAGGAACGAGTTCATCCTGGTTCTGAACGCGTTTGATGGGATCATCGAAACGATCGTCCGTAATAAGGTCCTCTCTCCCTATGGCACGGCACAGCCCCTCCCAGAACTTGGGCGTAGAGCATGCCACGACGATCCAGATGTCCTTGGTGTGAAACGCCTGATAAGGGACAATGGACTCATGCCTCGAGCCCTGAGGCCCGGGCACCAGACCCCCGATTGAATGATAGGCGATCAAGTAGGACAGAAGGGAAATCTGGCAGTCCAGCAGGGAGATGTCCAGCCACCGGCCCTTGCCCGTGCGGCTTCGAAAGTGGAGGGCCGAGACGATGCCGAGGGCGGCGAAGAGGCCGCCAGCCAAGTCGCCCATGGGAAGGCCCATCCGCACAGGAGGGCCTCCCTTCTCGCCAGTGATGCTCATGGCCCCGCCCAAGGCCTGGATTGTGAGATCGAAGGCCGGGCGGTCCCGGTATGGACCGCTGTGACCGAACCCGCTCAGGGAGCAGGAAATGATCCGTGGGTTCACCCGCTTGAGCTCTTCGTAACCGCATCCCAGCCTATCTAGGGCTTGGGGTCTCATGTTGTCCACCACCACGTCTGAGACCCTCACCAGCTCGTAGAAGACCTCCCTTGCCCGAGGATGCTTGAGATCCAACACCACACTCTTCTTATTTCGGTTGATGGCAAGGAAGTACGCCCCCATCCCGCCCAGGGAGTACTGCCCACTGATTCGTGTGTAGTCCCCCCGCCGATCCTCGATCTTGATCACCTCTGCGCCCAAGTCTCCGAGTAACATGGTGGCATAAGGCCCAGCCAACATCCGGGTGAGGTCGAGGATCCGAACCCCTTCAAGTAGGCTTGACATGACGTGATCCTTTGGCTTTTATCCTTCGATGCTCTGACGGATGACCTCGGCAATGTGTTCGATACCGGTCCCCGAAGTAAAGACCTCCTTCACGCCCATCTCCTTGAGGGCTGGGATGTCCTCCTGGGGGATGACACCTCCCACCACCACCACCACATCGCCGGCACCCTTCTGTCTCAACCCCTCCAAAACGCGCCGGGTCAAGGGGATGTGGGCCCCAGAGAGGATGGAAAGCCCCACCGCGTCTACTCCCTCCTGGACGGCTGCGTTGACAATCTGCTCGGGGGTCTGGCGAAGACCTGAGTAGATGACCTCGAAACCCGCATCCCGCAACCCATAGGCCACCACTTTGGCCCCACGGTCGTGTCCATCTAGGCCCGGTTTGGCAATCAAGACACGTATCTTCCTCTCCATCTCCTCTCTCCTTCAGTCGAAAATGGGATCGCACTCCACCAAGGCAACGGGCACCCCTGTCTCCCGCTCTATCTCCGTGTAGGGTCGACCCGTCAGATCCCTTCCCCACCCGCTCAGGTGAAAAGGGGAGGAAGGGATTACCACCATTTCAGGAGCCACCCCCTTCTCCCGAATGAAGGTCTTGACTGAGCGAATGAAATCCTCCACTACCAATAGGTCCCCCATAAAGATGTTCCCTCCCAGATATCGATTCTCGGGGATTCTGATGTGGAGGCGTAACCCGCCCAGCCGGGGATGTTCCCTAACCGCTTCGCCCAAGAAGGGTGCTACAAGCCTTGAGCTAAGGACCAACACCTCCCGGGCGCCTCGGGACTCTATTGCATCCGCCAGTCGGTCCAGCCACCCCACCGGGATTCCCGAGGAGGGAAAGATCACCCCCAGATGGGTTGCCGTCTCGGGGCTGTATGGATAGATGTAACAGGAAAGATCTATACTAAGCTCTTCCTCTGAGCCTTCTCTGGCCACCTGTATGGAAGCGGTAGATAGGCCGCTTTCCTGAATGAGTGTCAGGAGCGTCCTTGCCTGAAGGCGATCCAACACCCTCAGTCCATTGATCCTCAGGATCAGATCCCCCCTTCGAAGGCCCGCTTGGGCGGCCGGGGAGTTTGGGATCACACCCACGACCCTGGCCTCGTTGACCAGCTGAGGGGACTCATGCTCCTCGAAGAGCCCGGGCCGAAGGACCAGTGGGCAGTCCACCCGCTCCCTGAGGGCAAGCACCACATCTCGCAGCCTCTCCCACACGCTGCGGTGGTCGAAGAGGGTTCTTTTGGAGAAGAACCTGGAGTAGCCTGGGAGGCTCACCTGGATCAGGGTGGGAATGTGCGCGGCAGCATAGGTCACAGTCTGCTCCAGGTCTTCCAGCATGGCCTCCTCGGAGGGAAAGGGCCAGGGGACGATCACTACGGAATAGGGGATCTCGGCCTCCGCCAGATGGACCAGGGACTCGATGGCAACCTGGGGGTGGGGGTCTCCCATGAGCCACATACGCCGCTGAGGGGAGGCAGAGTTGAGGGAGATGTCAAGACAGATAGGCGAAAAGCGCTTCAACTTTCGGATCATGGAAGTGGTGAGAATGGAGCCGTTGGTAGGGATTCGAAACGTCTCATCAGTCCGCTCACGAAGGGCATCTAAGATCCCCAGGATGTGGGGATGAATAAGGACCTCGCAGGGGCTTCCCATATTGGGGAAGATCCCGAGCCTGGAGTGAGGAACGTATCGGCGTATACGTTCGAGAATTTCCAAATATTCTTCATTAGGGTGCCGGGCCTTGGGCCTCAGAAGCGGCGGAGCCCCCCGGTTGTAGCAGAAGCGACAACGAAGGTTGCATCGCGTAGCGGCCTGGGCAAGGATGTCGCCAGCACCACCCACCGGGACGAGCCACTGTCCAGGATCCCTCAGGCGGAAGCCGTCCACCTGCACTGGCCTTCCCTTGAACTCCAGCTTCACCAAGCCAAGCAGACTTTGGAGGACCCTCTGAATGTATCTGATCCGAGGCTCGTAGAGCCCAAGTAGATCCTCGTCACCTCCGTGGGGCCGCCGAGATGGAGGCCTCAGAGGCTGGGGGGCGGCCCCATCCCTGAGCAGTCGAAACCCATCGATCCTTACCGGCTCGCCGCCGCTCAGGGGCACAAGAAGGCCCAGCAGCTCATGGAGGTGCTCCTCCACCACCTGGTCCGGCCCCGTGGCGGGGAGGTCACACGCGGACTCAAGGGGAAAGCGAAAACAAAAGCCGTCCGCAGATCTCCTCTGCTCATCTCGGGGTGCTTGCTCTTCCCGCTGCCTGAGCCTCAAGTCAACACCCCCATGCCGCCCTTTTCAGGCAAGATCCGGTTTGTTCTGATTCATTTGATCCTATGGTCTAATAGATCCTTTGTATCTTGTTCCTGGTGCTTCGTTCTCGGCTCACCTGGTTTTTGACTTTGCCGAGGTCTAAAGAATGGAGTCTATAAGCCACTGTTTCGTCCAGACCGTTTCGATTGCCGATACGATGATGGTCATCCGTCTATCTGATTTTTGCGTTTGCCGAAGCTCGGAGCCCTAAAGCCGATAGCCCGTATCCGCTGAAAGCCGAGGGCTGACTGCCCTCAAAAGATGGACGGCGGCTCGTATTCCCCGAAGACCTCCCGGAAGACGTCGCACACCTCCTGAAGGGTCACGTAGGCCTTGGCACACTCCATCAGATGGGGGACCAAGTTCTCAGTCTCATCTCTGGCCTTCTGCTCCAACTCCCTCAGCAACCTGGACACCTCCCGGCTGTCCCTCGAACGCTTCACCTCCTTGAGCCGAGCAATCTGCCGCTCCTCAGCACGAGCCCTCCTCTCCGGATCATAGGGGTGGGGCACCAACCGAGTAGTCTCCACCTCCAGCTCGCTCTCCCCCGTGAAACAGTTGACCCCAACTATTAGGACCTCGCCGTTGGCCACCTTACGGGCGTGCTCGTAGGCGCTCCGGGCGACCTCACGCTGCATGTAACCCTGCTC
>MTPG01000063.1 GCA_002010915.1 Desulfarculaceae bacterium JdFR-97 | reverse complement strand
CGGTGCGAGGGGACCGGACGCTGGCGGAGTTAGCCGAGTAGTTCGATGTGCACCCCAACCAGATTCAGCACTGGAAGAAGAGGCTTTTGAGCCAGGCGGAGTAATTGTTCCAAAATGGTAGCTGCGCTGCCAAGGATGCGGAGGCCGAGATCAAGGAGCTCCATGCCAAGATCGGCGACCATGGAGCGGGATTTTTTATCCGGCAAGCTCGGTCGGTAGAGCCCAAGGAGCGCAAGGCCATGATTGACCGGGCAGATCCCATGCCCATTGCCCAGCAATGCAGGCTTCTGGGACTCAGCCGTTCCTCGGTCTATTACCAGGCTGTTCCGATCTCGGAGGCGGAGCTGGCCCTGATGCGTCGCATCGACGAGATCCATCTGCGGCTTCCCTTCTACGGAAGCAGGAAGATCCAGGATCTGCTCGAAAGGGAGGGCTACAGGGTGAACCGCAAGAAGGTTCAACGGCTGATGGGCCTGATGGGGATCTCGGCCCTCTATCCCAAGAGGCGTCGCACGAGCCTGCCGGCCGAGGGCCACAGGATCTATCCCTATTTGCTCAGAGATCTGACCATTGACCAGCCCAACCAGGTGTGGTGTGCGGATATCTGCTACATCCCCATGGCCCGGGGGTTCCTCGACCTGGTGGCCATCATGGACCGGGATAGTCACGCCAAAGGCGTGATACTCTCCTGGAGGCTCTCCAATACCCTGGATACCCACTTCTGCGTGGAAGCCCTGGATCGCTATGGCACGCCCGAGATCTTCAATACGGACGAAGGGGCCCAGTTCACCAGTGACGACTTCACAAGAGTCCTCCAGGATCGAGGGATTCGGATCAGCACCGACGGCAAGGGCCGGTTGTAGACAACGTGTTCATCGAGCGGCTGTGGCGAAGCTTGAAGTACGAGGAGGTATATCTGAAGGCCTACGAGACCGTGGCCGAGGCAATCCGTTGCATCAGGACCTACTTCGATTTTTACAACAGTGAACGCCCCCATCAAGGCCTCGGCCGACTCACACCAAACGAGGTATACGCAGCGGAGCTCCCGCTGCCCGAGGCTGCCTGATGAGGTCTTTTTCCATGACGAAGATTTCACTTATGACCCTGTCCAAATTTCGGGGTCCACTACTAAGGATTTAATCCGTTGGTCGATTTTGCTTTATGTACTATGTTGGTTAAACCGGGAGGAGTAATTATGTTGGATGATCACCACTGGCCTGACGTTAAGAATGTAAAGGAATTATGGGATAGACACTTAGCTAAAGTATATGAAACTTGGAAAGTTGCTGTGTATAAGTGGAGGGTTTAATTAATGATCCACTCTATAATAAGTTGGGATTGCTCTTTTAGGAATTTTTTTCATTTGATAGACGGGCTTCTCACTCAGGAATATGATCGAAGTCAGTTTGAACTTATCTTTGTTGAGCAACGGACAAAGGAAATAGCTGATAATTATAATCATAAACTCGGATTAAAATCACTTTGGGATCGTTATGAAGAAGTGAAAGACAAGATGAATATTCGAGTCATATATTTAGGAGACGATTTATCCATTCCTTATCATCTGGGCAAATGCAACAACAAAGGAATTGAATTAGCAAAGGGTGAAATTATATCCGTTATGGATGGTGATTTGCTTCTTCCCTCCGATTTTTTAAAAAAACTTGAAGAATACCACAATAAGCAAATTGCTATTGTTAACCTTTTTCGACATACGGCGAGCTACCCTATTGGGGTGAAGAAAGAGAATTGGACTGAAGGTTTGGTTGATTTTGTACGTTGTCTGGAAGCCTGTTCTACCCGCAACAATCCTATTCCTCGGAGAGTTAACAATATGGGACCACTGATTTCTGCCAAGAAGAAGTACTGGCAGTTAATTGGTGGGTATGATTTACATCCTATATGGAGTACAGGCATATCACGTCTAGGTTTAGACGCTAATACTAGATTGGAGATTTTGTTAGGAGTAGAAAGTACTGCTCTTCCAAATTGCTTTGCAGTGCATCCGTATCACCCAATAGGATTAAATCGCAATGCTTTTGGTTCCCAAAAGCTATTATACTTACAACAAAAGCTAATCGATTGGGCTATCTTAAATAAAAACTATTCCTGGCAGAGGCGAACATCTTATACTGAAGAACTTTATTATAATAATCAGAAATTCGTTGATAAATTTATCTATCGCACTTCCCTTAGGTTGCCTGGAACAAGTCAAGTCAGAAAGACGAATCGTGTATTTAAGAGATTGCTTTTACTCTATGAAGGGACTGTCGCTAAGGCATTTACAATAAAAAGAATTTTCAACAGAAGGTTCCGGCATTTAACTCGGTCATGATGTATCTTGGAGGATATAAGAAAAACTTTCCTTCTCCATTTTGGAAATGAAAGTTGGATTTAATATATGCCTAGAGATGTTTTGGTAATGCTTTGTTATGCCCGATCTGGAGGTACTTTATTGAATCGGTGCCTCGGAAGCCTCCCTAATACGGTGGTACTATCAGAAGTAAATCCATTGGGGAGTGGAGGGGGTGCACCGATTAAGGCAGATACACCATATGAGCAAGCCCTTCGGTGGTATGGAATCAATTTGAAATCGAGAGATTTTACAGGTTCGATTTTAGAGCTGATAGAATTTTGTAAACAAAAGGGGCTATCCTTGATTATAAGAGACTGGTCTGTTGTTAATTTTATGCCTATGCCGCAAAACAACTATGAACCGCCTTATCGGTTTCTCACATTAGAAGCACTCAAGAATAAATGTAATGTGACTGCTTTTGCATTTGTTCGGAATGCAATCGATGTTTTTCTATCTCAAGGAGCGGAAATAAACATTTTCTCATCAAGCTATTTGCAATATGTGAAAGCTATAATAAATTTGAGGATACCTATTTTTAAATTTGAGGATTTCTGCAAGTTTCCGGAGAAAGTCTTGGGGTCGATCTGTAGATTAGGGGAAATTGATTTCTCAGATACTTTCAGAAATTTCTCATCTTTTGTTAATGTTAATGGTGATGTGCAAGTCAAAGGGAAATCCAGAGGGGGGCGGTATAATGAAATTATTGTTCTACCAAGGAAAAGAGTTGGGGCTAAAAAAGCTGATATCATAAATAATTGTGAAAAGATAAAAGAGGCAAATGAATTATTAGGGTATCCGGTAAAGTATGGAGATGTCCCCATCGAATCCGGTTTCTCTTTTTTACTTAGAAAATATCAGTCGCTGTTTAGAAAGATATTGGGGATGATTAACTTTTGGGATGGGTAAAAGTTAGAAGTGTCGAGATGTTGAAAGCTAGACTGAAAGCAAATCAAGCTTTTCAAACAGTGTGGAGGTATTATCGCCGCTGCCAACTTCATCGTAGTTATAGGAAGCGTCGTGAATATTACACACTTTTAGCAACAGAAAGGGGCATTGTTTATAGGGAAGCAGAAGTTATTGCCAGTATTCGTTCACGCATCCAAGCCAGAGGTTATATACCTACACAAAGGCGAATGGGCGAGGTGCACACCTTTGCATGTATTCCACAATTTAGTTGGCATAAACATCTGCTGCCTGACTTGAATGAGCTGGGAAAGGTGTCACTTTTTGATTATGTATCGCTGGGATTCAAGCCCAAAGAGTTCTATGGCAACCCAAAATGGGATCAGATGCGGATTTCTAGACGAGAGCAGATGGTTAAACAGATGTTTTCTGCCTTTCGTGAAGCGCACCTTAAACATCCCGTAGATTGGGTATTGTGTTATGGAGGTGGACAAGACATATCCGCCACTGTTATTAGGCGAATCACGGAGGAATTCGGTGTTCCAACGGTAAACATGACGTTCGATGATAAGCACGGTTGGACGGGGCCGAATACTGGTGAGCACTGTACAGGCGCACGCGATATCACATCGGTTTTTGACCTTTTTATTACCTCTGCGCGGGTTACATGCGAATGGCACATGGTTGAGGGAGGGCGTCCCATTTATATGCCGGAGGGATTCGACAACTCGTATTACCGTCCAAGAGATGTAAATAAGGATATTCCGGTAAGCTTTGTTGGGGTTGCTTATGGTTTTCGAAAATCTGTGATTCGATACCTTAGAAAATACGGTATTCCAGTGCAGACCTTTGGCGAGGGTTGGCCCACTGGTCACGTTGAGGATATTGTAGATATATTCAACCGTAGCATTATCAATCTGGGCATGGGGGGCATCGGTTATTCGGAGAGCCTGACCAATGTGAAGGGACGCGATTTTGACATCCCTGGCACCGGCGGTGGAGTCTATCTTACCTCTTTTAATCCAGATCTGGCCCAGCATTTCATAGTCGGCGAGGAGATACTATGTTACCGCAACCGGGACGAGATGCTGGAGTTGATACGATACTACCTGGCGCACCCAGAGGAAGCGCGAGAAATTGCACATAGAGGCCGTGAGCGGTGCTTGCGCGAGCATCGCTGGCTCCACCGGTACCAGAGAGCCTTGGAGATATTGGGTGTTTTTCAGTGAAGGGGACCTCAAATGTATATTGAGAAACGTGAAGAGGGGAACACAGTCAATGAGTGGGCTTAGTGTTTAGGCATTCGGAATCGAAATCGCCTTTTCAGTTCTGCCGTGCGTAGAAGGTTTCTCGCATCACGGAAAGGGTCTGCGTTAGGAAGAAATGCGTAGTCGCATCAAAAAAAGTGAAACCCTATTGGATGCTGATTGTGGCATGGGCCAGTGGGTTCTTCTTTGTAATAAAAATGAGATAATGGCTTCAGGACTTGACTATTCAGTAGATATGATTTCTCTTCTGAAAGATATTTTTCCAAGTAAAAAAGGATTTACGGACCAGTGCAGAAGACGCCGATAGCCGATGATAGTTATCATCATGTCATTTCTTGGGGTGTTGTGGAGCACGACCCAAATGAGCCGTCGGAAGCTCTACAAAAATTCTTTCGAATTTTGCGAGGGGGACACGCTTTTGTGACAACTCCAGTAGATTCACCTTTGACTATAAGATAGTTTAAAAACACGGAAAGACTGGAAATACCCTAGTAGGTGGCCTTTTGTTTCTAATGTGTACTACTAGTCTTCTCAACGTACGGTAATCGGGGTAGAGTTGGGTGTGAGATTGAGGTAGAGGAGGTATCCCGGTGAAGGCGGAGGAGGAGGTAGCGA
>MTPG01000012.1 GCA_002010915.1 Desulfarculaceae bacterium JdFR-97 | reverse complement strand
AGTCATAGAAAATCAGCTGCTTAGCTAACATGTAGTCACGAACCCCAAATTTGGCCCTAATAATTCCAATAACTTACAAATCAACTGTCAAACTTGGGTTAATAGATGCCGCAAAAGCAGGTGCCAGAACAACAGGCGTTGATATATCTGCAGGAATGTTAGAAGTAGCTCAAAAACGAGCTGCCAATAATGGAATGCAGGATAGAATATCACTTTATAATGTTGGAGTTGTTGAAATAGATTCTCTTTTTGCAGAAAATAGTTTTGAGTTAGTTGTTTCGACTCTGGTTTTCAGTGAACTCTATTCGGAAGAAAGATCCTTGGCATTGAATCAAATAAAAAAATTGTTGAAACCAAACGGTACACTCGTGATAGCAGTGGAAGTCCAACCTCAAAAACCGATAAAAAAGTTAATCCATTTTTTAGTGCGTGCACCTTTGACCATTTTAACATATATCATTGCCCAGACGGGTACAAAACCTTTTACCCGAATTTCAGAAGAAATAACGGCATCGGGATTCGAGATCATCGATGAGAGCCGGTCTTTCCTCGATAGTTTCACTACTGTTTCGGCAAAAAAGATCGAAGAGGATAGGTCTGAGAAAGTTGTATTGCCTCAGGCAAAAAAACCGGATGACGACGTTTCTTTTATTAAATCCGTTTGGGATTTTGTTGGGCGTTGGTTTCCGAATCCCGTTGAACCGGGACTTCGAATCATAGGCGATCCTGATAGAGACTCTCCTGTTATTCTCACTTCAAATTTTCATCTTACGGTTAGGCGAGTTGAAAAATCATTGAAAGGTGAGAATGTTTTTTTGTTGGTTACACCGACAAACGGCATTAATGTCTGGTGTGCATCCTGCGGGGGAGAATTAAACACACATTCAGTAATAACGGCTATTAGAACAAGTCGTATTAATGAAAGAGTCGATCATCGCCAAATTATTCTGCCACAATTATCAGCACCGGGAATTGACCGCGAATTTCTTAAAAGAGAAACCGGACGAACAGTGCTTTTTGGCCCGACATATTCTAAAGATATCCCTTTGTACTTAAAAGACCGAAGAACAGTTTTTAAATACAACAGGGCCGATTTTTCGCTATCTTTCAGATTGGAAATGCTACTGTCAATGAATTTCATCGTCTGGATTGTAATCGGAATAATTACCTTGTTAATAGAACCGGATATATTTTTTCCCATGAGTGCTTTCTTCTGGGTAACAGGATTAATTCTTTATGCTGGCTTTCCTTTAATCCCGGGGAAAAGCGGATGGCTTAAAGCGGGTATTTTATCTGTAATAGAAATTACGGCAATCGTGTTATTTTCCAATTTAATATTAAATATGTCAATGTTCAGTCATTGGAAAGTAATGTTAATTGTCAGTGCCATAAACCTATGGCTCGGCTTTGACTTGAGAGGTATTGTAGCAGGCGAGCCCTCAGAAGCCGAATGGTTGATGCACAAACTGGGAATAAAATCTTTCGGCCACATTTTTTCAGCAGATGTCCAAAAAGCCGGTATAATACGACAAAATGTCATTAAATGTAATAACTGTCGAATTTGTCTGGTGGTTTGTCCGAAAGGAGTGTTTGATATTATTGATAATAACAAAATAAGAATCCAAGAACAATGGGAATGTTTTGCATGTACTGCATGTGTTAAACAATGTGAGGAAAATGCTTTATACTTAGAATAAGAAAGAAAAAACAAAATCTGATATTATATACAACTTGTGGCTGGGAAAGGATCAAATATGGATGAATTGCCATTGAACAAGCAACCGCAATTACATTTTAAGCCGAATCAGTCATGACGGCTCTGCCGCCCGTTCCAACTTTGGAAACAGGGGATAGATTAGGTGGGAAGGTGAGGGATGTTCGGAAAAAGGATTACCTTATTTAAGTTGCTTGGGTTTGAGGTTCGGGTNGACATGAGTTGGTTCATAATCGTCGTCCTTATCATCTGGTCCCTTGCCCAAGGTCTGTTCCCTTTTTATTACAAGGGCCTTTCGACGGGGACCTACTGGTGGATGGGTGTTGCTGGCGCCTTGGGGCTGTTCGTGTCGATAGTCTTTCACGAGCTTTGCCATTCCCTTGTTGCAAGGAGATACGGCTTGCCCATAAAGGGGATTACTTTGTTCATCTTTGGGGGGGTTGCCGAGATGGCCGAGGAGCCCCCGAACGCAAAGGCCGAATTTCTGATGGCCGTAGCGGGGCCGGTCTCCAGCGTTCTACTCGGCCTTGGGTTCTATGGGATTCGGGCCGTGGGGGAGAGAGGCGGATGGCCTGTGCCTGTAAACGGTGTGATCGGCTATCTTGGCATGATCAATGGGCTCCTGGCGGGTTTCAATCTCCTGCCCGCTTTTCCCCTGGACGGGGGGCGTATGCTCCGGTCGGTTTTGTGGGGATGGAAGGGAGACTTCCGGCGGGCCACCCGAATCGCCTCTCGAATCGGCTCGGGATTTGGCGTCGGGATGATCTTCCTGGGAGTCTTCAACGTGTTGCGAGGGAACTTCATTGGTGGAATATGGTGGTTTATGATCGGCATGTTCTTGCGGAGCGCATCCCAGATATCCTATCAACAACTGCTGACGCGTAGGGCCCTCGAAGGGGAGCGGGTGGGAAGTTTCATGGAACCCAATCCCGTGACGGTGCCGCCTGCGATCTCTGTGGAGCAGTTCGTGGAAGATTTTATCTATAAGCATTACTTCAAGATGTTTCCCGTTGTGGAGTCCGGAAGGCTCATGGGTTGCATCACCGTCCACAGGGTGAAGGGGATTCCCCGGGAAGAATGGGGTCGACACACAGTGGGAGAGCTTGCGGAGCATTGCTCCTCCGAAAACACTATAGCCCCACAGGCCGATGCCACTAAAGCCCTTTCCATCATGAGCCGAACCCGTACCAGCAGACTCATGGTGGTGGATGGCGACCGTCTGGTGGGCGTCATAGCCCTCAAGGATATGCTGAAATTCCTTTCCCTCAAGGTGGAACTGGAGGAGTAGCTTATACCCCTTGGGGACGCGCGAGGCGTCCATAGAATTAAAAAGGAGACCTTGAAAACGCGAGACGGGTCTCAAGATTCGACAAGTGGGAAATTAAGCCAGTCGTTGATATAAGACAACTGAGCATCCTGCCTAGCAATGAGTTGGAGCTGAGCACTTACCTGGTGGNGCGCTCAGTCAAGCAGTAGTTCAACTCTGGCGTTAGGCCAAAGGATAGTAATTGCGATATTCTATTCATTAGGGCAACATTGAGTAATAAGAAATCAGACTCATAACCATGAGTGAATACAGACCATGCGACTATATCTGATCAATCCCTCGAATCCGCTTGTCAGCATCGTCAAACTCAAGGAGAGCCGTTGGAACCGTTACCGTGTATGGAAACCACTCAGCCTTATGGTTCTCGCGGGCATAACCCCACCAGAGTGGGAAATCACGATCGTGGACGAGAACCTCGGAGCTCCGAACTATCAAGCCATGCCTCGTCCAGACCTTGTGGGCATTACCGCTTTCACCTCACAGGCAAGCCGCGCCTATGAAGTGGCCACTTACTTCCGCAATCTGGGTGTACCNGTCGTCATGGGCGGTATTCATGCAACCATGTGCCTGGACGAGGCCATGGAGCGCGTGGATTCAGTCGTTACAGGGGAAGCCGATGGCATCTGGCCGCAGGTCTTGGAGGACGCCCGGCATGGCAGCCTGAAGCGCTTGTATGACGGCGGGCTTGCCGAGATAAATGATGTCCCGCTCGCCCGCCACGATTTACTGGCTGGGAGATATGCCTTTGGAAGCATTCAGACCACACGTGGATGTCCTTTGAATTGCAGCTTCTGCAGCGTGACGGCATTTAACGGAGCCCGCTACCGGCAACGCCCCATTGCGGATGTCTTGCGGGAATTTCAGTCGATTCGTGAGAGACANGTTCTGGTGGTGGATGACAATCTCATCGGCACGCGCCCTGAACACATCGCGCGCGCCAAGGAGATGTTCCGGGCCATGGCACGGGCGAACCTGCGAAAGGCGTGGGTTGCCCAGGTCACCATTAACTTCGCCGATGACGATGAACTTCTGGCCTTGGCCGCGAAGGCCGGATGTAGGGGCGTCTTTATCGGTTTTGAGTCTCTCGAGCCGGAGGGGCTCCTGGAGCTCGGCAAGAAATTCAACCTTCTTAAAGGCCGGGACTTCCGCGCATCCGTACGACGCATACACCGGCATAACATTCTGGTAGTGGGGTCCTTTATCATCGGTTTGGACATAGACGAACCAGGCATCGGCAAACGCATCGCCGAGGTGGCAAGTCAATACGGTGTGGACAATCTGAACGTGCTGTTTTTGACGCCCTTGCCCGGTACGCGCCTCTGGGAGCAGATGAAATCGGAGGACCGCATAGCCCTCGATTCGTTCCCTGAAGACTGGAAATACTACACGCTGACCTTCCCAGTGGCCAAGTATAAACATTTTTCTCTAGACGTGATCATCGAAGAAATGCTTTCCTGCGACCGGGAGTTTTACTCCATGGCCCGCATTCTGCACAGGGTGTGGGGCAACTTGTGGCAATGCCGTAAACCACTGATCACGTTGATCGGCAATCTATCATACAGGAGCAATCTCCGGCTGAACTATAAGGCATACGCCGACTTCAGGCGTTACTGGGGCAATAGACAGCATAATTGTGTGAAGGAGTCATGAAGGAGATGGTGCTTGATTTTTAACTAACCGATTTGAGAAAAAATGGTCTAACAATTTTACTACACCTGACAGCAATCCTGCTGTCGCTCCATTGCTGCAAGTGAGCATTTTCATTATGCGGAAAAGGAAAATATGGATATGGACGTGAAGATAGAACCATTTGCAGTAGATGAGGAAGAAGAGGTATTGAGGCTATTGTTTGAGGCTGAGCTTCCCACCGAAGACCTCACGGTTGATAAACTTAAAGGTTTCTTGGTTGCAAGGCGGGAAGATGGTTGCGTTATTGGAGCAATTGGCATTGAAGCATATCAAGATGTAGGATTGTTGAGGTCTTTGGTTGTTCATCCGTCGCACCGGGGAAAGGGCCTCGGGAAGTTGCTGACTAACGAACTCGAGACCTTTGCCCGGGAGAGGGGTATTAAGGCCTTGTATCTGCTTACAACGACTGCGGCGGACTTCTTTCTAAAGCTAGGATATCAGGTGACGCAAAGGGCGACTGTTCCAGGGCCCATTGCAAGGACAGAAGAATTCAAAAATGTCTGTCCTGCATCGGCGGTATGCCTATATAAAGAGCTTGCGTTCGCAAACCACCGGTTCGGGCTGGACGCGGCTTACAGCCGTGGCGCTCAACCGCAGCGGGAGTATCATAATGCAGGATGAAGTTTTGTTCCCGAGCATAATTACAA
>MTPG01000031.1 GCA_002010915.1 Desulfarculaceae bacterium JdFR-97 | reverse complement strand
TAGCACATCGCAGAAAGAAAGGAGGATATGAAGATGTCCCTTGCACCCAACACCGAAAACTACCTCCTGGGGCGCGGCCGGATCTACTTCGACCGGTTCGATTCCCAGGGGCAGAGGACCGGCTGGCTGGACTTGGGAAACGCCCCGGATTTCAGCATCACCATCTCCAAGGAGACGCTNGAGCACTTCTCCAGCCGCTCGGGCATCAAGGCGAAAGATCTGGAAGTGGTCCAGCAGATCGCGTCCAGCTTCCAGTTCACCCTCGAAGAGTTCAGCAAGGAGAACTTGGCCNTGGCCCTTCTGGGCGAGGAGGCATCGGCGTCCCAGGCGGGCGGATCCGTAACCGACGAGTCCATCACGGCCAAGCATGATCGATACGTGGATCTCCAGTATCGGAAGGTCTCCAACGTGGTGGTTACGGGTCAGGGCGGAACCCCCACCTATGTGGAGGGCACCGACTATGTGGTGGATTACGAGGAGGGCATGATCATGGCCCTCAGCTCGGGCAGTATCTCCGATGGTGCCACGATCCTGGTGGATTACGACTATGGGAGCCTCACGGCCTACGACATCCGGGCGCTCAAGGATGCTTCGGTGGATGGGGCCCTGAAATTCGTTGGGGATCCGGCCCAAGGGCCGGCCTTGGTGCTGGAAGTCTGGAAATGCAAGCTCATGCCCTCGGGCGAGATCGGGCTCATCTCGGATGACTGGGCCAACTTTCAGCTTCAGGCCGAAGCGCAAAAAGACGAGATCAATCATCCCAATGAGCCCTATTTCCGCGTCACGCATATCGACGGCGGATGGAGCTGATGAGCCATGAGTCCCAGGAAGAAAGCCAAGGATGAGGGGCTTGTGGAGGTCGTTCTCCTCAAGCCCCATATCCATGCGGGCAGGGAATACGGAGCCGGAGAAAGGGTCCGGATTCGGCCCGACCAGGCCGAGCGGCTCAAGGCGAGGGGGGTTGCGGATGTGACAACGGCAAACCGAGGAGGAGAGCCCTCATGATGCGGCGACAAAAGACGGTCGAGGTGGAAGGCGAAAAGGTGGTGGTGCAGGAGCTGACCGTGGAGGAGGTCGGGATGATCCTACCCCTCCTGGAGGACCTGGCCCGGCGGGACGAGCTGGATGAGGCCGCGGTGATGGAGCTCATCGGGCGGCACTTCGACGCGGTGAAAGGGGTCTTGGCCCGCTGCGTGGATGCGGACCTCGGGCAGATCGGCATGGGGCGGATGGTGCCCATACTCAAGGCCTTCTGGGAGGTGAACTCGGATTTTTTCGCCCAGGTGGCAGGCGGGCTCGGCCCGGGCAGATGAGGCGCAACCTGGTCGATGCCTGCAGCCTGCTTTTACAGCTCGGCCATTCGCAGGTCTATGGCTACGGATTCAGTTGGTTTCTGGAGTGCCTGGATGCCGCCTGNCGAGGAGGGACTTCAGGGTCAGGGCAAGCCCCAGGGCCGAGAGGACGACCGCCAGCGAGACGATGAAGGCCCAGTCCAGCTCCTCCGGGGCCGGGCGCAGAAGCCCCATGACGAAGAAGACGGGCCAGAGAAGGGCAGACAAGAGCAGATGGAGCGATCGGTGCAGGGCCCGAAGCGGCAGGGCCAAAAGCCACGCCCCCATCCATGAAAGCCATGCGATTCCAATGACATACCAAAAGGCGTCCATATGCGTAACGTAATCGAAATCCTGCTTCGGGTCAAGGAAACGGGGGCCGAGACCCTGAGGCGGTCCAGAAGGGATCTCCTGTC
This sequence comes from Desulfarculaceae bacterium JdFR-97, assembly GCA_002010915.1. Classification (GTDB taxonomy): domain Bacteria; phylum Desulfobacterota; class Desulfocorpusculales; order Desulfocorpusculum; family Desulfocorpusculum; genus JdFR-97. The sequence continues at coordinate 3,913 of MTPG01000031.1, read as the reverse complement.
CCTGGGGAAGGTCGGCCGGACGGCCTTGTCCGATCTTCATCGTGCGTCCCGGCAGTACCACGAGTCCCTCCAGAGGATCAACGGTACGGTGCGCGGGCTTCGTGAATCGCTGGGAGGACTGGCCGCGGCATTCGGGGGCTTCAGCCTGGCCAGGGCCTTCATTGGCACGGCCGCGGAGTGGGAGACCTACCGGGCACAGCTCGAGACCGCGTACGGCTCCCTGCAACGGGCAGAGGCCATCTCCCGGGACATTCAGGCCTTCGCCGCCAAGACCCCCTTCCAGGTGGGGGAGCTCACCGAGGCCTGGATCAAGCTCAAGAACATGGGGCTGGATCCCACGGTGGAGACGCTTCGCACCCTCGGCGATACGGCCGCGGCCCTGGGCGGCGGCCGGGAGGTCTTCCAGGGGATCATCCTGGCCCTGGGGCAGATGCAGGCCAAGGGGAAGGCCTCGGCAGAGGAATTGATCCAACTTGCGGAGCGCGGGGTGCCGGTCTTCGAGATCCTCAAGGAGAAGCTCCACCTGACCGGCAAGGAGGTGCAGGACATCGGCCGGCAGGCGGTGAGCTCCCAGCGGGTCATCGATGCGCTGCTCGAGGGGATGGCGGAGCGCTACGGCGGGGCGATGGAGAGGATGTCCGGCCAGCTCAAGGGGCTGTGGTCCACCATACTGGACAACTTCAAGCAGTTTCAGGCCGCGGTCATGGAAAGCGGGGTGGCCGAGTTTCTCAAGGAGCAGATGCGGGAGGTGCTCCAAGCGTTTCAGGGCGATGCGATGGATGCCGCGGCGCAGAAGATCTCCGATGCCCTGGTGCGGGCGGGCGAGGCGATCCGGTCGCTTGTGGGCTTTTTCGCCGGGCTGGCCTCGGCCCTTCGGCCGCTCCTGGAGATCCTGCTGGCGGTGGGCCCTGCGGCTCTGGAGCTGTGGGTCAAGTTCAAGGTGCTCAAGACGGTGCTTTCGGCCCTCGTGGGCCTCCCCCTGGCCCTCGGCCGGGAGCTGCTCGCCCTGAAGGAGGCCTTTCTGGCCACGAGCATAGGAGGCTTTGCCGCGGAGCTGCAGGCCGCGTCGGTGCAGGCCGGCGTCCTCAACGCCGCCCTGGTGAGCCTCCGGGCGACGCTCCTGACGCTGGCCGGGGCTGCCGGTGCTTTCTTCGCGGGCTGGCAGATAGGCCGTTTCATCAGCGAGATCAAAATCGGCTCCCACTCCATTGGCGAGTACGTCCAGGCGGCCATCGGACACCTGATGAAGCTCTACGCACGGGCCAGGTACTACTTCAAGGTGATCAAGGGGTTCATGACTTTTCGGGATGTAAGGGAGGAGGCCAAGCGCGAGCTCGAGGCCGAGCTTCGAGCCCTGGATCGGACCATCGANGGCATCCTGGCAGGCGAAAGGAAAAAGCAGCAGGNAAAAGGGACGTCTTTGGATGCCATCCGGGAGGAGATGCGGCTCGAGCGGGAAAAAGCGCAAACNGCGAGGCAGATCGANCAGGAGCGGATCCGGCTGACCACAGAGCTCCAAAAGGCCCAATCCGAGCTGGCGAACCTGCAAAAGGAGAGGACTCGGGCGGCCCGCAAGGCCCTCCAGGATGAAATCGCAGGGCAGCGCGAGCTCCTCTCCGCCCTTCGGCAGCGGATCCAGGAGACGCAAAGGGCGCTGTCCGAGAGCCTCCGCAAGGAGGAGGAGTATGCCGAGAGGATCCGGGATCTGGAGCGGGGGATAAAAGACGCCAGGGCATCCACAGAGGAGAAGGTCCGGGCGATCCGCCGCCGCGGGATGAGCGAGGAGGAGCTCGAGGCCGACAAGCGCAAGGAGCTCGCAGAGAGGCTCTCTCGCGCCTGGATGCTGCTTCGCAAGGGGCAGATCGAGGCCGCAGCCCAAATGGCCCGAAAGGCCCAGGATGTGGCCGCGGGGCTCAAGGACGAGGAGGAGGCCGTCCGCGGGGTGGAGGATGCAGGCCGCCTCCTGATCAGGATCCAGAAGGAGCAGAAAGAGAGGGCCGAGGAGGCCCTCAGAGCCCAGAAGGAGCGAAGCGAGGATCTGCGCTCCGAGCTTGAGGAGCTCAACGAGCAGCAGGCCCGATACAACAAGAAGATCGACGAACTCACCCGTAAGCTCCGGGAGCTCTCCGAGAGGCGCGCGGCCCCCGAGATCGATGCGGACATAGACAAGGCCCGCTCCAAGATCGATGAGATCAAGGGAGAGCTTGCGCGGCTAGACGGAAAGACCGTGGAGGCCGTTGTGCGCATCCGCCGCGAGGAGGCCCGTGCAGGGGGCGGGCTCATCGGGAGGCTGGCCCGAGGCGGGCGCATCCCCGGCTGGGGCGGGGGGGACAGGGTGAGGGCCCTTCTGGAGCCGGGGGAGTTCGTGATCAGAAAAGAAGCGGTGCGCCGCTATGGGGCGGGGCTGTTCGAGCTTCTAAACAGCCTGAGACTGAACCTCCCGCGCATCCCGGCGCCCGCGGTGCCGAGGATGCAGCCCGCATTCCAGTCCGGGGGCCTGGTGGCAAACGCCCCCCTTCTGGGCCGGCTTGAGCTTGCTTTTCCCGGAGGCGAGTCAATACAAGTATTCGCTTTTGATCGTGAAATAAAGAGGCTGGAGAAGGTCTTAAACCGGGCCAACAAGACGAGGTGATGCCATGAGCAAATTGGTTGACCAAGGCGAAAACGATGTCCTTCAGGTCTATCTAGGCTCGCAGTCGAAGAGGGCGACCCATTACCTGGGACTCTTCAAGAACAACTCCGAGGGGCGGGCGAAATGGCAAGCATCCACAGCTTACAACCAGGGGGACCTTGTCGAACCGACCACACCGAACGGATATGTTTACGAGTGCACACAAGCTGGGACATCAGATGCTTCGGAACCTACCTGGCCAACTACGATTGATGACACGGTGGTGGACGGCACGGTCACTTGGAAGTGCCTTCGCATCTGCGAACCGGGAGACGAGGCGAGGCTTCCGGGAATGTCAGCATGGCAGGCTTCGACCGCATACAGCCAGGGTGACCTTGTAAAGCCCACCACCCCCAATGGTTTCTATTATCGATGCACAGTGGCAGGGACATCCGACACGGCGGAGCCCACTTGGCCGACTGAAATAGGCCAGACCGTGGTGGATGGTGGCGTTACCTGGGAGTGCGCAGGCGTTGCGATCGAAGAGGAGACGGGTGCCAATTACGCCCGACTTTCCCTAGCTCAGGCATCGTGGACGATCACCGACGACCTCGCTGAGTATCCCCAGCAGACCTTTGAGGCGGGTGCGGCCTGGGGGCTCGTCTACGGCTATTTCATCGCGGCAAGCGCGGACGATGCGGGCCCCCTCCTTTGGGTCGAGACCTTCTCCGACGGCCCTTACGACATTCAGAACCAGGGTGACCTCATCAAGATCACTCCCAAGGTGAGGGCGAGCGGATGAGCATCACGCTGGGCGGGGTTCAGCTCCCTGACAACATGATCCTCGAGGACGAGCTCAACTGGACGGGCGTGGCGGCATCCTCCGAGATGACGCTCGGGGGAGAGCCGGTGATCTGGGAGGATGCTGTTGCAGGGGGGCGGCCGATCGATCTTGTGGCTTACGAGGATATGGGATGGCTGACGCGGGATCAGGTTCTCGCGGTCAGGGCCCTCGCCTCCACCCCGGGGTGGGTCGGGACCCTTTCCTATGAGGGGGCCACATATAGGGTGCGGTTCAGGCATGAGGATCCGCCGGCCATTGACGTCGAGCCTTTGATCCCCCGGCCGAACCCCGACTCGGGGGACTACTACTATGGACGAATCAAGCTCATGGAGGTCTGATCGTGGCGGATTTCGAGGNCATCGTCATTCCCGACCCTCAGAGGGGTATTGAGATGCACTTCAAGGTGAACGGAGACGGGCTGGTGGTGGCTGTGGAGCTCGTCTATGAGAACCCGAGGC
>MTPG01000089.1 GCA_002010915.1 Desulfarculaceae bacterium JdFR-97 | reverse complement strand
TTGAATCTTCCGGTTGTGGAATAGCCAGCATCATTGTCGATTAAATGATCGGCAAGATCTTCTACGTCTGCAGAAGTCACACCGGATGGCAAACTCGAGGTGTCTGAGGCCAGGTAGGCCTTGGAGGCTTTATCTCCAGGGTATACGGCGGTATCCTTGTATAGAGCGTTAATGGCCGCCGCTATGGTCTTTACATCGCCCTCGGCCCTCCTTAGCCTGGAATCCTTTATGTAGCCAAGGAGCATGGGGGTCAGAATGGCGACGAGCGCCGCAATGACCGCCAAAACCACCACAACTTCAATGAGTGTAAAGCCCTTGTCTCTCGTTCTCTTTGTCATGTTTGCACCTCCTTCTAACTCATAGAACCATTCGTTTTGCGTTTGCCTTAATGGAATAGCAAACTCCATGCCATTAAGTAACTGATTGAATATTCTAAGTTTTTAAAAAGGGATGACTTCCCTTTCCTCTGTCTTATGCAGATTCATGCGGAAGAGTGCTGCAGAATTAATAATAAATAACTATTCGATATTTAAGGAGATTTAAAGGATCCTACAAAATTTGTAGATTCTACAAATTTTGTAGTTTCTTGATGTCGATTCGGTATTTCTTCACACGGTGCCAGAGGCTCCGTTCGGATATGCCTAAGATCTTGGCGGCCCTGGATTGAACCCAATTGGATTTTTTGAGGGCATCGATGATAAAATCCTTTTCAATATTTTCCAACGTTTGGTCGAGTGGAGCCAAGCCCCGGCGCTGATGGGAGGACACCAGATAAGAGGGAAGATGAGCGGGGGTGATTACCTCCCCCTCCGCCATGATCATGGCCCTCTCCACCACGTTCTCCAGCTCCCTCACGTTCCCTGGCCAATCGTAGTTTTGCAGGCAATCCAAGACTTCCTTTGACAGCCCCTGCGGACTCAGGCCGATCCTCTCAGAGGACTTCACCATAAAGTGCTCAGCTAAAAGGGGGATATCCTCCTTTCTTTCCCTGAGGGGTGGGAGGACGATGGGGAATACATTCAGCCTGTAAAAGAGGTCCTCCCTGAAGCGCCCATTCTTGACCTCCTCGGCGAGATTCTTATTGGTCGCAGCAATGACCCGCACATCAACGGTGATGGTTGTGGCCCCACCCACCCGCTCGAAGGTCCTCTCCTGTAGGACCCTGAGGACCTTGGACTGGGCCGCAAATGGCATATCTCCGATCTCGTCCAGAAAGATGGTCCCCTGATGGGCCAATTCGAATTTGCCTATCCTCTTGCTTATGGCCCCAGTGAAGGCCCCCTTTTCGTGACCGAAGAGCTCGCTCTCCAGGAGGCCTTCTGGGATGGCCGCACAGTTGAGCTTGACTAATGGTTTATCCTTCCTGCGGCTATGATGGTGGATTGCCTCTGCGATCAGTTCTTTTCCTGTGCCGCTTTCACCGATAATCAATACTGTTGCGTCCGTGTATGCCACCTTTTTGATCAGCCTCAGGACCTCCTGCATCTTGCCGCTTTGCCCGATAATGTTCTCGAAACGATACCTCTCATCCAGCCTCTCTTGCAGCTCTCGAAGCTCTCGCTGCAGGCGCCCTTTCTCCAGGGCGCGATTGACGACCACTTCCATTTCAGCCAGCTTGAAGGGTTTTGTGAAAAAATCATAGGCCCCCTTTTTTNTGGCTTCCAGGGCCACTTCCTTGGAGTCCGAGGCGGTGATGAGGATGATGGGCAGAAGCGGGTCGAGTTCCTTGACCCTGCTCATGGCCTCCAGACCGGACATGCCTGGCAGTCGGATGTCCATGAGGACCAAGTCGGGATGGAGGATTTCAATTTTCTCGAGGGCCTCTTCCGCTGAGATTGCCTCCTCCACGTCATATCCCCTTTTCGTAAGGGCCTCTACGATAAAAAACCGCATATTTTCTTCGTCTTCCACGACCAGGATCTTCTCAGACACCACTTCCTCCTTCATAATCCAAGGGAAGATCAATGCGAAAGGTCGTCCCCTCCTCTGGATCGCTTTGAACTTCTATTGTTCCATTGTGGGCAAGGATAATCCGCTGGGCCAGAAAGAGGCCAAACCCGCTGCCGTGCGCCTTCGTAGAGTATGATGGCAAGAAGATCGACTCTCTGTCCTCGGGTGGAATATAGGAGCCGCTGTTATGAATATGGATGGAGATACCATAAGGAATCCTTTCTGTGGCCACGGAAACTTGCCCCCCTTCGGGTGTGGCCTGGAAGGCATTGATGATAAAGTTCACCAAGGCCAGGGTCAGCTTCTCGGGGTCCGCCTTGATGCAAGGAAGGTCCTCATCATATTTCTCTTGCACCGCGATCTTCTTTGCCTTAAATTCATATTGATTCAAAGACAGGGCCTCCCTGAGGAGGTCGTTGAGGTCTACAGCGTCTTTCATATCCAACACATCCATGCGGAGGAGGCCCAAGAGGTCCTCAGAGATCCGGATGAGGCGGTCTATCTCCTGAATGGTTCGATGGACATAGGTCCTCCTTCGATCCTCTGGCGAGAACGTTCCATAAAGGAGCTCCAATAAACCTCGTATGGATCCCAGAGGGTTCTTGATCTCATGGGATAAGATGGATGCCAAGGTTCCCAATCCAGCCAGACTTTCGGCGCGCCTGATCTGATCACGGATGCGCCTCAATTCCCTCAGGTCCTTTATGGATATCGCAATTCCTTTTTTATCCTTGAAGGGTGAGATGGATACCCATAGGGTAGAGACCTGCTTGTTGATATTCCTTATCTTAATCTCTTGAGGAAGCGCGAAGCTTTCCCCCCTCAAGGCCCTGTCCACAGACTCCAAAAATGCCATGTTTTGGGGGTCATGAGGTATCGCCTCCCAATAAGGCCGGCCTTTGAGATCCGCTCCAAAGATCTCTTCCACCATCTTATTGGCGGTGATGATGGTGCCCGAGGGGTCGATAACGATCAAGCCTTCCGGTAGATTCTCCAGGATTTGGTGATCTTTGATGAATTGGCTGAGGGAAAATGACATTTGATTGAAGACCTGGGCTAATTCGCTGATTTCATTATGCTGTGGTGGAAGGACCGGGGACGACAGAATCTCCTCCCCCTTCCGTTTCATCTCCTTGAGAGGTTTTGTGATCCCATGAGCCAGGAGAATTCCGCCGAAGAGGGCCGTCACGGCCATGGCCAAAATCACCAGCAGAGCCGTGGACAGCCNGNCCTGATGTCCTCCAAGGAAGGTGGATTTGGTTAAAGATAATGCCAGTANCCCCGAGCTGAGGGTAAAGAGGAACATGGTGACAGGGATGCCGACGATCAGCCGGATACGCGCTGCTTTGAATTTAGAGAGGAATTCATTGTTTTTCATAATAAGAGAGAGCCTCCAGATGTCGCTTCACTTTTTGCACCAGTTCCTGCTGATCGTCTGGGTACAACTCTACAAATTTCCGGAAATGGAGGGCCGCACCCTTCCAATCCCCCTCATCCTCAAGTGTCAGAGCCAGATTGTAATGGATCGGTGCATAATTGGGGGCGATTGAAAGTCCTTTTTCAAACATTTTTTGGGCCCGATAAAAGTCCTTCTGCTTCCTGTAAATCAACCCCAAGTTATTGTAAGTTTCCGGGTTCTTGGGGTTACAATCGATGGCCAGCATAAACTCCATGANGGCCTTTTCCCAATCGCCCTGAAGATAATACGCCATGCCCAAATTGTGATGCGCCTTCTCATAGTTGGGGTTGATGGAGATAGCCTTTTGATATTGNCTGATGGCCTCGGATAATCTGCCCAACTCTTTGTACACCATCCCAAGATTGTTGTGGGCCTGCACATTCAATGGGTCGAGCTCCAGGGCCTTTTTGTACTCCTCCAGGGCCTCGGAGAGTTTGTTGCTCTTGTGATAAAGAAGACCGAGGTTGAAATGGTTTATGGCTTCCTGGCTGGGAACGGGCTGGATGCTTACCTGCCTTTGCGTAGACCTTTCCCTGAAGGATGCCTCGGCTTTCTCCGGCTGGGGTGCTGTTTTGGGTATGGCTCTCGCGACCTCCCTCGGTGTCTTTCCTCCCCCACCCCCAGCCTCACCTTTGGTAGAGGGTGGAGAAACAGGCATTAACGGGACTTCTTCGAGAGGAACCTCGATTATCTTTTCTTTCATTTCCTCAGGAGGACTCTGACTTATAGGAAGGACTACCATGGAGGAGGACTGGGAGACGGGTGCTGGTGGCTTGTGCGCACCGGGATTGTAGATGATGAACAATATGGCGATGGCCACGGGCAAGACAAGAAGGACAAGGAGCTTTCGAGGGATGACCCATCTTTTGCGCCAACGGGGGAGCCAGGGAGGGCTCGTCCCGAAGCTTCGCTCCCTCTGTTGCCTTTCCATCCTTATCTGTTGAGCCTTTCTCAGGGCATCGAGGATAAGGCTCATTGGAACTTCCTTCTTCTGCCTTTCTATTCTGAGACGGCTTTCATCACCAGGACGTAATGCATACCTTCTTTAATCTTGAGTTCCCTCTGAACCTCCAGCGCCTCTTCCTGGGTCTTGAACTTTCCGATCAGAACCCGGTACCAGACACCTTTTCCCGGAATGCTCACTTTCAAAATATATATAGGATGATCGAGATGCTTTAGCTCTTGAATTTTTTTCAAAGCCCGCTCTTGGGTTCTGAAAGATCCGACTTGGATGGTATAAGGAAAGGCCTGGTCAAGCTTGTAAGCCTCCACCTCAGAGATGTCCTTGGGAGGCCGTTGGGGTGGACGTTGATTGGGAGGGGCCACCTTATTTTCTGTGTTATTCTGTGGTTCATTTATGGAGAAGGATTTCAGCGGTTTTGTAAGTTTCTCATGAAAAATCGGATAGTATAAGAGCCACCCCACGATGAGGAAGACGGCCCCCAAGGCTATGGTCATACTCACTCTCGATAGGATGGATGGAATGGAGATCCCCTTTTCCTCATCCCGGAGGCTCTTTGCCGCCTGGACCACCATCCCCGCGGTGATGTGATATTTTTGCTTGGCGTATCCGTTCAGCAGGGCCCGATCGCAGATCAGATTGATGAGTCTTGGAATTCCTTTGGAAAAGCTGGCGATTTTCCTCAGTGCCGCCTTGGAGAAAGAGATCTTTCCTTCTGAACCCGCCACAGCCAACCGGTGGTAGATGTACCTGGGGATCTCCTTTTTATCCAGGGGCTGCAGATGGTATCTCACGGAGATCCTCTGATCGAGCTGGCGAAGTTTGGGCAACTTGAGCTTCTCTCGCAACTCCGCCTGGCCCACCAACACAATCTGAAGGAGCTTGTCCTTCTCGGTCTCGAGGTTGGAAAGGATTCGGATTTGCTCCAGAACATGGAGGGAAAGGTTTTGGGCCTCATCGATGATGAGCACTGATACCCCTCCACCGGAAGCATGGCGAAGGAGAAATTGATTGAGCTCCTCCACGAGTTCCAGTTTGGTGGTCCCGGAGGGAGTTACTCCAAAATCAGTGAGGATATACCGCAGAAGCTCCTCTTCGGAGAAGAAGGGGTTGAGCAGAAGGGCCACAGTCGCTCTTTCATTTAGCCTCTCCAGCAGGGCCCGGCAGATGGTGGTCTTCCCCGTACCGATCTCTCCTGTGACGAGGATGAACCCTTCCTTCTGGGCGATGCCATAGGCCAAATGCTCCAAGGCCTCCCGGTGCCTTGTGCTCAAGTAAAGGAACTTCGGGTCAGGCGTGAGGCTGAAAGGCCTTTCCCTCAGCCCATAAAACTCCTCGTACATCTAGTCCTCCAGATTAAAACGCTTCCGCTCTTCCTTCGAAAGGTCCTCGAT
>MTPG01000087.1 GCA_002010915.1 Desulfarculaceae bacterium JdFR-97 | reverse complement strand
CTTCGCAAGATCGAGGCCATGTGGCGGGAGATCGCATGGGGCGACCCCTCGAGGAGCCTCCGGCGCTTCCTGTTCAATGGGTGGCGCTGCTCGGACCTGCGTTTTCTGACCGCAGAGCAGGCCCGCGAGGTCATCGAGGCCATCAAGAAGATGGTAGCGAGGCGCGGGAAATAGCCACGCCTTGGGCGTGGGAGCTTGGAGTCCCGCCTTTGGCGGGATAAGAGCAAGGAGCATGGAGCATGGAGCAAAAAGTCAGTGTGGCCGAGCTCAGGGCCAGGGTCCTGGAGGTCCTGGCAGGTCACGTGGGCAAGGAGAAGGCCATAGGCATGGGCGAGCTCTTNGAGGCGGTCTATGGCCGGCCCTGGAGGCACAGGATAAACGACACCCGTCCCCTCAGGCACCTGATAAGCGATCTGCGNCAGCGNGGAATCCCCATCTGCTCCATCCAGGGCGGGGACGGCTACTACCTGCCGGCCACAGAGAGCGAGCTTCTGGATTACACGGCAAGGGACAAGATGCGGGCCCTCAGGATCCTGGCCCGTGTGGCCCGCATGCACAAGATCAGCCTGCCCAGGCTCATAGGGCAGATCAACATGGAGCTGAGCGATGACGCCGCGTGATCAGGCCGATGCCTACCTGGAGGACCTCTGCGAGATAGGGGCCAAGATCCGGGCCCTGGAGGAGCGCATGGGGGCGGAGCTGGAGGGGATCAGGGAACGCTATGCCCCGCTGCTTGGGCCGCTTCGGGAGGAGTTCCGCTCCATCGAGAAGGATCTGGTGGCCCTGATGCGAAAGCGCACCGGGGAGATCTTCGACGGCCGCGACAAGGTCTCCCTTCGGCACGGGGTCCTGCTCTACGGGGAGGAGGTGAGGCTTCGGCTCCCCAAGGACGCCCTGGGGCGGATCAAGGAGCTGGGGTGGATCGAGGCCATAAGGGTCATCGAGTCCGTGGATCGGGGAGTTGTCGGCACATGGCCGGAGAGCCGCCTTGCGGCCATCGGGGCCCGAAGGCGAACGGAGAGGAAATTCTCTTATGAGCTGAACCCCAGCCCTACCCCTGGGGGCGGAAACAAGAGCCGGGGGCTCGGCTAGGGCGGGATGGCCGAGGAAAAAGATGGCTGTCTTGCGCCACCCATCAACTGGAAGGGAGAACGGGGCGAACTGGAGCAACCGGGCGGCCCGCCACGCCCCCCAAGAGCATGGAGTCCCGCCTCCGGCGGGACCTTCGGCGTGATCCCGCCCAAGGCGGGATTGGCGGGAGAGCAAAGAGTCGCAAACATGGAACCGAACCTCGACCCAGAGGAGTGGCTGAGGAGAAACGGCACCTTCTGGTGTCCGCGTTTGAGGCTCAGGGCGAGGCCGGGGTTTTGCGAGGCACTGAAGCGGCGGCCTGCGCTTTCGTTTCACATAAACAGCGCATACAAGGTCTCCGCGGACTGGGGCGGGGACGGTCGGCCGCTTAGGCCTGCTGCCTGCGACGGGTGCCCCGGGCCCGAGGGGCTCGAAGGCCCTGTGGAGCGAAGGGTCAGGCGGCTTCTGGAGGTGCACAAGGCGCAGGAGCCTGAGCCGCCCACTGGGCGCGAGATCAGACGCCTTCGCATGCGGCTGGGTATGACCCAGAGCCAGTTGGCAAAAAAGCTGAGAGTAAGCCCTCAGCTTGTGTGCATGTGGGAGCACGGAAAGATAAAGGTCAGGGGCGAATATCTCGAACAGCTCCTGAAGCTGGAGAAGGGGGCATGAGGCTCGTATGCCCGAGCTGCGGGGCGCTTCACAGCGCCGAGGGGTGGATCAACGACACCGAGGCCCGCGAGGCCCTTGCGGCCACAGCCGCGCTGCCGCCCCCTGTTGCGCGCTGGGCCCTGCAATACATCGCCCTTTTCCGCCCGCCCCGGCGGGCCCTGACCTGGGCCCGGGCCCGAAGGCTCCTCGTGGAGCTCCGAGAGCTGGTGGAGGCCCCGGAGATCCGCTGGAACCTGGAGCCGCCTCGCCCTAGTAGGCCGGAGGCGTGGGCGCAGGCAATGGAGCGGGTGGTCTGCCACCCGCCCAAGGAGCTGCCGCTGGGCAACCACAACTATCTTCGAAAGATCGCCTATCGCATCGCGGATGAGCTTGACGCCCAGGCCGAGCGCTACCGGGAGGCCGAGATCACCCGGAGGCGCATCGAGGAGATGAGCAGGGAGGAGATAGAGCGGAACAGGGAGCGGATGAAGGATTTGGCAAAGAGCTTGGAGCTTGGAGCTTGGAGAAATAGCAAAGATGTTCGAGGGGTGCGTGCATGCGGGCGGCAGGAAGTGTCCGTTCGCGGCCAGGGACGGAGGCCGGACGGTCTGTTGCCTTACGAGCCCTAAAGAGAATCAGGTCGTGCCGGTTGAGGAGCGCCGGCGCTGCCCAAGGAGGAAGGAGGGCCATGTCCGAGTACGTTGACATGACCGAGAAGTGGTCCAAGGCGATGGAGCTGCTGAAACAGCCCCCGGCGGCGGAGCGCAGGGCCGCCCAGGCCGACCGGTTGGATCGCTTCATGTGGGCATTCCTGAGCTTCTTTCGCATCCTGGCCCTGGGTGCGGCCTTCTGGGGGGCTGTGGGGCTTTTTGGATATCACGTTATGGGGTGGTGGCGGTGAGCTCCTTTGGAAGAGCAGTGCATTTCTTAACTCTTATCCAGGCAAATCGTCGGATCTCAGTGCGTAGACTGGCTGAAGAGTTAGGCGTATCGGTGCGTCAGGTCTACAATCTCATCAAACTAGCCACCCCCCACATACCCATTCGTTTAGAAAATGGGATACTCATTCGGAATGAATTGAAAAGGCCAAAAGTCTGCTCCAAAGGAAAGCCTATTCTTTCTTAGCCAATCTTTGAAACAAAGCATAATATTCCCGGTCTTTTCCATCTTTAATTTTATGGACTTCGAACTTAATTGAAACATCTCTGTGCTTTTGCACCAATCTACTTAACCCCTCGGATCTCTTGGAAGCGAAAATATATTTTTGAGCCGCCATTACAATGAGCCTAGTGGCTTGTTTAATCTTATTGTTCTTTGCTGGGAAATAACCTGCAGGCCACAACCCCCATGATCCCAGGAGTAATAAATCCTGAGATATGGGAAAAAGGACCTCAACGTCTTCTAATGCCAAGCCGGCTTCAGAGAAGAGTACCTGACCGTTCGGTCGAACGCGGTAGTAGATCAGAGGATTATCGGACGTTGGAAACTTGAAATCATCGTTTGCCAATAAAAATGTCCATGTCATTCGATAAAACAGCGGTGCGAACTCCTTTCCCAAATGTATCATCGCCAAACTGGCTTCAGGACTAGGCACAATGTCATATTCACTACTCAAAGCAAAATCACGTAAATCTTCTATGGATATCTCTCTATCATCACCCGTGGCCCTCTTGTATCTCTCAACACTTGATCTACGACGTTCAGGGTCTTCTGCTAAGGACAGAATCCTGCCTTTAGTTAACTTGGCAATTGCTCTTTCGACATTGTTTCTATATCCTGGCACTCTGGTCATGGTGAAACCTAAAAAAACAGAGAAAAGCGCTCGTTCCTCATCGTTAAGGCCTTCTTGGGCTTTGATCTTATCAAAAACAGGTGCCACCTTATCTTCTAGTTCGGCAAAAGCATTTTCAAATGACTCTGTGTCCTTCTCTCCCTCTGGAGTTGTGAACGAATAGTAGTGATTGATAAATGCTGTGGTGTCTGGCTTGGCCTTCCTGATCTCGGGGTTGCCCTTTTCATAGACCCATAAGAAAGGCTTATTTCGGGGGTCTATAAACCCCTTCAAATAAAATCTGGGCAGGTAGTGATGTCGCTTTTTCTTTGGCATCTAATGAAGGAATAACTTGATAGGGGGGCCCCCCATCCAGAGCAGAACCCTCGGGCAGGCATCCGCCTTGGGAGCCTTTATTGAACTCCTCCATGCCCAAGAGTCTGCTTTCTTGACAACCAATTTTGTTGAGCCTGTTTCTTTTTCTTTTTAATGACTTCTTTAAGTCTAAAAGAATGAAGTTCATAAAGCTGCAGCGGTAGGAGAAGGGAGAGCAACAGCGAGTAAATCAGCCCGGTCACAAATAGCGTCTCCACTATCACTCTTACGGAATGTCCCAGCAAAAAGAACCATGTAAGGCCTATCGCTATGGTAAACAAATACCTAAAGAAAACACGAAGCTGGAAGCCAAGCAGAAGGAAAAGAGACTTCACGACGCGTTCTGCTGTGTGGTGATCCAGATCTTCTACGCCCTCTCGGCTTCCTGTGAACAGAATAAGTGTGGCTAGAAAACCGGCCAAGATGGAAATGGCCGTTATCGCAGATGAGATAATTTCAACACTAAGAGGCCTATATGATACTAATTGGTAGGCCCCCAGAAGCACTACTATCAGAAAAAGGAGACGTGCTACAAAACCTAGCGGCTGCTTATGTCTTTCCTCGCAAAGTTCGAGATAAGAACGTACAGCGCGGCTCAATGATGGGGGAAAAACTCGCAGCACCCTATCCAGGTGGCGCCATTTCCGTATCTTGGATATATCCATCCTTCACCCATTCTAAATAGGTTTCAGTCATCGCCTCGAAGATATCTTCTGACCTTGCGTTGTTCGTCCCATCGTTAGGGACACGAACCACTTTTTTGATCTTGAAGTCGTTGCCTTTAATAATGGTGCCATTACCGAGATGAAAAGCGATTTCCGCAGATACGGGAGTCCGCTCAGATTCACGATATAGGGCTTCGCATTCTTCTATTTTCAGGTATCGTGATCGGGTTGGAGTCAGTTCAAGCACGGCCCTCCGTGCCTCTGTCTTGAACACAATGTCGCTGAGGGTATGATACAGGTCTCGATGGGGATCCACAAGGCCTACGGTCGGAGAAACTCCCAAGGAGAGTCTTTTCACACGATGCTTCCGCATTTGTTCTATTACGTCCGGACGTGGCGCGGGGTCGAAGAAAATCCCAGGGAAATTAGAATCTATACGCTTAATTAACCAGGATAAGTATTTGGCTATTAAACCGGGGCCCCCGGCTCCGCGGTGCGATTCAAGCACAGCATGGTTATTTCGAATAAATAAATGCACCACCTCCGCAATTTGCTCATTTTTGGCAAGGCGGATGTCTTCCGGAGTGAGTACATAGCTCTGCAGATTTTCCTCTATCTTTTTGGGGCGGTAGCCTGAATCGTATGTTAAGAAAGCCACTTCAAGTCCCAGCTTGTTGTCTTGAATAGTGTTTGCTACACACGATCTTTCCAGCCCCACACCTTGACGAAGGCGGTCGCCTATAATCGGAGATTCGGCATACGCGGTTTTAATGAGCTGTGCAATAGGAGGAGATTGATATTCTTCATTGGCAAGAGTTACGTGATAATAATTCAGTGTCCGATGCAATAAATCTCTCATCGTGAGACCTCCGAATTCTTCCCTTTGCAGGTCTCCTCGAAGAGAACGGGTGTATCCCCCCTAAAGACACCCTATCCGTCAGGCAAACTAATGCATAAACATAACGTCCTGTCAAGTTTGAAATATCCTTTCACGCTCACCAGTTAAACTTCCTTTAACCCTGCCTTAAGACGCGGGGCCAGTACGGAATCACCGGGGCAGAAAGCCCAGATGTGAGTGATGGGGGCCGGATTCCCCCTCCCCTCCAGGGGAGAAACGTAGCTTGAGGGTGCCGGATGCACCCGCACGATCGGTGGGACTCGTTGATCCGCTTCTGGGTCGGGCAGGTATGGCCCGATCTGGAATGGCGGCTCATCAAGGCGCAGGCGATCGTCGAGTCCGGCATGGACCCCAGGGCCGTAAGCCCCAAAGGTGCGAGGGGCCTGCTCCAGCTCATGCCCGAGACCGCAACGGAGATGGGATGCGAGGATCCGTTCGATCCCGAGCAGAACCTAAGGGCCGGGATCCGCTACCTGCGGGATCAGTACCGCCAC
>MTPG01000127.1 GCA_002010915.1 Desulfarculaceae bacterium JdFR-97 | reverse complement strand
GTGGCCTTCATCCAAAAGCCCTTCACCCTGGAGGCCCTGGCCCGAAAGGTCCGCGAGGTGCTGGACAAATAGGGCCCACCCCCGCTCTAGTTTTTCTCATTTTATGTGACAAACTACAGCAACGGACAGAGAGGAGTGGATCTACTACATCGTCTTCAAGAAGAACGGGAAGGTCTACGAGGAGAAGGCGGGCAGGCAGATCGAGGATGACATGACCCCAGCTAGGGCCGCACGGATCCGAGCTGAGCGCATGGCAGGGAAGCGGCCCTCCAGAAAGGAGATCCGAGAGAGGGAAAAGGCTCGAAAAGCCCAAGAGGAAGGACGATGGACCTTCCATAGGCTGTGGGAAGAATACGAAAAGCAGAAACCCGACTCTAAGACCTTAAGGGTGGATAGATCTCGCTACATGAACCATATTCACCCTTTTCTCGGATCCAAGGAGCCCAAAGAGATTGTTCCCCTGGATGGGGACAGGCTCAGGATCAGACTTTCAAAGACCCACTCCCCCCACACCGTCAAGCACGCCCGGGGCTGGTTTCCCGACTGGTTAACTTTGGGGTTAAAAAGGGCCTCTGCGAGGGGCTTTCCTTCAAGGTGGAGATGCCTAGGGTGGATAATCTCAAGACCGAGGACCTCAGCCCCGAGCAATTGGTGCGACTCCTGGAGGTCCTTGACCAGCATCCTGGCGATATCANCGACATCATGAAGATGGCCCTCTTTACGGGGATGAGGCGGGGGGAGATTTTCCGTCTCATGTGGGACGATGTGGACTTTGAGCGGGGTTTCATCACGATCCGGAACCCCAAAGGTGGAAGGACGCAGGTCATCCCCATGAACGATGCGGCCCGCGAGGTCCTGGAAAAGAGGCCTCGCAGGGACAGCCCCTATGTCTTTCCAGGACGTGATGGAGAGAGGAGGAGCGATGTGAACCATCAGGTTCGGCGTCTTTGCGATAAAGCCGGGATCCCTAGGGACTTCCGTCCTTTGCACGGTCTGAGGCACGTATACGCCTCCATGCTGGCCTCAAGCGGAAAGGTGGACATGTACCCCCTGCAGCGGCTCCTCACGCACAAAAGCCCCCAGATGACCCAGAGAGATACGCTCACCTTCGAGACGAGGCCTTGAGGCGGGCCTCTGAGCTTGTAGGAGAGCTTGTCACTGTGATAAGGGACAGCAAGGGGAAGGTGATCAACCTCACTGCGCCTGAGAAGGTTCCAGGATAGACAAGGAGACATTGTCATGAAGCTGAAGGTCATCATCAACGAGGCAGAGGAGGGGGGTTATTGGGCCGAGGTGCCCGCCAATTCCTGGGTGCGCCACACAGGGAGAAACGTTCGAGGAGCTCCTGCAGAACCTCTACGAGGCCATAGAGGGATGCCTCTCAGTGGACGTTGAGGAGCCCTCAAAGGACAGCAAGAGCCGTATTGTGGAGATCGCTGTATGAAGGCCCTCTCTGGGAAGGAGTTGGCCAGGATCCTGGAAAGGCACGGGTGGAATCTCATGCGCGTCCACGGGAGTCATCACATCTATGGCAAGAAGGGGAGCCGGGTGCGGCTCTCTGTGCCTGTTCAATGGAAACCGGGCTCTGAAGAGGGGGCTTTTACTCCACCTGTTCAAGATGGCTGACGGCGGATCTCGAATAGAGAGGGCGGCACTGCAAACTAAAGAGGGTGCAGACTATTAGAAGATGCACGATGGGGAATGAACGGAAGCCGCGCGGTATCCTTCTGACTCAGAGGGAGCCTGCAAGGGGGGGAGATCATGAGCATTGACAAAAAGNTCCCCCATTACCCAAAGGATGTTTGCAATGACACGCGAAACCAAAATCCTGCACTTTCCCAAGGATCTTTGCGAGGAAGTAGTCGAGGAGTTCCTTGAGGCCTGGCGCAAGCGAGAGGTCGATGTGGTGTTCCTCATATGGAGGGAGCCCAGGCGGGATGACGGGCTGATCCGCTTTTACTGGTGGGGCCAGGGGCCGTTTACCTGCACGACGATCCTCGGGTTGCTGGAAAGGGCCAAGGAAATAGTCTTTGAGTATATAAGAAAGCACACAAGCTAGGCCTACCCATCTAACCGTCTCCAGCCTAATCTCCCTTGGTTTACAAATCTATCTTTCTGGACTAATATGTAAACTAAGGGAGGTGACAGCATGGCCATTGGGGAAAGAATNAGGTCGGCTCGTCGAATGTCGGGGATGAGTCTGCGGGATCTGGCCCAGAAAGTAGAGGTCAGTGCCACGGCCATCTCCAAATATGAGCGTGGATTGAATGTCCCCAGCTCCGGGGTAATCATCAAGCTGGCCAAAGCCCTTGATGTAAGACCGGAATATTTTTTTCGGCCAAACAAGATCTCCCTTACGGACCCAGTATACAGGAGTCGGGCCTCTCTCCCTGAAAGGCACAAGCGGGCAATCCAGGAGCGTGTCAAGGACTTCGTGGAGCGGTATATGGATGTGGAGTACCTGCTGGGAGAGGTCATAAGATTTGATCTTCCCGACAATATTAACAATATTAATCGGTCCGTGAGCTCACTGGATCATGTGGAAGACGTTGCTTTCGGGTTGCGTCAAGCCTGGAACCTGGGGCAGGGGCCCATTGAAAGCCTGACGGAGGTATTGGAGGAGAAGGGGATCAAGGTGGGGATGATAGAGGGTTACGAGAAGTTCGACGCTCTTACCTGTTGGGCAAATAATGAAATTCCTATCATCGTAATAAAAAAAGACATTCCCGGTGACCGTCAACGGTTCAACCTTGCCCATGAACTCGGCCACATAGTTCTGAAGTGTGCCCNAGAAGTAGATCCCGAGAAAGCAGCATACAGATTTGCAGGGGCTTTTCTTGCGCCAGACTCCGCGGTCCGATTTGAGTTGGGACAAAGGCGCAGGCGGCTGGATTTGTATGAATTGCATTTGCTGAAGCATAAGTATGGCCTGAGTATGCAGGGGTGGATATATAGGGCCATGGATTTGGGGATCATTTCTGCATCTGTCGCCAAATCGCTCTTTCGAGTGTTCCGAGAACGTGGATGGCATTCTCGTGAGCCCGGTGACCAATTCCCGTCAGAAGAACCAGGTCGGATGAAACGGTTGGTCCTACATGCCCTGGCTGAAGGAATTATCTCTGAAGCCAGGGCTAGTGAGCTATTGGCAATGCCCTTGGAGGAGTTTAAAGAAAAGGAAGCCAAAGAGCACGAGGGTTTTCCGGTTGGTATTCATAGTTNACTCCAGCACCCTAATCAACCTGCATCGCGGGGGTTTGTTAAAGGAGTTCCTCCANCTCCCATTTAAGCTATTCGCACTGGATGTGATCATTGCCGAGCTGAGAGAACCTCCAGGGAGCGAATTGATAAAATATGGCTTAATATCGCGCAAGCTGACGCCAGATCAGATAACTCAAGTGGGACATTTTGCGGGAAAGCACCGCAGGCTGAGCATCAATGATGTCTTTGCCTTGGTTCTGGCGAAAACTTTGAACGCGACCCTTTTGACCGATGATGGTCCTTTGAGAGAGGTGGCCAGGGAATAGGGGGTTGCACTGCATGGCACTTTGTGGATTTTGGACCAGTTGGTAACAAGAGGGCTTGTCAGTAAACACCAAGCCCGGAGGGCGCTCTTACAAATGCTGTCCCAAGGAAGTCGCCTGTCTCGGGCAGAGTGCCAAAAACGCTTGAAGAGATGGCACAGGTAAAAGAACATGAGCTGGGAGTGTTTGCGATGAGATAAAATCCAGGAGCATAGAACTAGGCCGCTTTGTGTCTTTTCCCTTCCCTGGGCTAGGACAGGACTGCCTGAAAAGCTGTGCAACGGCAAAGCAAAGCAGAGAGTTGTTACAGCCTGCCCTGGGATCTCTTCCGTTGCAACCTTTCCAACTATTTTAACCTGCTCTTCTTTCCCACCACAAGAGTCTTACCAATCTCTCCAACCTACCTCTCAAAGGAGGATAGCTCGAAACTCTTTTTTTAGAACTGCCTGCAGGCCCCACGTTGTATCCTCAAAGAAAATGAGCGATGCAGGAGGAAGAGAATGGGGAGCAAGCCTGGGGCAGATGGACTGCTCAATGAGATCGAGGCCGCCCGCGTACTTGGGCTTTCCGTGGCCACTCTGCGCAACTACCGCTGGTTAGGCCGGGGGCTAGCGTACCTCGAGCTGGGCCGGGCGGTCCGCTACGCTTTGGAAGATCTGGAGGAGTGGGTGCAGCACATCGAGGCGATCCCCGGGGTGGCCAGCGATGAGGGGTTTATCGCGGCACGAGAAGGCCCAGCTTGAGGAAGGCCTCCGTGAGGATGAGCTCCGGGAGGAAGTCCTCCGAGATGCCGAGACCTTCATGGAGGCCTGGCGGAACCTCGAGCCGGAGGAACAATCTCGCCGGCTCCAGGGGATCATCTCCAGGGCTGTCCATCTGGGCGAGGCTGAGCGGCTAGTTCTGCGGGAGGCGCTGGCCCGGGAGGGCGTCTGCGGGAAACGAGGTTTCGATCGGATCCTGAAAGAAGCTCAGCAGCTCAGGGAGCGCGAGCTCCGGAAGAGGAAGAGGCCCTGCGCTCTCTTCCCTGGCCTGGTGGATCTTGTTCTGGACGACAAGGGCGGGGTGGCCTTCTTGGTGGTTCGAGACGGGGATCTCCAGGTAACAAACTCCTGGCCGGGAGAGGATGGCATGACTCTTCGGCCTCCGGAGCGGGAGCAGATCCCCCTTTGATCCTGTCTCGGCGCAGTCGGTTTTGGATTCCCAGCGAGACGACACAGGGAACCTTTATGGGGATATCTTGGAAATCCTCCACCGGGCAGCTGTCTTGCCATCTGAAGCACATTACCATCTCGCCGCCGTCTTTGCCTTTTTCTCGCACCTGGCGGAACAGAGCGCATACTTCCCCTACCTCTGGCTTTTTGGTCTCCCTGAGCGTGGAAAGAGCCGTCTCCTTAAAGCTTTGGTGGGATTATGCTGGGGGGGACTCCGCACTGAAAGTCTGAAAACNAAGCCTACTTGTTTCGATTNGCTCATCTCTTTGGGGGGACATTAGGGCTTGATCTCTATGAAGCGAGTGAACGAGCTAAGAAGCGGGGCTCCTACGATCTCCTGCTGTGCCGTTTCGAGCGAGGGGCCAAGGTCCCCCGTGTGACCCGCACAGATGCGGGGGCTTTTAGGGATACCGCCTACTTTGAGGTTGCAGGACCGACTGTTATTGCCACCAACTGCGAAATTCGGCCCGAAGATCCTCTGCGCTCACGCTGTATAAAAATCACCATGCCCGAGGCCAGAGGAGTCTATTCCAATATCACGGCTGAANATCTTCGACCCGTGCGGGCTAGGCTCCTGGCGTGGAGGGCATGGCATTTAACGGATGGACTGGTTGAGGTGGCGAAACCCGTCCCCGGACGCCTTGGAGATCTNATGCAACCCCTTCTTTCCGTGGCTGCCCTCCTTCCCGAGGAGACCACGAAGGCCCTCTTGCGGTTGGTCCATGACATGGAGGGAGATCGGAGGCGAGCTGAATCAGAAACGCTGGCTGGAAAGATTGTTGAGGCCTTGGATTCGCTTCGGGGGGAGGTGGTTGGTGGGCTTCTCCCCACAGAACGGTTGAGGGAAGTCCTCAATGAGGACCAACAAGAGCGCTATGCATGGTCTCCCCAACGGATCGGGCGTGAGCTCTCAGCCCTGGGGTTCGAGCGAAAGAAGACGATGGGGAAGGTCCACATTGTCATGGATGAGGAGCTTCTGGAAAAACTCAAAAAGAGATTCGTGGGGGAAACCTCCCTATCCTCCCTAAATTCCCTACCTTTAGAAAAATCAAGCACTTACGCCAGGGAGGAAAGGGAAATTAGGGAGGATCGCCAGAAAAACCTCCCTGATATAACCCTTGGAAATCATTCGAGAAGGGAGGATAGGGAGGAAAGGNAGATTTCCTCCAGCGATCAGGATTCTTTTAGCTTCAAGGAGGTGGTCATCTAATGGAGATCCTTTCCCGCCTCCAGGAATTAGGCTATGAGCCCCGAGTCGAGGGAGATCAGATCAAATTGATCTGGACAAGGCTCGAGCCTCCAGACTCTGAGGTAGTGGGGCCTCTCATTGAGGAGCTGAGAGCCCGAAAGCAGGAAATCATCGTGGACAAGCTGCTC
>MTPG01000065.1 GCA_002010915.1 Desulfarculaceae bacterium JdFR-97 | reverse complement strand
ATGCCGGGACAGTGGCCTGTTGCGGGGTTCGTCCCCGGTTACAGCGGCGGGACCGCGACGGCTTCACACCGTCTTCCCTTTTAAACCCCAAAAAGGTACCCGGATGATTACTTTAGAGGCCTCCTCTTAACACAAAGCCGAAATTCCTGTCAAGTTGCAGAAATTGTCCCCACAAGAAAAGAGAACAGCAACCAGGACGGCGCAGGGCGGAAGGTTCCCGGATGGGGGNGTTGCTAGCCTATCTCTTTGGCTCTCTGAACAGGGGACAAAAACGCTACGACGTGAATTTGGCCATCCTGACCGAAGGCGGTCCTGCGTTTCACCTGCGGCAAACGATCGTCGAAATACTCATAAGGAATCCTCCTTTCCAGCCTTCCGAGGGAGAGGGTTATACTGCCCCCCTGAAGGGTTGGATAGATTTTGGGATAAGGGCATATATGAATACCCACTCCCACCAACAAAGGCCCTCCAAAAAGTACTTGACAAAGGGGGCACAATACATCTACATGGAGCGAGAGGATCCACCTTGTATTCAATTTCCGGAAGGCCCAGATATTTTAATCCTTTGAGACGGCTTTATCGCTAAATTCAGCTTTGCTCCGTCCTCTTGGTTGGGGGAAGGATGAACACGGCGAACCGCTCTTAAGTCTTACCAAATGCATTCATCACCGCAGAGAACATCCCGGACAGGAAGAACAAGCGACCACCATTTCCCCCAAATCGAGAGAGCAGCTTTAGCTTTCATGGTCGTTTAAGAGCGAAATTTCCTGCAATAGCCGAGATTTGATCTTACAACTCCAGGGTGGACGGTTTGAATCAGTGATGAATTCTGATTCAGACGATCTTTCTCTGTGGTCATCTCGACCTTGGTTTAGTCTGTCGGAATCCCAGGCCGAAACTGGGAATCCCAATTGGTTGAGAGAGCATCCATACCAAGAAAGGAGGCAGGCGATGTTGCAAACAAATGAGATGACCGGACAGGACAATGGCCGCGAGGGGATAGACGGCATAAGTCGTCGGAGGTTTCTGGCGTCCACGGCGATGGGCCTAGTGGCTGGCATGACGGTCGGTGTAAGCGGGGTTTTCCGAACGGCTGATGCAGGAGGCTTTGCCGAGTATCTGAAATACGATGGACTCGGACTTGCGGACTTGGTGCGCCGCAAGGAGGTCAGCCCCCAGGAACTGCTAGATGCGGCCATCGCTCGGATCGAGGCGATTAACCCAAAGATCAATGCCGTCGTGACCAAGATGTATGACGAGGCCAGGAAGACCATCTCCAAGGGTCTGCCGGACGGCCCCTTCATGGGCGTGCCCTTCCTACTGAAGGATCTCGCGGCGACTTATGCTGGCGTTCGGCTCACCTCCGGATCCAGGCTCTTTGCCGAGTATGTGCCCAACTACGACAACGAATTGGTAAAGCGTTATAAGAGGGCCGGGTTAGTCATTCTCGGTCGGACCAACACCCCCGAGTTCGGCCTCAATGTTACCACCGAATCCGTGCTGCTCGGCCCCGCGCGTAATCCGTGGGACGTTGAACGGTCTACCGGGGGGTCAAGTGGGGGGTCTGCTGCTGCGGTCACGACCAGAATGGTGCCAATCGCGCATGGTAACGATGGCGGCGGTTCGATCCGCATCCCGAGTTCCTGCTGCGGTGTGTTCGGGATGAAGCCGTCGCGTGGCCGCACACCGAACGGACCGGAATTCGGCGAAGTTTGGGAAGGCTTTGCCATTGATCATGCCCTGTCGATTTCCGTGCGTGACAGTGCGGCATTGCTTGATGCCACGTCGGCCCCGGAAATAGGGGCACCATATGGGATTCCGGCTCCGGCTCGGCCATTCGTAGAAGAGGTGGGGGCCGATCCCGGGAGGCTCCGGATAGCCTTTTTCACCAAGGGAGCTTCTGCTGCCGAGACCCATCCCGATTGCGTCGCCGCTGTGAAGGATGTAGCCAAGCTCTGTGAAAGCCTGGGGCACACGGTTGAGGAAGCTGCGCCGAAGATCGACTATGAAGCCCTTCAGAAGGCGTTCATGGTGGTCGTCTCTGCCCATACAGCGGCGATGCTCGATCAGATCGGGCAACTCATCGGCAAGAAGATCACGGCCGATATGGTTGAACCATGGACATGGTCTGTGGCGGAGTCTGGTTGGAAGGCCTCTGCGGCTGACTTGGCCGGCACAAAAGCAATAATCAACATCGCGACTCGAACGGTGGCGGGCTTCCTCACCCAATATGATGTGATCTTGACGCCCACTCTTGGGGCCCCTCCGCCAAAGCTCGGGTATTTCGACACGGTGAACCTCTCATTCGACGAGCTATCCAAGCGCATTTTCGATTTCATCCCGTTTACTTGGCTGCATAACGTGACCGGTCTGCCAGCGATGTCGGTACCCCTTTATTGGAATGCCCAGGGGCTTCCCATAGGGGTTCAGTTTGCAGGTCGCTACGCGGACGAAGCCACGCTTTATCGACTGGCCGGGCAACTGGAAAAAGCGCGGCCTTGGCGCGGGAAGGTCCCTCCAATGGCTCTCTGACGAACTGCGCCACAGTCGTGGATCAGGCAACCGATTCAGCGGTCGTCCCCGGTCGATTCGTCAGGACCACCGCTGGCAGAATAACCATAAGGCAGGGTCACTAAGCCCTGCCTTTTTCGTTTGTTTCAGGATGAATTTGTTGGCCCGCCTCCCAAAGCCATTTTTGGGGACAGGGTGGACCCTGCGTTCAGCCCCCTCTGCTCCCAAAGGGTGGGGCGAATGGGGGGGTGAGGGGAGCCCCGAAGATCTCTGCGTCCCTTCAAGCGCTTTTTTGCCATTGACGAGCAGACCCATGAAGAGGGTATTCTAGAAGAGGTATACTAGAATGGTATAGGATCGCTGTCGCAAATCCGATCTCCCTCCGGAATGTGAGTACTGGACCGATTGGAAAGGGAGTAAGCTGATGGACGATATTTTAGAGAAGATATCAAACGTTTTGAGACAGGACGACCTAGTTGAGTTCGCTGTCCTCTTCGGATCCTTTGCGGAGGGCAAGGAGACACCCTTCAGCGACGTGGACATAGGCGTCTATGTCTCGAGACCCATGACCTTGCTCCACTTGGGATGGCTCACGACTGAACTGGAAAAGGTGCTCAAGAAAATAGTGGATGTTGTCGAGCTCAATACTGCCCTGGAAAAGAACCCGCTCTTCGCGTATAAGGTGATCGCAGCCGGAGAATTGATCTTTTCCAAGAACCCCGAGGCCTTTGTGGATTTTAAGACCAGGGCCATACTGCAATACCTGGATACAGATTTCTTGCGAACAATGGTTACACAGGCCTTTCAGGATCGACTCGAGGCCGGGAAGTTTGCTGAAGGGTGCTAACATGCGCGAGCGATTGCAGCGTTTGGAGGAGAACATCCGCGAGTTGCGGCGTTTTCGGCACACGTACACACTGGACCATATGCGCCGCGATCGCCATCTGGAATGGGCCTTACGGTATGGTTTGCTGGAGGCCATCCAGATCGTAATTGACGTGAGCTGCCATGTGGTTAGCCGGGATAATTTGGGTATACCGGCCAACTATGCCGAATGTATTGAGATGCTCCATCGGGCGGGATATCTCGATGACGCCCTGACAAATGTTCTCTCGAGCATGACGGGCCTTCGGAATATCTTGGTGCATGAGTACATCCATGTGGATCCAAGGCAGCTCCACCAACTATTGGATCGACTGGATGATTTCAAAATGTTTGCCGAGCAGATCGGACCGCATTTGCAGTGATGTTGAACAAAGATGAACGGGCATCTACTACCTCTGAGTGATGGAAGCAGGAGGCATTTCTGATGGACCGTGCCCGTGACTGGTGGACACAGGCGCAGGCCGATTTGGCTCACGCGCGCCACTCTCTGGATGACCAGGATTATGAATGGGCATGTTTTGCCGCCTAACAGGCTGCGGAAAAGGCCCTGGAGGCCGTGTTTGAAGAGCGCAAGCAGAAGGTGTGGGGCCATTCTGCCACCAGGATGCTTCAGGCCCTGCAGGAAGACGGTGATAAGATTCCAGCCGATTTAATCGACACGGCCAAGACCCTGGACAAACACTACATCCCCACCCGTTATCCAAACGGTTTGGAGCAAGGGGCCCCGACCGAGTTCTATTTGGGGCATCGAGTCTCTTTTGATCCGGATTTGTTCACGGCCGAAGTGGAAAGCATCTCTAAATTTAATACTGTGTATTATTATTTGAGATAATGAAAGAATTAAAAGACCAGCAAAAAACAGTTGACACTTTATGCTTACTTCACTATTTTCATAGGCAATCTTTCTGACCCCTGAAAACCGGATATCAATCAACACAAATTTCGAAAACATTTTTTTTGGGAAGTAGCTGGCTCCCACTGGCTGGGGTGGCTGAAGGAGGGATGGTCTCCATGTCTCCAGAAGCCCCAAGTTCAAAAGGGGGATTTACCCTCCCACTTTGTCCGGATCTGACAAAGTGGTGGTGTAAGGTGGGTTCCTCGAGGGTAAGGTAATGTTTTGAGATACCTGGTTTCGAAAGCCCCGTGGCGTTACGCCCTTGCCCGCGGCTCCGCCCCGCCTTGGCGTGGGGGCCACCCTCGGTGGATGAAAATGCCTGCCAGATGCGAGAGTCGATGCCCTTATTGGGGTAGGGGCGACTTCAGTCGCCCTCCTTTTGGGATCCTAAAGCCTCCCCTAGCCGACGCTCTAAACGCTCCTAACGAACCGAAGGTGGCAATCAGGCGAAATCAACCGGATAAACCCAATACCTCGCTTCCCCGACCAACGATAGGCTATCTTCCAGCTAATCCCATGGGTCGAAGGGCGGGGTGAGGAATTTATGGTTTTTGGCAGATACTTCTCATTTGGGAGGCGGTGACGCTTCTGGCGGAACTTCATGGTCGGTGTGGTTATTTTCCGGCCCATGTTCGGATGCGTCTGGTTCGTGGGGGCAGTTCACTCTGATGCGAGGTGGCCGAGGTGTTGGAGTTCCCCAAGCGGTACCTGGTGCAGACAGATAGAAACNGAGGTGGTGTGTGGGCATNGCTGAACCANGGAACAGGTTCAGGAAGCTTCCCCCGGAGCGTACTACTCTGGTGGCCCCGCTCTTTGGCTACGAGCCCCTGGGAGGCCCGGTGATTGATCGGCGACCTGGGAGCCTCGTGCTGCCACGAGCAGGGGAAGGACTACCAGACGCTCTTCGGCGGAGTGGCGAGCGTGGGGCAATTCCTGGAGCGGCTCATTGAGGGTGCTCCGCAGATTTAGGTTGGCCTGCAGCGCTACCTCCAGTCTGCGAGAGACGCTGGAGTTTTGCTGGCAGGAGGGATGTGAGTTGGCTCGACAAGTGCTCATTGCCACGTTGGGCACGGAACCTCAAGTGGTCACCCTGGCATTGGATCTGCTGCTGGCTAAGGGGTATGCCATTGACGAGGTGATTGTGGTCCACACAGTGGGGGAGGCGGTGCGTCCGGCGTTAGCGGCTTTGGGGCGCCAGTTTGCTCAGCCGGGAGCCTACGGATACCGTCCTGTGTTGGTAAAGGGGGATAACGGGCCGGTGGCTGACATCGTTACCGAGAGTGACACGGCGGCCCTGCTGCGCACGCTGTACCGGGTAGTGCTGGCGGAGAAACGGGCCGGGCGGCTGGTGCATCTGAGCATCGCCGGAGGGCGCAAGCCGATGGCGGTGTACGGGATGGTGGTGGCCCAACTGCTCTTCGACGAAGACGACCGGGTGTGGCATTTGCTTTCCGAGAGCTGGAAGCCGGGGGATGAGCGTGTGATGCACGTGCGGCCGGGGGACCGCATGTGGCTGGTTCCGGTGCCAGTTTTGCGCTGGGGTAGCGTCTCGCCGGTGCTGACGGAGCTGGCCTTGCGGGAGGACCCGTGGGAGGCTATTCAGGCGCAGCGGGCCATACGGCGGGACCAGGATCGGCGGCGCAAGAGGGAGTTTGTGGAGCACTGGCTGACCCCCGCGGAGCGGGAAGTGGTACGGTTGGCGTGCCAGGGGATGGACAATGCGGCTATTGGGCGGCAGTTGGGCAAGAGCACCAAAACCGTTGCCAACCAGCTCACTGGTATTTACGGGAAGCTGCACGAATGGAGGGGCTTTCGGGAAGACATTCCGGTGAGCCGGACGGTGTTGGTGGCGGAGTTTGCCGGGTATTT
>MTPG01000045.1 GCA_002010915.1 Desulfarculaceae bacterium JdFR-97 | reverse complement strand
CGTCTTTATGGAAGGCATCGGGTTGACCCGCATAGATGTTGAGTACACCCAGAGTCTTATCTTCAACGCGCAACGGCAAGGCAATGGAAGAGGCATATCCTNGATCGAGGGCGGCCTCTCTCCAGGGATCGAAACGAGGATTGGCTTGGATTTCNTTGACAAATGCAGGCCTTCCTGTGCGGACGGCCGTTCCGGCAGGACCGCGGCCCAGCTCGGTNTCATCCCAGCAAGTGACGCGTATAGATTCCAGGTAACCCTCCTTAAAACCCCATCGGGCCNCAGGCCGAACCCTTCTAGCATNATCCTCTTCAGCATACCCCACCCAGGCCATCCGATATCCGCCCGTCTCCACGAGGATGCGGCAGATCTCCTCGAGCAATTGGGGCTCGCTCGAGGCACGAATGAGGGCCTCGTTACACTCAGCAAGGACTCGGTAAGCCCGGTACAANAATGAAAACTCGATTTCCATCCGTTCGCCCTCNCTGCGCGTCATACCAACGGAGTCACTTATATNAAAATCGGCCGGAATCGGTATCCCCCCATTCCCTGTAAATTCCTGGCCTTCTCCTGGAGCAGACTCTTCTGGGGGTCGGGCGATCGATGGAACTCGAGAGCAAACCTGTCGGAGAATTGCTATGGATGCCCACGACTTGTAAAGCAGAGGTCTCGGGATTCTTCTCTCATCTATTTACACCCTCCCATTGGGCCAGAATCCCTTTTAGCTGCTCGCCCTGGAAGGGTTTGGAGAGATAGGCGTGAACCCCGATCCCTTCGGCCTCCTGCTCGATCTCCCTGGTGCCATAGCCCGTAACCAGGATCCTCATGGACTCGGGTCGAATCCTCCCTACGTGCTCCAGNAAGGCAAGGCCGCTCATGCCCGGGAGGACNTAGTCGCTGATGACCACATCGAAGGACTCCNCCTTGAGATGCTCAAGGGCCTCTTCTGCACTCCCGAGGGCCAGGAACGCCCTTACTTTTCCGTAAAGAAAGAGCTCCATGATCCGTCGCATCAGAACGTCGTCGTCCACGAACAAGACCTTTAGATTTGATGTCATATTGTCGTCCTTCCTCACTCGATTTAGTTCTTTCCATGTTTTCCTTCTACGTCCCTGAGAGGAAAGACGAATGACATACCTCTCAAACACGAAGCAAAGAACCCATGGAGGAGCATCAATGCCCTCCTTTCTGTTCTCTTCATTTTGCAATACGGGGGCCAACCTAATAAACGGATGGAAAATCCAGGGGTTACACTCTCAGAGAAAGAAGCCCAACACCCCGGACAGGCCTCACCCTCGGGCCAAATGGCCAAGACCATGGGTTAAATGGCCAAGACCATGGATATTCCAAATGTAAAGCCGAAATCTTGTTCAAGAGAGGGGGTATAGGCCAGATGCTCTAAACAGATAACATGTCCTATTCCTTGAGTTTTTTCAATCGGTACCGGAAGGCATAATAGCTCATGCTCAGAAGTTTCGCCGCCTGAACGGCATTGCCCCCCGCCTTGCGCAAGGCCTCCTGGATGTAATGCCGCTCAAGGGCCGCCAGATCCACGCCACCTTCCGGCATGGGAGGAAACCNCNCTTTTCCTTCCCCGAAAGGAGAANGGGTGTGCGCAGAAGGTTTGGTCATGCCGAGATCCCACGGCTCCACCACGGGTCCCTNGCCAAGGAGGACGGCCCTCTCTATAACGTTTCTCAACTCCCNCACATTTCCCTTCCAATGGTGATGCTTCAGAATATCCTCGGCCTCGGGGGAGATATCNGTGTAATGTCTACCATGTTTTCGACTGAACTCATGGAGGAAGTGGCGGGCGAGAGGAAGGATGTCGTCCCTGCGCTCGTTGAGGGAAGGGACTTCCACCTTGACGACGGCGAGACGCCAATATAGGTCCTCTCGGAAACGTCCCTTCTGGATCATCCTCTCCAAGTCCTTGTTGGTGGCGGAGACTACCCGGCTCTTCACCTTATGTATCCTGGTTCCCCCTACACGATAGTATTCCCCCGAATCCAGGAAACGGAGAAGCTTGGCCTGGGCTTCCAGACTCAGATCCCCCACCTCGTCTAGGAAGAGGGTCCCGCCAGATGCTTCCTCCACCAAGCCCCGTTTGCCCGAAGCAGAGGCCCCGCTGAAGGCCCCTCTCTCGTACCCGAAGAGCTCGCTTTCTATGAGGTCTCTCGGCACCGCGGCGCAGTTGAGAGGGACAAAAGGACCGTTATAGAGCGGGCTCCTGTAATGGATGGCCTTGGCGATCAACTCCTTTCCGGTGCCGGACTCCCCTACGATCAAGATCGGTGTGTCCGGGCTCTTGGCCACCTTGTCGATCACCTTCATCACGTCCTGCGTGGCATGGCTCTCTCCGATGAAGGGGGGCAGGTTTTCCCTCAGGAGTTGCTCTTGGAGGACCTGTATCTCCTTCCTCATCCTCAGGGTCTCCAGGGCATTCCTCACGGTCACCCGGAGGGAGTCCATGTGTATGGGCTTGACGATATAGTCGTGTGCCCCCAGCTTCATGGCCGAAACCACGCTTTGGATATCCTCGTATGCAGTAACCATAATCACGAGGATGTCGGGATCCATGCCTCTGATCCTCTCCAGAGCCTCGATCCCGCTCATGCCGGGAAGGCAGATATCGAGGAGGACCAAGTCGGGCGGGTCCTTCTTCATCTCCTCCAGCGCGGGCTCTGCTCGGAAAAACGCCCTGAGCCGGTAGTCCTTCTTTAGGGAGACCATGACCCCTTTCGTGAAGCTTTCCTCATCATCCACGATGTAAATGCAAAAGCGAATCATCGGGCCTGGGTCCCCTTCTCCACGGAGATGGGGATCCTGAGGATGAAGTCAGCACCCCCCAAGGGGGAATCGGATACCTGAATGGACCCCCCATGATCCAGAACGATCCTCTGACAGATGTTCAAACCGATCCCTGATCCCTCCTCCCTGGTGCTGTAGAATGGCTCGAAGATCCTCTCCCTCATTCCGGATGGAATGCCGGGGCCTGAATCCCCCACTGTAACGACCACCTCGTCCTTCTCCGCATATGATGAGATGAGAATCCGCTTGGGACTGGAGGTCCCAGCCATGGCGTCTGAAGCGTTCAGAAGCAAATTGACCACGACCTCTTCCAGGGCGTAAAAATCCCCTTGGACCATGGGAAGGTCGGCAGCTAGGTTGAATTGCACTTCTATGCCGGCCTTTCGGAGACCCGCGGAAACGAGACGGACGGCCTCCATTATGGGCCCGTTGATATCCAGGGGACGCATCCGGAGCTCGGTGGGCCGGGAAAAATCCATCACCCGTTTTACTACGGCCTCGATCTTCCCCGCCGCGGCCTGGGCCTCGTCGATGAGGTTCTCCACATCCACGGGGCTGTCCGGATCCTTCAGGTTCTCTTTGACGGTCTCCAGGAGGAGATGAATGCCCGAGAGGGGGTTTCGGATCTCGTGGGCGATGCCGGCCGCCACCTGCCCCAGGGAGGCCATCTTCTCTCGGATCCTCGCAACCCGCTCCAGGTTCCTCTCCCTGGTGACGTCCTGGACCGTGCCCATCATCCGGAGGGGTCTTCCGGTCTCGTCCCGGGTGACCTCACCTCTTTCCCGGACGATGCGTTCCGAGCCGTCGGGCAGGACGATACGATGCTCTATGTCGTAAGGACGTCCCTCATGCAGGGCTGCATCCACGGCACGCCTCACAAATCCCCGATCCTCGGGATGGACGAGCTGAAGTAAGGCCTCATACGTCCCACCGAACCCCGAAGAGGCTACACCGAAGATCCTATAGATCTCCTCAGACCATTCCAACTTGTCTTGTACTACGTCCCACTCCCAGTGTCCCATGCGCCCGATCCGTTGGGCCTCGGAGAGGCGGGCTTGGCTCTTCCTCAATGCGTCCGCACCACGCTCAAGATCCTCCACCTTCGCTTCCATTTGAAGGGCGTGAAGCTGAGCCTCTTGGAATAGACGGGCATTCTCGATGGCAATGGCCAACTGCCCGGCCAGGATCTTGAAAAACTCCACGTCCTCTTCGGCGAACACCCTGGGCTCCTTGCTCAGGATATGGAGGATGCCCGTGACCTTGTCACGTNCAACGAGNGGCACACCGAGATACGAGGCAAGCCTGTGGCTGTTGATGTAGGCCCTGTGCATCTGGAGCCTTGGATCCTGGGCTAAGTCGTAGATGATCACGGTCTCTCTTCGCTCCATGAACCAGTGAAGCAAGCTCTCGGCCAGGGTAAAGGCCTCCTCTTCCACTATCGTCCCGTTAGGAAGCCTCATGACTGAGACCTTGGGCCGGCCGGAGGCCCTCTCGAACAAGCTGACAGCCGCAGCATCCGCCCCCAGCTCCTTGGGCACATGCTCCAAAGCGCCGCGCAATAGTTCCTTAAGATCGAGGCGCCGGATGATGGCCCGATCGATCTCTTTGAGGGCCTCCAACCTGAAGAGACGCTGTCTAGCCTCTTGATGGGCCCTTGAATGGTCGATGGCCAGTGCCAGATATTCGGCCATATCCCGGATCGGCTGAATTTCGNCCTCCTTCAAGGCATTATTGCTGTTTCGGCNGGCTAGAAAGAGGTTACCGATCCATCTGCGTCCTCTACCCTCTTGCCTTGGGAAAAGGGCCAGAGGAAGGTTTGCCCATGTCTGAATCCCTTCCTCTCTGGCAAACGGAGGTATGTGGGGCTCCTCGTCCGACCGGATGCAAACGACCCTCTCCCCCCGAAGCCATACGGGGACATTCGCCACGGGAAAAGCCAGAAGACAATGGCGGCCTTGGGAGGAAAGACCCCTCCAGGCTCGCAGAACCAACTGATCACCCTGCACCAGATGGAGACCACCGACCTCCACCCCAGCGAACTTCATGATCTCATCGAGGATGAGGTTGAGACGTTCTTCCAAGTCAAAGGTCCTCAGGATATTTGCAAAGATCTTGGCCAGAGAACCCAATTCTTCCTCACGGTCCCGGAGGGTCTTCATGGTCCGCTTGTGCTGCTCAATCTCCTGCTTCAGCCTTTCGTTCAACTCTTTGAGGGCGGCCTTTCTTTCTTTAATCCGCTTTTCCATCAGCCAATAAACGTCTTGGAGTCCCTGTTGTGCCGTCTTGACCGCCGTGACATCCCTCATCACGACCACCGCCCCTATGATTTCACCGGTCTCTGCCCTCACCGGGGAGGAGTTGACTTGCTTGTAGAGCTTCATTCCGGTGTTAGGATGAAGAAAGACCTCCTCGATCCCTTCAAGAGTCTCCCCCCGCAGAGAACGAAGAAGCGGTGTCTCTTCCCCGGCACGAGGCGTACCATCCGGGTGATAGATCCTCAGTTTTTCCAGCCAGTTCGACCCAGGCCGAGTTGCCTCTTCCAGCTGCTCGAGGCCAAGCCACTCCAAAGCCGCCCGATTGGCAAGGCAAAGATTTGCCTCGGCATCGCAGAGCCATATCTCATCTGGAAGGTTGTCGATCAGGACCTTAAGCCATTCTCCCTCAAGGCCTTGGAGGTGGGGGGTAATCTTCTCCATCTTTTCGTCCCTTTTTTTGGCACCTCTCGCCTTCCTTAGACTAGTAATGCAATTTTTGACATCATTTTACCTGGCCTCTGTATACAGAGGCAAGTCCGTCAGCTCACGGATTTTGCGAGCGCCCAAGGGCTTGCCCTAAGGGCGTATATCTCGGGAGGAGTTTCGACTCCTCCACCTTCGCTTCTTGCCTGAAGGATATCGTCAAGGGAATGATCCCAAAACTCCTCTGCCGTGGAGAAGCTCCTACCTGTTATTGGAAAGACCGGAAAGACGGAAAAAGCACCTACCGAGGAGTAGATCAAAGGACTGATGCGCAAGCTTCTCCCTTCGGGGGGAATGGCTCAACTGGATCTCACTTCCCTGGCACCCTGAAGCTGGAGCTAGGAATGAGCCCCCAAGGAAAAAGAAAAAGCGTCCGAAAACGAATTTTCGGGCGCCTATGTCATTCATACCAAAGGAAAGACCAAACTCCTTCTTAGAAGCGAACCACCAAGCTCAGCATGCCGCCGTGGTAGAGGGTGTCGTCCACCTCCACNTCGGGGCGGTGACTGATATTCTCAACTCGTTCATCCAGACCTTGCCCNGGCTTGATCTGGTTGATGGCGCGGCCCGTGTCCGACAGCCAAAGGAGGAAGTATCCGAGCCGAAGGCTAAGGGGTTTGGCAAGATAGACTTCTCCGGCCACCCGCAGCTCCCCGAAGACACCACCCACATCCTTGGAGTCCGAAAACTCCCAATGATATATATTATCATAATCGTGCATGATCACATCCTGATCGATGGTGCCNAAGTATCCGCCNAAGCTGGTGTCCAGAACAAAGCTGAAGACCGAGCAGACCCTCCACCAAAACCCCAAACCCACCTGGCCACCAAAGAGCCAATTGTCCATGTCCACATTGAGATCCGCACGCTCGAG
>MTPG01000029.1 GCA_002010915.1 Desulfarculaceae bacterium JdFR-97 | reverse complement strand
CCCCGCCTGCCCCGCCTACGGCCCCGCNTACGGCGGGCCGCAGGCGGGGCTGGCTCATGAGATGCCCTGAACCAAATCGAAGGGGGTAGGGGCAACTTCACCGCCCCCCTTCCAGATAGACCAAATCAACGAAATAGGCGAACTCAACGAAACGACGAAATAGACGAAATAGACGAAACAGACGAGACAGACGAAATAGACGAAACAGACGAAACGACGAGATAGACGAGACAGACGAGATAGACGAAACGACGAGATAGACGAGACAGACGAGATAGACGAAATCGACGAACATTCGTGGATCTGGTCATCCCCACACGCCCTTCAGGAGAAGGAAATAGGCGAATGCGCCGGCCATGAGCATGATCCCCGAGGGCCAAAGGTGTCGATACACCCCGGACCAGGTGGCACGGAAGTACTCGTTGCTCAGGATGAGGCACAGGTGAAGGGGGCTCATGAGGACCCCCACGAACCCCGAGGCGAAGGCCAGGATCATGAGGGGGAGCTTCAGGGAGACTGCCCCAGCCGCGGCCAGCAGGGTCACCAGGATGGGGAAGGCGGTCCCCACGTAGGCTATGGCCAGCCCTGATATGGCCCCAAGGAGCATGGGAAGGACCACGGCGACACCTACCACGGGGATGTCCAGGTGGAGGAGGAGCCCTCCTACGGATCGGGCGGCTCCGCTTCTCTCCAGAAATCCCTTGAAGACGAAGACTCCGGCCACGGTCATCCACATGCGAAGCAGCTTGGGGTCCATCAACACGACGCGGGCGCGCCCCGCGTCCATGCCTCCGTCCCACCATGTCCAGATCACGGCGGCCACCAACCCCACGATGAGCCCCGCCTCCCGGGGGAGTCGCGTCCACCACCCTTGGCCGCCCGCCCACTGGAGCACGATCCCGATGCCGACTCCGGGGATGATGGCCACTAGGATGGGGATTAGGGCTCGAAGGGACCCCTCAGGCCCTCCCACGTGCCCCGAGGCCCCTGAAGGCATCCTGCTCGGCACTTGCAGAAGCCCTGGAAGGCCTGCGGCAATGGCCAGGAGGCTCAGGGGAAGGGACAGTATGACGAACCTCCAAAGGTCGATCCCCGACACCGAGCAGGTCAGGAGCACCGACGGGTAGAGAGGCCACCAATACTCCCAGACGTGCCGGTACCAGTAATTCAGAAAGCTCTTGAGGGAGCCGTCCAGCCGGTTTTCCTCATCGAAGCCGTCGAGCATGGGGGCCGAGAAGACCGCCCCCCCGGGCATGGGCAGAAGTCCGATGATGGCGGGGAGGGTCACGAGGCCCCAACGGCTCCGTCCCACACGATTTCGGAATTCCCGCAGNAGGGTGGACATCAGGCCCAGCTCCTCCATGGAGGAGCTCAAGATCAGGATCAGGGTGACGACCAGGGCCAACAGGATCGTCTTGGGCTCTGCCAGGGAGGCCACCAGCCCGAGTAGGACCT
Organism: Desulfarculaceae bacterium JdFR-97; assembly: GCA_002010915.1. GTDB lineage: Bacteria > Desulfobacterota > Desulfocorpusculales > Desulfocorpusculum > Desulfocorpusculum > JdFR-97. The sequence continues at coordinate 6,013 of MTPG01000029.1, read as the reverse complement.
CCCCCGGNCCCATGGAGAAGAGAAACCCCAGGACCACGGAGCCGATGCCCAGGGCGAGTCCCACCTGGAGCCTCAAGCGAAGGAGGATGAGGACCAGGGCGAAGACTCCGCCCACCTTAATCAAGGGGAGAAGAGAGTATTCCGCCATGGGCACGTCTCGAGTTGGACGGGATTGGTCAAGGGACCCTCACAAACCGCCTTATCCAGCAGGGTATTTCGTCCATTTCGTCTATTTCGTCCATTTCGTCATTTGGTCCATTTCGTCGATTCGGTTGGGTAGGGGAGGCCTTAGCCTCCCCGAAGGGGGGCGACTGAAGTCGACCCTACCCAGAAAGGCATTGTCCGTTGCATCCGGGCAAGCATTTTCATCCCTCGAGGGTGTCACGCCCCGCCTTGGGGGGGAAGTTAGTTCTAAAACAGCCTCTCGTCTGTCTCGTTGTTTCGTCTATTTCGTCCATTGGTCTTGGTTGAGCAGGGGAGGCTTTNGCCTCCCCTGCTCCGGCGAGATAGAAAACGAACGCGGTGCGACCCTTGCCGGATCCCACCGCGGAAAGGCAAAATTACTCTACTGCTGCNTAGTGGGCCTGTCAAGGTTGGTCTCTCCTTGCTCCACGCTGATACGCTTGCGGCGCCCCTAGCCTATATCGCCTCGCCTCTCGCCGTGTGTCCTCTCTGCTGGCTTGAACCTCGGTGGCCACTGTGCTAGATTCGCGGTGGTCTCTCTGGCTGGGAAAAGCGTCGCAAGCCTCAGGGCCTGCGAGGGGCTCCGGCTGGTTCTTCCCGCGATCCTTCCAGGAGGATTCCATGAAGATCACTGGTCTTACCGCCTATCTGTGCCACCATCCCNTGCCTCAACCCTTTCATCCCGCCTGGATCCCCGGATATCCCCAGGCCAGAAACAGCGCCCTGATCGTTCAGTTGCACACAGACGAGGGGATCACCGGGATCAGCGCCGGGGTAGCCTTCCTGGACGAGGTCAGGGGACTGCCCAGTCTCCTTCGTCCTTTCCTCCTCAACCGCGACCCCTTCCAGGTGGAGGACTTCCTCCAGGTCCTCCGGAGCGCCTCCTTTCTCGGATATCGTGCCTGGTTTGTGGAGGTGGCCCTGTGGGACATCATCGGGAAGGCCGCTGGCCTTCCCCTCTATAGACTCCTGGGAGGGGGCGAGGGGGTCCTTCGGGTCTACGCCAGCACGGGCGAACTCAGGCCCCCCGAGCAGCGCGTGGAGGATGTCCTGGCCCTCCGGGAGATGGGGTTTGGAGCTGTCAAACTGCGGATCCGGTATCCCACCGTAGAGGAGGACGTGGCCCTGGTGCGCGCTGTTCGCGAGACCGTGGGAGACACCATGGAGATCATGGTGGACGCCAACCAGGGGTGGCCGATTCATGGCTTCGCCCCCTATCCCCGATGGGATCTGAAGCGGGCCATGCGGACGGCCCGGGCCCTGGAGGAGCTCGGGGTCGTCTGGCTCGAGGAGCCCCTCTACAAGGGCGACCTGGAGGGATATGCGCGGCTTCGGGCATCCACCTCCTTGGCAGTGGCCGGGGGGGAGTTCCACTCGGACCTCCATGAGTTTCGCGACCTGATCGAGGGGGGCTGTCTCGACGTGGTACAGCCCGATGTGACCCTCTCCACGGGGATCCTCAACGGGAAGAAGGTGGCCGGGATGGCCGAAGCCCACAATCTGCGCTTCTCTCCCCATACATGGACCAATGGGCTGGGCCTGGTGGCCAATATGCACTTGATGGCCTCTGTCCCCAACTGCCCCTGGTGCGAATATCCCTACGAGCCCCCGGGGTGGGTCCCCGAGGCCCGGGACTTCATGCTTACGGAACCCATAAGGATTCAGCCGGACGGGACAGTGCTTCTGCCCGACGGGCCCGGCCTCGGCGTGGAGCTGGATCTGGAGCGGATCCGGGCCTGCGGGGAGAAACTGTGAGGCCGGAGACCAGGTCGCCCCGTCCCCTCGGTGTGGGGAGCCGGATTCGGGCTGACGGGGCCGGTCCATACCCCTTTCCATCCCCAAGGAGGTGTTGAGATGGCCAAGGTCTACCATATGGACGACCGGTCGCAATCGATTCAGACGAGTCTTGTGGCCAAGATGCTCACCCTCTTCGACGCCGCGGGCTTCGGGGAGATGATCCGCCCCGGCGATGTTGTGGCCATCAAGGTCCACATGGGGGAATTCAACAACACCGCCTACATCCGACCCGTCTACGTAACGGCCTTGGTGGAGAAGATCCGATCTCTGGGCGGGGACCCAATGGTGGTGGATACCACCACGCTTCCCTACTGGCCGTTCACCTCACGGTCCACAGCCCTGGACTATCTCAACACCGTGGCCCGCAACGGCTTCACCCACGCCGCCTTGGGCTGTCCCATCGTCATCGCCGACGGCTACATCGGGACGGACGATGTGCGCATCGACCTGCCCGAGGGCTTTATCCTCAAGGAGCAGTACATCGGGACGGGCATTGCCCTGGCCGACGCCATGATCGCCCTCTCCCACTTCAAGGGACATCCCATGGGCACCTTTGGAGGGGCCATCAAGAACATAGGAGTGGGTTGTGCATCCAAGCGGGGCAAGTTCAACCTCCATCTGGGAAAGCATCCCCGCTACGGCCTCAATGCCCGCCACTGGATGCCCGAACGCTGTCTTAAGGAGGAATGCCCGCAGTATCAGGTCTGCCTCCATCTTTGTCCAAGCGGGGCCATCGAGCATACCCCCGAGACCATCCTCTTCCATCGGGAGCGGTGCGTCGGCTGTCTGGCCTGCGTGGGGGTGGTGACCATGTGCGGCGTGGCCTTCCTGCCCGACGACTACTTCGATGTCACGGCCGCGGCCATAGCCGACTCGGCCCTGGCCGCGGTCAAGGCCGTGGGAGAGGGGAGGGTGGGCTACATCAACCTGGCCCTGGACATCTCCCCATGGTGCGACTGCGTCAACTACAGCGATCGGCCCATCGTGCCCAACCTAGGGCTGTTCGCCTCTTGGGACCCGGTGGCCCTGGATTCGGCCTGCCTCCAGAAGGCCAAGGAGTCGGCGGGAATGCCGGGTTCCCTGGCGGCCACCAAGGGGGCCATGGACCCCGGGGCTCCCAAATTCTCGGCGTGCGGCTCCTTCCTGGGCGTGAGCGAGGAGATCCAGCCCAATGTGGGCCAACGGATCGGCCTCGGGACCCGGGAGTTCGAGCTGGTGGAGGTCCCGGCGGCCGAGGACCCGACCCCATTTCTCTGCACCCAGGTCCCGGCAGGGGCGAAGTTGGGGAAACTCTTCGTGAAAAAGGGCGACCTGATCCCCTCGGATGGGTTTCAACGGGAGGATCAGGTGGAGATCGAGGAGATGAGGTGAAACTCGCTCCCGGATCCAGCGGGTCCTCGGTCAGCAGCGACCCGCGTCTTCCCGGATGAGGGATCATCCGGGTCAAGGAGGTGCGGCCATGTTCGGGTACATGGGCAAGATCCTGCGCGTCGATCTCTCCAGCGGGTCCATCTCCACGGAGAACGTGGACCCGCAATGGGCTCAGCAGTTCATCGGGGGGGCGGGCTTCGCCACCCGGATCCTGTACAGTGAGGTGCCTGCCGGGGCGGATCCCCTGGGGCCCGAAAACCGTTTGGTCTTCATGACGGGCCCGGTGACGGGGACCCGATTCCCCACCTCCGGGAGATTCGCTGTGGGGGGCAAATCTCCCCTGACGGGCATCCTGGCAACATCCACCTCCTCGGGCTTCTGGGGGGTGGAGTTGAAGAAGACGGGCCACGACGGGATCGTCTTCCAAGGAGTCTCGCCCAGGCCCGTCTACCTGGAGATAGTGGACGAGGGGGTCACCCTTAAGGACGCCTCAGACCTGTGGGGCAAGGACGCCTACGAGACCCAGGAAATCCTGCGCGAGCGCTTGGGGAAGAAGCGGGCTCGGGTGGCCTGCATCGGGCCGGCCGGAGAGTGCCGTGCCCCCATCGCATGTGTGATCAATGATGCGGGCCGGGCGGCGGGCCGCGGGGGTCTGGGAGCGGTCATGGGGTCCAAGAACCTCAAGGCCGTGGTGGTGACGGGGTCCAAGAAGATCACACCCGCAGCGGACGAGTTCCTCAAGGCCATGACCCAGGAGGTGATCAAGGGGATCCAGGAGGATCCATTCGCCGGCTTTTTCACCAAATGGGGAACGGCCTTCAGCATGGATATGGGATGGGCCGCTGGAGACGTCCCCGTGAAGAACTGGCAGGTGGGTTACTGGCCTGAGGGTTGCACCAAGTTGGGGGGCGCCCGCATGGCCGACACCATCCTGAAGCCCCATGCGGGTCTCTGCTACAATTGCCCTATCCGCTGCGCCCGCTGGGTCCATATTAAGGAGGGCCGCTTCGCCTACGAAGGGCCTGGTCCGGAATACGAGACCTTGGGGGCCTTCGGCTCCATGCTCCTCATCGATGACCTGGAGGCCGTGGCCTGGATCGGGGAGATGTGCAATCGATACGGGCTGGACACCATCTCGGCGGGCTGCACTGTGGCATGGGCCATGGAGGCCTACGAGAAAGGGGCCTTGACCCGGGACGACACCGGCGGGATCGATCTCACTTGGGGGAATGTGGACGCGGTCCTCCAGGTGGTGGAGCAGATGGGTCGCATGGAGGGCCTGGGCGCCCTTCTGGCCCAGGGTTCCAGGAAGGCGTCCCAGACCGTGGGCAAGGGGTCCGAGGAGTACGCCATCCAGGTGAAGGGCCTGGAGGTCCCCATGCACGACCCCCGGTGTTACTTCAGCCTGGCCGTGAACTATGCCACTGGGACCCGTGGGGCCTGCCATGTGCAGGGGGGCTCCTATGTGTATGAGCTGGCCCTGGTGGTCCCCGAGGCCGGGATCANCCATCGGCAGGGCCGGCACGACCGGAGGAACAAGGGCTTGGCCGCCAAAGTGGCGCAAGACCTCAGTGCTGTCTACAATTCCACTGCCATATGCATGTTCGCCGGAATGGCCCTACAGCCTTCGCACTATGGGATCCTGCTCAGCATCACCACGGGCATGCCTCACAATGCCCAGAGTGTGCTTCAGGCCGGCGAGCGCATCATCAACCTCCAGAGGGCCTTTGCCTGCCGGGAGGGGATCACACGGAAGGACGACGTGCTGCCCCGTCGTCTTCTCACCCCGCTCCCCGATGGGGGCTCCGCGGGAAAGGCCCCGGACCTGGAGACACAACTCAGTGAATACTATCCCCTCCGGGGATGGGATGAGGAGGGGATCCCCACTAAAGAGAAGCTGGAGGCCCTGGGGCTGGAGGAGGCGGCCAAGGACCTGCATGGAGGCTGAGTCGGAGGTTTCGATGAANGGAANGGAATACGTGGAGCAAGCCCTNGAGAAGGCCGGTCGCGCCCTGCAGATCCTGGAGGGTCGCGGCGTCCGGGTGGAAGGACTGAAGAAGGCCCTGGAGGACCTCCAAAGGCTCAAGGGCCGTCCTACCCTCCGGACCAAGGCTGGGGCCCACCTCGCGGTCCCGGTCTCAGAGGCCGCGCTGCGGTTGGAGGAGGCCTTGGAGGAGCCCTCAGAGCTGGAGGAGGCCCTGGAGGAGTTCGAGGAGTCGGTTCGAAGATTGGAAGGGGCGCTCAAGGAGCGCACCGTGATCATGACCTGAGGTGGGGTCCCACCGAGGGTCTTCCGGGAGGATGGGGCTGTGGAGGTCAGGGTGACGTTCATGGGGCCATTGGGGGAGTATGTGGGGGAGGGGACCGTGACCTTTCGGCTCCCTGATGGGGCCTGCTACGAGGATCTCTTGAAGGAGATCGGCGGGCGGTTCGCTTCCCGCTTCCCCAAGGGGATTTGGGACGAGCAGAAGGGAGAGTTCGCACCGGGCGTCTTGGCCATCGGTGAGGGGAGGGACCTGAGTCGGCGAGATGCCCCCTTGCGGGAGGGGGAGGAGATCCGGGTCGTTCCGCTGGCGGCAGGGGGCTGAGCCCTTCCGGGCGGTTAAGATCGTTTAGAAGGTTTAGATGGTTAGGATCGTTTGGAGTCACGCCACAGGCGTGA
>MTPG01000094.1 GCA_002010915.1 Desulfarculaceae bacterium JdFR-97 | reverse complement strand
CCCCCCCCGCCACTTCAAGGCCTCGGTCTACAGCTTCGATCTGGTGCAGCGGCGGGTCAAGCGGCAGGTGGGTCGTCCGGAGGCCCAGCCCGTTCCCGTCCTCAAGATCGGGCTCATCGGGGCCGGCCTCATGGCCTCGCAGCTTGCGGTTCTCTTCCTGAGACGCCTCGGCGTGCCCGTGGTCATGAAGGACATCAAGCAAGAGTTCCTGGACAAGGGGACAAACTACGTGCGCCAGGAGCTCGACAAGCAGGTCAAGAAGGGACGCATGGACGCCAAGAAGGCCGACTACCTCTTCAGTCTCCTCCACCCCACTTTGAGCTACGAGGAGTTCCAGGACTGCAATCTGGTGCTGGAGGCGGTCTTCGAGGAGATGGAGATCAAACAGCGGGTCTTCGCCGAGGCCGAGGAGGTGGTGGGCGAGCAGTGCATACTGGCCACCAACACCTCGTCGCTGTCGGTGAGCGAGATGGCCTCCAGGCTCAGGCACCCCGAACGGGTCGTGGGCATCCACTTCTTCAACCCCGTCGCCGTCATGCCCCTGGTGGAGATCATCCGGGCCCAGAGGACATCGGATGAGGCCCTGGCCACGGCCTTCGAGCTCTGCAAGCGGCTCCGCAAGAGCGCCGTTCTGGTCAAGGACTCGGCGGGCTTCCTGGTCAACCGCCTCCTGGCCGTCTGGATGGGCGAGGCCATCAGGGCCGCCGATTCGGGAAACACCTTCCTGGAGGTGGACGAGGCCATCCGCTCGTTGGGGATGCCCATGGGCCCATTCACCCTCATGGGGCTGGTNGGTCCCGCCGTGGCGCTCCACGTCAACCGGGTCATGAACGCGGCCTTCGGGGAACGCTTCCCGGTNAGCGAGAACCTGGTGCGATTCGTGGAGGCGGGAAAGACCTCCTTCTACACACTCACNGAGAAAGGGATAGAGCCGGACCCCGAGGTGGTGGACCTGTGGAAACAGCTTGACCCGCCCCGAAAGCTCTCCAAGGAGGAGATCATCCAGAAGANCCTGGAGGCCCTCTGCCGCGAGTGCGACCTCATCCTCCAGGAAAGGGTGGTGGCAAGCCCCAAGGACATCGATACCGCAATGATCCTTGGGGCTGGCTGGCCCTTCTTCCTCGGGGGGATCACCATGCACCTGGACCAAGCGGGCATAAGCGAGAGACTCCTGGGCCGCCGCTTCCACGGCTGATATTCACGGGCGGGCCAAGTGCCCGCCCGTCCATCCCCTGCCCTCTGCGCAAAAAAGCGCCTCCCACACCCAAATTGGAGATCCATCCTCTGCCGATGGGCGGATCTGGATATCTCTTCGGAATCAGGCCATGAAATCTCATCCACCCCCCCCCTCGCGGGAGTGAAGGACCTTCCGTCCAAACGAGGAAGACTAAGCTCACGGCCGCTTGAGGGGATTCCTCTCGAGATCGACAATGCCCCGGGAGGGCGAGGATGGTATCAGTGGGTGAAGAAGTCCTGGAAAATCTCCCGGATCTCTTCCGGGCCTTTTTGATTTCCCATACAGAGCTTGACAAGGATGCAGCTCTTGAGCGAATCGAGGGGCGAGATCACGGCCCCGGCCTCCACCAGGTCGTGGTAGCTCCCCTCGTAAGAATAGACATCGAAGAGATGCCCCTGGAAGGCCCTGGTCGTCGCGATGAAAAGGGTGCCGGGGGTCCTTCTCATGATGTGCAATAACCTCGGTGGGACCCGGCCGCTTCCATAGCACTCCAGCACCAGGGCGTCGGAGGTCTTACAGGCATAATCGAAAAGGTCCTCCTCAATGTCGTAGTGAAGCTTCACCAGGGAGACCTTGCCNCGAATGCGGTTTTCCAGCCTCACATGGTCCACCGGGCTGTAGTAGTAGAGAACCCGGTCCCCATTGACGGCTCCCATCTTTCCGGTCTGCCTCGACCCGAAGGCGTTGGGCCTCTCGCTGTCCAATTTGGCGCCGTGAAGCGCATGGATGATGTCATGTTGGAACACAATGAGCACGCCCTTCCCCCGGCTTTGGGGTGCCTTGACCACCCGGATGGCGTCCCTCAGGTTGGCCGGGCCGTCGCNACCGGGGAAACCCGTTGGTACCATGGCGCCGGTCAGAACGATCGGGGGGCCCGGGGGGAGCACCATCTCCAGATAGAAGGCCGTCTCCTCCAGGGTGTCGGTTCCGTGTGTGATCACAACCCCGTCCACAGCATCCCGGATCTGGTGGATCCTTTCCGCAAGTCTTCGAGCGTAGCGTGAATCAAAATGGGAGCTGGGAAGGCGACTGAACTCCACACGTTCTATGCGGTCCTCAGGAGACAGGGACAATTCATGGACCAGGTCTCCTGCCTCGAGGCTCAGGGAGGCCCTCTCTCGTCCTGCCTCCCTCTCCATGGCGATGGTGCCGCCTGTGGAAATCAGGGCGATCCTCAAAAGCCCTTCCTTTCCCCAGAGATATTTGNCGGCCCTACAGGCCCAGCCAGTGTCGCACCTGTTCCTTCAACTCCCCCCGGAACTTCTCCTGGGGACCCTCGCTGGTGATGCGCCCCAAGCTCATCACATAGATGTAACCGGACATCTCGATGAGCTGCCGGACATTGTGGTCGATCATGAAGATGGTCGTCCCGTCCTCCCAAAACCGCTGGATCCTTTCGTACATCTCCACGGCGATCTTCGGGGCGAGGCCCACAGTGGGTTCGTCGATGAACAGGAGCCTCGGCCTGACCATCATGGCCATGGCGCACTCCAGCATCTTCTGTTGTCCCCCGCTCAGGTCCCCGGCCTTCTTTCTCCGCTTGGCGGCCAGGGCCGGAAACTGTTCTAACACCTCCGAGAGTCGTCTTTTCTGCTCTGCATTGCTCAGGCGGAGGGGCCGGATGGGAATGCGCAGGTGATCCTCCACAGAGAGATAGGGAAACAGACCTGAATCCTGAGGCAGATACCACAGGCCCTTATGGATGAGCGAATGGGGATCGGTGCCTGTGATATCCCGGTCATCCAGGAGCACCCTCCCCTTTTTGGGCTTGAGGAACCCGTAGATGCTCTTGATCAGGGTGGTCTTGCCCGCGCCGTTCAGACCGATCATCCCCGTGATTCTGCCGGGCCCCACTGAGATGGAGACATCGTGGAGGATCTCGATATCCTCCGAATATCCCACCGTGAGGTTTTCCACCTTCAGCAAGAACTCCATCTCCCTCACCGCCCCTGAGCAAAACCTCCGAGGTAGGCCTCGGCCACCTCGTCCTTCCTGATGACCTCCTGAGTGGGGCCGTCGGCGATCACCTGCCCCGCATTGAGCACGATGACACGGGGACATGCCGCAACCACAGAAGGGATATCGTGGCTGACCAGCACGATGGTACCCCCTCTCTCATAATGGGCCCGCATGAATTCCTCCAGCACTCCCTTCAGATCGGGATGGATGGAGGCGAAGGGTTCGTCCAGAAGGACCAACTTGGGCTCGGACATGAAACAGGTCCCAAACTCCAGGATCTTCCGCTGACCGCCTGAAAGGCTGCCGGCCTCCTCGTGGATCATCCGCTCCAGGTTGAGGCGTTCCAGGATCTCCCTGGCCCTCCGTTCGATTTCCCCAGAAGGAATGCGACCCACCGCGTAAGCCACGGTCAGCATGTTCTCCAGCACCGTCATCCTGGGGAAAATCCTCGTGGCCTGGAACATGCGGCTGACCCCCAACTTGGCTACCTGATTGGGGCTGAGGCCGTCGATGCGATGCCCGTCCAGGAAGATCTGCCCCTCGGTGGGCGGATAATACCCGTTGATGAGGTTCAGCAATGTGGTCTTTCCAGATCCATTGGGGCCGATTAGGCCCACCAGTTCTCCCTCCTCGATTTCGAAGGAGACGTCTAGCAGGGCCTGAAGCCCCCCGAAATTCTTGNTGATGCCACAAATGGCCAGCAATCTGTCCTTCATTAACTCACCCTTGCCAGGACCTTCCTGAAAGAACCATAGAGACCTTCCCTCCAGAACCGGATCGCCAAGATGATCAGCAGAGAAAAGATCAACATATGTTGGACACCGAACTCCCGGACTAGCTCGGAGAGGGGTTGGAGCAGGAGTCCCCCGATAAGGGGCCCGGTCAGGGTCCCCATGCCGCCAATGACGGCCATTCCGATGATCAAGCCGGATTGGATGATGAGCCCGGTTTCGGGGCTGGCCAGCCCGATAAAATGTACGTACAGTCCTCCCGAGAGGCCGCAGATCAGACTGCTTAGGGTGAAGGCAAGGGTCTTCCACCCCACCACGTTGACCCCTCTGCCGCTGGCCGCCACGTCGTCATCTCGGATGCTCTGGAGGTAGAGGCCCACCCTGGACCTGATGAGGAAGTAAAGGAGCAATTGGACCAGGACCACAACCCCCAAGAAGGTGTAAAAATAGGTCACATGGCCCCCTCCACCAAACAATTTTGGGACGCTCAACCCCAGGTCTCCCCTGGTGATATCGTAGGAAAATCGTATGAGGCCCCGCACGATCTCGGCGAACCCAATGGTCGTCAAGGCCAAGTAGGGGCCTCGAAGACGGAGGCAGACCCACCCCAGAAGGAGCCCAACGATGGCTGTGGCGACAATGGACATGAGGATACCCGCAACCGGACTCCAGTGGAGGTAGTGGACCAACATGGCCGAGGTGTACATACCGATCATGCAGAAAGTAGCCGGCGCAATGGAGAACTGGCCCGTGAACCCTCCCAGCAGATTCCATCCCATGGCCGCCAAGGAGAAGTAGAGGGCCACCACCAACACACCGAGCCAGTAGGCCGATTTCACAAAGACCGGCACTAACGCCATGAGGCAAAAAACGACCACCGATACCAAAAGATCGAGCTTTCGCTTCTCCATCCTCATCCAGGCTCGGTTTGCGATGCGTCAGACCTCCCTGGCCTTTTCCCCGAAGAGGCCTTGAGGTCTGAAGACCAAGAACAGGATCAAAATGACAAATCCGAAGGTGTCCCGATAGGTATAGGAGATATAGACGGCTCCGAACTGCTCCAACACTCCCAGGAGATAGGCCCCAAGGATGCTGCCGGGCACAGAGCCCATCCCTCCCAGCACGACTATCACAAAGGACTTGACCGCTGGAAGCGCCCCCACGAAGGGCTCGGCCGAAAAGATGGGACAGAGCAGTGCCCCCGCCAGCCCTGCGAGGGCGCTGGAGAGGGCGAAGACTATGGAACTCACCTTGGTGGAGTTGATCCCGGCGATGGACGCCCCGAAACGGTTCTGGGAGACCGCCTGGATAATTTTGCCCCACGGGGAGTAGCGCACCAGGACAAAGGCGACGATTAACACGCCCGCTCCAACACAAAAGGCTATAAGTCGATGGGAACTCATCATCAGGATGTTTCCCAACAGGACCCTCTCCTTCATGGGCATCAGGCCCGGACCGCTGATGGGATAGGGGCCGAAGATCTGATTGGCGAGATTGATCAGAAAGAGGGAGAGCCCGAACGTCACGATAATGGCATACTCGTCCCTCATGGCGCCCCACTCCGTATATTTCTGGTAGAGGGGACGCATCAAGAGCCGCTCGACGATAAGACCGATGATCAGACCGAAGGCCACCACCCAGATCAGCACCAGGAAGGGGTTCATCCCGACCTTCAGAGCGATCAGGGCGTACACATAGGCGCCGATCATGAAGAATTCCCCATGGGCGAAGTTGACCACTTTGAGGCAGCCGAAGATCAACGAGAGACCCAGGGCCAGGAGGGCGTAAAACGTGCCCATAATGATACCTGTAATCAAGACATCCATGACGCGGGATCTCCGCTAAAAGCAGGGTCCGAGAGGGCCCCGGCCTCTCGGCACGAAGGCCCTCCCTCGGGATGGTCTTAAGGCCTCACGAGTTCCGCAGTCTTTTGCTCCGGCGGAAAGACGATGGGGGCTTTGGCCAGCGGTTGTTGCACCTCCGTAAACTGAATGATGCTGTAGGGCACCTCAACCCATTGTTGGAAGAAGGGACCCTTTTCCAGGTTCATGCTGATGGTCCCTCGCGTCCCCTCTACTTTGATCTCCCTCATGGCCTTGATCACAGCGTCGGGCTCCAAGCTGCCCGCCTTTTCAACGGCCTTGGCAGCGAGCCAGATTGCGTCGAAGCCCTGGAATACCACCCGACTGGCCTCCCTCCCGGTCTTCTGACGATGTCGCTTCCTGACCTCCTTGCCGAGATCCGTCAGCTTCATGGAAGGATGGAAGAGGGCGATCCCCGTCAAGTACTTTCCCGCCTGTTTTATGTTGTCCCAGAAATCCGGCAGCTCAGCCAAGGCGTCCAGGTCCAGGAGGAGAGTCTTGCTGGTAGGTGCCACCCCATACTCGTAGAGCTGATTGATGATGATGTATCCTGCAGGCGGATCCATGATGGTCACCACCACGTCCGGCGGGTCCTTCTTCAGCTCCAGGATGGCCGGCGTAAAGTCCTTGGCCTCCCGGTCCAAGACCGTGTACTTGCACTGGATCTCCGGTGCAATGGTCTTCAGGTATTTTTGGAATCCCCGGGCCAGGCCGATGCCGAAGTCCGTGTTTTCGGCAAGAGCGACCACCCGCTTGACCCCCAGAGACTTGACGAACTCGGCCCCACCCACAGAGATCCTCGAGTTGTTCACAGAGGTATTGAACCACTCCTCATAGCCCTTCTCTCGGATGGCGTCCGCCCAACAGTTGACGTTCACGAAGGGCACCTTGTAGGAGTGGGCCACCTCGGACATGGCCATGCACACGGAGCTGTGGTTTCCTCCCACGATCAAAGACACCTTCTCCTTGACGATGAGTTTCTCCGTGGCGGCCCTTCCCTTCTCGGGGATGCCCATGGAATCCTCGAACTTGACCTCCACTTTCCTGCCCAGGAGGCCTCCCTTCTCGTTGATCATCTCAACAGCCAGCTTGATACCGGCAACGGCCTCGCTCCCCTGCGCGATGGAACCCGGCGGGGAGAAAGGCTCCACCGACCCGATGACAATGGGCCCCGCCGCATAGCCGACTCCAGACCAAAAGACCCAGCCCCCCATCAAAAGGAGAATCGTTGCGCATGCTCGTCTCTTCATCATGGCCTGCTCCTTTTTGTCTTGAGGTTGTTGAACAGACCTACACACCCATGCGTCTTAATTCCTTTTCACCCCCTTTCCCATGGCTCGTTGGATTTCAGGAATTCCGGGCAAGCCCTGTGAGCGTGTGGGGAAAAGAGAAAGGTCCCTTGGAAGAGGGTNCCGAGAGGCATGGAGATGTCCTGGCGGGCACAGCACGGATTTCCTTGCGTCTCACTGATGAAGAACGAACAGGCTTTGGTTCAGGCTCCCCCAAAAGAACTCCCCTGTCCGGGAGTTTGAGAGGTCTTTCTGGAACGGGAAATGGAATCTAGCACAAGACCCTGGCCGGGTCAATGAAAAACAGAAGAGGCCGATTCCCCTTTGCCACGCCGAATAAACGTAAGGATCAGATGAGGGGTTCTTTGAAGGNGAGAGACTCGCCGAAAAACNCTCTCAAAACAGAGGGAGAAGTCTGTCCATCGAGACNAGAGTAATCGCTGGCCCCCGATATCATTAACTACTTGACAATGAGGTAACAGGATGTCCCCTAACCCTATCAACCTGGCCGTGCGCCCCAAGCCCAAAGCACTGGTCGTTCGGTTGGCCAGTGGGAGCCTTCTGGAAGGAAGGGGGGACCTCCAGGCAGCAGAGGCGGACTACCGAAAAGCCCTGTATCTCAATGCGGCCTCGGCCCGTGCCGCTGCTCTGCTGTCCAGGCTCCTGCCCAAGACCGGAAGGGACCTGGATACAGTCGAGGTGAACGATACCCGGGCCCGTAATATCAATGAGAATGGGCCTAGGGCATATCTAAAGGGGATTGGAAACCAG
>MTPG01000048.1 GCA_002010915.1 Desulfarculaceae bacterium JdFR-97 | reverse complement strand
CTTCACCGCCCCCCTTCCAAATAGACCAAATCAACGAGATGGACGAAATCAACCAGATAGACGAAATAGCCTCCCCTACCCAACCAAGACCAAATAGACGAGATAGACGAAACAGACGAAACGACGATATGGACGAAATAGACGAGAGACTATTTTCTAACTACCCTCTGCAAAGACCACGCCGGAACCCTCCCCCCGTTGGATGTCTTGCTAGGTCGAAGATCCTTTCCTTGTTTCCGACACCTAAGGGGCGGTCACCCGCACCGTGATCGCCAGGTAGGACTGCCCTACCTTGTTCTCCAATCTGACTCTATAGTCTCCGGTAGGGAGGTTTTTGGGTACGGTGAGAATCACTTGTTCATCTCTCCAGTCCGATTTCCGGACCTTGGCGCGTTTGATCTTGTCCAGCGGAGCCACCCCCTCGAACCAAATTTTCCCCCTTCGTGTGCCGAAGTTTGTCCCGGTCAGGGTCATGGACTCCTTCCAGGTGACCTCCACCTTATCGGCCCCGACCACCTCGGGGGGCATCAACTGAAAGATGTTGTCAAAACGATGGGTGACGCCGGTGGTTCGGTTTCGGACCTCGATCCCGTAGAGCCCAGCCGTATAAAGTCTCCTGGTGGGGAATCGGCAGATGATACGATTAGGATCGTGGGAGATCACGTTGGCCTTCTTCCGTAGATCTCCCTGATAGAAATAGACTTTGGGCTTCTTGGCCCCGAAGTCCATGCCCGTGAGGGTCACCTCCACTCCGGGGCCACCCGAGTCGGGCTCCACTAGTAGAGAAGGTTGAATCCCTCCGGAGATGACCAGGGCGAAGGGCTGGGGACCGAAGGGGACGTTGTACCCATGTATCCGAGCGATCCAGTCGCCGAGCAGAGGAGATTCGATGGTCATCCCCACGGCATTGTTGGTCCGATCGAAGGCTCCAGCAGGGTCTGGATAGTGGGAGTCCCCACTGGGATCGATGAGCTCCAGATCCAGGTCGTTGACCAATCCTCCTAAGGGGGGTGTCCCAGGGTAGTCGGTCCATACCAAGTTCGTCTTGAGAGGAAGATCTGCGGAAGTGACCCGAAAGGCATATTCTCTGATCTGTCCCGTCTGCAGGCCCGTCTTTTCGTCGATATGGATGATCCCCTTGCCGTTCTGAGGAGATACGGCGTTTCGGAGGTTTACTCTCCCCCATCCCTCCACGGGATTGGGTATGGGTGGATCAGGAATCTCCTGTTTGTCTCCGGTACCGTATTGACCAGGGGAGATATCCTCGGCCGCATTAAGGAGAGCAGCCTTGAGCAGGGCCGCAGATGGAGAGGAGAAGCCTTTCTCTTTCATCAGGTACTCGCGCAAGAGAGCTGCCACACCCGCGGCAAGGGGGGTGGACATGCTCGTCCCTCCCATCCAGGCGTAGTGGTCGTCGTAGATCCCCCAGAAGTTGCCGTCTGGCGCCACGGAGGAACGTACTGAGAGGATATTGGTGCCTGGAGCCACCAAATCGGGCTTAATCCGGCCGTCCGCGCACGGCCCCCGGGAACTGAAGGCGGCCATTCCCCTGGGATTGTCCGAAATGTGATCGCTGTAGAGCGGGTCCTCCGGATAGTCGTCGGGCCAGGCCCCGCCATAGGTGGCATCTGGGGCCCCAGATCCGCTGGGCCGGTCCCCCTCGGTGGCCCCCACGGAGATGCAGTTTTTGGCCGTAGCTGGACTCGTCAAGGAGGAGAGGTCGACCACACCGTCGCCGTCAGCATCTATCCCCTCGTTTCCTGCAGCGAAGAGGATCAAGAACTCCGGATGTTCCCAGGTGTATCGGTCCACGTCCTCGGAGAAGCTGTCGTATTGGGAACTCACAGGAGTCCCCCAGGAGTCGGAATGAAGTCTTGCCCCTGCCTCACGGGCCTGTTCGAAGAGGATCCCGAGGTCCGGGGGGACAATCAGCTGCCCCGAGGCATTGTCCATAATGGCCTGAAAGACCAGAGAGGCCTTGGGAGCCATGCCTGCGAAGGAGGAGGGAGGGAAGAGATCTTCCACCGGGCTACTCCCTGAGAGGATTCCGTTTCCCAAGAGGGATCCAGCTACATGGGTTCCATGCCCGTGAGGATCCGAGGGGTTCCCGTCTGCCGCCAGATCGAAGATCTCCAGGACGCGGGATCGGCCCGAGCCGTCCTCGAAGTCGTCGAGGAGGAGGGCTGGATGGGACGAGCCCATATCCAGACCCGTGTCTGCTATCCCCACGATCTGGCCATCCCCATAGAGCCCTTGGGTGTCGCGAGGGATGCGCACCTCCAGGATGTCCGTGCTAACGTTGTTGAGGAGCTTCCATCGGGGGGCCTCCTCCACCCATCGAACCCCTTCGATTTCGCAGAGGGCCTCCAGTTGGTCTAAGGGGATCCTTATCCGAAACTTGGTCCGGGAACCCTGCCCTGAGTACGGAAGGATCGTTCCTCCGAGCCCCTCGAGCGCCCTTCGAAACTTCTGGGGGTCCTCTCCGGGAAAGATGACCAGGATCAACTCGACCTCCATACGCCCTTGGGCCTGGAGGCGATCTTTCAGACGCAGAGGCCGTCGGAACTCTGCTCGGTAAGGCCCCATCCAGCGCACGCCCGGGAGGGATCGGAGGGCCTGCACCCGGCTCGGATCCACCCGGATCACGTAGGCGAATTCCGGGACATAGTTCAGGACCTCGGCTCCCTCCCTCTCCAGGGCTGCTCGGTCCTCGTTTCGGATCGGCCCCTGAAACTGAACGATCCAGTAGCGACCTGAGGAGCCGAGTAGAGGGCTCCCGCCCCCTTGCCTCGAAAACGGTTCCTGGAGCGGGTCGAAGGAGATGCCCCCGATCCTGAGGAGGAGGGAGGAGGACCCGCCCCAGGAGGGAGAGAGGGAAAGGAGCCCCAGGATCAAGAGCCATGAGAGAACTCTCGAAAGCCGAGGGCACCGTGTCGGTGTCTTCATTGTGCAGCTTCCTCTGCCCCCGAAATGCCGCACGATAGCATAGAAAAAANAGAAAAAAATTCAAGAGTCCTCGGGCTACCCATAGTAGGGAGTCCGGATCCTCCGTGAGGCTTTGTAATTGCGGATTTCTAGAATTCCTACATTTCCTGGCCCGAGTGGCCTGGATCCGAGAAGGGATTAAGAGGCCGGTCTCCAACATACCGAACCGGGGCCATCCGCCTGCGCCTATGCTCCAGGACAGTCGTTTCAGACNAAATTTACCTTTTGGGGCATCTAATTAGGGGTTTTCCGGCAATTGAGTATATTGAGTATCCAGGAGTCTGANAGGGTCATCGGCATGAGGATTCCTTAAAATTTTGGGTCCGGGAAATCCTCAAACAGGAAAGAGCCAGATACCCTGAGTAAGGGCCAAAAACAGGGAGTTCTTTCTATGCGAGAGGTAACTTTACAAAGAGCCTAGATCCAAAGGAGGGAAGGACAGCTTGGTTGGTTTTGTTTTTGAATCGGAAACTTGGTTTTGCTCTTATTGGATCGCTTTTCTAATGTCCTGCAAGTCGGAAAATACAATAAACTGAGTCATTCTCAAGTTCTTCTCAAAATCAGCATAACATATGCCGCCTACTACGGTAATGTATTGAAAAAACCTCACTTCCCCGTTAGCCTTGTCTGTGCAATATTTTCCAATGGTCCGCAAACTGTTCAATTCATCCAATTTTGAAAGCAAACTGAGATAATTGTCAAAANCCTCGGGAATATCCGCAAAGCCTCGGCATTCAATTTTCATGATCTTGGCATTAGGAATGAGAACAATAAAAAAAACAACGGTTTCTTTTGTATTCGCTTCAGTAATCTTAAAGGAGATGGCGTTGGCTCTCTCATTTTGGAGNAGTTCGAAATTCTTGAAGCCGTATTTTTGTAAAAACTGGACAAGGAGTTCTTGGCTTGCCGGAAAATGNTTCGTATCATCATCGGTAGCTAGAGCATATGATAGACTGCCAACCAAAAAGAACCCGACCAATGCAATGACGAAAAATATCGGGTTTTTCCAGTTCATCTTTGCCCTCCTGACAAGCAAAAATACCATAGAAAAAAGAAAACCCTCGAGACAACAAATTAATTTCTTCCCGTTGGGGAAAATCCCAAAATGCGGACTCGAGGTGCTAATTAGTAATAGAAAACGCAAATAAAATATGTGAAATCAGATAAGAAACACAACTCATTTGCTTATAACTTACCAGGGCAAAAATTGCCTGACAGATTCCAAAGCTGACGCATTAGCTACATTGATTACAGTGATCTGAAACATTAGATTGTTCTGAATTACATTGTAACTTCCTGGAGATTGAGAGATTTGGAAGATCCCGCTGGCCCCGTTAAAGTTCCCCACGTATGCCTGAATGACGGCCCCATTGGTAGAAATTTCACCGATGCTTCCTCCAGGGGGAGGCAGGAGAGGGGCGGCCGGTAAGCTTCCGATATTTCCGTCGGTCACCAGGGAACCGTAGACGTTCCCTAAGGTGTCAAAATACCCCGTAAAGTATACTCCAAAGTAAAAGCCGGAGTATCCGCCGCGGATTTGGTCCAGTTCTTCATCTTTAAGGAGGATTCCCGGGTCATCACCCAATATGAGGGCGCGAGCCGGAGTCAAGCCTGCAATCATCAAGGTGATAGCAAAGGAAAAGGCTACAAGCCCCTTCCACAACGTTGAATGTTTACTTTTATACATAACTTCCCTCCCTGGTTTAAAACTCACCCGGAGTCTGGAAAAAGGAGAACCCGCCACCGATTAGGCCGGGTTGTTGAAATCGTATGACGTTCAATTCAGGTACTGGGATGGTGGTTTCCATGTCCATCTCGGATAGTGGTTGCCCCGCCTTGTTCACAACCAAAAAGATCACCCTGTTCCAATCTTTCTTAAACGCATCAATGCTCATGGATCGATTCCCATAGGCTGGATCGCCCACATACACCTTGTCACCCTTGACTCCCCTCAGGACGACGAAGTGAGAGTATTTCCCCGTGTTGAGCAAGATGATACTCGGCAATTTCAATTTTTTTAAATTCTCAATACGTACCCCTTTATAGCCTGCTGCAAGGTAATTCCGGCTCTCCGCGAATCTTTTCAGGTCCAGTAATGAGAATCCCTTTTTGGCAATCTTCTCTTTCTCGCCATGTTGTAAAATATACTTCACGATTTCGGTCTCATCGACTTTGTCATCGAAATAGTATGTCAATATGGTAGCCAATGAAGCGGCTCCACAACTAAGATCGTATTTCTGGCGGACCATATTCTTGAATTTGGACTCCTTTAGGCTGACGACTTGTTTCCTTACGTAGAGGCCGCTGGGAAGCCTTACTGTCAATTCAGCTGCAGACGCTTCTACAACGTATATCATCCATGGAAGGATGGAAACGAAAGCCGCAATTTGAAGGCATTTTGCTTTCATTGTAAATAAATCTCCCTATAGGAAAACGCGAGGTTGTTGCCAAGGATGTTCATGTCTCCTGCCGATTGGTTTACTTGAACGATCGCGTTGATATTGTCGAAGGAATCCTTGATTATATCGGCTCGGCCCCTTGGTTCCTCTTGGACCAAGGAATTGTTTGCTGTCCCGATCTTCGAGAGCTCCATGTCTGTAAGGGAGGCCGTCCCCCCGATAACGAGGACCAAGCTATTGCTCTGGATGTTTAGGTTGCCTGAGGCTTGATTGATCCCCAGGATTCCAGCATTTCCGTGGAACGAGTTTTGGATAAGGTCCAAAGAAGATGAACCAACGGAGCGGATATGGCTGTCCGAAAGGTCTTCAACTTGCCCCAATACAAGGATCTCAAGCAAAGAGCCAGGGTCGGTTGACAAGGCCAAGACTCTCAAGTTCACCTGATTGTTCAGGCTCCCGGAGGCCTGGTTGACGTTGATGATCCCTAAATTGTCGTTCCCTGAGCCCAAAATCTCTGTGGAGCGCTCTGAATTGAACTCCTCCAACCAGTCGCCTTGAATCACACCGGAGTGGACCCCGATGGCTCCGACGCTTGATAGAGAGGATAGCTCTGCTGGATCCATGGGCGTAGACAACAGATCAGCTGCATTCACCAGCAGAACCGACGAAAGGATCAAAACTACAGCACCCACTAAAAGAAAGCTTAAAACGGAAATAATCCCCTTCTTTGCCATGGGGACCTCCAAATAGTTTTCCTTAAAGGTAAGTTTCTTTAGGGAAATAAAGAGGGGAGGAGAGAACTCCTCCCCTCTGGTGGTATTAATGGGTGAAAGAGATAGCTACAATGTTCGCCTGGTTGTTCATGTTCCCAGCGGACTGGTTGAAGCTGACAATGCCATGGTTCCCGTTGAGAGAGTTCTGGATCGTGTCCACCTTGTGGGTGTTGATCTCAGACACGTAGTTCCAACCATTGAACTGACCCAGGTCCGCCTCGGCCATGGCGACCAGGACACCGCCCAAACCCGCGGCCAAAGCAACGGAATTGAGCTGGTTGTTCATGTTCCCCACGCTCTGGTTGGCCCCGATAATGCCGGTGTTGGAGTTCATGCTGTCCACTAGAAGGTCGGACTTTTGGAGGACCGTGGGATCGAGTTCATGGATCCATACGCCGTTGTCCGAGTTCCATTGGCTGGCCGATGATTGGGCGTCGGCAAACGCCTCAACGTCCGTGATGGCAATGGCCACATTGTTTCCCTGGTTGTTCATATTGCCTGCATCCTGGTTTACGCCCACGATGCCGGTGTTGTCGTTGATGGATCCGGTGATTGTGACAAACCTGAAATTACCGTAGGCAGGCTCGCCGTCATCACCGGAGACCCAATTGAAATAGTTATCCTGGTTGGCGATGGCATTGGCCTCAGCAGCCCCTTCGGGGGTAGCTACAACATCTACTTCAACGTAGATGTCCTTGTAAATGTATACCACCTCTTCAACGTAGATGTCCTTGTCCTTCTCTATTTCAGCGTAGACAAAGACGAATGCAGAAGCAGGAATGGCCATGGCCATGATCACCATCAAACCAACTACAGTTCCTAAAATCTTTTTCATGGGTTTATTCTCCTTTTTTACGGATGCAGTGAGGCCGAAAGGCTCAGGTTATTGGCCTGATTGGCCATGTTGCCTGAGGTCTGGTTCACGAATGTGACTCCGGTGTTGCTGTTGACCGAGCCGCTGATTAAGGCCGTCTTATCCGTATTGTATTCGAGAACGATATTGCCCCAGGAGGCCTGACCAAGGTCCGCCTCGCTCAAGGCCACGGCCCCATCGAGGCATACCGCAATGGCTGCGGCGTTAAGCTGGTTATTCATGTTGCCAGCCGCCTGGTTCACCTCCGTGACTCCCTCGTTGCCGTTGATGGAGTCTGTAATGATGGTGTCGCGATAGAGGATGTTATAACTGTCCACGATGTTGGGCGACCAATAATAATCGAACTCATCATCCTCATAAGGGATAATGACGAACCCCTGCTTCTGGTCCACCGAGGCCTGGGCATTGGCGAAACCGCCGCCGTTGGTCCCGTTACCGGGGGTCCCGTTACCGGGGTCATAATCAACCGCCACGGAGACCAAATTCCCCTGATTGTTCATGTTGCCCGTGCTTTGGTTGGCGGTGGTGATCCCTGTGTTGCCCAGCACTGAGCCCGTTATAACGCTTTGTTTCTCAGCGCAGTTCTCACATGCCCAGTTGTCAAAATTCTCCTGGTTGGCAATGGCGTCGGCCTCCGCCGCCTTGTCGCCTGTCGTGATCACATCCACCTCAAGATAGATGTCCTTGTAAATGTATACCTTCTCCTCAACGTAGATGTCCTTGTCTTTCTCTATTTCAGCGTAGACGAACACGAAGGCGAATGCCGGCATGGCCAGTGCCATCATACACAACAGCGCCATACCTCCGATAAAAGCCTTTTTCATGCTCCTTCCTCCTTTGTACAATTTTTTTT
>MTPG01000032.1 GCA_002010915.1 Desulfarculaceae bacterium JdFR-97 | reverse complement strand
GATAGCGCTCCAGATCCCAGGAGATCCTCACCTGGCATGGTAATGCTTCCTCAGATAGATGATCTTCTCCTCAAGATGCGGTGGTGTGCGCAATGTGGGGTTCTCAGGGCAGGGCTTGCTGTTGATGAGCCCTTCCTCCCCCTGTTCAGCATAGGCCCTCTTCCATCGATAGAAGGTGTCACGGGAGATCCCAAAATAGCGGCAGGTCTTGGAGACGTTGCCTGTGTGCACAGCATACTCCAGATCCCGGAGCTTCCTCCGAATGTCCCGTTGTGCTTGTGTCATACCACGACCTCCTCATCATTGAACTGTGAACTATACCATAGATTGTCAGACGAAGTCGTGGTACTCAAAAAAATTGGTTATTCCGGAACTTGGAAATCCGGATGAACCAAATTTTTTTCTTGACAACCAGTCATCCTATGATTATAAGATACTACGAATTCCAAAATTCGCTTTTGTTTTAATTTCTAAGTAGTTGAGGTATGGCAGCTGGCTGTCGGCAAGTGATCGGACGGTCGGGATCCCCAGGGCTGGCGGGTCGGCCTATAATAAACCTCGGCCAGAAAGCGTCGGAAGTGTTTGGAACTGACACCGTGATACGCTGCTCGGGTGGACTCCTGGGCATTGGCGATCATGGGATGGACCCAAGGAAGAAGCATGGCTACCTCCAGTCCCCTTCCCAGACCCAGCGTCTCAAGAACTTTTGCTTTGGAGTCGAAAGCCAGAGAGGAGCTAAAACCACCCGACATCAACGTTCTTCCCCCCTCAATTTCATTCCCCATCCCCCTGGGCATCTCCTCCCCGATAAGCTGCTGCACCGGGGCTATCTTCACAAAGTCTGCTTTGTTCCTCCGGTCTTCTGCGACCACTACCACATTAATCTTTCCATCTGCCCCTCGAGTCCACTTGCCAGGCTTGGAAGGAACAAAGTAGCTTTTATACGTCTCCACCAGACCCGAGGGCTTCCAGTAAGCCCCCCGATCGGCCATGGCCTTTCGGATCTTGTGCCCCATTACCCAAACCGTCCTGTAACTTGGGATCTTAAGCATCCTCTGCAACGACAGCATGAAGATGCCGGTCTTTTGACGAGACATCAAAGAGATTATCCAAAATCACTTCAGCAAAAGAGTGTGACCTAGCATTGATACAGATATGCCAGTTGCTATGGAAGGAATACTGCCTATGAAAACATCAATGGCACCGATACCCCTCAGGCCGGAGAAGAAACAAGTGCTTCCTATATGCTTTCTTTGTATTATATCAAACAACTTATTCTGAAATGTAGGGATATATTTATGACATCTTGTAGCATTCTTCTAGTTCTTCTTGGATTGCATATCCCTAATATAGTTAATCAGTCTAAACCACTGACATTGTCGGTGGAAGGGTGTGGGGGGGCGAGGCCCCACACCTTAAGCGAGCCAACGATGTTGGCGAGCAACAAGGATGGCTACAGCAGCCCCATTTTGAGATGGGGGTTACTGGATGGACGGATATAGGAAGTCGTCGCATGCAGTCTATCGTTGTGAGTATCACTTTGTATGGGTTCCCAAGTAAGCGTCGGATCATGTGCATATGTATTTGTCGGTGCCTCTGAGGTATTCTCCGTCGCAGGTGATGAAGGTTTTGAAGGGGAAGAGTGCTGAGTATCTGAGGCGGGATTTTCCGGAGTTAAGCAAGCGGTATTGGGGGATGCACATTTGGACGAGGGGGTATTTTGTGAGCACGGTAGGGGTAGATGGTGAGGTGATCCGGCGATATGTCAAGGAGCAACAGGAGGAACAAATTCGCCAAGAGCAGTTGAAGTTTTGGAGGGACAACAGCGGATGACATGTCAGGAGTTGTTGTCCCCACAATAATAAGCATCACGAATTAGAAAAGAAAGGGCTATATTTTGCATTATCTTACCAGAGAAAGGAGGTGAAACTCTATAAGAAATAACGAGAAAATATTTTGTTAAAAAAACGAAGAGGAGAGGTGTCATGGAGAAAAAAAGATCTAGGAAGATAGGATTTTTGGTTATTGTCTTAACAACATTGATCATGTCAACTGCTTTGGCAGCGGAGCAACCCATCAAATGGAAAGCTCAAGCCTTTTGGGCTGCCGCAGAGCTTCCCTATAAAACTTTTGTGGATTTCTGCAATCGCGTTAAGATTCTCACAAACGGCCGACTTGAGATTACACCTTACCCCGGTGGAGCGATCGTTCCTAGTTTTGAGGCACTTGATGCCCTCCAAAACAACGTAATCCAAGCAATGCATATGGCGCCTGTTTACTACACAGGTAAGGAACCTGGCCTGTCGCCTTTGGGCGATCTAATCGCTGCCTATACCCACCCATGGCAGAAAGATGCGTGGATGTACTATATGGGTGGTTGGGACATGCTCAATGAGATTTATAAGCAATACAACGCCTACACTGTAGGATGGATGTTCTGGGGGGTTGAGTCGCTGATTTCTACCAAGCCGTTAAGAGGAATAGAAGACTTCAAGGGACTCAAAATCCGGGTGCCGCATGGCATGACAGCCATGTTGATGAAGAAGCTTGGAGCTTCTGTGGTTGTGCTGCCGGGTGGTGAGGTCTATTCAGCCTTAGACAAGGGCGTCATCGATGCCGCTGACTGGGGGACGCCCTCTATGAACCAGAGGATGGGTTTCTTTAAGGTGGCAAAATATTACATCTACCCTGGCTTTCACTCTATGCCTATTGGGGATTTCACTGTTAACCTAAACGAGTGGAAAAAACTTCCAGACGACATCAAACAGATTCTCAAATCTGCTGCTCGAGAGTGGTGCTGGGACAGCTACGAGAGAGTTGCCCTAGATGATTTGAGGGCTGTAGAGGAGATGAAGAAGAAAGGGGTCGTAGCTATTGCATGGAGCGAGGAGGAATTAGCCAAGGTGAGGGCTATTGCGAGAGAGGTTTGGGATGAATACGCTCAGAAAAGCCCTATGGCAAAAAAGATCATCGACTCACAGAAAGAATGGCTTAAGAAACTTGGGCTGATTAAGTGAAGCAGTTGCTGAACAGCCACCCGAGGGGATGGAGATATTTGTCCATCCCCTCGGATAATAGGAACAAAAAATGGGAAAGGTATTATCAGTAATAGATGCAATTTCTATCTGGGCCGGCAAGACTATTAGCTGGTTGATTCTTTTTGTTGTGATTTTTGTAATCTACGAAATTATTATGCGGCATATATTTAGGATTCCCACACTATGGGTTAGCGAGTCTATGGTTTTTGGCTCCGGGTTAACCTATGTACTCGGGGCGGCCTGGGCCCTGAAGGACAACCGGCATGTGAAAATCGATATGGTTTATGGAAGGCTGTCTCCTCGGCAGCGAGCAGTGATGGATTCTATTACCTTTATTTTTTTTGCTCTTTACTTGGGGATCTTCTTATGGGCAACGGTTAATTATGCTTGGCGATCCGTTTTAGTCAGAGAAACATCTGGCTCTGCATGGGATCCCCCTGTCTACCCTATCAAAGTAGCCCTGGCAGTAGGCGTCTTTCTTCTCCTCCTAGAAGGCACAGCAAAGTTCATTCGAGATCTCCACTTTGCTATCACGGGTAAGAAGCTATGAACATTGAGCTTGTTACAATTTTATTTTTAGCTACTTTTATAGCCCTTCTGATTACCGGGCTCCCCTTAGCTTGGGTAATGGGAGCTACAGCAGTAATTTTCAGCCTTGCCCTTTTCAATCCTGGTGTTATAGTCATGATGGTAGGCCGGGTCTACGATATGATGCTTAACTACGCTTTGGTAGCTGTACCACTTTTCATCTTTATGGCTACAATTTTGCAAGAATCCGGCGTTGGTGATCAGTTGTTTAGAGCAGTGCATATTTGGTCTGGTTCTTTCAGGGGTGGCCTAGCAATCGGGACCATTATCGCCTGCACTATTATGGCAGCCATGGTAGGCATCGTGGGGGCTGAGATCGTAACCTTCGGCATAATAGCTCTTCCTGCGATGCTTGAGCGAGGATACGATGATCGCTTGGCTCTGGGAAGCATTTGCGCTGGAGGCGGTCTGGCCACCCTGATACCGCCTAGTGTAGTCTTTATTGTCTACGGGATGACGGCTGGAGCTTCCATAGGGGATCTGTTTATAGCCGGCATTTTCCCAGGCTTACTTTTGGCTTTGCTGTTCATCGGATACATCGTGGTAGCAACTTACTTGAAGCCGGAGATGGCTCCTCCAGCCCCTAAGGAAGAACGAGAGATTCCATTACGACGGAAGTTGTCCCTGCTCAAGGGACTGATCATGCCTGCGATACTTGCCTTCGTAGTCCTGGGATCTATTTATGCTGGAGTGGCCACTCCGACTGAAGCAGCTGGTATTGGGTGCTTGGGAGCCATTATCACCTCGGCTGTGAACCGAAGACTGACTTTCAGGAGGATTAAGAGTGCTCTTTTTGAGACCGTAAAGATATCTTCAATGTTGGCTTGGCTTTTCTTTGGTGCTCAAACAATCATTGGTATATATACATTAGCCGGAGGTGATCAATTCGTTAAGAAAGCGGTGATGTCTCTTCCTTTGGGAAAGTGGGGAGTAATTATAGGAATACAGATCATATGGATTTTTCTAGGGATGTTTCTGGATTGGATCGGCATACTGCTTTTAACAGCACCATTATTTGTTCCTATCATATTAGATCTTGGTTTCAACAATGTTTGGTTTGGTGTAGTTTTTTGTATGAACATGCACGTATCTTATCTATCTCCTCCGTTCGGTCCGTCGATTTTTTATCTAAAAAGTGTTGTTGGTGATGAAGTCCCAGTTGGTCGAATTTACAGAGCCAATCTCCCTTTTTTGTTTTTAACTATTATCGCTGTAGCAATTACAGTCGCTTTTCCGGAGCTTTCTCTATGGTTGCCAGAAAAAATGCTAAAATAAACAAATTTCTGAAATCAAAGCATATTCAAAGAGCAAGTGCTGCTGATGAGGTATTCAAAATCCTTCATGGACTGATTGTTTCTGGAAAATTAAAGCCTGGAGACATGTTACCATCTCAAGACAAACTGGCAGAACACTTGTCAGTGAGCCGCAACACTGTAAGGGAAGCCCTTAATAAGTTAATGGTAATGGGCCTTCTTACAGCGAAACAAGGAGTAGGGACTATAGTTAATGTAAGCAGCCCTTCAAGCTATATGTCCGGCCTATCTGATCATCTCCTGATGGATACACCAAGCGTGAGAGAATTTTTAGAGGCTAGGGTCTTCGTGGAGAAGGCTACCGTTAGATTGGCTGTAATCAGATCTACACCAGAAGATATAGCTAGAATGGAAGAGATCATTTCCAAACAATCAGAAGCTTATCTTAGAAAAGAAGTGGATGCTTTTAGTAAATTGGACGTAGAATTTCATATGGCTTTAGCTAACGCAAGCCGCAACAAAGTGCTCCTAAAATTTCTCGAGACAATATGTGAATTACTTCATAAGTTTATTGCTGAGGTTTCTCTACTTCCAGATGCTATTGAACATGCTATTCGTTTCCATACAGATATCCTTGAGTTCATCAAGATGAGGGATAGTAAAAATGCAGAAAGAACAATCGTTGAACATCTTAAAGATGTTGTTCAGACAATAGAGAAGAACTTAGATGTTAAGTTAAAAGTTGATTTTATTTTTGATTAAGTATAAAGGTGAAGTATAGAGAGAAGTGCGGAGATAACGAAGGGACTGTTTAGGTGCTTAGGAAGAAAATCGGGTTTCAAATTGGCCGATGCATTAGGATTCTTTGAAGACGGGTTTTTATTTCCAATGTCTTGGATGGAAAACTGACTAAACACAAATAATATTGGATGCTCAAATGATAAATAAAGGACTTCAACATTTGGCTTTACAAAGATTGTAGATGTTTAAAGTTATAATTCTGATAAAAAAGGGATATTCTTATAAACAAAAATATAAACATGTCATTCAATTGAAAATCTGGTAACAGTTTTCGGAATAAAACAAGAAAGATTAGTTAAACAAAAGGAGTTTGTCATGGACCTGAAGCCAGATTTTGAAAGAATAAGAAAGACAGCGAGGCATGAAGAGCCGGACCGCGTTCCTCTATGCGAAGCTCTCATCGAGTATCCAATCCAAAGTCAATTTCTAGGGAGACAGGTCAAAGCTGATGACTTAAAATCCCAGATGGAATTCTGGGCTAAGGCAGGCTACGACTATATCCCCATAACTGTTGGGATGATGACGCCAGGGCGTGTGACTCAAGAGTCAGCCATCTCCAGGGTCATCCGAGATGTAATGCTTAAGGATTCTCCTGATGCTGATGACGAGAAGGCATGGAATCTAGAATACACGAGTTTCATTAATAATCGTAAGGACTTCGAAGAATTTCCTTGGGAGGTGGCAGGGCAGTTAGATTTCAGTAAATTCTATGAAGTTGAGTCATTGCTTCCTGAGGGAATGAAAGTTATCGCTGTTTCAGGAAAGATCTTCACTCTTACATGGATGCTTATGGGCTTTAACAACTTTGCCCTATCCCTCATTGTTGATGAACAACTCGTGGCCGATGTATTTCGCAAAGTGGCGCAAATCCAGTTTGAAGCTCTTGAGAAGATTTTTTCAATGCCCTATATCGGAGCTGTTTGGGTTGTAGATGATCTCGCTTTCGGGAGTGGCCCTATGATATCGCCTCAGGCCTTTAGAGATCATGTTTTTCCTTGGTATAGAGAAATGGCCAAACGTTGCCATGAAAATGGTCTATTGTTTTTCCTTCATTCAGATGGAGACTTGAGTTTGCTCATGGAGGACTTGATAGATTTGGGAGTTGATGTTTTGCATCCTATCGATCCTACGTGTATGGACATCTTCCAAATAAAAGAAAAATATGGGGATCGTCTCTGCCTGGTTGGAAACGTTTCAAATGAGCTTTTGCGAAGTGGGTCACCTAAGGAAATAGAGGCTACTGTGAAGGACTTGCTTAGAAAGGTCGCTCCAGGTGGGGGATACTGTATGGGATCCGGAAATTCTGTGCCTGAGTGGGCAAAGTTCGAGAACTATATGGCTATGCGAAATACTACTCTGAAATATGGATCTTACCCAATTACGTTGTGAGCAAGCAGAAAATTCCTTAAATACACCTTCAGAAATCAATGTTTCATTTTTAGTGTACCAGTAAGGAGGCAAATCCGATGGGAAGCCAGCTTGAAAGAATCAAAACAGCAGTGATTGCTGGAAAGCATACTGAGATCGAGGAGTTTGTTCGCGAGGCCCTCTCCAAAGACTTTGACCCGAATCGAATCATAAACGATGCTCTTATCGCCGCCATGGACGAGGTAGGTCGGCGCTTCGCGGATCAAAGGATCTATGTGCCCGAGATGTTGGTTTCCGCCATGACTATGAAAAAAGGTCTGGAGATACTCAAGCCTCTTCTCAAGGGGGAGA
Source organism: Desulfarculaceae bacterium JdFR-97 (assembly GCA_002010915.1). Taxonomy (GTDB): domain Bacteria; phylum Desulfobacterota; class Desulfocorpusculales; order Desulfocorpusculum; family Desulfocorpusculum; genus JdFR-97. The sequence continues at coordinate 519 of MTPG01000032.1, read as the reverse complement.
AGACCTCGGATCGAGGTGTCGTGGTCATGGCCACGGTTAAGGGGGACCTTCACGACATCGGCAAGAACTTGGTATGCATGATGTTGGAGGGGGCGGGGTTTCGTGTGGTGGACCTAGGAGTGGACATTGGGGTAGAGGATTTGATTCGGAAGGTGGAGGAGATCGGGCCTCATGTTCTGGGTCTTTCGGCGCTTCTGACGACCACCATGCCCGAGATGGCCCGGGTCATTGAAGCCTTGAGGGAGAGGGGGCTTCGGGGACGGGTTAAGGTGATGGTGGGAGGTGCACCGGTGGATCTGGCGTTTGCGGAGAGGATCGGGGCTGACGGATATGGGAAGGACGCATCGGAGGCGGTGCAATTGGCCAGAGACTTCGTAGCGCTTAAATAATCAGGATTTTTAATTAATCTGGGGGGGGTTGTGAGCCCTCCGACCTCGGTTGTGATTGATAGGCCTTATTGTAGCTTTTCTCTAAGGACTTCGTAAGGGGTCTTTCCTTTGAGTGCCTGGTGAGGCCTGT
>MTPG01000110.1 GCA_002010915.1 Desulfarculaceae bacterium JdFR-97 | reverse complement strand
ATCCAGTTTCGGTATTCTCCGCTCTTTACTGAGGCGACCCAGTGGGGGTGGTCCAGGTACCACTCGATGGTCTTCCGCAGCCCCTCCTCGAAACCGTATCGAGGCCGCCAGTCGAGCTCCTCCATGATCTTGGTGCAATCCATGGCGTAGCGACGGTCATGGCCGGGACGATCCTTGACAAAGGTGATAAGCTTCTGGTGAGGGACGTTTGGGGATTCCGGCCGCATCTCGTCCAGGATCCGGCAGAGCGTCCGGACGACCTCCAGGTTGGTCTTCTCGCACCGGCCGCCGATATTGTAGGTCTCCCCGACCCGGCCCCGCTCCAGGACCAGGCTCAAGGCATCGCAGTGGTCCTTCACGTAGAGCCAGTCGCGCACGTTCAAGCCGTCGCCGTAGATGGGAAGGGGTTTGCCCTCCAGGGCGTTGAGGATCATGAGGGGAATGAGCTTCTCGGGAAACTGATAGGGCCCGTAGTTGTTGGAGCAGTTGGTGATGAGCACAGGAAGCCCGTAGGTCCGATAGTAGGCCCTCGCCAAGTGGTCTCCGGCGGCCTTGGAGGCCGAATAGGGACTGCTGGGGTCGTAAGGCGTGGTCTCCCTGAACGGGGGATCCTCGGGCCCCAGGCTCCCATAGACCTCATCGGTGGAGACCAGAAGGATGCGGAAGTCCCTCTTGCGCTTATGGTCCTCCAGTCCCTCCCAGTAGCGCCGGGTCTCCTCCAGGAGGTGGAAGGTCCCGACCACGTTGGTCTGGATGAAGGCATCAGGGCCGTAGATGGAGCGGTCCACATGGCTCTCGGCTGCGAAGTGGACCACGGCGTGCGGACGGTGTTCCCGAAACAGGCGGCGGAGCAACTCCCTATCGGCGATGTCCCCGTGGACGAAGACGTGGTGGGGATCGTCACGCAGTTCCTCAAGGTTGGCCAGGTTGCCCGCGTATGTGAGCTTGTCTAGATTGATGATACGGGCTCGGTCAGCGCTGCGCTGGGCCAGGACGAAGTTGGAGCCGATAAAGCCCGCACCGCCGGTCACAAGGAGGGTCGGCTTGCTCATGGATATGTCTCCTGGGGTTCCTGGTTCTTGGTTCCTAGTTCTTAGTTCTTGGTTCTTGGTTCTTGGTTCCTAGTTCTTAGTTCGTGGTTCTTGGTTCTTGGTTCTTGGTTCCTGGTGCTTGGTTCCTGGTGCTTGGTTCCTGGTTCTTAGTTCCTAGTTCTTGGTTCGGGGTTCGGGGTCCCTGGTGCTTGGGTTCGGGGGGTGGGAGCGGCCTAGGGGAGGCGTTCCACCAGGGATTCGTGAAGTTGGACACGGGCGCTGTAACCCACAAGGTTCAACAGGATCTCCACACGTCCCTGGTCGTCGATCTCCCGCTCGAAGATACCGAGGAGGTCCTTGAATGGACCGCTTCGGATCCGAACCCGATCCTTGGGGCGCAGACGCCTTCCTATTCTGACCACCCCTCTCTCGTCCACCTGTTCCTGTATGAGGCGCACGGCCTCCTCGGGGACCGGGATGGGCTCCTCCTCTGCACCCAAGATGCGCTTGACTCCACGGGTCCAACGGACATAGGGGACCTCCTTCGGGGCACAGAACCTCGCGAAAAGGTACGAGGGGAACATGGGCTTGACGACCGTGCCCACGCGCACCATGCGATAACGCACCACGAGGATCTTGGGGAAGAAGGTCTCCACCCCCTTCTCGCCCAGGTAGTGAAGGGCCCTCTCCTCCTCCCGAGGATTGGTCTGAATTACGTACCAATGGCGGGGGGGATGGTCTGTCTCGTCCATCTGGTCTGTCCCATCTGTCTGGTTTATCTGCTTCATTTGGTTTGCTTTGGTCGTTGGGTTGTGGAAAAAATGCCCCTTGCGCACCAAAAAATATCTCTGATCATTTCAATGACATACCCCACATTATTCTATTCTCTTGTTGGTGAATAATGCGGGGCTAGGCTTCCTTTAGATTAGGTGGGGGAAAAAGAAGAATTTAGATCCGGACTCGCTTCTTGGAAGTTTCTGACCCTTCTTCCCCGTACGACCTGTAGTAGTGGTAGTAATATGAATAATAATAACGTTCCCTTTTAAAGTCGATATCATTCAGGATGATTCCCAAGATCACGGTCCGAGTCTTGCTCAGGAGTTCCACTACATTCCTCAAGGCGCTTCGGCTAGTGCACCCTGCACGCGCGACCAGCATAACGCCATCCACTCGGTGAGCCAACACGATTGCATCGCTCACCGTCAAGACGGGAGGGGTGTCAAATAATATAAAATCGTAACGCTCGGCCACGGACTCTATTAGATGACCCATCTTTTCGGAGCCCAATATCTCGTTGGGGTTGGGAGGCACATCCCCACAGGTCAAAAGGTATAGATGAGGCACCTGGGTATGTTGAATGGCCCCGTCTAAGGCCTTTTCCCACTCCTCCTCCACGAGCACATTGACCAAACCAGGAGAACGCCTTAAGTGGAAGAACCAATGGAGCTGGGGTTTCCTCAAATCACAATCCACCAAGAGCACCCTTTTCCCCATTTGAGCCAAGGCCACCCCAAGGTTGGCCGAACAGGTACTTTTGCCATCTTCAGGTAAAGCGCTTGTTAAAAGCATCTTTCGACGGGGCTGATCCACGCCGGTGAAGAGGAGATTGCTCCGCAGGGTGCGGAAGGCCTCGGCCATAGGGGACTTGGGTTCCTCCAAGATTATCGGCATTCGGCTCAGATTCCTTTGAGGACGGCCGTTTTGACTGCTCATATAATGCCCGATATTTCCCAAGATGGGGAGTCCCACGGTGGTTTGGACGTCGTTCGCGTTTTTCACGGAATCGTCCAAATATTCCAGAAGAAAGACCAAGCCGACTCCAAGCATCAATCCCACAACCGCTGCCAGCATTACATTCATACGAAGCCTGGGTTTAATGTACCGAAGGTCGGCATGGGGGGGATCCACGAGCCAGACATCCCCTATCTGGCTGGCCCGGGTCACCTGGAGCTCCCCTTTTTTCTGGAGGAGAAATGAGAAGGTATCCTCGTAGACTTTTGCCCGACGCATTAATTCCGCCAAGCGTTGTTCTTTTTCGGGAAGTTGTCTTAAACGACTTTCCGCGGCACTTGCCTCCTTGGACAAGGCCCTTTTTTGAGCATCCAGAGAGGCAATCAACGACTTGATCTCTGCCCTAATCTTGGCTTTAAGCTTCAGTATCTTATGATCCAGCGCCATTACCGTTGGATGCCGTTGAGTGTACTGGGTACGGAGGGCAGCCCGTTCGGCCTCCAGTTGGCTCAGATCCTTGGCCAGAGAGACCAATAAGGGCTGGTTCAGGTCGTTTCCAAGGGCGAAAAGGGACTTTTGGTCCAGAGATCTTCGACCTTGAAGTGCCTTGAGGAGTAACCCCGCTTGCTGGCGCATGGTGTCAATCTTCTGTTGGGACTTATCCAGTTCCACCAATTGATCAATCGCCAATTTCACGCTTTCTGACAGGCTGACCAACTGGTTTTCTTCCTTAAATCGCTTCAGGGCTTCCACTGCCCGGCGCATCTCATCATTGAGGGCATCCATCCTCTGCTCGATGAATTGTAGGGCCTGGGAGACGACCATAGTCTTTTGCTCGACCTTGCGTTGCTTATATGCGGAAACCACACTGGACAAGAGCCGTTGAGCATCAGCAGGATGTTCAGCAGTAACCTTCAGGCGGATAAGGCGGCTGTTTCGGATAGGGCTTACCTGGAGGTTGGCTTGAACGGCCTCGATTGCTGCTTCAAAGGGCCGCAAAGTAAGGGGGAATATCGTTCCTTCGGGGGGAGCACTTCCGCTGAAGCGAAAAGAAAATAAAGGGGTGGTACAAGGCTCACCAATCTTGCCTCGAGCGATCAGTTTCTTCTCCTCATCGAGAAGGGCAAACGTGGAAGCCTCATGGAAGACAACTTTATACTGAATGGGTCGGCGGATATGAGGAGTTCCCAGGGCTTCCACGCGCAGTGGTTCCGGGGCTTCGCTCAATAAAGCTTGATCTTCTTCATCCTCTTGGGCCGATAAGTTTTTGACGGGGCCCAACAAACGCCTTAAAACTTTCTTATAGAGTGGCTCACTCTTGTCCAAGACGAGATGGAAGCTGCTGAGGCGAACGGCATCTGCAGCCACCTGACGACTCTTAAGGACCTCCACCTCGGTGTTGATGGCTTCTGAAATCCCCGATGTTAAAACCTGATCACTGAACATATCTTCTAGAGTCAGGCCAGCCCCTCCGCTCTTTTGGATCTCAAGCACGGCCTCGGCCTGGTAAACGGGCTTCATTCGAAGGGTCATCCATACGGTTGTAACCAAGGCCAACATAAAAGACAAAACTACTACCCACTTGCGGCGCCAGATGACATGCCAGTAGTCCCTGAGATTCAATTCATTGGAGTCCTGTACAGTGGGCTCCAAGACGGAAACGTGCATTTGGGATTTTGAATCGCGAGGTTCCGAATAAGAATAGTTCATGGCTCCGTTGGTCTACCTTTTATCTATCTAGTCTGTTTGGTGCCGGAAAAGAGCAGAGTGCAAGGTCCTACATGCTAAAAAATTTCATACTCAAGGCTCGCACGAGATACTAAGCCCTGATGAAATAACTTGTCGCATTCCACAGGCCCAGCATAGCGAACGGCTGATGGCTCAAGCTTAAAGGGCAAATCCTAATTACCCCGATTTAACGGGCCAACATCCTGATCAGATTCGACGTAGAGATCGTGGGTAACAATTGCGTAATGAATACATTCCAGTCAGCAATGAGTGTCCTTGGCACATAAACGATATCATAGCGGTTCAAGATGAATTTTTCATGGGTATACCCTGCCATCATTTTCAATGCATTGATGGCATAGACCTTGGGCTCCTGCGGCCCCCCACGAACCACCACTACTTGCTTGCGATTAGCCGAAATCAAAAAATCCCCAGCCTCAGAGATGGCCTCGAGGACATCCATTGGGCCCACAAAACGGACCACACCAGGCTTTGCCACCTCGCCCAAGACGAAGACCTTGTTCTCCTGATTGCTTGCTATATGAACGATGTCATCGTTTTCCAAAAGGATATTCTGATCCAGGTCGTTGAGATCGATCAGCCGTTTGAAATCCACAGGAAGCACTTCACCTCCGCGTTCCACATAAGACAAATCAAGGGCCGCTGTTTCCCGTTTGATGCCCCCTGCCTTTGCCAAGGCATCCAAAAGGGTAGTTCGTCTTTTGACCCGATAACGACCAGGGTTTTCCACTTCTCCCAAGATAGTGACCTCTTTGAGGGATCCTGGAATTACGATGGTGTCAGCGGGTTTAAGCAAGACGTTCTGTGTCATGTCCCCATCTTTCAATAGCCGACTGAGATCCACGGGGATTATGATCTCCCCTCGAACAATATATGCTTCACTTAGATCCGCATCAGGAAGGATTTCCACCTGCGAAAGGGCAGTGAGCAAGCGCCTGTCTCCCCGCAGGGGAAACCCAGAAGTAATAGGACCCGCAGCATAGGTAGGGACTTTCACGGCCCCAGTGATAAAGACCTTGAGGCTGTTTGCCTCCTTTAAGGTGACGGTTACCTGAGGATTTTCAATGTAGCTGGAATATTTTCGTCTGAGACGCGACTCCAATTCCGAGATCTCAAGTCCAGCAGCCTGTACCTCTCCAACCAAGGGCAGTGAGATTTTTCCGTCCGTTCGAACCACCACATCCATGTCAAGGTTACCGTCGGTCCAGATAATGACATGCAGAACATCGTCAGGGCCAATCCTATGAACGTTATTGGCTAATTCTTGGGGCAATTCCTCAGGGAAGAGAATCTGCTTTCCCTTAAATTTTTCCCTGATATAATCCCTGATAGAGCTAGGTAATCGTTGATACTTTGTGGGTTTCTCTTGCAGGGGTCTCGGAACCTTCGAAACCTTGATCTTTTGAATGGCCCCTACTGAGGAAGGTTCCTGGACAGACGAAGAAGGGGAAATTACAGGAGGTTTACCCACGGCCCATACGTGTTTCTCTTGATCCCAAAAGATCTCCTCAGCTCCAGGGTGGATTTCTTTTATTGGCGGCCCCCAACCTGGGGTGCATGCAGCCAGAAAGAAGGACATCATGAACGCTTTGAACAGAAAGCGTTTCAAGAGCGAAGAACGCGGGGATCTGGTGGGGATGGAGATAGGATCGGGAGGGTTCACAGACTCTCCCTGGATGATCCGTTTCGGAGTTTCATAAACCATCTGGCTCGCCATTTCTTCCCCCAGTATATCTTGTACCATTTGGAAGGCTTCGGAAAGCTTTGGTGTTCTGATTCGCAACCCATGAGCATCCGTGGCTATGATATGTACCAAATTATGCTCTAATAGTAAAGTTGAAAATTTCTGCACTTTTTTCCCAAAGTGCCCTAACAGACTAGCGGCCGTTAGCTGGGTCAATATCCCCATCTGTACCCAGTGGTAAAGCCTGGCGGGATCTCGAAGCAATACTACATTCCGCTCCGGGTGACTAATGATAGGTGTGACCTTTTGAACCTGGAGATCCCAAAAGAAGTCCTCCAGGTTTTGTGGCAGGCTCTCTGCTGGGAGTTCAATGAATGCAAATCGCCCTGTATCATTGATGGTAAGAAGTTCCCCCCATTGAATTCCTTGAGACAGGCTCACATCCAAGCGCAGTTCTGACCCTGGATAAAGCTTCAAGGGAATGTGATGATCCGCTAATTTCCTTTGTAGCTCTTCCAATCTGCTCAATATTTTTTGCCGGGTGTTTTCATAATGCCCCAAGACCCAGTGCGGTGTGCACACAACCCCTTCTATTCCATCTTGCAAGGCGATATGCGCCATGTTTAGGCTTTGTTCCCAACTGGAAGCTCCATCATCTAATCCTGGGAGCATGTGATTGTGGAGATCCAACATATTCGGTCGATTTGGTCTGTCTTGTCTCTCCATACTGTCTGGCGACCAGGAGTTGACTATGAGAGTGTCCCCCCACCCTTCTACCCAAATTGCTGGGTCTCATTTTATTGGGATAATAGTGAAAGTCAAGAATAATTCCCCGGCATTTCTACAAACTACTACACTGGTAGGAGTGTGTGCTAGAGTTCGTTAAAATTTAGGGGTGGCTCCTCCTAGAATAGGGTAACCTATTGTAATGACTATCAAAGGAGGAGCCACCGATGGGGAAGAAGGTATCATGAATAGGCGGTAAAGGGAAGAGAGGGAAGGGGGTTTCAAGGAAGCATGTTGAGGATTTGGATGTGAGGGTAGCATTGATACAGGCATTGATTCCTATTGGGCTGGAGGCTGTGGCCGAGGAGCTTCAGAGGGAGGTGGAGCGGCTTGCGGGGCCTCGTTATGGTCGCAATGGGGGCTGGCAGGTCACTATGGAGGGGCGGCAGAGGAGCGTTCCATATATTTGGCTGATCAGAGGATGGTAGTGCAGGTGCCTCGTGTGAGGGACTGCCTTGCGAACAGGGAGGTCCCATTGAGGAGTTATGCTGTTACGGTCTTCCCGTGGGCTGGATGAGGGGCTTTTGAGGAGGATCTTGCTGGGCCTCTCATGTCGTGACTATGAGCGTTGTTGGAGGTTGGTGCCTGAGGCGCTTGGGTTGTCGGGATCTACGGTCTCCCGGAGGGTCATCAGGGCCAGCTCCCGGATGACCTTGCGGCGATGGACGGCTGGAAGGCGAAAGGGGAAGCGGGCCTGCTTGAGGTGCATCTCCACCCCCTTGCTGTGCCGTCCTCTCCACTCGCTGAGAAATTCCCTGTAGCTAGGGTCTCGCTTGGCCGCCTGCCCGCACAAAAAACGGATCCAGCTTGCTCCTCCTCCCCTTGGGACGCCTGCCCCAAGGTGGACCCCCTCTCTTCAAGGCCCGACTGACCGTCTTGGGATGCACCCCCAACTCCCTGGCAACGTCCTTCAGGTAGACTCTCTCGGAAACCTGTGCTTTGATATCCATCCAGTCCTCCTTCCTGAGCATGCCATATCTCCAGGTCTCTTCTCTCTCCCTGAAGGTATACCCCATACCTCAGGTCGGGGGACATTTTATCCCGGTGCTTTGAGTACTTTTAATTACTTTTAATCCCGGAGATGACAAGGGAAGGTGGATCGTTGGGAGAACTCCTTTCAAATTCCGCCTTTGGCGCAACTGGCTTGCCACTATAATTACCCCCAAAATTTGGACAGGGCAATAAGGTGCATGTAGAGTCTGGCGTGAGTCTAGAAGGAGGCATGGAGGGTGGGGAATATACGCAAGCGTCACGATGCTGCCTTTAAGGCCAAGGTA
>MTPG01000027.1 GCA_002010915.1 Desulfarculaceae bacterium JdFR-97 | reverse complement strand
GCTGCTTTTGGAACTTACAGGAGAGACATCATATATGCGATACCTTTTCTCATGCAGTTTTGGTTGCTGGCTAGTCCTGTAATGTATCCATTAGGGCAGGTCCCGGAACGTTGGAAGTCGTTTTATGCAGTTAACCCGTTGGTCGGCCTCATAGAGGGTTTTAGGGAGGTCCTTGTTAGGGGATCTCCTCCCAATGAAGGTCTTCTTTTAACGTCCATTGTCGGTATAATGATTATTTTGTTGATATCTTGGCCTTTGTTCCGTTATATGTCTCAATATTTTGCGGATGTGCTTTAAAAAATGAGTGATGATGTAGTCATTCGTGTCCAGGGTTTATGGAAACGATATGGACTTCCTCTGCCTGTCTTTATTCAAACTGCTAGAAGAAGGATTCGAGCCTGGGGTAGGAAAAAAAGTCCGTACTCCATCGAAAATCTCTGGGCTTTGCGAGATGTGACCTTCGAGGTCAAACGTGGAGAAACCCTTGGCATCATTGGCCGAAACGGGGCTGGCAAGAGCACTCTGCTCAAGATATTAGCCGGTGTTACCCCTCCTACTCGTGGACGGGTGGAGGTGAAAGGGCGGGTTTTTCCCATGATCGAGCTTAATGCAGGGATTCATCCTGAATTGACGGGGAGGGAAAATGTTCGGCTTTTGGGAGCCATTATGGGGCTGCCCCGGCGTGAGATCGATGTCAAGATGCCGGAGATAGAGGAGTTCTGCGAGCTGGGGGAGTGGTTCGACCGGCCGGTGAGGATGTATTCCAGCGGAATGCTGGCGAGGTTGGGGTTTGGAGTAGCTCTTAATGTTGAAGCAGACATTCTTTTGATTGATGAGGTCCTCGGTGTAGGCGACATGAATTTTCAACGAAAATGTATCGAGCGTCTCGCCAGCATCCAGAGCTCTCACGTTACCATCTTGTTGGTTACGCATGCTGTGAGACAAGCTGAGAGGGTATGTCAAAGAGGGATCTTGCTTAGTGAAGGTCAGATCGCTTGTGCAACTGAGATGCGGGAGACAGCTTCGCGTTATTATCAGGATTCTATACGCCAGGAGTTTTTGCGTACGGAAGGAGATGTCGAGCCAGCGATCTATCTAGACACTGGTGAGGTTTCGATTGACCAAGTCGAAATACACGATGCTTCAGGAAAGCCGTCTAGTGTAGTAGAAACCGGAAAGGCTATGAGTATCTGCATTCACTACACGCTCCGAGAGCCAGTGAAAGATCTCGTGTTTCATGTTGGCTTTGTAACATCCGATATGCTGCGGATTACTGTTTTTAATTCTCTTGATGAACCGTTTCCTTTAGCCAATGAAAGGCAAGGTACCGTGATTAGCTATATACCGAGGCTTCCCCTCATGCCGGGGGTCTATGCGTTGTTTGTGTCGGTTACAAGAGCGAATAATATCTCACTATTCAAGGGGGATAACTTGGCTATTTTTCAAGTAGTCGATCCCTCGTTTTACTACATTCGAAGAAATATGGATTTGGTTGCATTGGATGTGAAATGGAGCTTTAGGCAAAGAGAAAAGAGGTCCATTCAATCCAAAGCCGACCTATAATGTGCAAGAATTGGCCATTTATGGAGACTGACTTTATATGGGTCTAGTGGGAAAAATACGCAGTGTGCATAGAAGCATATTAATGAAAAAAGATAAAATGAGCTATCAGCGCGAGTTCTACAAGAAAGCTATTCTTTCATATCCACCACGGTATGTCACTGTTGCTATAAGCAGCGCTTGCAGTTTCCGATGCGTCTTTTGTGCTTACCATTCGGATGATGCCAGGAGTGGTGCAAGTAATGTTTATGGCTTGCATTTTCGTCTTTCCCTTGACCAGTTTAAGAAAATCGTTGATATGTGTTATAGAGGTAGAGTGCCCAGAATCCACATATGCGCTACGGGTGAGCCGTTCCTTCATCCCGATATTCTCGAAATTGTTGATTATGCAATAGAGGTTTATGGAACTACGTCTATTCAAACAGATTTTTTCCGACCGATTTTTGAAAAAAATAACTATTTGGCTGAAATCATAAAGCGTCAAGATTATATTTCTTACATCACTACTGACATTCTCTCTGGAGATCCAAAGGTACACGAAAGACTTAAGAAGGGTTCCTGCTATGAGGACGTCTTGTCTTCCATGGAATACATAAACAAACATTCCGATATCCATTTTGAGGTACACTATATTATTACAAAACACAATTACAAGGATATTGACAAGTTGATAGATGATTTGTCTCGAAGGAGAATAAACTGCCATATCTCTATAGTTAATTTGCATCCACATGGGTTTAATGACTTTACTTCTACTTTTTCTCTTTATACAAGTAAAGACGTTCACATAACCACTGCTTTAGAGAAAGCGAAGATGCTCGGTCGAAAGAGAGGAATACCGGTTTCAATACCTTTGCCTGCAGATGCTGGACCGGGTATATGTGGATCCTTTTGGACACGTTTTCAGACTTGGCCAGTAAAGGGGATAGACAGGGGAAGATACGGGGAAAACGTTATTGTTGGAGGGTGTAATGCTGTCGTTATAGGAAAACTGAAGAGTCTGGGCTATATATTTGATTATATTAATATTATGGACTTATGGAATAATGAGCATTTTGTAAGAATTAGGGAGAATTTGCTTAGAGGGATTTACCCGGACGAAGCATGCCAGTCTTGCCAGAATTATAATCAGAAGAATCAAAGAGGGCTTAGAACATGACGTCTCGGCTTCCCTGGGACCAGCCTGTATCGTCCGGAACAGCGAAGAAGGTTTTGGAACTCTGCAATATCGGTCCCCATACTGATTTGGCTCATTTTCGCATTTTGGACTTTGGTTGTGGCAATGGTAGATACTTAGAGGTATTCGCTAGTTGTGTTCCCAGAAGCAATCTTTATGGAGCTGAGATTAGTGCTGATCAGGTCGCCCGAGTTAGAGAGAAAGGTTTTTTTTGTTTACAACTTGATCCTAAAGAGAGTTATTTGCCCTTCGCAAACGAGAGTTTTGATGTAGTATTTTCGTCAAATGTGGTCGAACACATACCAAGAAGATTATACCTGGAATATTTACTGGAAATATACAGGGTACTAAAGAGAGGTGGGCGGTTTGTGGTTGCCGCTCCTAACTATCCTATCAAGCGCCTTTACGATATAAAAAAGGCTATTACTTCTGACTTTGTACACTACTATCTTTTCGATGACCCAACCCATTGTAATAAGATGTCCATCTTCCGATTGGAAAGGGACTTGAGCTCCTTATTTAAGAAGGAGGTTTACTTAGAGCCAACATACATTTTTTTCCAACATAGGATACCGTTCTTAAGAAGAAAGAGGGTGCGGCACTTATTAAGAATGTTAGGGGACAAAGTATCGGGATACTGTGTCAAGTGACCTTATGTGTGGGTTTGTCGTCCAAGTTGGACACCTAGATAACCTGGATAAACGGATCTGTACACTTGCTCGCCTAATGCATCGGGGGCCTGATACCGAGGGCTCGTGGGAGTCACCTTCCCGTCGTATATGGTTAGGTCATCGTCGCCTCTCGATTATAGATCTGAGCGATGCTGGACGCCAGCCGATGCACAATGAGGACTCTACACTTTGGTTGGTATGTAATGGAGAGATTTACAATTATCCTAATTTGCGGGCAAGACTTGAAGGGCTTGGACACTGTTTTTACTCCAAATCAGACAGTGAAGTAATATTGCATGCCTATGAAGAATGGGGAGATCGATGTGTTAACCATCTGGAGGGCATGTTTGCCTTTGCTTTATGGGATGAAAAGAAACAATTTTTGCTGGCAGCTCGAGATCGGATAGGTATCAAACCGCTCTATTATGCTCAGCCGAGGAAAGGATTATCACTGGCCTCTGAAGCAGGGGCGCTGTTGCCGTTGCTTGAAGCTAAGCCCGAACCGGAACCGATGGCTTTGGCATATGTAATGACATTGGGTTACGTTCCTTCTCCATGGTCTATCTGGCGAGGGATTAGCAAACTGGAACCTGGGCATCTGCTCATTTGGCAGCCATACACAGGATTGCAACAAAGGTGTTACTGGGAGCCCCCCCGACATATTGATCCGAATGGCAAGCAAGGCCTGGAAGAATGGCGTGATCTTTTTGAAACTGTATTGCAAGAGCATTTGCTGTCAGATGTGCCCGTTGGTCTCTTCCTTTCGGGTGGGCTCGATTCTTCTTCAGTAGCTTTGGGTTTAAGCGACCTGAGGCGCCCTGTAAAGGCAATCACTGTCAGCTATCCTGGCTTTCAGGATGATGAATCACCAATTGCAGCCGATGTTGCAAAGCATTTAGGCTTTCCTCACGATACGATCCCATTGGAGATCAGGGATGTCGAAGGACTGATCAGACAAGTCGTAACGGCCTTCGACGAACCTCAAGGCTACAGTGCACTTCTTTCCATGTATTTGATCAGTGGGGTTGCGGCTAGAGATTTCAAGGTTGTTTTGGCTGGGGATGGAGGCGATGAGGCCTTCGGAGGCTATACGTGGTATCGCAATATCGATGGGGGTTTACGCCGGAGTAGTCGTTGGCTTCGTCGGGCTTATCGTCCATTTGTGCGTCGTAATGCCTCTTCCGCAACGCGCAGACTGGCGGCAAAGCATTTTTCGCGTGTCTCACCATTGCATCGTCATGCCTGGCGTCTGTATCCACGATTTCTTCCGGAAGAAACAGAAGCTTTATTAAAACCGATGGGTCTGCGTTTCGAAGATGAAGAGATGCTGGCGCCATTGCGCAAACATTTTGACCCGAAACTTCCTTTGCAACGTGCCCTACAGCGAGTAGATCTGATGACATTTTGCTCTGATTCAATTCTCGCCAAAGTGGATCGAGCCAGTATGGCCCATTCCCTGGAAGTTCGTGTCCCTTTCTTAGATCGGCGTATTATTGAGTGGGCACTTACCCGTCCCCTTGAGGCCCGTGAACGGACGGAGAGCAAGCTGTTACTACGTGATTATCTGCGCTCACGGATACCCGCTTCCGTGTTGGACCAACCTAAGAAGGGGTTCAGCCTGCGTGTGCTTGATAAATTTGATTGGGATAGGGCGCTGGAGCGGATTCGGAGGGGATCATGGGTGCGAGAGGGCTACTGGTCTTCTGACTGGGAGTGTTTATTGAAACCCGGAGTTCCTTATCGGACAGCGCGAATATGGAATTTGCTTATGCTGACTTGCTGGGCGGACATCTGGTTTAAGCGAAGGTGATGACCTGTATGCGTCGTTCGTTGTTAGGAATATTGCGTTGTCCCATTGACTTAAGCCTTCTGAAGATAAATTCCAAAAAAGAAGTGGGCGGTCATGTTATAACAGGGCAACTGCAATGTACAGTGTGCCAGCAGGTCTATCCAATTACGCAAGGGGTGCCAGATTTGCTTCCGTCCGGATCGGTCAGTGTCGGCGGTAATGATCTCACGGAGTTACAGACTGCGACTGTAGAGCGTTTTGGCTTTGAATGGAGATACTTTCTGGATTGGGGCTGGCTGGAGACCTACCCTAACGTTCCAAATGCTAAAGAAAAATTCTATGGTGGCCTTATAGAGCACACACAAAGGGCGTTCTGGAGCAAGAGCTTGTTTCATGAGAATGAGCTCTATCCTGGTTTACTTGTGCTGGATGCAGGTTGCGGCAACGGACGCTTTACGAACGAGGCAGCACGAACTGGTGCGGAAGTTGTTGGTGTTGATCTTGGTTGGGGTGTCTACAGTGCATTCGAACACACTCACCATTTACCCAATGTTCACATAGTGCGGGGAGACATATTTCGGTTACCCTTCGGGGACGCCACTTTTGACCGCGTGTTTTCTATCGGAGTTTTACAACATACTGGTAATGCTGAACAGGCGCTGAAATCACTAGCCCGAACGGTCAAGCCGGGGGGATTGCTTGTTGCACATGTATATGGAAGGGGCCGACTCAGTTACGAACTGTTGGATTCGCTGGTGCGAGGCATAACTACCCGTTTGCCCATTGTGTGGCAACTTCGTTTTGCACAAGGCACTGCGGCTATTGCACGCTGGCTTCGAAGTGGCGGGAAATGGCGCGTTCGTTTCTATCAACGGTTGTTCAGCTTCATGAATTTATTGCCGACACAGATTCATATGTTTGATTGGTGGTCAGCGCCCATCGCGACCCATCATGAATTTGATGAGGTGATCGGTTGGTTTGACAAGCTCGGTTTTGAGGTTGTCCGTACCAATCCACCACTGACGGAAGACTATAGCGATCAGCCCAGACGCCGCATGCATCGCCCTATCACTGTACTTGGCCAACGACCTCAGAATCCAAAAGGCTAATGCGTGTCCTTGTTGTCAGCGCTTTTGAGGCTTCATCCCAGTGGGCACACGCCATCAACACCGTCAAGATGGCGCAGGGTTTTGCCCGATTAGGGCACCAAGTCACTCTCTTGTGCCTACAGCCATCATCAGGCGGTAGAGTGCCTCTGGCGGAACTGACTGCAACATATGGGTTGACTGAACCGATCCGATGGGTTCAGTTGCCGTCCAGGATATGGCGGTATCCCGTAGGCCAGCACTGGC
Organism: Desulfarculaceae bacterium JdFR-97; assembly: GCA_002010915.1. Taxonomy (GTDB): domain Bacteria; phylum Desulfobacterota; class Desulfocorpusculales; order Desulfocorpusculum; family Desulfocorpusculum; genus JdFR-97. Next base: position 2,074 of record MTPG01000027.1, on the reverse strand, counting down.
GGTTTACACTACTAGCTTTGCCCATTGCATTGATGATACGACCAAATCTGATATTTGCCCGCAATTACATCTTTCCTTGGGTAGGCAGCAGACTCGGCTTTACAACTGTGGCTGAAAGTCACGCTCATCCGGGTAACAAGACAGCGCCCTTTTTGCGTTTGGTGGAGGCCACACGACATCGGGCATTTAAATTGTGGGTCACAATTTCCCAGCGACTGTCTGAACACTATCGATCACTTGGTGTGCCGAAAGAGAAACTGGTAGTGCTTCCGGATGCCGTTGATTATTCACTGTTCCGGCGACCCGAGAGGCTAGATCGATCACCATACCCTAACAATGGTCCTAACGTTGTCTATGTAGGGCACATGGCCGACTATAAGGGTATTCCTACAATCCTTGAAGCAGCAANACGATTGCCCAATGTTAGCTTCCATTTAGTGGGCGGATGGCCCGAAGACGTTNTNAGGCAACAAGAACGGGCACAAGCTCTTGGGTTGACTAACACCACATTTCACGGCCTGAAGCCTCATTTGGAGATCCCNNCTTTCTTGTGGCATGCTGATGTATTGCTCTTGCCCCCGTCCCGATACCATCCCAGTGCCCTTTGGACAAGCCCGCTCAAACTCGGTGAATATTTGGCTTCCGGAACCCCCATCGTTGCTTCCCGCATACCTGCTTTGCAGAGCTGGGTAACTGANGAGGAGGTTGAGTTCGTGACGCCAGATGATCCGAGATCCCTTGCATTGGGTATTCAGCGAATACTGCAAGATCCGTCTACAGCTCGAAGGCGAAGTCAGGCTGGAATCAAGAAGGCGGAGTCCCTTTCATTCGAGCGAAGGGCGGAATCCATTTTGCTGAAATTACAATTGCTGAATTCCAAACCTTTGGATGCTTGATGGTCAGACTCATTTACTGCAAGGACATAGGCCGGCTGGCCTATTACAGGGCTCTAGCCGGCCCTCAGTTCTGGGATGAACATTGGAAACATCACCTTTCCTTGCAGAGCTATGAAGGAGCCAGACGCGGGCACTTAGGTTGGTTTGAGGAAGTCTTTCTGCGATATCTTCCCCGAAAGGGAAAGATCCTGGAAGCCGGATGTGGAAAAGGGCAGTATGTTCTTGCTTTGAGGGTTCGAGGGTTTGATGTTGAAGGAGTGGAATGGGCCCCTGAAACTGTAAAGGCGGTGAAGACCATCTTGCCCGAGCTGCCCATCCGGGTTGGGGACGTTGCCCACCTTGATGTCCCAGACGGTCATTATGGAGCCTATATCTCTATCGGTGTGGTAGAGCATCGTGAGGGAGGTCCGGAGCCGCTTTTGAAGGAGGCCCGCCGTGTCCTGCGACCGGGAGGTGTGGCTTTCATTTCAGTGCCTTTCTTCCATTCCCTCAGGCGTCTCAAGGCAAAGTTGGGGATGTACCGGGGTCAAGTGGAAGGGCTCCAGTTTTACCAGTATGCGTTCACTGAGAGTGAATTCTCTCACCTGCTAAAAAAGGAAGGCTTCCAAATCATCGATCAAATGTCCTATGACAGCTTCAAAGGACTGAAGGATGAGATTCCCTGGCTGTTGCATCTTTTCCGAGTGCCAGCAGTAGGGTGGCGGCTGAAGAGATGGATCCGATCGAGCTCATGGATAACCCAACGGTTCGGCCATATGATCCTCTTTGTATGCAGAAGAGAATAGATGGCACTTGAAAAAGACCGCATGCGCCTGGTTCTCTTTTTTACACGGGGAGTTTCACTTCAAACGTGGGACAGGATTGGGATGCTGGAGAGGGAGATAGCCCTGTATCGATGGCTTCAATACAGGCGGGTGGAGGTCTCGTTTGTGACATATGGAGGCAAGAGCGAACTCGAATATGCCAAGCAGATTCCAGGCATCAGAATTCTGTGCAATCGCATGGGGCTGCCGAGGCAGTGGTATGAGAGACTCTTACCTTTCCTTCATGCCCGTCATCTCCGTTCGGCGACGATCTACAAGAGCAACCAGACCAATGGAGCGGAAGTGGCTTTGCGGGCGGCAAGACTCTGGGGCAAGCCATTTGTGGCCCGATGCGGGTATATGTGGTCTGATCTG
>MTPG01000109.1 GCA_002010915.1 Desulfarculaceae bacterium JdFR-97 | reverse complement strand
ATCGAACACCCCATGAGGTCTATTTTGAAGGCAGGGGTAAAAGACCAGTCTATGCACCAAATACATCCCTAATCTCTGTCTAGACAATGGGGGTAAGTTCCGGCAATAAAGCCTATATTCAATGTCTGGATCCCTGTAAGTACACCGGCGGGGGGTACGGTAATTTTTGAAATTGAGCCAAAATGAATGATTATCAGGTTTCTGATTTTATGGTTAAGACCTTAATTACTCTTTTATTTCCCGTTTCCCTTTGTATTATAATACTGGCATTTGGTCTAAGTCTTTTGTGGTTTACAAAGAAGCAAAGATTTGGGAAACTTGCAATAACAATTGGTTTTATCCTTTTAGTCTTATTTAGTACATACCCTTTCTCTTATGCGATCTTGGGATATCTTGAACGCCAATATAAAACTTTTCGAATAAATGATGACTTTCTTAAAAATGTTTCTGGGATCAAGTACGTGGTGATTTTGGGAGGCGGCCTGACATCAGACCCAAGATTGCCTATTACGAGTCAACTTAATCATTCTTCTCTAATTCGTTTAATTGAAGGGATTAGACTTTACAGGAAAATTCCTGGAGCGAAATTGATCTTATCTGGTGGAGTTGGTTTTGACTGCGTCTCTGATGCTGAAATGATGGAAAGGCTTTCAATTTCATTAGGAGTGGAGCCCCAGGACATAATTTTAGAGTCAAAATCCCTCAATACCTATGAGGAAGCCAAATTCATAAAAAATATAGTTGGAGACAAAAGGTTTATACTGGTGACATCTGCTGCACATATGCCAAGGGCCATGGCATTATTTAAAAAATCAGGTATGGAACCTATCTCGGCCCCCACTGATCATTTGGTCAGGAAACATCAACGGTTTCATCCTATAATGGTATTTCCAAAGGCTGATCGGCTTAAAGAGACTGAGACAGCCTTTTACGAATATATCGGATTGATTAAGGAAAGATTGGCAGGAAGGATATAAATGCCAATAATGTTGGATGATAGATGTTGGGTTTTGGATGTTGAATAAGTATTACACTTCAGAAACGCAGGGGAATGAAAGCTAATGAAGCGATTGTTTGATCTTGTTTTTTCCTTGTTTGGATTGATATTGCTTTCTCCTGTTTTATTAGTTGTCGCTATTTTGATAAAAAAAGAAGATGGAGGGCCGGTTTTTTATCGGGGAGTGAGGATCGGAAGATATGGCAGGCCCTTCAGGATTTTTAAGTTCAGGACGATGGTGGTAGATGCTGAAAAAATTGGTGGACCATCAACCGCTGATGATGATCCAAGGATTACAAAGGTTGGAAAATTTATCAGAAAATATAAACTTGATGAACTACCCCAGCTTATAAATGTATTAAAAGGTGAGATGAGCTTTGTTGGTCCGAGGCCTGAGGTCCAGTATTATGTTGACATGTTTACTGAGGAAGAGAAGGCGATATTAAGTGTTCGCCCAGGCATAACTGATTGGGCTTCTCTCTGGAATCCCGATGAAGGGGCAATTCTTGCTGGAAGCCCGGATCCCGAGAAGACTTACATGGAGAAAATTCGTCCGACCAAACTAAGGCTTCAGCTCAAGTATGTGAGAGAGCGATCGTTTTGGGTTGATTTAAAGATTATTTTTCAGACAATATTGACTATCGTTAGGAGTGAGAGGGTAAGGGGTGAGAGCATAAGGGGTAAAAATGGAGAAACCACATAAGAAATTAGATGTTTGGAAATTATCTATGGATTTGGTACTCGGTATTTATAAAACAACAAACAAGTTTCCTAAAGAAGAACGTTACTGCTTAACTGATCAGTTAAGACGCTCTGTGATTAGTATTCCAAGTAATATAGCTGAGGGTGCAGGAAGACAGACAGAGAAAGAGTTTATCAATTTTCTTCATATAGCACAGGACTCTCTAAGTGAGTTAGATATTCAGTTAGAGATTGCTAAGCGGCTAAAATATATTGATGAAAGAAGCTGGAAAGATATTGATGAAATAATGGTTAGGGTAGATAAAATGCTCACAGGGCTTATTAAGTCACAAAAACTCCTAACACCTGACGGATAACACCTAACGCTTTACGCTCTTACGCCTTACGATTTCAGATAGAGAGAACTAAAATGCAATATTCTAAAAAATTCTTGGTAAATCTATATCAGACTATGGTTCGTATCCGGCTCTGTGAAGAGAGTCTTGTCGAGCCGATTCTTAAAGAAGAGGTGCGATGTCCAGTGCATCTTTATTGTGGAGAAGAAGCGATAGCGACAGGGGTCTGTGCTGCCCTATCTGAAACAGATTATATTTTTGGCACCCATCGTTCTCATGGTCATTACCTTGCCAAAGGAGGGAGCTTAAAAGGACTTATTTCGGAGATTTACGGGAAGGAGACCGGTTGTTCCAGGGGGAGGGGGGGATCAATGCATATTATTGAACCTGAAAAGGGCGTGATGGGTGCGGCGCCAATTGTTGCTGGTACCATTTCATTGGCCCTAGGTACAGCCCTTGCCTCAAAAATACGAAAAGAAAAGAGAGTTTCAGTCAGCTTTTTTGGAGATGGGGCAACAGGAGAAGGGGTACTCTACGAATCATTGAATTTTGCGGCACTCAAAAAACTCCCCGTTCTGTTTGTCTGTGAAAACAACTTTTATTCAACTCATATGCCGATTAGAGAATGTCGACCCAACAATGATATTTTTAAGATTGGAAAGTCCTACGATATTTTAAGTTTAAAGGTTGATGGCAATGACGTTCTGGAAGTTTATGAGGCTGCCCAAAAGGCTGTTGAGGCATGTAGAAACGACGATGGTCCAGTCTTTATTGAGTGTGTTACCTATAGATTACGAGGACACGTTGGTCCTGATGACAATATTCATGGTACCCATACAGATATAAGGCCAGAAGAAGAAATAAAAGAGTGGAGAAAGAAAGATCCTGTTATTAATTTTGAGCATTTTCTCCTTAACAATAACATATTGGAGAAGGGAGATATAGACGAAATAAGGAAGCAGATAGAAAAAGAAATTAAAGATGCGCATTTGTTTGCTAAAAATAGCCCTTATCCCGAGAAGAGTGAGTTGAAGAAATATATCTTCGCATAAAGTACAGCAAACCCGATAAGCACAACAAACCCAAACAACGAAAAACCTAACTACTGAGTGAAGGAAGGCTAAATGAGGCAGCTATCCTTTTCACTGGCCATCAACGAGGCGCTTCACCAAATGATGTCATCTGATGAATCAGTTTTCCTTATCGGCCAGGGGGTTAAGAGCCCATGGTATGTTGGTAACACTGCCAGAGGACTTTTCGAAAAATTCGGACCAGAACGGGTTATTGATACGCCTGTTTCAGAAAATGCTATAACAGGTGCTGCTGTGGGGGCTGCTCTCGTTGGCATGAGACCAATAGTGGTTCATCCTCGAATGGACTTTATGATGTACGCCATGGACCCGATTGTTAATGAAGCAGCAAACTGGCATTATATGTTTGGAGGCAGATCATCGGTGCCGGTCGTGATATGGGGCATCATAAATAGAGGCGGGGAACAGGCGGCTCAACATTCCCAGGCGCTTCATTCCCTGTTTGCTCATATCCCTGGGCTTAAAGTCGTAATGCCATCAACGCCTTACGATGCTAAGGGATTGATGATTTCAGCCATAAGAGATGATAACCCAGTCATTTATATAGATGATCGTTGGCTCTATAAAATAGAGGGTGATGTTCCTGAGCAAATATATTCCGTTCCGATTGGAAAAGGAATTGTTAGAAAAAGGGGTAAAGATGTGACTCTGGTTTCTGCGTCTTATATGGTCGTTGAATCAATGAAGGCATCTGAACTTTTGAGAAAAGAAGGGATTGACGTAGAGGTTATAGATCTGCGCTCGATAAAACCGATAGACGAACTCCTTATATTTGAATCTGTTAAAAAGACGGGCAGATTGGTAATTGCTGACGCAGGCTGGAAAACATACGGGATGGCAGCGGAAATCGCCGCTATTGTCGCGGAAAACATTTTTGATGAATTAAAATCCCCCATTCAGCGGGTAACCCTGCCTGATGTGCCTGCTCCTGCAAGTTCAGCACTCGAGATGGTTTACTACCCAAATGCTACGCATATTGTTCAGGCAATTAAGAAACTGTTATCCGGAAAGGAGGCTCCATGGCGTATAAAGTCCGTTTCGTAAATTATCCAAGGCAATATCAACAACTGAAGCAGGAGTTCGATGCGGTATTTGAAGAGATTATGTCGGGCGGTGATTTCATTTTACGTCGTCATCTTGAAGCTTTTGAAAAGAATATCGCGGCGTATGTGGGAACTAAACATGCCATTGGAGTTAACACCGGGACCGATGCGCTCTATCTCTCCGCTCATGCTCTTGGATTTGGCCCGGGCGATGAAGTTATAACAGTGGCCCACACCTTTGTCGCCACAGTAGGCGCTATTGTCCAATGCGGAGCAACACCTATTCTGGTTGATGTGCGGGACGACTTCAATATAGATGTGGATCAAATTGAAGCGGCGATTACGCCTAGAACGAGGGGCATCATCCCGGTTCATCTGAATGGCCATGCTTGTGAGATGGATAAAATTATGGAAATTGCTCAAAAATACAACCTGAAAGTCATTGAAGATGCGGCCCAAGCCTTGGGGGCGTCTTTTAGGGGAAAACGGTGTGGTTCCTTTGGTGATACAGCTATCTTTAGCTTTTATCCAGCTAAAATGCTGGGTACGGCAGGAGACGGCGGCATGGTCTGCACTAATGACGATGATTTAGCCCGGAAACTACGTGCTTTCAGGGACAATGGCCGGGTGGAAAGTGTGGAAGTGATCGAATGCTTTGGCTGGTGCAGCCGACTAGATAACCTACATGCCGCTCTGCTGAACATGAAGTTTCGCTATTTTGATAAATGGGTGAAGCGGCGCAGAGAGATTGCCCGACTATATGATGAGGGATTAGCAGGTATTGACGGTTTAACGCCTCACCCTCGTTCAAACGGTGACTACTTTGATGTCTATCAGAACTACGTCATCCGTTGTAAGGAGCGGGACGATCTGGTGGCCCATCTTCGAAGCTCAGGTGTGGAAGTGCTCATATCCTGGCCTAAACCACTCCACAAGCAGAAAGCCTTGGGTCTTAGCCATTTCAATTTGCCAATGACTGAACGTATTTCGGCAGAGGTTGTCTCCTTGCCCATGTACCCCGAATTGACTGATGAGGAAGTAAAATTCGTTATCGAGACGGTGAAGAAATTTTTTGTTTAAAATCGTCCATAGCACTATGACTTTAATATAATTGACAAAGATAGAATAGAAAGGGAGCTATGGGAATCGATTATAGTTCTGTAACAGAGGTCCCAGGAAATAGAGTTACCCGTGAGCAGTTGGCCAGGATGTTTCACCGGTACTGTTTTGCCGCCAGTTTTTGTGAGGGCAAAGATGTTTTGGAGGTGGCATGCGGAGCTGGTCAAGGATTAGGCTATTTGGCCCGCAGAGCCAGACGTGTGGTTGGGGGCGATTGTACAGAAAAACTGGTACGTGCTGCCCGGGATTATTACAAAGACCGAGTGGAGGTGTATCATCTTGACGCCCATCAACTTCCATTTGAAGACAAAAGCTTTGACGTGGTGATCCTCTACGAAGCAATTTATTATCTGGCACAACCGGAAAAATTCCTTCAGGAGGCGCGTCGGGTCCTTCGAGAGGGAGGAGTTCTGCTTATTGCCACCGCAAATAAAGATTGGTCAGAATTTAACCCAAGTCCTTTTAGTACTCGTTACTTTTCGGTACCAGAACTTAAGGAGCTCATAAAGAATAATGGTTTTAAGGTGGAATTTTATGGTGCCTTTTCGGCTTTGCCCAAAGGTGTCAAAGAAAAGACCATCGCAACCATCAGAAAAATTGCTGTCGCTCTTCACCTCATACCAAAAACCATGAAGGGTAAGGAATTTCTCAAGAAAATTTTTTATGGCAGGTTGCTACCATTGAAAGAGGAGATTGAGGAGGGTGTTTGTGAATATTTGCCTCCTCAGCGCATCTCCTCTGATAGTCCTAATTTTGAATATAAGGTTATTTATGCTGTAGCACGGATCTGAGGAGTTAGACTAAATATTAGCAAAGGGCAAAAGGCATGGAAAATGACAAGAAGAGGGATCAAGGGTATAAGAGGCTAGCAATCTACCAGAAGGCTCATGACTTGCTTCAAGTGCATGAGGTGACTTTGGGTTTGTCTAACACAAGGATCTACAGACAAAGATGATTTTTTTAGAAGAAATACATGAAAGGCAGGCCCCAATTTACAAAGATGAAAGGGGCATGATAAGAGATCTAAAGGCCTTTTCTGTCGAGGAGCTTCATATTGCCACTATGCAATCAAGTGCTATTAGAGGTGATCATATCCATGAGAAGGATGAGATTATCTGTATAATTGGAGGTAGTGGAATATGTGAAATCATTGTGCAGGATGAAATGTCTGGAAAAAGAGAAAAGGTCCTTGTAGAAGGAGATATGAAGACATATAGAATAAAGGCTGGACTAAAACATATAGTAAGAAACACGGGGAACGATGCCTTTTACCTTGTTTGTTTTTATGAATAAGGAGAAAGCTATCATCTACCTATAGATCACAGTTCAATACAGAAGGCCATCCATTTCATAGACTATATGACCTCCCAAGTTTCCCTTTCATATCCACACCATCCGCACCGATAACGGCCAGGTTCCACTGGCATGTTGAGGATCTGGCGATTCGGCGTGTCTATATCAAGCCCCGAAGCCCTCGGCTGAACGGCAAGGTGGAGCGCTCCCATGAAACGGATGAGCGGGAGTTCTATCAGCTTTTGACCTATGAGGAACGAAACCGCATCTATTAGAAGGCCGACATAGAAGCTTTTCTCTTCCAGCCACTTGCGGAGATCTAAGGATTTCCGCGCTGGATCATCCTCCTTGCCCTTCTGAGGGATTTGTCATGAACACGGGAAGGCATATCTTGAAGCTCAATCTCTGGATAATGCTGGGTCTGGATGCCTTCTTTGTGGTGATTTCATTTTTAGGTGCCTATTTGATTCGGTTCGAGTTCGCTATCCCTCCGAACGAATTGGACAGGATCCGCGTCACCCTGCCTGTTGTTCTCCTAGTGAAGATGCCCACCTTCGCTTTCTTTCACCTGTATCGGGGAATGTGGAGATACACGAGCCTTGTGGACCTGATCAGCGTGGTCAAGGCGGTCTTCACATCGTCGTCCGTGATTATAGCCCTTATCCTTTTAGTGCACCGCTTCCAAGGCTATCCCCGGTCGGTCTTCTTCATCGATGGGCTCCTGACCCTGATCTTCATCGGGGGCATCCGGGTGGCTATCCGGCTCTATTTTGCCCGCGGCGCAGGGGTGGATGTTTTCCCTGCCATCCGACGATGGGGAAGAGGAGACCGAAAAGGCCTCTTGATCATCGGTGCCGGGGATGCTGGGGAGAAGGTCTTGAGGGAGGTCCGGGACAACCCTGGGCTCAAGTACGAGGCCGTAGGGTTCCTGGACGATGACCCCAGGAAGAGGGGGAAGGCCATCCACGGGGTCCCTGTCCTGGGTGCGGTGGACGACATCGACCGCTTGAAAGTGGACTTCGACGAGATCCTTATCGCCGTCCCCTCGGCCAGGGGGGACCAGATGCGGAGGATCGTAGCTGCCTGCGAGAGGACCGGAAAGCGATACCGGACCGTGCCGGGGATCGGGGAGCTCATCAACGGGAGGGTCTCCATCAAGGCCGTGCGTGAGGTCACCCTGGAGGACTTGATCGGCCGCGAGGAGGTCCGTTTGGACCAAGAGGAGATCGCGGCCTATCTCAAGAACAAACGGGTCCTAGTCACAGGCGCTGGGGGCTCCATCGGATCCGAGCTGGTGAGGCAGATCTGCCGGTTCCATCCCCAGGCCCTGGCCCTGGTGGATGTGAGCGAGCTCAACCTCTTCCGGGTGGAAATGGCGTGTCAGCAGATCTTCGGGTACGTGGACCAGGCCGGATACCTAGCGGACATAAGGCAGAAAGGGACCCTGGAGCGGGTCTTCAGGCGGTTTCTCCCTGAGGTGGTCTTCCACGCGGCCGCCTACAAGCATGTGCCCATCCAGGAGATGCATCCTTGGGAGGCCGTCTATGCTAATGTGCTCGGCACCCGAAACGTGGTGGAGCTTTCAGTGGAGTTCGGGGTGGAGAGGTTCGTGTTGGTCTCCACGGACAAGGCAGTGCGGCCCCACAATGTGATGGGGGCCACCAAGCGGGTGGCCGAGATGCTGGTGGAGTGCATGCAGGACAACGGGCGGACCCGTCTTATGGCCGTCCGTTTTGGAAACGTGGTGGGAAGTTCTGGCTCGGCAGTCCCCATCTTCCAGGAGCAGATCGCACGTGGCGGTCCTGTGACCGTGACCCACCCCGAGGTGACCCGCTACTTCATGAGCATTCCCGAGGCTGCTCAGCTTATCCTCCAGGCCGGGGCCATGGGAGAGGGGGGCGAGATCTTCATACTGGATATGGGAAAGCCCATCCGCATCTTGGATCTGGCCCGGGATCTCATCCGGCTCCACGGTTACGAGCCCGACCGGGACATCCCCATCCAGTTCATCGGCCTCAGGCCTGGGGAGAAGCTCTACGAGGAGCTGATCACAGAAGGGGAGGGGATTGTGGCCACGGCCCACGAGAAGATCTTGGTCTTGCGAGGTAATGCCTGCGACCCCTCCCATCTCAACCAAAAGGTAGACGAGCTCCTTAAGATCGCCGCCACCTTTGATGCCGCCGCCATAAAGAGCAAGCTCGCCGAGATCGTCCCCGACTACACCCCCGCCCCCTGACCCTCCACCTCTCTCCC
>MTPG01000083.1 GCA_002010915.1 Desulfarculaceae bacterium JdFR-97 | reverse complement strand
CCCCAAGGTGCACAGACGAGAGTTACCGGGGGGGGGGGGGGAACCTCTCCCTTGGACAGCGACAGAGGATCGCCATGGCACGGGCCCTGCTTGGTAATCCCACTATATTACTGCTCGATGAGCCTGACGCTCATTTGGACGATGATGCCATCGTCGTATTGAATCGGGTGCTCGAACAATATCAGGGCACCGTCATCATGGCAACGCACAGGCCCGAACGATTGGCTCATGCTGATGTGATCTGGCGTCTGGAAAATTGTTCACTGGTGGAAGTGACTCCTGTCAAAAGTCTAACGGAACCAACAACTCTTTCCGTTGAGTCAGGGCATTGATATGGATTCAACCAAAAAACAAGACATCAACCCCTGGGTTTCACATAGGATGGGAGCACTAATGGCCAAAGCCATGAGTCGGATCGGGAGGGGAGGGGTCCCTGCCTCTGATGAGTCCCGATTTCAGCTTTCGCCTGGAAAGATCTTGAAACGCAACCTGGAGCATGATCCAGCTCAGGAATATTTCCTTTACCTGCCACAAGCTAGGGTGATGGCCGAGGCTCCTGTTTTCGTTTCCGTCCACGGTATTACCCGCAACGCGTATGAACATGCCCGACTCTTTTCGCCCTTCGCCGAGCGCTACGGGGTCGTTCTAATCGCCCCACTGTTTCCAAGCGATCGTTTCCGCGGGTACCAAAGGCTGCCCAGAAATACAAAAAGACCTTCTGCCGACCTCGTCCTGAATCAGATCGTCTCCGAAGTGGGACGGTTCACTGAGGCCAGAATTGATAAGCTTTTCATGTTCGGCTACTCGGGCGGTGGGCAATTCGTTCATCGTTATGCCTTGTTCTATCCGCAGAACGTCGCCAGGCTCGTGGTCGCATCAGCAGGTTGGTACACATTCCCAGATTCCACCCTGTCGTATCCCTTTGGGCTGAAAAGGACCCCGGGGATAGAGGCCACAAGTGAAAAAATGATCCAATTCCTCTCCATCCCCATTTGTGTACTGGTAGGGGAAAAAGACGTCCTCCGAGATCCCGAATTGAACAAATCTAGGCGCATCGATAGACAACAAGGCATTAACCGGCTGGAGAGAGGCAGACGTTGGATCAGGAGCATGGCAGCGGCTGCCAGAGCTTACCATTTGGATGTGGAATACCGGTTCGAGGTGATATCCGGCTGCGACCACTCGTTCACGAAGTGTATGATTCAAGGAGGCATGGGGAAACGGGTCTTTGAGTTCCTCTTCGGTTACTCCGTTGATCAGATGGAGACCGATCGCCCCGAGATCGACTCCCAGAGATAAAACACACGGGGATCGAGGCTGGCCGTCTCAATGGGGGGAGATAAAAGATGAGTAAATCTATGGGGTTGGCTGGTATCGCTTTGGTCATGTTATCCGGGTGGGCGACGGATTATACGCCCTGGACAGGCCCTAGGGATCCAGTATCCAAACAGAGGTTCATTCCCCTTGAACTATGGACGGGAAATCCATGGAATGGAAAACAGGAGATCAGACTTCATGAGACGGACAGGCGTTTTGGAAAAAATAAGAACAAGAGAATATATGGACCCTTAACATGGGTCCATCCTGAGACAGGGAAAAAATATCTTGTCTATGAAAGGATTATAAAAAGAAAGAGTGGTATCAAGAGACAACTTTACACAATCAATGCGGATCTGTCCGGTTTGGGCAGGATTTTTGACTCACGGCCGGAAAAAGGAGTGAGGTTGTTTGAAGGAGAGGTTATCTTCCCACTGGGGTACTGGAGAGAAGGAGAAAAAAGGTCCTTTCAATATGTAGAGTACACAAAGAAAGGCCCAGTAACCAGAGAAGCAACGATCAAGATAAAAAGAATTGACTTCGTCTATAACGGCATCTCTCATTCCATGGAATACGAGTGGATGATGCGAAACGGGTCCGGAGAGATCCTTTATCATGAAAATTTTGTATACAGTCCCGGGAAAGGCCTGGTTGGATTCAAGAACATGATGNNCTCCACCCTTAAACAACAGGTCCGTCAGCTAAACGGACTCATTGAATTTCGATTAGGAAAGCTGTCCTTTACTCTACCAGAAGGCCGCTTTAAAGACATATCCAAACATCCTAGGAAGAAGGTCTCAATCTTCGACAAAAAAGACTTGGCTCACATCCGGGTGAGGACCACCAGGAAAGGCCTACAAGAGTTCTCCNATTGGCTGCTTCCACGCTACTGGAAAGGCCGTCCACACCAAATCATGGAAGAAGAGATCACCCCAATACGCCTGCCCCATCATCCTCAAGTAAAGGCAGAAAAGGCAGAATATGTAATTCAGATATTCGGGGGGAAATACGAGCAGGAGCTACGTTTACGCCGGATCACCCTCTTGATAATATACCCGGAAAAAACAAACTACGTTATCGAAATCAAGAACAAGATATACGGTAAGCACGATGATGTGTTGGAGATGCTCCTCAATAGCATTGAACTGGCCTAGCCCCCCGACCCTATCGGGGAGGCGGGGGNGACTTCAGTCGCCCCCCTTTGGAAGGCTAAAGCCTCCTCTACCCAACTAAGACCAGATAGACGAGATAGACGAAACCAACGAATAGACGAAATACCCTCCCCTTCACTGTTCCTCTCTATCCTCCGCCGAGGTGCCGGAGGCCACATCCACCACGGGGTTGGTTGTGCTGCAGGGCATGAGGGCGGCACACTTGCCACAGACGTGGGTCGTATCCGGAAGATCCGAGAAATAGGAGAGAAGCCGCAGATTTTCGTTGAGGCGGCTCCAGCACGCCCGGCGGTCGAATCCAAGCTCGCTCAGTGCCTTCACAGGACATGCAGCCACGCAGGCACCACATTTTTCCCCGGCCCGCGTCAAACATGCCNCCTCCGTCTCGATCAATGGGTGATCCCCTAGATCCGCCTCGGTCACCAGGCTTCCCAGGCGGCCCGCACACCCTTTCGGCGTAATAAGCATGTGATGGAGCCCAAACCTCCCCATCCCCACCAGATAGCCCAAGTGTTTGTGGGACCACCGTGCCATGAGTCGCCTCTCATCGAAGTTGTGGGTGGCCGGAGTGAGGGCCGACCGGAACCCGCGTTCGGCCAGGAACGAACGGACGGCCTCCCCCAATCTCGCGATGAGCGCATTGGTCTCCACATAGGCGAGGCCCCATCCCCGGCTGGGACGGTCCCCCTCCCCGTTTTCTCTCACCAGGCTAGCGCGAAAGGGAAGGAAAAACACAAGGACCGCCCCTGCGGTGGGGAGAAGATCCCGTGGGTGAAGATGATCTTCCGCCGCCATGCGAGGCAACAGATCGAACCGGGAATCCACACTGGCGCTCGCCAGAAGGGGTTCTCTCCACCAACCCTCACCCCCGTTGCATCTAGTCGCCGCCTCCGCCACGATCCCCTGCACCACCCCTTGAAGCTCCTTAATGAGGTTCTCTTGCATGGCCATCTCCCTCCAACCTGTCCGCATCATCCTGTTTCAACCATCCTAGAGAAGAGGGATCATCGGTTCAAGCCGGTCTTCTCCACCCTCCCCTCCTTGACAAGAGAAGAGGGGAGATTATCTTAAGATCAACCCCCGTTCGGGATGCTTTCCAAAGCCTTCATGCCTTTTAATCCCGAACGGGGTCTACTGTATTCGGCCTTTGGATTTCCTCTTTACTTCTTCCCTCTTTTCCGCTATAGTTGACANTACCTCCTTTCATCATGAATTCAAACCGCAGAAAAGGAATCCGAAGGCACTCGGACCGCATCCTCCGGAAGATCCTGGAGGTCCTCCGAGACCTGGAGAAGGTCTCTGAAGGACAACATGTGGACTTCACGGAGGCTTACGCAGATCTTGTGGCCCTGAAGGACCAACTGGGCCGAAGGCGCGAGGATCGAAAATTGGCCGAGGATTTGTGCGCGACCATCGAATCCCTGGCCCATCGTCTCTCTCCCCAGGAGGCCTTGAACTCCACCCAGCAGCAGGGCATTCAGGAAGAGAGGCCTCGCCGCGTCCGATTGTTCAAAGTCAGCGGGGGAGGGCTAGGGACCCAGGTCTCTGGAACCCCAACTGTAGAGGGATGGGAGGAGAGCCCTCCTCAGACTGGAAAGGTATACCGGATCTTCAAGGACAACGGTGGGCTCTTCCGGACCTCCGTCATCCGCAAGGTAAGCTCCGGCTACATCCAGACGCAGAATTCACTCTATCGCCTGGAGGTAATCCAGGAGGCCGACAACGAGAACTTCCGGAACCTTCTCTTTCCGCCCAAAGGAAAGGACAGGAAATGAAGCCCAAGCGCGTCCGCATCCGGAAGATCGTCCAGGATCCGGAAACCCGCCTCCTCTCCTCCATTGGAACGCCTTTCCCCTCTCGGGAGGAACCTTTCCGGAAGACCAGGTGTCTGATTAAATAGGACGTCTGTTTTCCATCATACCTTGAAGGCAACTCCTCGGCGCGGGTAAGGTTCGCGGCTGGGCCCAAGGAAGGAGCCATGGCCAAGGTCCTCGTGATCGACAATTATCCTTGTGTCATTGAGCTCTTGCGTGAGGAGCTTTCCAGAGAGGGACATACGGTGGTGGGGAGCGGTGATGTCACCGCCGCCTTGGAGAGTCTCCATTCGGCACGGCCGGATGTGGTCATTTTCGATCCCTACCATGGTGGACGGCCTCGATGGGACACCTTGCAGAGCATAAAACGGGCCTATCCCCGAGTACCGGTCATCCTCTTTAGCGCCGTGGCCTCTTACGGGACCGATCCCCGGGCCTCTGCAGCCGACGCCTTCGTGGTCAAAAGTCTTATCTTGGACGAGCTCAAAGGCCAAATCTCCCAGGTATTGGACAAGAAACTCCTTTCCCCCGCCCGCACCTCGTTGGGCCGGCCCCTCCATTTAAGCCGAAATACAACGTCCCCCCTGATTCCCTTGAAGTCGAATCCATCGTCTCCCCAATCCGAGCCTTCTCTTCCCTGAACACCACTCGTTCGAGAATCTATTTGGCATCAACTCTCACCCCAGAGTTCGGATTTTGTGCCTTTTACAAAAACACTTCCTCAAGCCCTTGACACCCTGCCGTTAGTGATTAGCTTACTTAGGGTTGATTCTCTCTGAAGTTGCCCTCTTGAATTCAGGGGCACTGCCTTTTGCCGGGGAAGTGGGAATTTTTTGTAGGCGGCTTTCTGGAAAAGGGTTTTTTCATCGCACCGGATGGGAAAGCAAGCCGCATTGCCAGCCGAAAGTCGGGTGTGTCCATCCCTCTCCACAGATCACCATCTTGCGACCCAGAGTCATTTACCCCTTTCTTCCCTTTAAGGAGAACCTATGAATCCCCTATTCAACGATCTTGCGGAGAGGCTTCTAAATGGAGTCCAAGCAGGTATCGTCCTCCTCGACCCCGAGTCGCATCAAATCCTCCATGCCAATGCCTACACCCTAAGGCTCCTTAAGAGGACCCAGGAGGAGCTGCTCGGAAAGGTATGTGCCGGTCTCTTGTGCTCCTATACCAGGGAGGACTGTCCTTTCCGGGACGTTACAGAAACCCCAAAGCAAAGGGAAGGGGAGGCCCTCGACGCACAGGGCCACAGGATCCCGGTGATCCGAAGTGTGGCGCGAGTCCATAACGGCGGCCCGATCTTGGTGGAGAGCTTCATCCACATACCTCAACGGAAAGAAATCAATGACGACCTCAAATGGCAGGGTACCCTGTTGCAGGGTCTCTTCAATGCATCTCCGGATGCCATCGCGGTGGTGGATAGAGAAGGTCGAGTCCTTCAGGTGAACCCTTCCTTTGAACGCCTCTTCGGATATGAGGCCGAGGAGGCGGTTGGCTCGCTCATCAACGAAATGATCGTCCCCAGAGACCGGCTTGAGGAATCAGAGACGTTGAGAAATTCGATCCACAAAGGAATGGTCGTCCAAAAGGAGACCATTCGAAAGCAGAAAGACGGCACATTGGTCCACGTCAACCTCACGGGCTATCCCTTGCTGATCGACGGCGAGATCCGCTACAGCTATGCCATCTATCGGGACGTCACCGAAGAGCGACGTCTGGAAGAGCAGCTTCGTCAGGCCCAGAAGATGGAGGCCGTAGGGAGATTGGCTGGAGGGGTAGCCCACGACTTCAACAATGCCCTGACGGCCATTCTCGGCTATGCGGACCTGATCCTCTCCAACCTTCGGGGGGAAGATCCCCTTCAGGATGCCGCCAGGGAGATCAAAAAGGCGGCCCAACGGTCCTCTGCTCTGACCCGACAGCTTCTGTCCTTCAGTAGGAAGCAGGTACTTCAGCCCCGGGTGGTCAACCTGAACGGGCAAATTCAGGACCTGGAGAAGATGCTCCGGAGAATGATCGGGGAGGACATCGAACTGGTCATGAAATTGGCCGAGGGAGTAGGCCATGTGGAGGTGGACCCCGACCAGCTCCATCAAGTGGTCCTCAATCTGGTGGTCAATGCCCGCGAAGCCATGCCCCATGGTGGGAGGATAATTCTGGAGACGGCCGACGTGAAGCTGGATGAGGCCTATTTCCGCCTACATGGGGTGAAGCCAAGGCCCGGCGCCTATGTGCGCCTTTCAATCAGCGACACAGGCATAGGGATGGACCCGAGGGTGCGCTCCCGTATCTTCGACCCATTCTTCACCACCAAGGAGGGGGGGACGGGGCTGGGGCTCTCCACCGTCTATGGGATCGTCAAGCAAAGCGGGGGCTACATTTGGGTCTACAGCGAGCCGGGGCAAGGCAGCACATTCAAGATCTATCTTCCCAAGGTGGAAAAGAATATCAGTGAAGGGGAAACCGGTCCTTCCTGGCCGGCCTCGTCTCATCTTCAGGGCTCAGAGACGGTACTTGTGGTGGAGGACGACGGTTTGGTTCGGGTCTTGGCGCGACGGATCCTGGAGGACCATGGATATCGCGTATTGGAGGCGGCGGACGGGAGGGAGGCTCTGGAGATCTGCAACCAGCTTGGAGGGGAGGTCCATCTCCTTTTGACCGATGTGGTTATGCCCAAAATGTGCGGCAAGGAGCTGGCCGAACGACTGAGGGATGCATACCCTTCCTTGAAGGTCCTCTATATGTCCGGGTACTCGGACAATACCATCGCCCACCACGAAGTCCTGGAGCCCGACGTCCCCTTTCTGGAAAAACCCTTCAGCCCGGAGCAGCTCCTCCACAAGGTCCGGGAAGCGCTCGCGTCAAAATGACTCCCTCCACCTCGCTTTTCCTGCCCACGAGCAAATCCACTCCTTGACCGTTCTCCGCGCTGTCCCTTCCAGAGAAAGTATAACCCCTCCACTCTTCTTCCCCTTGCATCAGACGGGGAAACGGGCTATAAGGGCAACGAACGCACGGGTCCTTGAGTCGGAAACGGACCCCTAAGGCTTAATGGAGGAGGTTGCCATGTTCTATGAGGTTCGTATTCCTGAGGAGAGCGCGGGTGCCAAGACCGTCTCCGCCATGGTCGTCCTGAACCCATCGGAGTCCCGTCGTCTGTTGGCCAAGGCGACCGTGGCCCTCCCCGAGGTCCGACATGCCTGGCGGCATGGAATGATCATCATAGCCCGAGGGATCACTAACGCCTATGTGACCGAGGAACTCTTGGGGATCACGGTGGAACCCAAGGCAGGGCAGACGGTGGGTATGGTCTGCCGAGGTATGACCAACGCCAACTCGGGACCTCCCCCTTGCACTGCCCATGTCTTTCGGAAGGGCAAGGTCGTGGAGGGGGCCGACTCCAACGTGGAGATCCTCAATTTTACCGAGGAAGACGTATTCATCAAGGGGGCCAATGCCGTGGATCCCCAAGGGACCGCTGGCATCTACGTGGCCTCTGTCAAAGCGGGCACCATCGGGATGGCCTGGCCCATCGTGACTCCAAGGGGGAGCCATCTGATCATCCCGGTGAGCCTGGAGAAACTGGTCCCCTCGGTAATCGAGGCCTCCAAGCACACCGGGGTCTACCACTTCAAGTACAGTACCGGCCTGCCCGTGAGGCTGGTCCCTGTTCCCATGGCCAAGGTGATAACCGAGATTCAGGCCTTGGCCCTCTTGGCCGGGGTCCGGGCCTACCATATTGGCTCCGGGGGAGTAGGAGGATCCGAGGGATCGGTCCATCTGGCCCTGGAGGGAGAGGAGGAGAAGGTGGAGAAGGCCTTCCAACTGATCAAGTCCATCAAGGGTGAGCCCCCGGTCACCCTGCCGGATACCTTCTTCGTGAGCTCCCCGGAGGACTACGACTTCGACGCCCTAAAGCAATTGGCCACTTTGAAAGGGATATGAGGTCCTCAACTCCATGAAGGCATGGGAGGGGCTGAGTCTCCCTCCCCCTCAGCCCACCAACCTGGAAGGCAATCTCTGGGATTCTTCACGGGTGGGCGAGAGATCTCTTGGGCCACTCCACCGAAAGCCGATTCATGGGTTCATATTTCACACTCTCAAGGGATATCCCAAGACCTCCCTGACCTTTCGGGCCAGGGCCTCCGGTGTGAAGGGTTTCTCCAGGAACTCCATATTCGGCTCCAGCACCCCGTGGTGGGCGATGATGTCGTCGGTGTACCCGGACATGTAGAGGACCTTCAGGCGAGGGCACTTCTCTCGGAGCCGCTCGGCAAGATCCCTGCCGCTCATGTCGGGCATGACCACATCTGTCAACAACAGGTGAATATCCCCCCGGTGACTCTGGCAGAGCTTGAGGGCCTCTCGGCCACCGCCCGCAGCAAGTACCCGATACCCATAGGTCTCCAGCACCTGCCGGGCCAAATCCCTCACCATCTCGTCGTCTTCTACCAGGAGGACCGTTTCGGTGCCACGGAAGAGCATCGACCCCTTTGCCTTTTGCTCTGCAGGACGAATCTTCTTATCCACCCTCGGCAAATAGATTTTGAATGTGCTGCCTTGCCCCGGCTCGCTGTAGACCCAAATGTAGCCCCCGCTCTGCTTGACGATCCCATAGACCG
>MTPG01000062.1 GCA_002010915.1 Desulfarculaceae bacterium JdFR-97 | reverse complement strand
CTTTTCAGGACCTTCCGGATCCTGTAAGGATCGTATTGGGTCTGAACCCCTGCCTGGCCTTTGACGCAGATCCGTCCGTCCACCAAGGCGGCCTGTTTGGGTTTTACCTCCAAGGGGATGTGACGAAGCATGTTCTGTGTACCATAGGGGTTTCCATCGATCTTGACCAGGACCCCGTCCAGGATCTTCCCTTTCATGGGACAGGCATTGTGACATTGGAGACAGACGCTGTAGATGATGTTCTCGGGTTCGGCCAACTCGTAAGCGTACTGGCCGGAGTCCAATCGGGATTCCAGTCCCTTGAGGTGAGCGAAGGCACGATCGATTTGGCTGCAGACCAGTGCAGACCCCCCCAGGAATGCACTGCATCGGATAAAGCCGCGGCGCGTCACCTTCATGACGCCACCTCCTTTTGGTTTCCTCGGTTGGGAAAGAGCGGAAGGTATCGACAACCCAGCCCGAAGAGGATTCCGCAAAGCCCCAGGATTCCCAGGACAATCAACCATTCATTCCACGTGGGCGTGTAAAAGGCGACGTAACGAGGGTCCTTGTAGCCCGTGAGGAGGTTCCGAAAAGCGGGGTTCACCATGCCGGGTATGACCACATTGAGCTTCGCGGCGAAGAAGGTCACGGCCATAAGGCCCGATGCCAGCCCCATAGCGGCCACCGACCTCCTGCCGACCAGCAGCAGCCATGCGGGCAATGCTCCCCCAATGCCCAGGTGGACGATCCAGAAGACGTACCAGAACGGGCCGTAGAGGATCATGTGGAAGGTCTCCACATTAGCGTAGACAGAGCCGTAGAGGTTGATGAAGATCGCCGTAAACTCCATGAGAACGTAAAGTCCGAGAAACCCAAGGGCGTAGGCGGAAAGGCTCCGAACGAGCCGCTGCGTCTCTCCGGATGCTCGTCCGTCCCTGTCGAAGAAGGCGAAGAAGAAGGCCAAGGTGGCCATCCCTGTGGAGAGGGCGGACACCAGAAACATAAAAGGAAGCAGGGGTGAATTCCAGTAGGGCCGGGAGGCCATCACCCCGAGCAGCGCCCCCTCTCCCCCGTGGAAGGAGAGGACCACCGGGAGGCCGAGGATTGATAGAAGGCGGGTTATCCTGCGATCTCTCTCGGCCAAAGAGGACTGCTGGTGCCGCTCAGAGCGGATGTCGAAAAATAGCTGAAGGACCACCAGCCCCAAGAAGATCCCGTAGAGCCATGCCGTGACGGTGAGCACCGAACCGAAGTTGGGGCTGAAGATGATCTTCCAGAACCGCTCCACATGGCCCATGTCGATGAGGATGCTCAACTGCCCCCCGATGATGGCCACTAGGGAGATCCAGAGGGCGGCTCGGGCGGGCCTGCGAAACCGCTCCACCCCGAAGACGTAGTACAGTGTGGAGAAGAGGTAAGATCCGGCGCAGACGGCCAGCATGTGGATGTAGAAGGCGACCCAGAGCCCCCAGGTGATGACCTGACCGTAGCCCACGTTTCGGTGGCCGTGCACAAACCGATCGTACCAGCCCGGGATGCCCACCAGGGCAAGCACCACAAATGCCAGAAAGAACAGGATATTCAAGGGATTTCGTTTCATGGTCCTTCCTCCCGGGTCTTAGCTCAGGTAATAGACGCTCGGTTCTGTGCCGAGATCCTCCTTTAGACGATATCCCTTGTAATGAACAGCCATACGGCTCACAAGGCTCTTGGGGTCATTGAGATCCCCAAAGTAGAGTGCCCGACCCAGGCAGGTGGCCACACAGGCGGGCAGCATACCCTTATGGACCCGGTGAAGGCAGAAGTGGCACTTCCGCACATTGTGGATAGGGGATCGTTGACCTTTACGAGCCCACTTGTTGCCTATCTCGTACGAATGCGTACTCTCGTAAGGCTGAAATTCGGGGGTGTCTTTGGTGTAGAAGTCTCCGAAGTCGAATGTGCGGGCCCCGTATGGACAGGCAGCCATACAATAGCGGCAGCCGATACACTGCTTGTAGTCCACGATGGTGACCCCATCGGCTCGCTTCCAGGTGGCGTGTACGGGACAGACCTTGGTGCAGGGGGGATTCTGACACTGCATGCAGGGACGGGTGGTGAACCTCCGGCGGACGTTGGGATACGTCCCCACTTCCTCCTCCATTACGATGATGTAGACCACACCTGGCGGGACGACATTTTCCGCTCGGCAGGCCACGGTGCAGGAGTTGCATCCGATACACTTTCGCTGGTCCACCACCATGACCCAGTGTCTTTCCCGTACAGGCTTTTTCAGTGCTCTGTGAAGGTCTGAGAGCATGGTCAACGTATAGTTCACCACCGAATGACCCATCTCCGCTTCCTCCTTTTCCAAAGGCCCTCGAGACTCTATATCCAAGGAGGGAGTCTTGGAAATTCCATGCCACCTGCTGGGATCCCTGCCTGCCCCAGGACCGAATCTTCTCGGATAGGCTGAGCATAGGAGAGGGCCACATCCCTGAAGCCATTGAAAATCCCTTCGAAACTCGTTGGGATTGGGGCCTAGTTTTTGCCTTGGGGCCGTCTTCTTCATCTTGGTTTTTTCCGAGAGGGGCCCGGGAAAGGGGGACCCGCGAATCCATCGTTTCCTTCCGGGTGGTCCCCATTGGTGCACAGAGGCTGTACAGTGCTTTGACCTTTCAAACCGTTCTTCGCCGACCTCTTCCTCCCACGGATGAGAGTCCAGAGCGGTGTACAGATCCTGTACAGCCCNGGATGAGGCCCTGTCTTTTAAGGAAACTTCCTTAAATTCAAGGAAGTTATTGATTCAGAATTGGATCGTGGGGATAAGAATGTGTACATCCATCGCGTCCATTTCTCTGGGGATAGGGGCGGATTCTCAGGAGTCGGGAGAAGGTTTTTGATGAATAAAGCTGCCAGCACCTGCCCCTCGGAGTTGAGCGGAACAAAGCCCTTCAGTGGCATGTCTCTTGCTGCCTCCTGTTATTGAAGAGGGGAAGATCATGGCCAACCGAGAAGTTCAGGGCTGGAGGGTTCGATCCAAGGTATGGTTGGAGTGGGACGGAAAGCCCCTTTTGGGGAAAGGCCGCTCTGAAATCCTTTGGGCCATAGAACATACAGGCTCTCTGAAGGGGGCTTCCAGAGTCACAGGGGTCCCGTATCGCCGCATCTGGGCGGTGGTTCGAGACATGGAGTCCCGGCTGGGGCGATCTCTCGTTGAGACACGGCGTGGAGGACCTGACGGAGGGGGGGCGATATTGACGGAGGAGGCGCGTCAGTTGCTTGCCCACTTCGGTCTCCTACTGGAAGGAATACAAGAGATGGTGGACTTCCGATTCCGCTGTCTAACTCCCTTTTTTCGTCAAGGCGATATGCAGGTTTCGCCTATCCCGAATCTTCCGAAGGAGGGATCTCCATGAAGGCCTTTGATGATCTTTTGGAGGAGTCCGTCCGAAGACATGGGCATCTGTGTCCCGGGCAGGTTATCGGCGTGAGGATGGCCATGCTGGGCTGCCGACTTTTGGGGATCGACGATCCTCATGCCTCGCACCAGAGGAAGAAGCTCTTGGTCTTCGTGGAGATCGACCGCTGCGCTACCGACGCCATCGAGAGCGTCACCGGATGTCGCATGGGCAAGCGGACCCTCAAGTTCCGCGACTACGGCATCATGGCCGCTACTTTTCTTCACCTGGAGAGGGGGACCGCCTACCGGATCGTCTCCCGGGAGGATTCGCGGGAAAGGGCCGCCCATTACGCTCCTCACGTCCGGGAGAAGCATTCGCAGCAATTGGAGGCATATCAGAGGATGACCGACGAGGAACTCTTCACGATCCATCGCGTTGCGGTCGATCTCAGGCCATGGGAGATGCCCGGGCCGCCCCAACGCAAGGTCCTCTGTGATAGGTGCGGAGAGGTGGTCCGCGACGGCAGAGAGATCCGGAGAGGGAGGGTCACTCTGTGCCGCCCCTGCGCTGGGGAGGCCTACTTTCGACCCCTCTCCGGGCATCATGCCCAGGAATTCGACGCCGGGGAGGCCCTCTCATGATCCGGACGGTTCCTGTGGAGGAAGCTGTGGGCATGGCCTTGGCCCACGACATCACCGAGATCCGGCCTGGGGAGTTCAAGGGCGCTGCTTTCCGCCGGGGGCATGTGGTGCGCTGCCACGATTTGGAACATCTCAAGAGACTGGGCAAGGAGCACCTCTATGTGCTTGATCCAGCCGAGGATGAGATGCACGAGGACGATGCAGCCCTGGCACTCGCCGAGGCCCTGTGCGGAGAGGGGGTGATTCCCCAAGGGATCCCGAAGGAAGGCAAGGTCGACTTGAGGGCGGGTCGCGACGGTCTCCTCCACGTGGAGGTGGAGGCGCTCCTCCGATTCAATTCGTTGGGGGAGGTCATGTGCGCCACACGTCACACCCACACCCTGGTGAAGAGGGGACAGGTGGTGGGGGCGACACGGGCCATCCCTCTTCTGATCCCGAGGGATAGGGTAGAGGAGGCAGTCCGCATCGCCCGTAATGCCAGCGGTATCCTGAAGGTTCGGGTCCTGAGGCGGGTCCTAGCCGGGGTCCTGATTACGGGAAACGAGGTCTACTCCGGGAGGGTACGGGACCGCTTCGCCCCGGTCATCAGTCAGAAGGTGGAGGCCTTGGGGGGACGGGTGCTGGAGATCCGCTTCGTCCCGGACGATGACGAGAAGATAGCACAGTCTGCCCATGAGTTGATCTCGGCAGGCGCAGACATCATCATCACCACGGGTGGGATGTCCGTGGATCCCGACGATCGGACGCGCCAGGCCCTCGAGAGGGCGGGGGCGACCCATATACTTTACGGTTCGGCGGCCCTTCCAGGGGCCATGTTCCTGGTGGCCGAACTCCGAGGGATCCCGGTCCTCGGGGTCCCGGCTTGCGGCCTCTACCACCGCGCCACGGTCTTCGACCTCATCTATCCGCGCATTTTGGCGGGGGACCGCATCACCCGAAGGGACTTGGCGGCCCTAGGCCACGGAGGGCTGTGTCTGCACTGCGATGCGTGCCGGTTCCCCGTGTGCCCCTTCGGAAAGGTGGCGTGAGTGCTCCTAATTAAAGAGCCATCCTCTGGTCGTATTGCCTAGGGGGTCCCTGCCGAAAAGGGAGACCTTTTTTGTTTGACGGGCTNGGTCGATTTGGTAATATATAGACTATTAGCTATATATTTATTTCATCTCCCCANAGGTGATTCATGAAAATGTTGATCCGTGTTTTGAAGGCCGTTGCGGATCCGAACCGCATGCGCATCCTCAAGATGCTACAGCACAGGGAGATGTGTGTTTGCGAGATCACCGAGGCGTTAAAGATCACCCAACCCAGCGTCTCCCGCCACATGCGGATCTTGGAAGAGGCAGAGTTGGTCCTCGGGCGGAGGGAGGGCCAGTGGATCAACTACCGGCTCAACCCGGAGCCCTCGAACGATTATGCCGCATCCATGTTGGACAAGATCAAGGGCTGGTTGGAGGACGACCCCGGCATTCGAGAGTTGATCCGCAGGGCCTCTGGCTTGAACAGGGAAGATCTGTGCAGGGCCAAAGCTTCCAGACGGACCTCACACAAACAAAGGGAGATTAGGCCGTGAGCAGCTCTGGTGAAAGGGGCGGGAAGCTCAGGGTCCTCTTCCTATGCACGGGCAACTCCTGCAGGAGCCAGATGGCCGAGGGATGGACTAGGCATCTGCTGGGAGGACACGTGGATGCCTTTTCCGCTGGGACCGCGCCCAGCGGCCTTCATCCATTGGCCGTCAGGGTCATGAAAGAGGCCGGGGTGGACATCTCGGGTCAGCGCTCCAAGTCCCTGGACGAATTTCTCGGGACTCCCTTCGACCTGGTCATCACGTTGTGCGACGACGCCAGGCAGAGCTGTCCCATATTCTCAGGGGCTGCAAGCATGGTCCACATGGGGTTTCCGGACCCCGCGAAGGCCTCAGGGACAGAAGAGGAGGTCCTGGGGATTTATAGGCAGGTTCGAGACCGTATTCGGTCGGAACTCATTCCATTCCTGAACGAGTTGATATGTCGGAGCAGGGCTTAAACACCCACAGGCCGTCAGAAGCAAGGGGGTCATTGGACATGTGGGATGCAGTGCCAAAGAGGCTCTCCACGTTGGACCGATTCCTGACACTGTGGATATTTCTGGCAATGGCCGTCGGCATAGGCCTTGGTTACTATGTGCCAGCGGTGACCAAGTTCATCGCCGGGCTCCAGATCGGCACGACGTCCATCCCCATTGCGGTGGGCTTGGTCCTGATGATGTACCCGCCCTTGGCCAAGGTGAAGTACGAGGAGATGGGAAAGGTCTTCAGAGCCAAGAGGCTGCTGGCTGTTTCTTTGCTTATGAATTGGATCATCGGACCCATTGTCATGTTCCTGCTGGCCGTCTTCCTGCTCAGGGACCATCCCCAGTATATGATTGGGGTTATCCTTGTGGGGCTAGCCCGATGTATCGCCATGGTAATAGTCTGGAACGAACTGGCTGAAGGAGACAGGGAACTCGCCGTTGGGCTCGTTGCCTTCAACGCGGTCTTTCAGATCCTTTTTTACGCGGTCTATATCTACCTGTTCATTACATTGGGCCTTAACTGGCTGGGGCTTGTCAAAGGAATCAACGTCAGCATATCCATGTCCGAGGCGGCCAAGACGGTATTCATTTACCTAGGGATCCCCTTCCTGGCTGGGGTGATTACTCGTTTCTCCCTCCTGCACTGGAAAGGCAAAGAATGGTTTGAGAGGGAGTTCGCCCCCAGGGTCAGCCCGATTACAATGATCGCCTTGCTCTTCACCATCGTGGTCATGTTCTCCATGAAGGGCGAGTACATAATCCAGTTGCCCTTGGATGTGGTTCGCGTGGCAATACCTTTGGTTTGTTACTTCTTTTTCATGTGGTTCTTCGCCTTCTTCGTGGCCTACAAGCTCAGGGCGGACTACGGCCAGACCACAGCGGTTGCCTTCACAGCCGCCAGCAATGACTTTGAATTGGCCATAGCCGTGGCGGTTGCCATCTTCGGCATTGCATCGCAGCAGGCCTTTGCAACCGTGATAGGACCACTTCTGGAGGTGCCGATCCTGATCGGTCTGGTAAACGTTGCCCTTTGGTTTAGAAGGAAGTTCTTTCCCCATGTCAAACAGACGGTAGACGGGACCATTTATCTGAGCGAAATCGGCTGAGGCCACACCATAGCGCTTATAATCGGCAAGGCCGGCACCCCTCCCGGCCTTGTCTTTTCTCCATCGATTCTGTCCTCTCCATCGAAGGCCTTTTTCAATCCTTGGCCCTCCCCTAATTGTGGACAATGAAGGGTGTATATGAGCTTGACAGCGGGGTCTTAATAAACTATATTCCAATATAAGAATACAAGAAAAAACGTTGGCCTTGTTGGGAGTTCAATCCAGGAGGAGTATTCGATGAAAGAGAGGACAAAGCTACTGCTCATGGTCGGCGTATTCATTGCGGTCCACTACACCCCCTTTACATCCGAGACGGTCAGGAAGGCGGGACTCGAGGCCTTCCTCATGCTCCAGGAGTACGCCCGGGAGCACGTCCTTGCCTGCCTGATCCCTGCCTTTTTCATAGCAGGAGCTATCGCTGTATTCATATCCCAGGCCGCCGTCCTCAAGTACTTTGGTGCGCAGGCAAAGAAGGTCCTCTCCTACTCGGTGGCATCCATCTCCGGCACCGTCCTGGCGGTGTGCTCCTGCACGGTGCTTCCTCTCTTCGCTGGCATCTACATGCGGGGGGCGGGGATCGGCCCTGCCACGGCCTTCCTCTATTCGGGCCCGGCCATTAACGTGCTCGCCATTGTTCTTACGGCGCGGGTCCTGGGTTGGCAGTTGGGGCTGGCACGTGCTGTTGGGGCAGTGTTTTTCGCCGTGATCGTGGGGCTCTCCATGCACGCCATCTATGGAAAGGAGGAGATGCAGCGCTCAGGCGGCCAACTCGTTCTCCCCGAAGAAGGGGAGAAGCCCCGTCCCCTGTGGAAGGAGGTCATGTACATGGCGACTTTGGTGGGAATCCTGGCCTTCGCGGCCTGGGCCAAACCCAAGGAGCCGGTGGGGATCTGGATGGCCGTTTGGCGGGCGCACTGGTATATAACGGCAGGATTGCTGGTCCTTCTGGGCATTGAACTCTGGGCCTGGTTCCGCAAAGAGGAGATCCACTCTTGGATGGATTCCACCTGGGGGTTCGCCAAACAGATTCTACCCCTTCTGTTCGGTGGGGTCCTGATGGCTGGGTTCCTCCTGGGTCGCCCCGGCCACGAGGCCTTGATCCCGGAGCGATGGATACACTCCCTTGTAGGAGGAAACTCGCTGGGTGCGAACCTGTTCGCATCTGTATCGGGGGCGCTCATGTATTTCGCCACCTTGACCGAAGTACCCATCCTTCAAGGGCTCCTGGGGAGCCGCATGGGGCAGGGGCCTGCACTGGCCTTGCTATTGGCAGGGCCAGCATTGAGCTTGCCCAACATGCTTGTAATACGCAGCATCATCGGTACACAGAAGACCTTAGTCTATTGCGGATTGGTGGTGGTCCTTTCGACTCTGGCGGGGATGTTCTACGGGCACCTTGTAGGATGAAGGAGTTTGACTTCCCTAGGACTTTCATCTATATTCCAAGAAAGGAATAAAGGGGGAACCCCGTGGGAGATCGATATTTCGAGAGGAAGTCCGAGATTCTGAAGGCCATGGCTCAGCCGACGCGTCTCAAGATCCTGGAGATCCTCAAGGACGGAGAGCGGTGTGTGTGCGACATCTACCCGGCTCTGGAGGAGGCCCAGCCCAACGTCTCCAAGCATCTCAATTTGATGAAGCGGGCGGGGATCCTGGACTCCCGCAAGGAGGGTCTTCGGATCATCTACTGGATCAAGTCTCCCGAGGTATTGGAGATCCTCGAGAGAGCCGAGGCCATCCTCCGCAGGGAAATCCAGGAGGACCAGAGGGCCCTGAGGTCGGCATAAAAGATTTTTT
>MTPG01000072.1 GCA_002010915.1 Desulfarculaceae bacterium JdFR-97 | reverse complement strand
TTTGGAAAGACCTTCCTTAGCCCATGTCCGAGGAGGAAGAGATGCGCCCCAAGGACTTCTTCGAGGACTTCCAGGTGGGAGAGCGTTTGATCACCCCGGGTCGGACCATAACGGAGACGGACTTGGTCCTGTTCGCTGCGTTTACAGGGGACTGGCATCCGTTGCACACCGATGCAGAATATGCCAAAAGGACCATCTTTAAGGAACGCATCGCCCACGGGATGTTGGGTTTGGTGGTGGGGAGCGCCCTTGCCTTCCGGATGGGCTATGATGTGGTCTTGCCCAAATCCTTCATTGCCTTCTATGGAATGGATCGAGTCCGTTTCACCGCTCCGATCAAGATCGGCGATACCATCCACCTGGAGAGCGAAGTGGCCGAACTCAGGGAGAAGAACGAGTCCATGGGGATTGTGATCAGCCACAATGAGATTAAGAACCAGAGGGGAGAGACCTGCATCTCCTATACCACGCGGATCCTCTGTGGGAGGAGGCCCGCCTGATCCCTTGCCCCGCCCCTACCTGAGGGGGCCCTTCCAGCCCCCTTTCCCAAAGGCCTTCCATTTTTCCCCATTTCCCAAGTGTTTTGGTGAGAGGGTCGGAAGCCTCCCCTCTCCTAGCTAAGACTCCGTGCTTTGGCTTCAGAGTGGACACTTGGTCCTCTTCTCCCCCGAGTCAATCCACTTGGGATCGGACCTGGAGGGGAAAAGCTTGATTTTTTCAGTTGACTTTTAGTTTATAATATTATAATCTAATGATTACTTGTTATTACTCCAACCACAGGAGGTGGTTTCATGGCCGAGACGATCAAGGCGGACAAGGTCCTGGACGTCAAGGGGCACAAGTGTCCGGTTCCGGTCCTTAAGACCAAGATCGCCTTCAAGAACATGAAGCCGGGCGAGATCTTGGAGGTCATCGCTTCGGACCCCGGATCCAAGAAGGACCTGCCTGCCTGGGCCCAGAAGACGGGAAACGAGCTTTTGGCCACACGCGAGGAGGAGGACGGGACCTATCGTTTCTACCTGCGGCGTCCCAAAGCCGAAACGGCTCCTGCCAAGGATGAGGAAGTTCGAGCCAAGGCCCACCCCCAGAAACAGCGGATGCTGCTGATCTGTTCCAAGGG
This sequence comes from Desulfarculaceae bacterium JdFR-97, assembly GCA_002010915.1. Taxonomy (GTDB): domain Bacteria; phylum Desulfobacterota; class Desulfocorpusculales; order Desulfocorpusculum; family Desulfocorpusculum; genus JdFR-97. Next base: position 8,039 of record MTPG01000072.1, on the reverse strand, counting down.
GACCCTGGACATGGCCTATCCGCCCCTTATTTTGGCAACCACCGCCGCCTCCATGGGGGTGGAGGTGAAGCTCTTCTTCACTTTCTATGGCCTGGACATCATCCATCGACGCAAGGTCCATAAGCTCAAGGTGGCCCCCCTTGCCAACCCGGCAATGCCAATGCCCGTGCCCAACCTGATCGGCGCCCTTCCCGGCATGACCGCTATGGCCACCATGATGATGAAGGGGATGATGAAGAGGGAAGATGTGCCCTCCATACCCGAGCTGATCAAGACCGCCAAAGAGATGGGGGTCGTCTTCCTGGGCTGTCAGATGAGCATGGACGTAATGGGGGTCAAGCGCGAGGATCTCATCGACGAGGTGGACGATACAGTAGGGGCTGCGGCCTTCGTCGCCGAGGCCCTGGACGCGGATATCTCCATGTTCATCTAAGGATCGGGCTCTTCCCGGGGGATCCAACAAGGGGGGATGGTGGAACAGGGCTCGGATTGACCCTGGCGCTGGGATGGACTATCCTGCCGGCAAGAAGGAATCCTCTCTCCGGTCAGAAAGAGCGGGAGTCCGCAATCAAGGATGTCCATGAAGCGGGCAAGAGCCGTCCCTCCATCTCGGGAAGAATCATCGGCGCATGGCGAGAAAGTAGCCGCAGTACGGCTTTCCATTGCATCCAATACCCTCCTTATCCTCCTGAAGTTGGGGGTGGGCCTCTGGAGCTCCTCGGTGAGCGTCTTGGCCGAAGCGGCCCACTCCGGCATGGATCTGATCGCGGCCTTGGTGGCGGCCTACGGTGTGCGAAAGGCCAGCCGTCCTCCGGATTCAACCCACCCCTTTGGACACGGGAAGTTCGAGAACCTCTCCGGCGTTGTGGAGGCCCTGCTCATCCTGGCGGTCGCCGGGGGCATCGTTGTGGAGTCGGTTCGCAAGTTGATCCATGGGGTGCATATCTCGTACGTGCCTGTGGCTATGGGGGTTATGGCTCTATCGGCAGGGCTCAATGCCGCCGTCTCCCGGCGTCTGATGCAGGTGGCGAGAAAGACGGATTCCATCGCCCTGGAGGCCGATGCCCTCCACTTACGCACGGATGTCTATACCTCGCTGGGGGTATTCGGCGCCCTGGCCCTCATCCTCCTTTCGGATATTTTCATCCAGGCCCCTCGTTGGAGGGAACTCCTTGCCTATCTGGATCCCATGGCTGCCATGGTGGTGGCTCTTCTCATTGTAAGGGCCGGCCTGGAGCTGACCCGAAGGGCCATGGCGGGCCTGTTGGACCGCCCCCTGCCGGAGGAGGAGGACAGGGTCATCCGGGATGTCCTGAAGGAATTCGATGGACATATCCTGGAGTTCCACGATCTACGTCACCGGAAGGCCGGATCCGAACGACATATCGATCTCCACTTGGTCATGGCCCGGGATGCCTCCCTGGATCGTGTCCATGCGCTCTGCGACGAGATTGAAAGAAAGATCCAGAGGAGACTCCCCCGTTCTCGGGTCCTCATCCACGTGGAGCCCTGCGATCGGAATTGCCCTGCGTGTCGGGGTATGGAAGGGTGTGAGACCCCTCCCGAGGACATCAACCCGCCATAAGAAAATCCCGGCCTTCCAGGAGCCCCATGTGACGACACAGGAGTCGGATCTCTTCCCGCGCCCCCCGTGTGCTCACCGCGCAGATCACAAAGGCCCCCGGCCTTTCTCTCAGGATCTCAGGGGAATGGATAGGAAGGCCTAGGCGGGTCCCCCCCACTTTGGCCGGATTGATGTTGATAAAGCCCTTGATAGAGTGTCCTCCGGCCATGAGGCCCCGAGCGAGCCGTCCGGCCAAACGGTGCCCCCAGACGAAAAGGGGCCGCCCTCGCAGGTCCTCCCTACCATGGAGATAGGAGACCAGATAGGGGATCTTCAACTCCCAGAATCGGCTGCGGTGGTAGCGAGGGTCCCTTCGGGAAAGGCGTTCGGGTCGCTCTCTCCAGAAATAGAGGATCTCGGGGACCTTGGCCATGCCGATGCCGGCCTCGAAACATCGGAGCCAGAGATCGTAGTCCTCGGGGCCGTTGAGGTCCCGATAGAGGCCCACGCGCTGGAAGACTTCCCCCCGGATTAGGACCGTGGGGTGGGCCAAGGGGCTCTCCACGAAGATCTCCCGGCAGATCTCGGATGGGTCGACGAGGCTGTTGAGCCACCGCAGATAGTGACGATATCCCTCCCGGACCGCGGAGGCCGGAAACCCTCGGACCAGGCAGCCCGCAACCCCTATATCAGGGTGTTCTTGGAGGAATTTCACCTGCCGTTCCAACCGGCGAGGGTGGGAGATGTCGTCCGCATCCGCCCTGGCGAGAAACGGACCCCTCGCCAAGGCGATGCCCACATTGAGTGCATGGACGATCCCCCCTGGCTCAAGCGGAATCCATCGAAATCGGGGGTCCCGGCGGCTCCATCGACGGACGATGTGCGCGGAGGCGTCTCGAGAACCGTCGTCGAGGCAAAGTACTTCCACATCGGCCAAGGATTGACGAGCCAGTGATCCTAGGGCCGCATCGAGAAATGCCTCCTCATCCCGAAAGGGAAGGAGGACGGAAACCAGAGGGGATCGTTTCATGGAAGGCTCTCCCCTCCCATGAGATTCGGGCTCAGGATACCAAAAGATGCCAGGTAGAAAATAGCCTGCCCCGCCGGGGAAGCGGTGCAAGGCTCAAGGCGCATCCTCCCTTGGCGGATTCCGCTGTGGTGGCCGCAGGCGGGGCGTGGCAGATACGAGGAAAGACGGGCTGATCCCGGGCTCAGGCACGGTGGCAAGCTCAGCATTAAAAATGGACCCAGATTCGGGAGGATTGACGCTTGACAAGACTGGAGCCTGCGAGTAAAAAGGGAGGCAATCTCCAATACGGCTCCGATTCAGTCCGACCCATTACCTCACTTCGATCACCGCATAGGAGAGATCCATGGAAGAGAAGATCTGGCACCGATATAAATGGCCAGAGGGTGTCCCCAAGGAGATCGACTTCCCCGTCATTCCCCTGTTTCAGCTCCTGGAGGATACAGTCCGTCAGTACGGGCATCTTCCTTTTACCGTCTTCCAGGATGCCACGAGGAGCTTTCGGGATGTGGACGAGATGGCCAATCAGGTGGCCCATTTCCTCCTCTCTCGAGGAATCCAAAAGGGCGATCGGGTGGCCATCTTCCTCCCCAACCTGCCTCACTATCCCCCCATCTTCTTCGGTATCCTGAAAGCGGGGGCTATCTGTGTGACCTGCAATCCCATGTACACCGCAGGGGAGCTGAACTTCCAATTGAAAGACTCGGGAGCACGGGCCGTCTTCGTCATGGACCATCCCCAGTTNTATCCCACGGCCTGCAAGGCCATAGAGGGGACCGACGTCGAGCTGGTGGTCCACTGCAACGTCAAACCTTTTCTCCCCNTGCTCAAGGGCTTCGTGGGAGGATTGTTGGGGAAGATCCCCAAGGCTTCACAACACGAGCCGGGCCACCTCTCCTTCGAGGAGGCCCTTTCGGGTCAACCCAAATCAGCNCCCCGCGTCACTGTGGATCCCAAAGAGGATTTGGCCTTGATCCTTTATACCGGNGGGACCACCGGGATCCCCAAAGGGGCCTGCCTGACCCACTACAACTTTGTATCCAACGTCATCGCTATGGAGGAGTGGATCCGCATCGAACCAGCCCCCGGTCAACCCGCCCGTAAGTTGGAACCCGGGGGAAAGCACTGCTTCATGGGGGTCCTTCCCTGGTATCACAGCTACGGTCTGACCCTGACCATGCTTATGTCAGTGCGCTTGGCGGCCCGGCTGGTCTGCGTGCCCGACCCGAGGGCCGGGAAGCCTCCGTTCACCGAGGTGCTCAGGCTCATCGAGAGACATCGAGCCACAGTGATGCACGCGGTNCCCACCATCTACAGCGCCGTAGTAAACCATCCCCTGGTCCAGAAGTTCGATCTTAGCTCCATCGTGGCCTGCGGATCGGGAGCTGCCCCGCTTCCCGTGGAGCTGGCCAAGCAGTTCGAGGCCAAGACCGGGGCCGTTCTGTTCGAGGGGTACGGCCTCTCCGAGACCTCCCCGCTCACCCACGCCAATCCCACCAACGTGAGGGACCGCAAGTTCGGATCCGTGGGGCTGCCCGTTCCGGGGACCGACGTAAAGATCGTCGATGTGGAGACCGGGACCCGGGAGCTTCCCCTCGGCGAGGACGGNGAGATCGCCATCAGCGGCCCCCAGGTCATGAAGGGATACTGGAACCGCCCTGAGGAGAACGATCTCGTCTTCCGTCANTTTGACGGAAAGCGCTTCTTCCTGACAGGGGACATCGGGCACCTGGACGAGGAGGGCTTCACGGTCATCACCGACCGCAAGAAGGACATGATCGACGTGGGCGGCCTGAAGGCATATCCCCGCGAGATCGAGGAGGTCCTCTACTCTCACCCCAAGGTGGCCAATGCAGCGGTTGTGGGCGTTCCGGACGAAAGGACGGGTCAGGCGGTCAAGGCCTTCATCCAACTCAAGGAGGGGATGACGGCCACGGAGGAGGAGATCATCGAGTTCTGCCGAGACAAGATGGCCGGATACAAGCGCCCTCGATACGTGGAGTTTCGGGAGACGCTCCCCATGTCCACCGTGGGGAAGATCCTCCGCCGGCAGCTCCGGGACGAGGAGTGGGCCAAGGCCCGGAAGGGGAAGTCGGGTTCAACAGGATAGGATCTGGGTCGGTGACATGCCTTGAAGGGGCGTGGATGCCCCCAAGAGGCCAGAGTGAGATATAGGCCTAGGGGACACAAACGGCAAGGAGGTCTAATGAACGAGCGGGTACGTCTGGATGCCTTGGTGGAGGAGGTGGAACGGGCCCTGGAGGCGGCCCCGGACTCCAAGGCCTTGGTCCAGAGACTCTTTCAGGAGGTGAGTTCCTTTGTGGAGGATTTGGCCACCCTGAACGTCCGGACCTACGTGCTCAAGCCCGATGGAAGCAAGACATTGGCCGCATCCACGGAGATTCACTTGGATGGGGACATTGAGGCGGCGGTCCCAGCGGAGTTCCTGGGGCGGGGCCTGGATGAGGAGATCCTGAGATTGCACGGCCATCTGGTGGGCGAGGCCCAAGCCAACCGCAGGGAGATATTGAAGGCCCTTTTGGAGATGTTCTCCATCCGGATCCCGGGGCTCAACCTCTGAGCTCCAGGGTCGATGGAAGTGAAATGAAAACAATAAAGGCTCGACGGATGCTCAAGGGACCGTTGGGGCCGATACGAGGAGTCCATTGAGGTTTCTGGAGGTCCCGTTTTTGAGGCAGGAGCTTTGGGGAGGAGCCCCAGCGGGGGGGATCACGCTGGAGATGGATCTGGGTGGAGATTTGGATGTCTTCCTTCCCGTCCATCGCCGCCTCGATNCTGTGGAGGTGGAGCTCTTCGGGGCCTTCTGCGCGGTCCAGAGCCGAAGCGCCCCCTTGCATCTGGCCGGCCTCTGGAGATACCTGGAGTCGGGAAACGAAGCGGAGCCCTGGGAGGACGTCCGCAGGCGGGTCCGTCCTTCTGGTTGGCAATTGGTCCCTTGGGCGGTCCTCGCCCGGAGCCTTTGCTGGCGGTTCTGGGAGTTGGCGGTTGCACAGACCGAACTCTGGCGGGGGAAATGGGGGGATGCGTTGCTCCGCAATTGGATGGCCTCCGAGACGGTGGCCCAATTCCTCGAGCGGATGCGCTGGGACCATCGGCTTTCCGAGCCTCCGGACCCCGGTCTCCCCCCTCTTTCCGCAGCCACCTCGCTGCCCGTCCGCAGCGCTGCGGACGTCACCCTCCTGGAAGTCCGGGTGGGCCTCTATCCCATGGATCGACGGTTGGCCTCGGCTACGCTGGATTGGAAGCTGGACCTTCGGTCGGAAATCCACCCCTATTTGCGTTCCGGCCCCGAACTGGGAGAGATCCTTCGGGCCGCCTTGGCCCTGGCCCTGGCCGTAAAACGTGGGATCTTCCGACAGGTGGCCCGGGCGTGCGCCCTGGTCCTGAGGATTCTCCTCCTGTAAGGGGGACGATTCAGTCGCCCCTACTCGAAAATAAGGCTGGAGGCGAGGAGCAAGGGCCCACCGAGCATGGAGCACGGAGCCAATAGCAAAGAGTCTGCCGCAGGCTTCAGACTGCGTGCCGGGAATTGAGCCCAAAAGACGAAGCCGACAGAACAGACGAAATGACGAGATAGACGAAATCAACGAAATCGACCAGATCAACGAGATTTTTTCCTGGATTCCGGGACCCGGGGCTCGGCCGGAGTAGAGGGATACGGCTGGCTCGCGCAGGCGCGAAGTACCACCTGAAGCGGCCTACCGAAGTAGAATTCCATCTCGGCCTCTTCGATTCCGTAATGGTTCATGAGTCCGAGGCGGAATCCCCGCTCCTCCTCCACGATCCGCTCCCATTCACCCCATGGTCCATGGGGTTTCAATTCACCCTGAAGACGGGGGATCCCGAAACGATCCTCGTGCTCCCGGATGGCTGGCACCAATGGATGGTCCGGAGGCAGGAGGTCGGCTCGGGTGAGGGGGGTTCCCTTCCGGAGGAGTTCCTCCGCTTGGGGGTCCCAGCAGGCCTGAATCCGACATTGATGAGGGCGGTGCTCATACACGGAGCAGGCCCGCTGGGGGTCCATGTAATGGATGCACCCGCCGCCAGGGCGCTCCTTGATCTTGACCCGCTCCATCTCCAGCCGGATGGGACGCCCCTCCATGTGGGAGAAGCCCCACTCACCGCGACGAAGGGTCACCAAGACCGAAGGGACGATGAGCCCCGATTCAAAGAGGGGAAGATCCTCCTGCTGGAGCACGGGGCTTGAGTTCCGACAGCATTGACCACAACGGACGCAATAGGGACGGCTGCGAAGGGCCGCCTCGCGAAGTAGAGGAGTGAGGGCCTCCAGGGCCCGCCTGCGCTCGTTAAGGGGAAGCTCCGGCCAGATCCTTCCGAGCCTTCGAACCAGGGGGTGGGCCTCCACCTTGCGGGCGACCCTGGAGAAGTGGTGCGGGACGTGAAACTCCTCCAGGATTTCACGAAGGGCTTCCCGCCAGAGTCCTCCCAACGATTCCGCTTCCTGGGANGGGCCCATGGAGAGTCTCCCTTAGGACCTCCCGGCCGGTTCGGCCTTCAGCCCGTGCCACCAATCCTTGGGATCCATGCACATGCAGACCTCGGCCAACCTTCGGGCCGAAGGGCTCTGGAGAAGNGAATATGCATTGCGGATCCAGTCGGCCACAGACGAGCATCCCTGGGCCTGNTACTCCCTTGCCTGGATGAGGCACTCCAGCCGGTCCGCATCCTGGGCCAGCCGTGCCTCGGGGGTCTTCTTTTCCCGCCACTCCCGAAAAAGGGAGAGGAGTTCCCCTCGCACCTCCTGCGGAAGCCGCTCTGACTGATCCTGGAAGGCACTCTCCTCGGCATCATCGCCGTTCAGATACCGGCTGTTGATGCGGTGAAGGTCCCCCACTCGGGTCTCCTGTACGTCGTGAAAGAGGCAAAGGGCGGCGGTTCTCAGGGGGTCCGCACCCTCCAGGCGGGCAAGGAGGTATCCGAGCACCGCGGTTCGAAAGATGTGTTCGGCCACACTCTCCGGGTCGTCCACTCCGGCCACCCACCAGCCGGTCCTCCTGATCCGCTTGAGCAACCCGAGCTCAAAGGCGTAATGGGCGATCTGCTCCATCTGCGNGCCTCCTGTATCAGTCTCGAACCTATCTTGTCCCTTGGCTGAGGCTCTGTCAACGAGATCCCTTATGGCGGACACGGATGAAGATTCGGCCGATTCCCCCGGTTCATCTTCATCTTGACACGCTAATTCCCTTCTGTCTCATAGGGCGGTATTTTCTTCTTGCTTTTTCTTTTTTGTTTTGCTAGAAGATTTCCTAACCTAGGAATCGAAAGCAAAGGAGGGGGGGAAATGGAAAGATGGAGGACGATTCAGGTCTTTGTGGTGGTTTTGATGATCATGGCCTTGGGAGTTTTTGGTGTAACATCGAGGGCTTCTGCTTCCGGGGGGCAATGGTGGGGGGACTTCTCCTTCCT
>MTPG01000103.1 GCA_002010915.1 Desulfarculaceae bacterium JdFR-97 | reverse complement strand
GGCGTGAGGCTGAAAGGCCTTTCCCTCAGCCCATAAAACTCCTCGTACATCTAGTCCTCCAGATTAAAACGCTTCCGCTCTTCCTTCGAAAGGTCCTCGATCCTCTTCCCCGTCAGGACCGTGGGGGTAAGAAAGATCACCAACTCGCTTTTTTCCCCGGTCCGCTCCGTCTTCCTGAAAAGGCTCCCGAAAACAGGGACGTCCCCCAGGACGGGGACTTTCGTCTTGGTCTCGTTTTTCTTTTCCTGGATGAGCCCAGCGATGACCATGGTCTGTCCATCCTTTACCTTGACCACAGTATTCGTCTCCCTGACCGTGAGGACGGGCGCCGTTAATTTCACATCCGTACTCTGGAAGGTGGATTCGCCCACTTTTTCCGTGATGACGGGATGGATGTTCATGATGACCTGCCCATCGTGGCTTATTTGAGGGGTCACCTCCAGGACAACGCCCACATCCACTGTTTTGGAGGTTGCCTCTGTGGTCTTTTCCTTTGTGTCCGGATCGACCCTGGTGCTGACATCGAAAAACACCTCTGACCTGACCACTTTGATGGCCGCTTTTTGGTTGTTCAAAACGGAGATCTTCGGGGAGGAAAGGATGTTCACCTTTCCCTGTTTGGACATGGCGTCGAGGAGGATGGAGAAGTCCGCATCCGATAGGGCCATCTGGAAGACTCCCACCCCAGGGCTCAAGGACTGAGCGAGTATCTTCCCTCCGCTCAGGGTCCCTTTGAGATTGAGCCCACTGATCTTGGTGATGGCGGACCAGTTGAGGCCCATCTGGTACTCATCCGAGAGGATAACATCCACAACTTTGGCCTGAATCATCACCTGCCTTTGTACCGAGCCTTCAACNCTTTCGAGAAACTCGGCAACTTTCTGCAAGTTTGATGGATAATCGGTAACAACAATAAGTCCAGCCATTTTGTTTATAGTGACTTTCCCACCTTCAGAGATGAGGCCCTTCAGGCCTTTCTCGACATCTTCCCAAAGATCGGACGACTCTGTGCTGGATATTGTCCCAACACCTGCTGTTCCTCCACCCCCTAAAGCAATGTTGGATGAGAAAGTGCTGCTGCCCGTTCGCTTGGTGGTGATGTAATTAAGGGGAAAAACTCTGGTCTCCCTTCTGAGCTTCGAGATCCTGATGAAATGATCCTCTATTTTATATTGAAGCCCCAAAGGGGTTAAGAGGGCTTCGAGGGCCTCCATGGGGGTCACCCTGTTCACCTCCACCGTGGCCTTTCCCGAAACATCGGGATCTAAAACGATATTGTAGCCAATTGTCTTCGACAGGGCCAGCAAGGCCTCCCTTATATCAGCATCGCGCAAAGAGAAACTAAGGAGCCTTTCCGACTCCTTCCTCTCCTCCATAAGAGGAACCACGAGCTCTTCTAACTTTTCTGGCTGAGGTGGGGGAGATGGGGAGGGTTTTAGAACAGGCCTGGAAACCTCCCTTTGAGGCGTTGCGCATCCCCCAAAGAGGACAATCATTGCAACGTAGACCAAAGATACAAAAGGCCTTTTTGCTTTATCCATTATCTGCCTCCTTCAATCCGAAAGGGATTGAAGAATGAGTCCAATTTGATCGTCCTTTGCTTCCCGTTTTTTTCGAGCACGACCCTGTCCGCTTCGATCTTGGCCACCATTTCCCCCGCTATGCGGTCTCCTTCTTTTACGAGTTGACCGCTGAGGATGGCCCTTCTTTTCCCNTCTGCCGTAAAGATCATCTCCAGCTTCAATGGGGGAAGTGGCACCTCTTCTTGAACAGTGGGCTCAAGGGACGGAGGTAAGGGTTCAGACGAAGATTGCGTGATANCCTCCTCCCCAAGGCGGAAAAAGGGGTTTCGCCCCCAGCCCTCATCAAATGCCTTTCGTTTAAGGATCGGTAAATTAAAATCTTCTTCTGGAGTTGATTGTAGTTCTACCCGCAATGGCTTATTTGGAGCCTTCATTTTCGAAAAGAAATGAATATTATAAACCACAATGCCAATGAAAAGCACCGCAAAGAGCAGAATGGCCACCTGATTCTTCGTCATTTTTCCAACATTATGGGACGGACATGGAGCTCTGCGTAGATAAGGGGGAATGCCTTCCTCACTTCGAGCGACTCGACAACAACCCCCAAGGCCATGGTGTCCAGCCCTTTAAGAAAATAGGCCAAATCGCGATATTGGCAATGAAACGAAATTTTAATCAAAAACTCTCCCATTAATACTCTAGATTCCTTGGGTTCGGAGGAAGGAACATTTCGTGTAGTTGAGAAGGAGACGTCCGAGATGTGGTTGATCCGGGCAAGCTTGGCCAACTCCCCCATGATCTTGGGGAGATCTATTTCTGCTGGTATGGCGTCGATCCTTCCCTGAATAACCTTCCACTTTCTCTTTTCATCTTCGTCTGGAAGGTTGATGTTTCTCTCCAACTCTTTTGCCTTTTGGAGTTCGTTTTCGATTTTTTTTATATCCTCTTGGATAATCTTCAATGCCTTCAGCTTTGGGGATATAAAGAACAGATAGAATGATGCAAAAAGAAGCAGGAAAATTGTTAAAAGTTTGATAGCGAAGGGGAGATCTTTAATGCTTTTCATATTCGATCTCTACAGATGCCAATTCTCCCTTGACCTCGAATTCCACTTTTACAGGGCTAGATTTATCATCCGCCTTGGGTCTAATCACCTTGATGCTAGCAGGATCTACTTCCATGTTAGTAAAGAGAGGTGAAGATTTCAACTGGGCATAAAATTGACTGAAGATCTCCTGGCCTGCGACTGCCTGAGAAGCGAGGATTTGCCCCTTGATGCTCATGGTAATCTTTCCATNCTCCCTATTGAATTTTANGGACCGAAATGCCATCTCTGAAGGAACGAGGAGGCTCAGCTCTCTCAGGGCTTCTGCCCAAAGGGCATGATCATCAATTTCCCTGAGCAAAGCCCTATTCTTCCCATAAACGGCCCTTGCCTCCTGGGCAGTCAAGTAGGGTTCCAGCACGTTTAGTTCCTGCTTTTTTTTCAGCAGAAACCTCTTTTCATTAGAGACGACTTGGGACAGCCACCAATAGGCCCCTCCCAGCACCAAAGTACAAATGATGATACCCATTACAACACCTTTCTTTATAACCTCTTTACGGATCCTCCTTGCCATCTCTGGATCGGGCAGGTGGATGCAGTCTCTTGCCCTTCTGCCCGCCAGCCCGATGGGGATGGCGAACTCGTGAAAGACATGACGAAACTCCTCGGCCCTACCCCCTAGGGGGGAAAGGTCGAGGGTAGGGCAGAAGCGCTCGACCTTTACTCCTAGAGTCTCTGACCAGCTTTCCTCCAACCCTTCCACACCCTTTCCGCTCAAAAATATCCTCTCCACCTCCTCCCCTCTGAATTGGTGCCGAAAGTAAAGGAGGGAACGATTCATCTCGGTCAGCACCTCTTCACTCCTCCCCTCTGACCCTGTAAGTTCTCTGTAAAAAGCCCATTTCCCATCTCTCATAAAGACGGCATGAGCTTTCGACTCCCCAAAATGAACGAGGGAACTTGCGCCTTGGTCCGCTCCTTGGATCAGCTTCAGGGAATTTAAAAGGGCAAGTGGAACAGTGGTGATCACATCTGGAGACAAACCGATCTCTTGAAGCAAAAGGGCCTTCTCCCTCACCATGCTTGAAGAGACCGCAGTGATCAAGACTATCTTCTTTCCTCTTTCATCATCGCCAAGGATCTCCCACCCCATAACCATTTCCCCGCCTTGAAGAGGTCCCAAGGCATCTCTCATCTCCCTCTCCACCACCACCTTCATCTCTTTCTTGGGCATGGGAGGAAGGGATACCACATGGTGGGCGATTGCGTCTTCTATGGCTACTCTGGCCTTTTTGATCCTGGTCCCCATATGAGACAAGATCGAAAGTGTTTGCTGTGAAATGTTGTCTGGATGGGAGGAGAAAAGGTCTACAGAGGCGAAATTAAAGACCTTTGGAGGATTGGTGGAGGCATCCATCTCGACCACCATAATCCGGGAGGGCGTCACCTCTATTCCCAAAGATCTTTCCGACATTCCTTTATCTTCCTATCATGCCGATAGATTTGTATAGGGGCAAATAGATAGAGAGAGCAACCATCAGGACAATCATTGCCAGGAAGACGATTAGGGCGGGTTCCAGGGCGGAGAAGATCTTTTTCACAGTGGCGGGGACCTCCTGATCATAATAATTAGAAACCTTGACCAAGGCGTCGCTCAACGTGCCGCTGGATTCCCCGATGGAGATCATCCTGATGACCATGGGAGAAAACTCTCCGCTCCTGCGGAGGGCATCGGAAAGGGTCGAGCCCGCCTGGACCTGGTCTCTAGCCCTTCTTACGGCTTCGGCAATGACCTGATTCCCTACTACTCTTTCCACGAGGGTCAAGGCTTGGATGATCCCGATCCCGGCCTCAAGGAGAAGGCCCAGATGGTGGGCAAAGCGAGAGAGAGAGATCTTCCTGATGAGCCCACCGATTACGGGAAGTCTCAATTTCAACCTATCGAGGAATAGCCGTCCCCCCTCCAAACGAGAGACCAGGTGAACTCCCACGATTCCCCCCAAAATACAAAGCATCACAATATACCAGTAAGACTTAAAAACATCACTTATGGCCAAAAAGATCCTGGTTAATAGGGGAAGNGGAACTTTCATCGCTAAAAGGATGCCGGAAATACGGGGAAAGGCGAAGGCGAATACAAGCATGATTAGGAAACCAACGGCTACAAGAACAGCTATAGGATATATGGTAATCTTCTTAATGTTGGAATTGAGATCTTCTTGCCATTGAAGAAAATTAGCGAGCTCTCTCAAAACTCCGTCCACATTCCCCGAGGTTTCCCCAGCTTTCACCATATTAATATATGTCTCTCCAAAGGCCTGAGGGTATCGGGAAAGGGCTTCGTGGAGAAGAGCCCCCCCTTCGACATCCTCCATGATGCTTTCGATGATCTTCCCGAACTTCGTCCCCTTTCTCTGGATGGCTAAATCTTGAAGTCCCTGAAGTATGGGAATGCCCGCGGAAAGAATGGTGGCTAAATGGTATGAAAAATCGATAAGGTCTCGCCTTTTAATTCGTGAGCCTACGGAGGCGGAAGTTTTCTTTCTCTCCAAGGCAGAGATCAAGTAGAGATCTTTCTCCCTCAAAGCGGCCGCCAGGTGGTCCACATCATCGGCCACCTGAACACCCCTGACCGTCCTCCCCAATTCATCTCGCGCCTTGTAGGAAAATTGAGGCATCTCTAAATGTACGCCACCCGAAACACTTCTTCTAAAGTTGTGATTCCCCTTTCAACTTTCTCCAGGCCATCCTGGATCATGGTGATCATCCCTTCTGCCTTAGCTGCTTCCTTAATGGCTTGGCTCTCTTTGCGCTCCATAACGAGCTTACCAATTCTGGGGGTGACCATGAGGAGTTCGAAGATCCCGATTCTCCCACGGTAGCCAGTGTGGTTGCATCTATCACACCCCTTCCCTCTGTAAAGGGTCACATTCCTATCCTTCCATCCAACGGCCAACAGAAGTTTCTCATCCGGATTGTCGACTTCCTTGCAGTGACTGCAAATGACCCTCACCAATCTTTGGCTCAACACAGCGATCAATGAGGAGGCCAAGAGAAAGGGCTCCAAGCCCATATCCAAGAGGCGTGCGACCGCTCCTGCGGCGTCATTGGTGTGGAGGGTGCTGAAAACCAGGTGTCCCGTTAGGGCTGCCCGGATGGCCATTTCCATTGTCTCCGCATCTCTGATCTCCCCCACAAGGATCACATCTGGATCCTGCCTTAAGATCGCTCGCAAGCCGGAGGCAAAAGTCAGTCCGGCCCGGGGATTGATCTGCGATTGGCGGACCATGGGGAGCAGGTACTCCACCGGATCTTCCAGAGTGATGATGTTTTTCTCCCTTGAGTTCAACTGAGATAGGGTGGAGTACAGGGTAGTTGTCTTCCCCGATCCGGTAGGGCCGGTGACCAGAACGATGCCGTTCTGTTTGCTGATGGCCTGTTTGTACTTAGCAAGTATTCGAGGAGAAAATCCCAGCTTCTCCAGCCCTACAATTGCCCTCTCCTTGTCCAGGATACGTATGACAATATTTTCTCCAAAAATACCCGGAAAGGTGGAAATCCTCAAGTCGATCTTCCTGCCTTCCAGAGGGAACTCGGCTCGCCCATCTTGGGGGATTCGGCTTTCGGATATGTTTAGATTGGACATGATCTTTATGCGGGTAGTTACGGCCGATTGGATCTTTCGGGGCAGGGAAGCGAATTGATGAAGGATGCCATCGATCCGATAGCGGACCCTGATGGCGTTCTCTTCGGGCTCGATGTGTATGTCCGTTGCTTCTGCTTTGACGCCCTGAAGGATGATTCGGTTGACCAGTTCTATGACGGGCCCGAGATCGGCCAGCCTCTCTCCGTCTTCACTAACATTTATCCCCTCGGTTTTCTTCACGGCCTCTTCCAGCGAGGCTTCAAATTGTTTCGTTGGGCGCCTTTCTTTTCCCGAACCCTGCTCGTATAGCTCATCCAGAGCCTTTAAGATCTCTTTCTCGGTCGCTACCAGCACCTCCACCGGCCGGTTGGTCATGACCTTTACTTCGTCGATAACCATCACATCGAAGGGATTGGCCGTGGCTATCTGAATATGGTCGTTGTGTAAAGATAGTGGAAGGATCTTATGCTTTCGAGCAAAGGACAGAGGGATCAACTGCAAAGCGGCCGGGTCGACTGGGTAGGTCTTGAGGTCAACGCGTCTGACTCCGGCCTGTTTTGCCAGCGCATAGGCTATGTCCTCTTGGGAGATAAGACCCAGCCGGATGAGAACCTGACCCAAGTGTTCTTTCGTCCTCCTCTGTTCCATAAGGGCCTGATGTAATTGTTCTTTGGTGACTTTCCCCGCTTTTACTAACAGTTCCCCTAGTTTCATTGAGAATTCCTCATGGCCGATTAAATTTAAGGCTACGCGCCTCTGGGTGCCTGCCGCCAATATCACGAAAAATTATTGCCCCCCGGCCCTTGGGGCGAAGAACCTTATGATGGGGATCAAGGGAAGCGCAGCATCCACCCCGCCAAGGGCCGGATTTAAAGCTCCGCCCGCGGAGCCGAGCCTCCAACGAAATCGAAACACTATGTGGGATGATAATTTACTACATGAGAAATGAATCAGCTGCATAAAAAATACACCAATTTTTTTCGATAGGCTTGAGGCATCTCTGTAAACTCGATCCCCAGACAGGCAAATTCCTGGCCTCTCTTCCCCTCGAATATATTCCGAAGAGTCCCCAGGCACCGGATGGGGCCCCAAGGCCGGGGAAGGTGAATCTCCAAACGTAACTTGCACCCCATGGGAAGCCAGAGGAGACTNCGGTCTTGGACCTTGATCCGGATCCCGGAGATGGATATGTTCTGAGAAATGGATTGGAAAAGTTTTCCCCTAACTTGGTCCGGGACCTTTGAGGTAGAGGAGACGGAGAAACTTACGGGCAGCTTCAAAACAAAGCGCTGGTGCCTTCGCTGTTCCACGAGGCCCGCCGCCCGCTTCTTGGCCTCCAGGTCATTGATGCGCTCTCGAGCGCATTGTTCCAAGATGTCTTTGACGATCGGCGACCTCTGCACGATCTCTCGCATGGCCTCGAAGCTCAACTCGCACAAGAGGGTCTTCTCTAAGGCTTTCACCGTAGCGCTTCGGGGAGCTCCGGTCAGAAAGGCAATCTCCCCGAAGAACTGGTTCTCGGAAAGGATGGCTAGCAAGACTTTACTGGCCGGGTAATAGTAGGTGAAGACCAGAACCGTCCCATCCAAAATGATGTACAAGGATTTTCCACGATCCCCCTGTTGAATAATGGTCCTCCCTTGGTCGAAGACCATAAGACGAGCTACCTGGCTGATTCGAGCCAGGTCCTCCTTATTGAGGCTGGAGAAGAGTGGGACCTCGGAGAGGGGCTTGATCAGCATATGGGATCGCCGCGAGAAGTTTCTACCCCGCGGAATTCTTTCAAAGAACGGCGAGTATCGGACCGCATGTCTCATCTCTGGGGGAAGGTAAATTCCCTCATCCAACCGCACGGAGTTCTCCGGCTGGTTGGCCTTCAGGATATCCGCTAACCAGCTTTGCTTCTTGGGGATTTCTTTCTGGAAAAATCTAAAGGTCACATTTCCGACTTGGAGGGTGTCTCCATTGGAAAGGATGGCCTTGGTGATTTGTTCTCGATTGACGAAAGTGCCGGTTTGGCTGCCCAAGTCCTCCACAACGGCCTGATCTCCTATCAAGTAAACAAGCGCGTGCCGTTTGGAGACATTTGGGTCCGTCAGTTGGATAGTATTGTCAGGGTTGCGTCCGATGGTCACTTGCTTCTCCACCGGAAATACCCTGTCCTCGATGAGCCCTTTTTCGATGATGAGATAAGACTTGACCGCTCTCATAAGCCTCAGGATCCAGTCTAAGATTCACGAGCAGCTGACAAAAGGGCAATTTGCACTTCACTACCACGAGAAAATGGTGAAGTCAAGAGGGCCTCCAAGCCCCCTAGATCCGCTATTGGCGGTAGTTTTATGGGGGGAGGATTGAAAGAACCTTGTTGTTACGGCAGGATAGAGCCAATGGACCAGGAAGAAGGCATAACCAACGAGGTGGCATAGAGATGATACGACAGAGTGTTCTTCCATTCAAGGTAGAGGTGACAAGGGATACCGCTAACGGCCGCATGCGGGTTTGGCGCTATTGGGTGAATTTGCCGTTGGGTTGGATTTGTTGGGCTTAGTGGATAGGCATTTGCCGCAGCCCGGTAGTGGTGCAGGGNATAGCCCTTCTGAGTTATGTATTTCCGCTTTCATTGATGCTAAANGGTGGAGGTCGTAGCTTGGAGGATATTCGTCAGATAGGGATGACGAGGGTTTGCGGGAGATTTTGCCTTTGGGGAGGGTGCCGTCGCCGGATGCGGCGGGGGATTGGCTTCGGAGGGTCGGTGGAAATGGAGGTCTTGATGGTCTTGAGCAGGTAAACCGGGGGTTACTGATGAGATTAAAGGATATACCTTTGACGTTGATGCCACAGGGATTATGGCGGGGAAGGAATCGGTGAAGATGACCTATAGGGTCATATAGCGGAGAATGGTTTGGTGTTGAGGGATGAATTTGGGGAGGGCAATACAGCGCCTGCAAGCAGGAATCTTGAGTTTGTGAAGTGTACTACTAGTCTTCTCAACGTACGGTAATCGGGGTAGAGTTGGGTGTGAGATTGAGGTAGAGGAGGTATCCCGNTGAAGGCGGAGGAGGAGGTAGCGAGGCAGAGGTTGAGTGTGCTTCAGTTGGCCGAGGCATTGGGCAACATCAGTGAGGCGTGTCGTCGCAGGGGGATTCTA
>MTPG01000019.1 GCA_002010915.1 Desulfarculaceae bacterium JdFR-97 | reverse complement strand
ACTTCACGGCGATCTCCGCGAAGCTGGAGCCGGAGGAAGTCCACGATATCATGGACGGCTGCTTTAAGCTCCTGATGGATGAGATCCACAGATACGAGGGAACTATCAACCAGTTCACGGGCGACGGGGTGATGGCCCTCTTCGGTGCGCCCGTGGCCCACGAGGACCATGCGCAGCGGGCATGCTATGCGGCCCTCAATGCACAGAAGGCCCTGGGGGAATACGGAGAAAGGGTTGAGAGGGAATACGGCGTTTCGTTCCGGATGCGCATGGGCCTCAACTCAGGCCCCGTGATCGTGGGCGCCATCGGTGATGACCTGAGGATGGATTACACGGCCGTGGGAGACACAACAAACCTGGCCTCGAGGATGGAAGGCCTGTCCCCTCCAGGGGGAATCGTGGTTACCCGAAACACTTACAAGCTCGGAAAGGATTACTTTGAGTTTCGACCTTTAGGCCAGGTGGAGGTGAAGGGCAAGGAGGCGCCCCAGGAGACCTTTGAGCTGATGAAGGCCGGTGAGGTGGAGACCCGGATCGGGGCCTCGGTGGCCAAGGGCCTCACCCGGTTCGTGGGCCGGAGGAACTCCATGGCCACCCTCACGGAGGCATATGAAAAGGCAAAAGCAGGTTCCGGACAGCTGGTGGGGGTGGTTGGTGAGGCCGGGGTGGGAAAGTCCAGGCTCCTCCTGGAGTTTAGAAAAGGATTGCCTCAGGAGGGGTTTTCCTATCTTGAAGGGCGGTGCCTCCATTACGGCGGGGCCATGGCCTATCTGCCTATCCTGGATATCCTGAGGTCCTATTTCAATATCAAGGAGGGCGACCGTGAAAGGATCATCAAGAAAAAAATCGCGGAAAAGACCGTCGGTTTTGATCCCGAGCTGAACGGAGCCGTCCCGTCCTTCCAGGAGCTCTTGTCCCTAAAAGTGGATGATGAGACGTATCTGAGGCTTGAGCCCCAGCAGAGGCGCCAGAGGACCTTCGAGGCCATCCGGGACCTGCTGATCCGCAAAAGCCAGGACACGGTCCTGGTGATGGCGATCGAGGATCTGCACTGGATCGACAAGACCTCCGAGGATTTCCTGGATTACCTGATCGGGTGGCTCGCCAACGCCCATGTCCTGCTGATTCTCCTCTACCGGCCGGAGTATACCCACCCATGGGGGAGCAAGTCCTATTACAACCGGATCGGGGTGGACCAGCTCACAACCCAGTCCAGCGGCGAACTGGTCCAGGCGATCTTGGAGGGGACCGAGGTAGAGGCGGAACTCAAGGAATTGATCCTGAATCGTGCTGCAGGCAACCCCCTGTTCATGGAGGAGTTCACCCACAGNCTGCTGGAAAACGGCTCCATTGAAAGACGGGAAAACCGATATGTCCTGAACAGGGAGCCCGCTGATATTCAGGTTCCCGATACGATCCAGGGCATCATCGCGGCCCGCATCGACCGCCTGGAGGAGAGCCTGAAGAGGATCATGCAGGTGGCCTCGGTCATTGGGAGGGAGTTCGCCTTTCGCATTCTTCAGACCATCACCGGGATGAGGGAGGAGCTGAAGTCTCATCTCTTGAACCTTCAGGGCCTGGAGTTCATCCATGAGAAGGCACTCTTCCCCGAGCTGGAATACATCTTCAAACATGCCCTGACCCAGGAGGTGGCTTATAACAGCCTGCTGGTTCAACGGAGAAGGGAGATCCATGAAAAGATAGGGAGGGCGATGGAGGAGATCTACCCCGAGAGGCTTGAGGAGCTCTGTGAAATCCTGGCCCATCACTATGTGCTGAGCCACAATCACCAGAAGGCCGTGGAATACCTTGCGCTGGCCAGCCAGAAGGCGGCCAGGGTCATGGCTCTTCAGGAGGCCAAGGCGTATTTTGAGCGGGCCATGAAGATCCTCGATGAACTGCCCGAGATCCGATCTAATCAAGAGCGACGGATCTCCCTGCTGACCAATCAGTTGATCCTCTTTGAGCTGTTGTTCAAGATGTCAGAGTATCATGACCTGTTGACCCGCTATGAAGCCCTCGCAACGGGGTTGGGCGACCAGAGGTTATTAGGAATGTTCTATCAAAGACTGGGGGTATGTGAATTCTGGTTCGGCCACCTGGATCAATCCATTGAGACCTTTACGAAAGCTTGCGAGCTTCTGGAGGCCGCAGGCGAAATCCAAGAACTCGGCCGCGCATATATGTCATTGGAAATGACCCATTCTTACAAAGGGAATTTTGCNCAGGTGTTTACGCTGAAAGAGGCTGCTCTCCGCTCAATGGCAAAAAAGCTTTACCCCCGTGCCTATGTGTTGGCCCTGGCCGGCGCCTCCTGGGCCTCTTCCCACATGGGAAATTGGGATAAGGCCGTAGGAGAGGCCCAAAAGGGGCTAACTATCGCCGAAGAATACGCAGACGACAGCCTCATCTCTTTCTCGGCATTTGCCATGTCCCTGATCTATACCCTGAAGGGCGACCCGGCAAAGGCCCTTGAGTATGGGGAACTGGGTGTCCAAAAGGCCCCCACGCCCGCTGATAGGGTCTGGGCGCAGTCGGGCCTTGCATGGGCATATTGCCGACTTGGTGACCCTGTCAAAGGCGTGGAACTCATGACAAGTGTTGCGTCCATGTATCGTGCGGTGCGATTCTTACCGGGCGAGATCTACGCGATAATCGCGACTGGAGAGGGTTATTTCCGGAATGGGGACAGGGACGCTGCAACGAAAAAACTCGCTGAGGGGTTAGAGCTTGCCGAGCGGACTGGCATGAGGTTCTTCATAGGCTATGCCCACCGCCTATTGGGCGAAACGGCCCTGGAGGCGAATTCCGAGGAGGCCGCCAACCACTTCACCGAAGCGATCGCCGTGTTTGAGGAGATCGGAGCGGAGAACGAGCTGGCATTCGCCTACGCGGGATACGGGCGGCTCCACAAGAAGAATGGGGATANCCCACANGCCCGGCAGTACCTGACCAGGGCCCTGGAGATCTTCGAGCGNCTGGGCACCCTTATCGAACCGGACAAGGTNAGAGAAGAGCTGGATAGTTTGCCCCTGCGGTAGGATTAGGAGAGATCTTAGCATAATGACTTATTTGGGCTGGCCCAAGCCTGGAGGGAGGCGTGGTCAAGGATGAAATGCCCGAAATGCCAAACCGAAAATCCAAGGCCCCGCAAATTTTGCCGCGAGTGTGGTGAAAAACTTCTGCTCATCTGTCCACAATGCGGCTTTGAAAACCTTCCGGGGGACAAGTTCTGCGGGGAATGTGGCGAAAAGTTTGAAGAAGTCGTTGAAACAGAAAAGACAGGCTCGGACACTGAAGCAGAGCGTAAACATGTCACGGTCCTTTTCTCAGATCTTTCCGGGTACACGGCCATGACTGAGAGGCTGGACCCGGAAGAGGTAAAAGAAATCACGAGTCACATTNTTGGCGAAGTTTCAAAAGTCATAGATAGGTATGAGGGCTTCATCGAGAAGTTCATAGGCGACGCCGTGATGGCCCTTTTCGGCGTTCCCAAGGCACACGAAGATGATCCCGTCAGGGCAATCAGGGCTGCCCTGGAAATCCACGAACTCGTCGCTGCGATAAGCCCGGAGATAGAAAAAAAGATTGGCCTGCCCATCTCGATGCACACCGGCATCAACACCGGTCTGGTGGTCACGGGTGAAGTGGACACGGAAAAGGGGACCCATGGGGTAGCCGGAGACACCATCAACGTGGCCTCCCGGCTGAGCGGCCTGGCCGGAGCGGATGAAATCCTGGTTGGCACTTATACCTATCTCCAGGCTGAGGGGTATTTCAATTTCCAAGACCTGGAAGCTGCCAAGGTAAAGGGCAAGGCAGAGTCGGTCCAGGTGTATAAGGTGCTATCTCCAAAGGAGAGACCCATCACAATGCATCGCCTCTCTGGCTTGAGGGCGGACCTGATCGGCAGAAAGGCAGAGACTGCTCAACTGAGGGAGGCTGTGGAGAATCTCGGGCACGGAAGGGGGAGGATCTTTTCGATCTGCGGGGATGCGGGAACGGGAAAGAGCAGGCTCGTGGATGAGTTCAAGGCGACTTTGGATCCCAATGAGGTTCAGTGGCTGGAAGGACGTGCTTATGCTTACGCGCAGAACATTCCCTATTTCCCCCTGACCGATCTTTTCAACAAGGCATTTGAAATTGAGGAAGGCGATCCACCAGGAAGGATTCGGGAGAAGGTCAAATCACGGGTTGAGGATTTGCTCGGGGAAACCCATGACGCCGTGTGCTACGTGGGGAGCCTTTATTCCCTAAGTTACCCAGAGATCGAGGAGGTGAGCCCGGAATTTTGGAGAGCTAGGCTGCAGGATTCAGTCCTTGCGATTCTTTCAGCCTTGGCCCGCAGAGCACCAACCATTTTCTGCTTAGAGGACCTCCATTGGGCTGATCCCTCTTTCATAGAGCTTCTCCGTAATGCCTTGTTACAGATCCGACAACCCGCCGTCGTGCTTTGTGTTTATCGGCCTGCTTTCAGTCTTTTCACAGCTCATCAGTTAGGTAGCATTGGGAAAATCTACCAAGAGATTCGACTCCAGGATCTTTCAGCATCTGAAGCACAGGATATGTTGGAGTCACTGCTGAAGACCGAGACCATCCCTTCTGATTTGAGGCGATTTGTTCAGGATAAAGCAGAAGGGAACCCCTTCTACCTGGAAGAGCTTGTCAATTCCTTGATCGAATCAGAGACGCTTGTCCGAGACGATGGTGGTTGGAGGATTACCAGATCCATTGATGAGTCCGACATATCCACAACGATCCATGGCGTCATATCCGGCAGGCTCGACAGGTTGGAAAACGAGACGAAACGGATAATCCAGGAGGCCTCGGTGATCGGAAGGGCGTTTCTTTATGAGATCCTTAGAAGGATCACTGAGGTGAAAGGAGATATCGACCGATGTCTTAGAGGCTTGGAGCAGCTTGATCTGATCAGGACCAGATCTCTTCACCCTGATTTGGAGTATATGTTCAAGCATGCGCTGACTCAGGAGGTGGTCTACAACGGGCTTCTGAAGAAGGAACGCAAGGAAATCCACGAGCGAATCGCTGTTGTTATGGAGCGGTTGTTTCACGAGCGGCTCCCGGAGTTCTATGAGACACTGGCCTTCCACTTCAAACAGGGGAGGTCTGTACTTAAAGCTGTTGATTATCTTATGAAGTCGGGGGAGAAGAGCCTGAAAAGATACGCTGTGGAAGAATCGCAGCTTTACTACAAAGAGGCTTTTGACATTCTCGCTAATGAACCCATCAAATCAAGGGAGCAAGAAGGTCTTCTCATCGATNTCCTCATCAAGTGGGCTTTGGTTTTCTATTATCGTGGAGATTTCAAGCAGCTGACCGAGCTGTTTAACACTTATGAGAATCTGGCTGAGTCTCTAGACAACAAGGCTAGACTCGGGATGTTCTACGCTTGGTTGGGCTTTGCCTGGTATTGCAGAGGTAAGTACAAAGATTCATATCAATATCTGTGCAGGGCTCTTCAGATCGGGGAGGAGATCGAGAATAAGGAGGTCATCGGATATGCCTGTGCTTGGCTTAGCTGGACCTGCGCAGACTTTGGGCTTGTTGAAGACGCCATTGCGTTTGGAGAAAGGGCTCAGGAGATATCCAGAGCTTTCGCATCGGATCAATACCTTTACTTCAAATCTCTCGGCGGACTGGGATACGCCTACTATACGAGGGGTGAAACGAAGGCCTTGGAGATTGGAAGGGCCACTTTTGACTATGGTCAGACACATTCTAATGTTAGAAGCATGGGCATGGGTCAATGGATCATGGCGTTTGGCTATATACTAAATGGAGATTTGTCATCGGCTATTGAAAGCTGTCACAAGATGCTTTCCCTTTCTCTGGATCCTCTTTATGCAGCCGGTGCCAAACTTATGCTGGGCTTTAGTTCTGTTTCCAGTGGCGATTTCCAAGAGGGCGAAGAAGTCTTACAGGAGGTCGTGGACTTTAGCCGGAACTTTGGTTGCGAGACATTTGGAACACGGGCAAATCTGTTTCTAGGTGTAGTCTCTATGGCGAAAGGCCACATGGGCCAGGGACTAGAGAAAATACAAGAGGCACAACGAGCTTTTCTAGAAAATGAAGGTAGGTCACTCTACGCAACATCTGAGCACCTCTTGGGTAAACTATATTTACAGATCGTGGAGAACGCTAGACCGATCAGTCTTTCAACTATGGCCAAGAACGTCGGCTTTCTCATAAGGAACGTCCCATTTGCCGGGCGCAAGGCGGAAGAGCATTTCAACAAAGCGATTCAGGTCGCACGGGAGATCGGAGCCAGGGGTATCATGGCGATGGCCTATCTCGATTTGGGCCTGCTTCACAAGGCTAAAAAGAGACGGGACCAGGCCAGGGAGTGTCTCATCGAGGCGATTAAGCTTTTTGAGCAATGCGGGACTGAGGCGCACCTGAAGCAGGCAAAGGAGGCCTTGGCGTCCTTAGAATGATGAAACCAAGGTGGCGCAGGAGTCCAAGTCTCATACATTCAAGGAAAAGCGCATGAAATGCCCAAAGTGCCAGTTTGAGAATAGAGATGAAGCCAGGTTCTGCCTCAAATGCGGCGCCCGATTGGAGCTCAAGTGTCCCAAATGTCACGAGATCTTCCCGACCGAGGCGGTATTTTGTGATGAGTGCGGCCACAGACTGATGGAGTCCGCAGAGCCACGAGAGGCGCCGGGGCGTGAATCTGAAGGCGAAAGGAAATATGTGACGGTCCTCTTCTCCGACCTCTCCGGATACACGGCCATGGCAGAAAAGCTGGACCCCGAAGAGGTCAAAGAGATCATGAGCCGCATCTTCGACGAAATCGCCCAGGTCGTTGCAAGATATGAAGGGTTCATTGAGAAGTTTGTGGGTGATGCGGTCATGGCGCTCTTTGGCGTGCCAAAAGCCCACGAGGATGATCCGGTGAGGGCGATTAAGGCTGCAATAGAAATACATGAACTAGTGGACGCTATTAGCCCTGAAGTAGAAGAGAGGATGGGTCAAGCCATTTCGATGCATAGCGGGATCAATACCGGCGTTGTGGTGACAGGCGAAGTGGACAAAGAGAAAGGGACTCATGGCGTAGCAGGGGAGACGATCAATCTTGCTTCCCGGTTGAGCGACCTGGCCAGTGCGTCTGAGATTTTGGCAGGGTCGGATACCTATCGGCAATCTGAGGGGCACTTCGTCTTTGAGGCGTTGGAGCCCGCGCACCTCAAGGGGAAGACAGAGCCGGTCCAGGTCTATAAGGTTCTATCTCAAAAGGAGAGACCCATCACCATCCATCGTCTCTCCGGCTTGCGGGCGGAGCTAACCGGCAGAAAAGGTGAGATGGCTGAACTTGGCGATGCCATTGAGAGGCTTCGAGGCGGCAAGGGCAGCATCTTCTCCATTTGTGGAGATGCGGGGACAGGAAAGAGCCGACTGGTGGAAGACTTCAAGGCGACACTGGACATGGAGGAGATTCAATGGTTCGAAGGGCATGCCTACGCCTATGCCCAGAACATCCCCTATTTCCCGTTGATTAACCTCTTGAATGGGATCTTTCACATTGAGGAGAGAGACTCATCTGAAGAGATCAGGGAAAAAATCGAATCCGGGATCAAGGACATTACAGGGAACCGCAGGGAGATGGTTCCCTATGTGGGCAATCTATACGCTTTGACTTACCCCGAGTTGGGGGATGTAAGTGCCGAGTTATGGAAGAACCGGCTTGAAGAATCTGTGAAGGCGATTCTCACAGCCTTGGCCAAAAGGGCGCCGACTGTATTTTTCCTTGAAGACCTTCACTGGGCGGATCGTTCTTTTGTGGACCTTCTCCGTCGGGCATTGTTGGAAATCAGGCAGCCTGCCATTATCCTCTGCGTGTACAGGCCCCCATTCAGCCTCTTTACCAGTCATCAACTGTCCAGTGTCCACAAAGTCTATCATGAGATTCGCCTCCAGGACCTATCCCTCTCTGATGCACGGGATATGCTGGCATCACTCCTCGGGACAGAGAACATCCCTTCAGAGCTGAAGGGATGGGTTCAGAACAAGACAGAAGGAAATCCCTTTTACCTGGAAGAATTGGTCAATACGTTGATTGAATCCAGGGTCNTGATTCGGGAAAACGGCGACTGGAAGATCACGAGGCCGATCAGGGAAACAGACATATCCTCCTCGATCCACGGCCTGATTTCAGGCAGGTTGGATCGGCTGGAAAAAGAGACCAAACGGATCCTTCAAGAGGCCTCGGTGATCGGCAGGGCCTTTCTTTATGAGATCCTCATGAAGGTGACGGAACTTGAAGATCGTGTTGATCGGGGACTCAGCACCCTGGAGCGGCTCGACCTGATTCGAACCCGTTCATTTGAGCCGGACCTGGAGTATATGTTCAAGCACCCGCTCACCCAGGAGGTCGTTTACAATGGGCTTCTTAAGAAAGAGCGCCAGGAGATCCACGAGCAGGTTGCCCGGGTAATTGAACGCCTTTTTGAAGATCGGCTCTCGGAGTTTTACGAGACGCTGGCCTATCACTTTTCGCTGGGTAGATCTGTGAACAAGGCCGTTGAGTACCTGGTGAAGGCCGGAGAAAAGAGTCTGGCCCGGTATGCGGTGGAAGAGGCCCACGAACACTACAAGAAGGCATATGATATCCTCGGCCCCAAAGAGAACAAGACAGAGGAGGAAAAAAAGCTGCTCATCGACATGTTAAATAGCTGGGGGTATGTCTATTATTCCTTGGGGGAATTTAGGGAATTTATCAGTCTGTTCAATTCTCATAAAGATCTGGTAGAGTCCTTGGGTGATGAGGCAAGGCTTGGCATGTTTTATGCNTGGCTCGGAATTGCCCATTTTATGGCCGGCCCACAAAAAGATTCCTATGATTACNTGCGCAGTGCACTGGAGCTAGGGGAGAGGTCCGGCGACCAAAAAGTCGTGGGCTATGCCTGCGCATGGCTCACATATGTATGCGCATTATTGGGCCTTTTCGATGAAGGAATCGCGTATGGAAACCGTGCACAGGAGATCGNGGAATCCTTCCCTTCAGACCAATACCTCTTTTTTAAATCCCTCGCAGGAATGTGCTATGTATATATATGGCAAAGGAATACAAAAAAGGTTTTTGAGGGGGCAAAACGTCTCCTGGACTATGGGGAAAAAACCTCCAATAGTAGAAGTAAGGTCTTCGGACATTTTATGAATGCATTCGGGCATATTAAGAAGGGGGATACGGCATTATGTCGAAAAGAAAGTGAAAAGGCTATTGGAGCTGCATCAGATCCTCTTTATGCTTCGTTTTCAAAACCGAATTTAGGTATCTCTTATTTTATGGATGGCCGGCTTCAGGAAGCGGAAGACGTCTTGGAATCGCTTTTAGATTTCTCTGAGAAACGTGGAATAGGAATGTATACGTCACTATCCCAAATGTTCCTATCCACTATTTTAATTGCGAAAGGCCAGATGAAGCAGGGATTTAAAAAGTTTGAAGAGACACAAGCGGTCCTGCTGAAAAATCATCTGAAAATATTTTACGCCCTGTCAGAGTCTGTTCTGGGGCTGGTATATACCCAGTTTATCACAGGACCTTCGCCCGGTTTATCAACCCTGGCCAAGAACATCGGCTTTATGGTCAAAAACGCCCCGTTTGCGGGAAAAAA
>MTPG01000033.1 GCA_002010915.1 Desulfarculaceae bacterium JdFR-97 | reverse complement strand
CTATTTGCTGGCTGATCAAACAAAGGCCAAAATCGGAGGCTTCATCAAGTACCTCAAGCAGAGCTCTAAACCCCAAAAATAACCCATGGAACAGGCCCCAAGCCCCCCACCCCCCGAACCAAGAACCAAGAACCAAGAACCAGGAACCAAGAACTAGGAACTAGGAACTAAGAACCAGGAACTAAGAACCAGGAACCAAGCACTAGGAACCAGGAACCAAGCACTAGGAACCAAGAACCAAGAACTAGGAACCAAGAACTAAAAACTAGGAACGATGAAGACAGCATTAATCACCGGCATCACGGGCCAGGACGGCTCCTACCTGGCCGAATTCCTCCTGGATAAGGGCTACCAAGTCCACGGCATTGTGCGCCGGGTGGCCTTGGAGGATCCGGAGTATCGCCTCTGGAGGATCCGCCATCTCCTGGACCGGATCACCCTGCACTCGGGCTCCCTGGAGAGCTACGCCAGCATCTTCAAGGTGGTCCAGGCGGTCCAGCCCGACGAGTGCTACCACCTCTCGGCCCAGAGCTTTGTCAGCTACTCCTTCGAGGACGAGTTCTCCACCATCAACACCAACATCAACGGCACCCACTACGTGCTCGCAGCCATCAAGGACGCGGCCCCCCATTGCCGGTTCTACTTTGCGGGCTCCAGCGAGATGTTCGGAAACGCCGAGGAGTCGCCCCAGAACGAGCAGACTCCCTTCAAGCCCCGCTCCCCGTACGGGATCTCCAAGGTGGCGGGTTACCACCTCACCCGGAACTATCGGGAGGCATACGGGCTCTTCGCCCTGAGCGGCATCCTCTTCAACCACGAATCCCCCCGCAGGGGGCGGGAGTTCGTGACCCGGAAGGTCACCCGCACCGCCGCGCGGATCAAGCTGGGTCTGGACCGGGAGCTCCGCCTGGGCAACCTGGACGCCCGGCGCGACTGGGGCTATGCGGGCGACTATGTGCGGGCCATGTGGATGATGCTCCAGCAGGAGGAGCCCCAGGACTTCGTCATCGCCACAGGGGAGACGCACTCGGTGCGCGAGCTCGTGGAGGTGGCCTTCGGGTACCTGGATCTGGACTGGAGGGATCATGTGGTGGTGGACGAGCGCCTTTTCCGCCCTGCGGAGATCCACGAGCTCCGTGGCGATGCGGCCAAGGCCCGAAGGGTCCTGGGTTGGGAGCCCAGGGTCTCCTTCAGGGACCTGGTGAGGATGATGGTGGAGGCCGACCTGAAGGACCTGCAGGACCATCACCGTTGAGAAGCTCCCGACCGTCTCCCACATCCGAACCCTTCGCTCCCCCGCCCTTCGCGGGGCTCCCTGCTAATCCACCCCTGCCCTCCGAAATAGACGAGATAGACCAGACAGACGAGATAGACCAGATAGACGAGATAGACCAGATAGACGAAACAGACGAAATAGACGAGATAGACGAGATCGACGAGATATCCGTAGTAGTTGTCTCCGGCCTTCCCCGATCGGGGACCTCCATGATGATGAAGGTCCTGGAGGCAGGGGGCCTTCCCTTGCTCACCGATGGTGTGCGGGAGGCCGATCCCGACAATCCCAAGGGCTATTACGAGTTCGAGCGCGTCAAGAAGCTCCCCAAGGGGGATACAGCGTGGGTGAGGGATGCGCGCGGCAGGGCGGTCAAGGTGATCTCGGCCCTCCTGAAGGACCTCCCGTCCCAGTATACCTACAAGGTCCTCTTCATGAACCGCCTCATGCCCGAGATCCTGGCCTCGCAGCGCAAGATGCTGATCCGCCGGGGGAAGGCCGACTCGGACAGGGTCCCTGACGAGAGGATGGGCGAGCTTCTGGAAAAACACGTCTTGGAGGTGAAGCATTGGCTCTCCCTCCAGCCCAACTTCCAGGTCCTGGATGTGGATTACAACGCCATGGTGAAGGACCCCCGACCCCATGTGCGGAGGATCAACGAGTTTCTCGGCGGAATTCTGGATGAAGAGGCCATGGTGAGGGAAGTGGACCCCACCCTCTACCGAAACCGCTCCCAACGCTCCTAACCCTCGAACCAACCCCTCCGAACCAAGCACTAAGAACCACGAACTAGGAACCACGAACCACGAACCAGGAACCACGAACCACGAACCAGGAACCACGAACCACGAACCAGGAACCAAGAACCAAGAACCCTTGGCGCCAGCCACCCCCAACGCCCTAAACGCCCTCAACGAACCTAACGCTCTCAACGAAATCAACCAGATAGACGAAATAGACCAGACAGACGAAATCAACGAAATGACGAAATAGACTAGATCGACCAGACAGACGAGACAGACCAGATCGACGAGACGGACGAGATAGACGAAATAGACCAGACAGACGAAACAGACGAAACGACGAGATAGACGAGATCGACGACATGAAAGACCCCAACCACCCCAGAGTTTTGGTGACAGGGGGCTCGGGCTTTCTGGGCTCCCATCTTTGTGAGCGTCTCCTGAACCAGGGGGCCGATGTCCTGTGCGTGGACAACTTCTACACAGGCTCCAAGCGGAACATCGTCCACTTGCTCGAGAGCCCCTACTTCGAGCTCTTGCGTCACGACATCACCTTTCCCCTCTATGTGGAGGTGGACCAGATCTACAATCTCGCCTGCCCGGCCTCGCCCATCCACTACCAATACGACCCGGTCCAGACCACCAAGGTCAATGTCCACGGCTCCATCAACATGCTCGGGCTGGCCAAGAGATTGAGGGTCCCCATCCTCCAGGCCTCCACATCCGAGGTTTATGGAGACCCCACCGAGCACCCCCAGAGGGAGGACTACTGGGGCCGCGTGAATCCCATCGGCCCCCGCGCCTGCTACGACGAGGGCAAACGCTGTGCAGAGACACTGTTCTTCGATTACCACAGGCAGCACGGGCTTCGGATCAAGGTGGCCCGCATCTTCAATACGTACGGTCCCCGCATGCACCCCCATGACGGCCGTGTGGTCTCCAACTTCATCATCCAGGCCTTGACCCGAAGGCCCATCACCATCTACGGGGACGGGAGTCAGACCCGCAGTTTCTGCTATGTGGACGATATGGTGGAGGGGTTGATCCGCATGATGAACACGCCCGATCATGTCACGGGCCCTGTGAACCTTGGAAATCCCGAGGAGACCTCCATCCTGGAGCTGGCCGAGAGGATCCGGGCGCTTTCGGGGGGCGGATCCGAGATCATCTTCCTTCCTCCCCCCCCGGACGACCCCGTAAGACGCCGCCCGGACATCACCCTGGCCAAGGATCTCCTCGACTGGGAACCCAGGACCCCTTTGGAGGAGGGGCTGAGAAGGACCATCGACTACTTCGACGACCTTCTCCGCAAATCCCCCCACCTCGCCCCCGAAACCTGACCCCCGAACCAGGAACCAGGAACCAGGAACCAGGAACCAAACTTGACATCCTGACTTTTTTGGCTAAAATAACCTTCGACCTTTTCGGGGTCGGACCGAAGGTTCCCAGGGCGGATCAAGGATCGCACCCTGGTTTTTCATGTGTAAGGGATTGTTTCCATTATTCACTCTGCATAGAGTGTGTAATATTTGAGGACCAAGGCGGGGGGGCGAGGGAGCCTTTTCGCCTTTTTTCTCTTGAAATCCTTAAGAAATCTCCAAATTTTTTCAGCTTCTGAAAGTGAGCCGTCGCTCCTTTACGGGCGGAGCCTACCCCAAACCCCTTCGAACCAGCCGAAATGACCAAATAGACGAAACAGACCAGACAGACGAAATAGACGATATCGACGCTCCTAACGTGGTCTGCTTACGATCGGATCTGACACTATTCACTTTTCAGCTTTTCTCTCCGAGCTCCGTGCTCCATGCTCCATGCTAGTATACTCTTCGCTCCGTGCTCCACGCTCTTTGCTAGTATGCTCCCAACGAAATGACCAGACAGACCAGACAGACGAAATAGACGAGACGACGAGATAGACGAAATCAACGAAATGACGAGATAGACGAAATAGACGAAAACGACGAAATAGACGAAACGACCAGATAGACGAAATAAACGAGATAGACGAGACCGACGAGATAGACGAGATCGACGTTATAAATCTTGATGCCACCTCTCTTCATGTGTATGGTTATACACACGAGGAGGTGCATGATGAGAACCAATGTAGTCATAGATGATGCGTTGTTGGAAGAGGCCATGCGGCTGACGGGGGCCAAGACGAAAAAGGAGGTCATTACCAAGGCCTTGGAAGAGCTTGTGGCGACGAGAAAGCGCCTCAACCTGCTCGATCTGGCTGGCCGGATCCGGTTTCGAGAGGACTACGATTACAAGAGGCTTCGGGAAGGGAAATGATTCTCGTGGACACTTCGGTCCTGATTGATTTCTTCAAGGGGAACGAGAACCAGGGAACCCGTCACTTCCAGGACATCTTGCAAAGACAGATGCCGTT
This sequence comes from Desulfarculaceae bacterium JdFR-97, assembly GCA_002010915.1. Classification (GTDB taxonomy): domain Bacteria; phylum Desulfobacterota; class Desulfocorpusculales; order Desulfocorpusculum; family Desulfocorpusculum; genus JdFR-97. The sequence continues at coordinate 5,237 of MTPG01000033.1, read as the reverse complement.
TGGGATCACCTCGGTGATCTATCAAGAAGTCCTGCAGGGTGCGAAATCTGAGCAGGAATACGAGACATTGAGGACTTACCTCTCATCACAGAGGTTCTTCCATCCCAAAGACCCCGTTGCCTCCTATGCAGAAGCGGCCCGAATCTACTTTGTCTGCCGGAAAAGTGGCGTTACGGTAAGAAGCACCCTGGATTGCCTGATTGCCCAGATCGCCCTGGAAAATGAACTGCTGCTGCTCCACAATGATCGCGACTTTGATGCCATGGCCCCGGTCATTGGATTGCGTCTTTATCCAGACATCGCTGGGGAACCAGCCAGTATTCCCCATCGATAATTTCCCGATCTGAGCTAGCTCCGATCAAATCTTACACTTAGGGTTTTCAAAAGCGCTCGCTGGCGCTAATCCTCCTAACGCTAAGCTCTACGTTTTAGGTTTTTTCCAGACTCCAAGCTTTTAAGTTTTTTCTCCAAGCTCCGTGCTCCAAGCTCTTTGCTAATATGCTCTCAACGAAACGACCAAACAGACGATATCGACGAAATAGACGAAATAGACCAGATAGACGAGATCGACGAAACAGACGAGCCAGACGAAACAGACGAGCCAGACGAAATAGACGAAACGACCAGATAGACGAGACAGACGAGATCAACGAAACGACGAAATAGACGAGATGGACGAAACAGACGAGATAGACGAAATAGACGAAATAGACCAGATAGACGAAACGACGAAATAGACGAAACAGACGAGATAGACGAGATAGACCAGATAGACGAAATCAAGGAGGTTTCTCGATTCATAAACTCCCCTTGAAGGATAAGGAGGCCTTTTTGGAATCTACCTCCGCTCTACTCTTACGACATAAGAAAATCTTGTTCGCCTATGTCTATGGTTCCTTCCTCGAGGATGGTCCCTTTCGGGATGTAGATCTCGCGATCTATATGGATGGTAAAATTTTAGGTCCGGCCTTCTTTTGTGAAGATGCAGTAGCTCAAGAACTCGTGAAGGTGCTATGTCCTGTTTTTCCCGTTGATGTGCGCTTATTGAACGGTGCTCCCCTTGCCTTCCAATTCAATGTCCTGAAGGGTCGCCTGTTGTTTGCACGCGATGAAAATCAGTGGGTGGAGTTCGTGAGTTATGTGGTATCACGTTATTTGGATATGAAGCCGCTGCTGGATTATTATTTTGTGGAGGCGTTCAGGCGTGGATCTGGATCGTGATCGGCTCAGGGCTAGGTTAAACGATATTTCACGCTCTCTGAGTCGCTTGGAGGCCTTGCGGTCCATGAGGTGTGAAGACTTTTTGGCAGATGAAGACAGCCAGGATATAGCTAGATCCCGCCTTCTTACGGCCATCGAAGCGGCCCTCAATATATGCTATCACGTGGTGGCTAGGCGGATGCACCGCGTGCCTGAAGAGTATGCCCAGTGTTTTCACTTACTGAGGGAAGCGGGGCTGATTCCATCAGAGCTTGCCGAGCGACTGGCGACAATGGCTCGGTTCAGGAATAGACTGGTTCATTTATATTGGGATATTGATTACGGACAAGTATATGAAATCCGTCAAAAAAGTTTGACCGATTTAGAGGCTTTCAGCGAGGCGGTGGCAAATTGGATTTAATTGGCCTGGTTACGATCAAATCCGACCCCCCATCGCCTGACGCAAGTTGCTCCTAGCCCTTCACTCGTAGGCCGAACCCAACGAAACCGACGCCCCGACGCCCCGACGAAACAGACGAGACAGACGAAACAGACGAAATAGACCAGATAGACGAACCAGACGAAATGACGAGATCAACGAAATCAACGAAATAGACGAAATAGACCAGATAGACGAGATAGACGAAATGACGAGATAGACGAGATACATGAAACTCACCCGCTTCGAAGACCTCGACTGCTGGCAGCAGGCCCGCCATCTGACGCGTATTGTGTATGAAGCCACAAAAGACAGCACTTTTGCCAAGGATCTTCGCCTTTCTGGTCAGATCCAGGCTGCGGCGACCTCAGTCATGGCAAATATCGCTGAGGGGTTTATCCGCCGCTCGGACAAGGAGTTTATCCAGTTTCTCTTTATAGCCATGTCTTCGGCTGCCGAAGTCCAAAGCCATCTCTATGTAGCTTTGGATCAGGGGTACATCGAGGATGACCACTTTCAAGAGATCTATGACCAAGCCGACAAAACCGCGATGATCATATCAGGTCTCATCAAGTACCTCCGCACCCATCCCACGAACCTGACAAAACCGACAAAACAGACGAAATCGACGAAACAGACAAGACCGACGAAATCGACCAGATAGACGAAATAGACGAAATCGACGAAATAGACGATACAGACGATATCGACGAAACGACGAAATAGACGAGACCGACGAAATCGACCAGATAGACGAAATCGACGAAACAGACAAGACCGACCAGACAGACGAAATAGACGAGATAGACGAGACAGACGATATCGACGAAACGACGAAATAGACGAGACCAACGAAACCGACGAACCAGACGAAACAGACGAAATCGACCAGATAGACGAAATCAACGAAATCAACGAGATCAACGAAATAGACGAAACAGACGAAATGAACGAGATAGACGAGACAGACGAGATCGACGAAATGGACGATATCATTCAGAGAATCCGGCAAGTGTGCGAGCAGGAAGAGGGGGTTGTGGCTGCCTATCTTTTCGGCTCNGCGGCCTGCGGGCGGATGCGGCGGGGGAGCGACATCGATGTAGCACTGCTGGTCCGCCCNGAGCTTGAGGACGAATTTCCCTTCTTGTCCTTTGCTGCCTCGCTTGAACGGGTTTGCGGGTGTGAAGTGGATGTGGTCCTACTGAACCGGGCTGGTGAGATCCTGAAACATAAGGTGCGGCAAAGCGGCAGGTTGGTTTTCGAAAGGGATCCGAGGGCAAGAAAGCACTTCGAGGTCCTGGGAAGGAAGCTGTTCGAGGACTTCCTTTACCTGCACAGGCGAAGTGGTGCTCGCAGGCTTGGTTCCGGCGAAGAGAAGACACATAAGCATGGTTGATCGGTTGCTGCTGGAAAGGATTCTCGCTGACATCCGGTCCAACGTGCGCGATTTGAGACAGGCCCAGGACATCACGTGGGAAGTTTACAAAACCGACAAGCGTGCTCGGCGCTTTGTGGAGCGCACCCTGCATATCCTGATCGAAGGTTGCATAGATGCAGCGCAGCATATCATCTCGGACGAAAACTTTCGGGAGCCCATGAGTTATCGCGACACCTTCGCGGTGCTGGCAGAAGAAGGGGTGCTCAAGCCAGGAGATCTTCCCCGTTTTGAGGAGATGGCCGCTTTTCGCAATTTGATCGTGCACTACTACGAACGAGTGGATGATTCCTTGGTNTACAGCGTCTTCACTCGTAGACTCGGTGATTTCGAGCTTTTCGTGAGNCGCATAGAGGAGTTTCTCGACCGCAGGGAAAAAGACAACAACCAAACCATGAATCTGGACGAGGAACCAAAATAGATGATTTCTGCGCCCTCACCGTTTCTCTCTCTGTGTCCCACGTAACCCACCAAACAGACCATTTTCTCTCCGCGCTCCGTGCTCCATGCTCCATGCTAGTATGCTCCAAGCACCAAGAACTAAGCACCAAGCACCAAGAACTAAGCACCAAGCACTAGGAACCAAGCACCAAGCACTAGGAACCAAGCACCAAGCACTAGGAACCAGGAACTGAGCACCAAGAAATGAAAACTCCGGATCTCAGGCTCTTGGCTGAAATCTTCCAAAAATATCCAGAGGTTCTGGCCGTATATTTGTTCGGTTCGGCTGTATCAGAAAGAGTTCATCAGGAGAGCGATCTGGATCTCGCGATCCTTCCCGCGACAGAGGCTGTGCGTGAGAAAAGGTTGGACATCCTCACAGATTTGGCAAGGCATGGCTTCTGCAATGTGGACCTGGTATTTTTGGACGGCAGTGACATTGTTTTAGAGTACGAGGCGATCAGGCACAATGTGCTGGTTTATCAGGCACATGGTTTTGACCGAGGAGCTACCTATTCGAAGATCATCAGGCAATATCTGGATTTTTACCCGTACCTCTGTGTCCAGCGGGAGGCATATAAGAAGAGGATTCTGAATGGTTAGGGCCGAAGTCATCCGCAAACGTTTGAACAAGCTGGACGAATATCTTTCCATCCTGCGCAGGCTACAGAGGTATACCTTTGAGGAATTTATGGCGGATCCAGAGAGATACGGCATGTAGAACGTTTTTTGCATCTGGCCATTGAGGCACTCACAGATGTAGGAAACCACGTGATCGCGGATCTAGGACTCGGTGTGGTAAATTGGTATAGTGACATACCGGCCATTTTCGCCAAGAAAAGATACCTGAGTCCAGCGCTTGAGGAGAAATGGATCCGGATGATAGGTTTTAGGAATACCCTTGTACATGAATACAATAGATATTGACCGCAAGATCGTTTACGATGTCCTGAAGAACAATCTCGAGGATCTCGAGGAGCAAAAGAAGGTCTTTGCCCAATTCCTCTGAATTAAACTCCATCCCGTCTTCGTTGAACCAAGCACCAAGCTTTTAAGTTTTTTCTCCCCGCTCCCTGCTCTTAAGTTTTTTTCTCCAAGCTCTTAGCTCCTTTCTCCAAGCTCTTAGCTCCGTGCTCCACGCTAATATGCTCCCAGCTCCCAGCTCCGTGCTCCCTGCTAATATGCTCCAAGCTCCTTGCTCCCTGCTCCACGCTAATACGCTCCCTGCTCTTAAGTTTTTTCTCCAAGCTCTTAGCTCCGTGCTCCCTGCTAATATGCTCCAAGCTCCGTGCTCCGCGCTCCTTGCTAATATGCTCCCAACGAACCCCGAACCAAGCACCAAGCACTAAGAACCAAGAACTAAGAACTAAGAACTAAGAACCAAGCACTAGGAACCAAGCACTAGATCCCAACGAAACCAACGAAATCAATGAAATCAACGAGATCAACGGAACCTACGAGACCAACGAAATAGACGAAACCGACGAAATAGACGAGACCGACGAGATAGACGAACATGATTCCTTACTTTAAGGAGAAACGAACTCTTGTCACCGGTGCCTGCGGAACGGTAGGAAGGGAACTGGTTCGTCAGCTTCTTAAGGAATATAGGGTCCAAGAGCTCATCACCCTGGACAACAATGAGAGCGAGCTTTTCTTTTTGGAGCAGCAGTTCTCCCGTTACGGCAATGCGCAATTTTACTTGGCCGACGTGAGGGATCC
>MTPG01000042.1 GCA_002010915.1 Desulfarculaceae bacterium JdFR-97 | reverse complement strand
AGACGAAATAGCCTCCCCTACCCAACCAAGACCAAATAGACGAAATAGACGAAACAGACGAAACGACGATATGGACGAAATAGCCCCCCTGCCCAACCGTGGGTATCCCATAGGGCCTTTTGCCGTAGATTTCGTCTTACCCTCAGGCTAGAAAGGCCGACAGCAGCACGGCTAACACTCCGTTGAGGAAGATCCCATCGAAGGTACCCGCTCCGCCGATGGACGCCACGGGAGCCCCCAATCCGCCGATCTTCCGAAGGTTTAGCAAATCGGCGCCGATGAGGGTCCCCAAGGTCCCGGAGATATAAGCAATTACTGAGGCATAAGGGTAGGGGGCGAGCAGACCGGCCACCAAGGCGGCCAGGACAGGAGGAATAAAGGCAGGGAGCGCGATCCCCACCCCTCTGACTGGGCGGGCCATCCGGTGGGTGACCAGGGTCATCACCCCCGTGGCCAAAAGGGCCTGAGCCCAAAGCCCCGTTGTGAAAAGGAGGTATAGGGAGATCAAGGTGGGAATCACGGCGCCTCCTAGATTGACTGCCAGGATCGTCTCCCTTCGCGTCCAGACAGGCACCACATACCTGAAGCCAAAGAAGCTCACCCGGGTGTGCTGGACAATGAAATCTTGGCGGATCCTCCGCACCGGAATATTAACGTAACTTCCAAAGAATGTTGCGAAAAGAGCTGATAAGATATACTGATCCGGTATTCCGATCTGGGCGAAGGCCAGGGCGATGGCCTGGATCTGGACCAGGAAGAACAGGAAGATCAAGGTCCCAAAGAAGATCACCATGAAGAGGAAACTCAAGGGGTTGAAGAACATAAGCCCGCTCCTTTCGTCTTAGCTGGTGGAAATGCAGACTTCCCCTTTCTCTTGGTCCATCCTACAGCCACCAATCGGTCTCATCTGTTTCGTCTATCTCGTCTATTTGGTCTATCTCGTCTATTTGGTCTTGGTTGGGTAGGGGAGGCTTCAGCCTCCCCGAAGGGGGCGGCTGAAGGTCGCGCCTACCCGGATAAAGGCAAAGACCCCATGCCCCGGGCATGCATGTCATCCATCAAGGGTGTCACGCCCAGGCGTGACATGGGAAGTTATGGAGGATTTCCGACCCAGCGGACCATCTGCTCCAAGGGTGCCCTGGTGCGCGGAAAACGGTTCACCGGGGCGTCGAGATCCGGCCGTCCCACGGCGACCCCCATGATGATCCTCCGGTCCTCTGGAATGGAAAAGTGCCTTCGGACGATCTCGGGATACCGGACGGAGGCGGCGAGGATGGCGGTCCCCAACCCGCGATCCTCGGCTGCCAGGCAGAAGGTCTGCAGGAACAGGCCCACGTCCAGCATGGCATACTCGAGGGCGATCTCACGCGAGAGGGTCATCACGACGAGGGCAGGGGCTCCGAACAGGGCGAACATCCGACCGTAGTAATCCAGCCGGGCCTGGGAGTCGCCTCGGGGAATTTCCAGGGCCTGAAGCACACACCTGCCCACATCCCTGTAGCGGGTCTGATGGAGTTCCGGCCAATGTTCGGGCATGGGGACGTCGGGCTCCGATGCGCGTNCCTCACGCAGGGCCCTTTCGTTCTCCTCCTTGAACCGCTCCAGGGGAGCCCCTGTGGCCACCACNATTTCAAANGGTTGCGTGTTTCCCCAGGAAGGTGCCCAAAGGGCCTCGGCGAGGATTTCGCGAAGGATCTCCTCGGGGACGGGGTCGGGCAGAAACCAGCGGATGGTTCGTCGCTGTAGAATGGCCTCCCTCACCTGCATGGGATCTTCCTCCTTCCTTATGACATGCAGAGTCCTTCTCGGCGGCTTCCCTTGACCGGATCGGACCTCCGTGGGCGATTCAGCCCGCTTGGAATTCCCCCATAGGGTCCTTTCAGAGGCCCAGCAGCCTCCCGATGATCTCCTTCTGGATCTCCGTGGTGCCCCCACCGATGGGCTGGATGCGGAGATCCCTCCAGATCCTCTGGACTTCGTATTCCATCATGTAGCCGTATCCTCCGTGGATCTGGAGGCACATGTCCGCCACCCGCACCGCCGTCTCGCAGGCGAAGATCTTGCACATGGCCACCTCCTTGCGGCAGTCCCTCCCGTGGATGAGGAGCCAGATGGTGTTGTATACGAGCTGACGGGCGGCCTCGATCCAGGTGAGCATATCCGCAAACTTATGACGATTGACCTGGAATCGTCCGATGGGTCTGCCGAAGGCTTGGCGTTGTTGGGCATATTCCATGGTGATGTCGACGCAATATTGGGCCGCGGCCACGGAACTCGCCGCCATAATGAGCCTTTCGGTCTGAAAGCCATGCATGATCTGGTAGAAGCCCCTGTTTTCCTCTCCCAGGAGATGGGATACAGGGACGCGGACGTCCTCGAATGAGAGTTCCCCGGTATCCGAGGTGCGCCATCCCACCTTATCCAGCTCGCGGCTTACCCGGAACCCGGGGGTCCCCTTTTCCACCAGGATCTGGGAGATCCCCTGATGTCCTCGCTCGGGTGCCGTCTTGCAGGCCACGATGTAGAAGTCGGCCCGGACCCCGTTGGTGATGAAGGTCTTGGCCCCGTTGATGACCCAGTGGTCTCNGTCTCGAACGGCCCGGGTCTGGATTCCGCCCACGTCGGATCCAGCGTTGGGCTCGGTGACGGCATAAGCCCCCACCATTTCCCCCCGGATTCCGGGTGCCAGGTAGCGCTCCTTCTGCTCGGCGTTGCCGAAGGCGTGGATGGCGGGGAGGGCCACGAAGGCGTGGAGGCCGAGTCCAGCCCCTACGCCGCCGGAGCCGCATCGGGCCAGCTCCTCGGCAAAGACCGCATGGTATCGGAAGTCCCCCCCAACACCTCCATACTCTTCAGGAAACCCCCCTGCAAAGAATCCCAACTCGCCGGCCCGCCGGTAGAGTTCCATGGGGAAACTTCCAGCCTTCTCCCATGCCTCTGCATGAGGACGGAGCTCGGTCTGCACCCATCGGGCCACTTGCTGCCGAAAGATCCGATGTTCCTCCTCGAAGAGCCATTCGGCCATGGTCACCTCCCATCTCAGGCGTCATGCAGACATATACCTCTTGCCTCCGGGTCGTCACGAACCGCATTGACTCAAAAGTCAATACCACAAATGCCGAGGGGATGTCATCCCGCTCGTGCGATTTTTTTCGACCGGATCGTGAGAGCGGATGACAAATTGGCTTTCTTTTCGCTCAGCTTGGGCTGCTGGCGTGCAGAGGGCTTGCGGGAGGTGCGTCATGAAGAAGGGCTCTTCTTTCCCTCTTCTGTGGGGAGGGCGGCCGGGACCTCTGTGGAGACTCCCTCCCAGGGATTTTCGCTCCTGATGCGAAGCTCCTGGGTGGGAAAGGCGAAGGGGATATTCATCTCCTCGAACAGGAGTTGGATGTCATGGAGGACCTGATTGCCGTAGAAGAGGGATGTGGCCCAGTCGGAGAGGTTTACCTGGAACCAGACGCGTACCACCTTGGAATATCGGTCCAGTCGCTCCAGGTAGATCCAGCACATCTGAGGGTTGACCTCGGGCTTGGAAAGGATCAACTCCCGAAGTCGGACAATGAGCTCCTGGATCCTCGGAGGCGGGATGTCGTAGGGGACGTCCAGGTCCCATTTGTACATGAACTTGGTCCGGCCGTAGTAGGTCTTCACTACCCCCCTGACGAACTCGGCGTTGGGGATGGAGACGGTGGTCATGTCGGAGAAGAGCTCCAGATAGGTTCGGAACATGGCGATGCGCTTGACCGTTCCCGCCCATTGGTTGAAGACGATGAAATGCCCCTCATCGAAGATCCCCGTGCTGAAGATGTATAGCCGTCCGACCAGGTTTCGAAGAGGCTCCTGGACGGCCACCACAAGGGCGATGCCGCCTATGCCCAGAGATGCCCAGATGGCCTTGAGGTCCACCCCCAAGTTGGAGAGGATGGTCAAAACGGCCATGAGGGCCAGAACCATGGTGGAGATCTCCCTGATCTGCTTCTTGATGCGGTCCACGGTCTTGATCTGTTCCTCCAGGTCAGGCGGTCTTTTCCTCTTCAGACGTTTGCAGTACTCCTCTGATACGACCTCGATGAGCCCCTGGAGGAAGCGGATGAACATGTAGAAGAACAGACTCAGGGTGAGCACGAGGAGGAGCCTGTCCAGCCAGAGTGTGAGGGTCTCGGAAAGCTCGAGATGGCCCTTAGAGGCGGAGAGGCCGGCGATGATGACGAAATAGGAAAGAGGGGTGAGGACCCTTCGGACCACCAAGTCGTCCAGTTCGGTCTGCGTCCTTCGGGCCCAGGAGAGGATAACGCGTCTGAGTATACGATTGGCCAAGACGGCGATGATCACGGAGAGCAATAGGATGAAGGCCGCAACGAGATAGGCCTCGATCGTATTGCCGAAGATGGTCGTTTGGAGAAGGATCATGAGTCCCTCCGGAGTCTGAAAAATCCGTTTGTTTTTGTTATATCACGCCCTCACCCGCGAAGGCCATCCCCGGGGGATAGAGCCGAGCGTTTGGGGCCGTCCTTGACACCCTTGCCGAGAGGTCCCTAGAATGGCTTTGCATCCTCCAATCGGCCGTAAACGAAGGAAAAATCCTTTGATCTTATTCCGAGCCGAGGGAGGAAGACCCCAAGAGCTTCCTGAAAGGAGCGTGGATCATTGTCGAGCATCCATGGCCTGTTCGAGAGGCCTCTTCCCCTGGAGCCCATTCTCGACGGCCTCCCTCAAGGTCTCATTTTCCTCGATAAGGAAAGGAGAATCCTTTATTTCAACCGGACGGCGGAGGTCCTCTGCGGATATAGTGTGTCGGAAGCGCGAGGGATCCCCTGCCGATATATCTTCCGCACGAATTTTTGCACCCATGGTTGCCCTGCCCTCAAGGCGCTCGAGTTGGAAGAATCCGTCACTGTTGAAGGAGACCTCATCAATCGGNACCGAAAGAGGNTCTACATCCGTGTCATGGCGGCCGCCCTGTTGGACGAACAAGGAGAGCTCCAGGGGTTCCTGGAGACCATTGAGGATATACGACGGCTTCGGGATCTGGACCAGAGACGCCCTTCCGCCTTTCGATTCGGGGAACTCATCGGCAGGAGCCCCCAGATGGAGGAGATCTATCGTATCCTCCCCATGGTGGCCATCCTCGGAGTCATGGTCGCCATCTACATGCTGGTGCTTTTCTCCAGAAAGATTAAGACCAAGGATCTCACCCCAGGCCTCCAAGCCATTCGAGAGGAGACCCGAAAGATGGGCCGTATGAAATATCCTGAAATCGTCACCTTGGGAATGCTCCTGCTGATCCTCTTGCTGTGGATCTTCGGGGGGCACGATTTGGGCCTTGGAGGACCTGCCCTCCTTGCCCTCTTGATCCCAGTGATCTTCGGTGTGACGGAGTGGCGGAAAATCCTCGGCGGAATCTCTTGGGATGCCTGGTTTATGTATTGTGGGGCGCTGACTCTGGGTGCCCTTCTGAAAGAGAGCGGCGCGGCCCTGTGGCTTGCCCGAAGCGTGCTCGATGGGCTGGGATCACTAGGTGTGTACAATGGGTTCGGTCTGTGGGTCGGCCTTTCCACGTTTTCCGGGATCATGACCAACTTTATGTCCGATGCAGGGACCACGGCTCTTCTGGGACCCATCATAATCCCCATTGGGATCATGTCTGGCCACCCCGCCGAGCCTTGGGCGTCAGGCTTGGCAGTGGCATTTGCCACATCCTTCGCACATGTGTTGATCGTGGGCACTCCCAACAACGCCATTGTCTATGGGCTAGGGACCTACCCCGATACTGGTCAGCGTGCCATCCAGCCCATTGACTTCCTCAAGTATGGCTTCGGTCTGTGGGTGCTCTCCCTGCTGATCGTGTGGGCAGTGGGCTTTCTGATCACCTTCCCAATGGTGGGATTCCCTGAAGGGATCCTTGAGACCGCAAGATCGGTCTTGGACAGCAGCGCGGTCAAATAACAGCCCCACTGATCATCCCAAGGAGGATCCCATGAACTAGCCCACTTCATGCCACTGGGGACCATGATCAAAGCCTTTACTATAAGTCCCAAGGAAATGGAGGCCTGTAAGGGGGCATGCCAAAGGTCAGAAAGGTGTGCCACGATATTGCCGAATAACGCTTACAGGCTGGATCCACAACCCAAGGGACAATCCCATCCCGAAACACCCAATGCCCCAGGGCAAGGCGCATCATGGAAAAGTTTCCCAAGGCCCCCACTCCGTTCCTGAATGGAACAGGGGATACCCGTCTTTCCTTTGCTCGGAAGATCCTTGCCCCNTTGACAGGAATGGCACAAAATGGTGGCTGTGATTGGAGGTCTGGAATAGGATCATCTCCAACCACCACCTGGGTGCAAGGCAGAGAGTGGTTTCGGATCCCAAAGACCCAACAAAGCGTGCCGGAGGTGGAGCTATGAGGTCAGAGAACCTTATCAAGGCACTTCAATCCCTGTCCTTTACTCGTGAGTTGGAACACCGTCATTTGGAGAAATTGGCCTCCCTGGCCCAAGAAGTGGCCTTCTCCGAGGGGGACATGATCTTTCGTGAGGGCGACATGGACGACAAAGTGTACATCATTCAAGAGGGGAAGGCCGCCGTTGAGATTCGTGTCCCTGGACGAGGTAGGATAACCATTCTGACCGTAGGGCCAGGAGAGCTGATCGGCTGGTCCTCTCTGTTTCCGCCCCGGCACAAGACGGCCAGTGTCCGCAGCATCACGGACACCCGGGCCATTGCCGTTGATGGCACAAAGCTCAGGGCTGCCTGTGAAGAGGACCATGACCTGGGTTACACCATCATATGGCGCGTAGCAGAGGTCATAGCCCAACGTCTGAAGGCAACCCGATTGCAACTGGTGGACATGTTCGCTCCCAGCAGCTGAGAAAACTTGTACTTTTTGAAAGCGGCCCTATCCATCTGTAGGGCTCAGGAGCGTGACCATGGCAAATACAGCGCCCAATATTGGCTCACAGATATGCATCTCCAAGGATTACCTCCAGCCCATCTTCGAGGCTCTCCGGAAAAGGAACTACCGCTTGATAGGTCCAACGTTAGGAGAGGGCGCTATCGTCCTTGACGAGATTCAGGAAACCTGGGACCTCCCCATGGGCTGGACCGACCAGCAGCAGCCAGGGACCTATCGCCTGGCACAAAGAGAGGACAGATCCCTTTTCGGTTATGTTGTGGGGCCGCACTCTTGGAAAAGATATCTCTATCCACCGGTTCAGGAGTTGCTGGAGGTGGAGCGGCGAAAGGATGGCATCTCTGCACAGCCCATCCCCCAGGATGTCACGAGGTATGCCTTCATTGGAGTGCGCCCCTGTGATCTCAGCGCCATTGCCATTCAGGACCGTGTCTTCATGGGAGGGCCACATCAGGATCCCCATTACAGGGCCCGCAGAAGGGAGGTCTTCATCTTGGCGGTGAACTGTACCCGACCCGGCGGCACGTGCTTTTGTGTCTCGTTGCACACAGGTCCTAAAGCCGCAGCAGGTTTCGACCTTTCCCTCACAGAGTTGGAAGACGTGTTGCTGGTGGAGATAGGCTCTGAGATGGGCAAGGAGGCAATATCCGCCGTGTCATGGAGACCAGCCGGGGCCTTTGAACTGCAAGCAGCTCGCCAATTGCTGGCGGAGGCAGAAAATCATATGGGGCGAAAGCTGGACACCCACCATCTGCCGGACCTCCTTTACCAAAATCTGGAACATCGACGCTGGGACCTGCTGGACAAGCGCTGTTTGTCGTGCGGCAACTGCACACAGGTATGCCCCACCTGTTTCTGCAGCGATATGGTGGAGATAAGTGACCTGAGGGGCCAAAAGGCCAAGAGGGTGAGGTTGTGGGACTCGTGCTTTAGCCTTCACTTTTCCCATGTCCATGGGGGCAATATACGACCCAGCATCCGATCCCGTTACCGTCAATGGCTCACTCACAAACTGGCCTTTTGGTTCGACCAGTTTGGGCAGATCGGCTGTGTGGGTTGTGGACGATGCATTACTTGGTGCCCGGTTGGAATAGATCTCACGGAAGAGACCAGGGCCATACAGATGGAGGGAACGAAATGACCCCAAAGGACGTGAATGTTTCTGCGGTGCAGGAGCATTTCAAATCCCCTGATCCCATGATCCCTTACTCAGCCAGGGTAACCGACATAAAGCCTGAGGCCTATGCCATCGCCACCTATGGCCTTATGTTTGTGGACGAAAAGATCCGTGCAGGGTATCAGTTCATGCCCGGACAATTCAACATGATATACCTGCCGGGGATTGGGGAGGTCCCTATCTCCATAAGTTCGGATCCCGGCGATCCGGAGAGACTTGGCCATACGATTCGCTATGCTGGAAACGTCACAAGGGCCATCAGCCGGCTACAGGTAGGGGATATCGTGGGCATACGGGGGCCGTATGGGAGTGCGTGGCCTGTGGAGCGAATGCGGGGGCAAGACCTCTGTATCGTTACGGGGGGGATCGGACTTGCTCCGCTTAGGCCCCTCATTTACACCCTCATACGCCGTCGCTCGGAGTTCGGACGGGTCATCCTCCTCTACGGGGCCCGCACGCCCAACGACATGGTGTACGTTGATGAATTTCCAGATTGGGAGACCAAAGGCATCCAGGTGCATACCACCGTCGACCGTGCAGATGAGCACTGGAAGGGACATGTGGGCGTTGTGCCCATGCTCTTTTATCACATCCGCCTGGATCCAAAACAGACCACGGTGGTCACTTGCGGACCTGAGATCATGATGCGATTTGTCATCTACGAGGCCTTGGCCAGGCGCATCCCAAAGGACCGCATTTACATCTCCATGGAACGCACCATGAAGTGTGGGGTGGGCTTCTGTGGACACTGTCAATTTGGACCCGTCTTTGTATGCAAGGAGGGCCCTGTCTTCTCCTATGCCCAGGTTGAACCCTTCTTCGGTCTGGAGGACTTCTGATGAACCAAACACGGACCAAGGAGCAAGCCCGGGAATCCAAACCCCGGGTCGCTGTGTTTAAGTTCTCCTCTTGTGACGGCTGCCAGCTTGCTCTGCTGGATGCGGAAGACGAGCTCTTGGAGGTGGCCGGGGGGATAGAGATTGCATATTTTCTCGAAGCCAGGAGACAAACCCTGGAAGGCCCCTATGATGTCTCCTTGATAGAAGGCTCGGTGACCACCCCAGAGGAAAAGGAGCGTATCAGTGACATCAGGGGCCAATCCAAATTCCTCGTCACCATTGGGGCATGCGCAACTGCAGGAGGAATTCAGGCGCTCCGCAACTGGTGCGATGTGGACGATTTCATCCGCCTCGTCTATGCCACCCCGTCCTACATCTCCACGTTGAAGGCCTCCACACCCATCATCGAACATGTGCCCGTGGATTTCGAGCTGAAGGGCTGCCCCATCAACAAATACCAGCTCCTGGATCTGATCACCTCCCTGGTGATCGGCAGACAACCGCGTGTGCCCACATACAGTGTATGTCTGGAATGCAAACGCAAGGGAACACCATGCGTATTGGTCACAAAAGGCATCCCTTGCCTTGGTCCCGTCACGCAAGCGGGATGCGGGGCCATCTGTCCGGCCTTCAACCGGGGATGTTACGGGTGTTTTGGGCCCATGGAATCCCCAAACCCTTACGCGTTGGGCGAGAGATTCGCTGAGTTGGGGATGCCGGCTTCGCACATTGTCCGACTTTTTCGTGGCTTCACGGGATACGCAGACCCCTTTCGTGCCGCAAGCGACAGTTTCCAGGAGATGAAACGATGAAGACATCAAATGGGGCGATCGATAGGATTAAGGTGGATTACCTGGCGCGTGTAGAAGGAGAAGGAGGCCTGGACATCGTCGTGAAAGACGGACAGGTGGCCGATTTGACCCTGCGGATCTTCGAACCCCCTCGGTTCTTCGAGGCGTTTCTTCGCGGGCGTTCTTACCAGGAGGTTCCGGACATCACCGCCCGTATATGTGGCATCTGTCCGGTGGCCTATCAGATGAGCGCGTGCCACGCCCTTGAAAAGGCCTTGGGGATTACGGTACCACCTCCAGTGCGTTCACTTCGCAGGCTGTTTTATTGCGCCGAATGGATTCAGAGCCATGCCCTGCACGTTTACCTCCTTCATGCACCGGATTTTCTCGGATACGAAAGCGCCATCTCCATGGCGGAGGATCCCCAATGGAGGCCCATTGTGGAGCGCGGGCTTCGTATGAAGAAGATTGGAAACCAGCTGCTGGCACTCATCGGTGGCCGTGAGATTCATCCCGTATCCGCCTGTGTTGGCGGTTTCTACCGAGCACCGCATAAACGGGAACTTCTGGCCCTAAAAGGGGATCTGGAATGGGGTCTGCAAGCCGCCATGGATACCGTCACATGGACGGCAGGACTGACCTTTCCAGAATTCGAGTGCGATTATGAGTTCGTGGCCCTTTCGCATCCCAATGAGTACCCCATGAACGAGGGCCGGGTGATCTCCTCCAAGGGGTTGGACATTGC
>MTPG01000123.1 GCA_002010915.1 Desulfarculaceae bacterium JdFR-97 | reverse complement strand
CTCTAATGAGACATTCAAGGACAGGTTCCTTGCCTTTAATTGGGCCAAAAAGTCCCATGGGCTCCATTTCAGTTCCTGGCAAACCTCCATTTGGCTCAACTCTCCGCGAACGTATTTCATCAACAACCGGTCTTGCTTGTCCGCGGAAAATCCTTTTCGCAGAACTTCTCGCAAATAGGCCGATCGATCCAGCTTCAGTTCTTTAACAAATTGGTCTATTTCATTTAAAAGGTCTTCAGGTATCCTTATGGTTGTTGGTTTTGCCATATTTTTCCTCCATCAGCGAGACCAAGGCATCGGCAATGATCTCAGGCGAATATCTTCCAATCTTTCCGAGCTTTTCGAGGGAGCTGCGTGCCTTTTTGAATGATATTTTCTGTAATCTAAACAATTCGACAACAATCTTGGGCGTAATGATAAACGGAACCTTCAAGAACCTTGCAGCCTTGATCGCCTTACCATCATCTGTGGCAAGTAGTGATTTTCCTAATTTCATCGCCAGTAACAATGCTTCTTCTTCCCCCTGGTGAAGCGATATGGGCAGGGGAAACCCGGCGCTGCCAGGGCTTTGAACTGTTATGGTTCCCTTTGAGATCAGACCTGAAATCAGGGCGGCATCCGGATACTTTTTGACCAGATCTTCTGATGCCACCTCGGCGGCCGCGGCCGTTGGCACAAATACATTGAACAGGCCGCAGACTATCTCCAGCAAACTACATTTGGCTAGTAAAATCAGGGAGCTACTATCAACTATCATCCGGCGCATTGGTCATCCGACCGTTGTACACGATTTAGCGAAAAAGTACACGGGATGCGTCAGATTGTCAAGAGCTAATATAATGACTGTGGGAGTGAAAGGGGCCACCCACTAAAGGGCGAGTCACCCATTTGAAAATAAGGACAGCGACCATTTAGTAAACTTTTCCTGGAAAGCACAGGACTACTTCTGTAAACCATCGCATGTGAAACGGTTCGAATTAATTCCGTCACATCTGGAGTGAAGGGAGGAGAGGTTTGACTTGAGATCAAGTGAAAGAGGAGGCAAGTTCTAACATTTGACACAAAATAGGGATTTTATGATATCCAAAGGTAAAATGTGTAACGAGGACCATCCGAGTCGTCCTCTTTGGGATTGAGGCGAGATGAATCTGGCTTGTCTGCTTTATTTGGTTTGTTTGGTTGATCTGGTTATGTCTTACCCATTTCCGCCCAAGGCAGTATTGGGTAAATGGCTCAAAGTTCCATTGCTTGTAGGATGGCCTTTTAGGCAGGTGCCTCAGATTCATATCGTTAAAATGGACTCGTTGGGCCTTTACCCATTTTGCCTCAAAGCAATTTTGGGTAAAAATCTTCTGTCCCTTCAAGACACCCCATTACCTGCTCCTGGTCAAGCCAGATTTTTGTACCATCCCTTCCTCGAACTTTGCCAAGCCGATTGTGTTTAGAAACCCCGAACCAAGAACGAAGAACGAAGAACCAAGAACGAGGAACAAGGAACCAGGAACCAACAGGACGACCACAGCTCCTCTTTCCAAATCGCAGCAGATGGCATCAAGGTTGTTCAGTAAGAGGGCAAGCTGATCCTCTGGACGGGGCCCGGTTTGTCTCCGGAACAAAATCACGGAGGGTTTCTTGTCCTCCCGCAGGGCAAGCAAATTGCCGAAATCTGCATAAGAACACGCTCTCCGGAGGCTGCTTTTGCACAGATCTCCTCGTGAGTGGAGCTTTGCATGCCATAATCTCTTAGATGGACGGCATCGTGGCCCGCACGGATCAATCCTTCAGCCAATTTTGGAGAAAGGGCACTGTCTACCAAAAATTTCATCCGGCAACCACCAGGGGCAGCTCTCGCTCACGCAGTGCCTCAGCGGCGTACATCAAGGCCTCTCTGATGTCTTGAACTTCAAGGTCCGGATAAGCCTCGAGTACCTCTTCTACAGTCATTCCCTCTGCCACCATGCCCACCACAGTGGAGACCGGTATTCTCAGTCCACGGATACACGGCACCTCGCCCATCTGATGAGGGTTCACAGTGATCCGAGTGAACTTCATATCATTCCCTCCGGAAATGGGGTTTAACGTAGGACAAGAGATTGAATCCTTCTTACGAGTCATATTCCGGAACGAAATCCGCGTCAAATTTTTCCATTCACGAGGATGCCGAATTCCCAAATCTACCATCCCTGGTCAAGCCACCTTTGTGTAGGGTAAAAGAATATGTAGCTGCGCACGTCCTTACTTTTCCCCCCCGAACGACCGCTGGGTGGATACGAGGTATCTTGGGATGTCCCACTAGAGTCCCGTCTCGAGGCTTGTGAGAATTTTCGCCACGGGGATGGGCCATTTTTGGAAGAGCTGCCTTAGGCCAAGAGATCAGAGAGGAAGTATTTCTTACCCATTCTCGCTCAAGGGACTTTTGGGTAAATAGTACATCCCACGTCTTCCCTCGAATTTGGCTCCAAGTTTCCCCGCCCTTGGCGGAGCTCCATGCCAATCCGCCCATAGCCTCTAGCCTTGTCCCTTTCTAATCCCCCCCAAGCTCTTACGCCTTCTCCGCCAAGGGCGGATGCGCCATGCGCCTCACGTCGTTCCAGACTTGCTCAAGCCACTTGTTCTTAGAAACCAAGAACCAAGAACCAGGAACCAAGAACCAAGAACCAAGAACCAGGAACCAAGAACCAAGAACCAAGAACCAGGAACCAAGAACCAAGAACCAAGAACCAGGAACCAGGAACCACGCAAGCACCAAGAACCAAGCACCAGGAACCAGGCACTAGGAACCAAGCACCAAGAACCAGGAACCAAGAACCAAGAACCAAGAACCAAGAACCAGGAACCAAAAACAAGGGACTTTTGGGCAAAAATCGATCCTTCTTTCCCTCCCCCCGATTTCGCCGCCCCTCACTGTTCGCCTGGAGGGGAGGAGAGCTTGNCCATTTCCCCTCAAAGCATTTTTGTCTCAACTTTGACACTTCTGGAGGGGGATACTCCAGGGACAGAAGGCAGCTTGTGCTGACCGTGGTGATCACCCGAGAGGGCCTTCCCATCTACCATGAGGTCTTGCCTGGAAGCACGGCAGATGTGATTAGGCTTCGGCCCACCGTGGAGCTTCTCAGGAGCCGCTTTCGCATCAAGCGCTGCATCTTGGTGTGCGACCGGGGCCTTGTGAGTGAGGCCTACATCGTGGCCATTCGAAGGAGGGGAACCCAAGAGAGCGACGAGCTCATTCAGAAGGGGCTCAGGGGCTTTGTGGAGGTAAAGGAGCTTGGGCTTTATGNCAAGGAAAGGGTAAAGGGCGATACCCGCTACATCCTGTGACACAACATGGAGGTGGCCAAAAGAAAGAAGGAGACACGGGAGGCCCCCTCTTCGCNAAGGTCCACCCGGAGATCGACAAGCTCGACCTGCGCTTTCTCAAGGGAGGGCTCGGCAGGGAGGAGCTCTACCACAGGGGGCTCAAAGTCCTGGAGTGCTACCGGCTGGAGAAGTATTTCTGCCCCAAGGTGGAGAAGGAGTCCCTCCTGATCATCACCACCATCCAGCAGCGCATCAAGGAGATCCTCCATGCAACGGATGTCCCCCTGCCGGAAAAAGTCATAGAAAATCAGCTGCTTGGCTGACAGGTAGTCACGAAATCCAAAAATACATCTAATAATTCCAATAACTTACAAATCGACTGTTAAACTCGGAACGTACCATCCATCTTTTCTTGTGCCCTGAATCCAGGCCAGATTCCTGGCCCAAGTGTGTTACAATTGAACGGATAGAGAGCTTGCGAACAGAATGAGTGAAAGTTATCATGCTTATATTAGCTATTGAGGGACACTATCAATAGGTGGAAGGTAAGGAAAGATGACCAGTGGTGTCCAAAAAATCGTATCACAATTGCGTAAAGACTTGCCTGATCTCCTCGCTGATCAGCCTGTTGAACTCGCCTATCTTTTTGGCTCAGCAGCGCGAGGGCAGACTACCCCTCTTAGTGATGTGGACATTGCTTTGGTCACAGAGCGGCCTTTACCTCCTCTGGCCCGACTGGACTTGGAACTTTATATTGAAACAGGACTGTCCAACGCGGGCATTCCCAAGGCCGACGTCCGCGTGATCAACGAGGCGCCGCCGGCTGTGCGTGGCCGCGTGGTTACAGAGGGCATTTTACTCTATTGCCGTGATACCAGGGTGCGGATGGCCTTTGAAATCCGGGCTCGCTCACAATACTTTGATCTGCAACCCCTACTGCGAGAGCAATTTAACACCTATGTGCAGGCTGCCCTGACCGATCTGCGAGCAAGGGGGCTCTATGACCGTTGATCCGACAGTGATCGGAGATCGTCTGAGGCGCTTGGACGAATACTTAGTAACACTGCGGCATCTGGCAGGGTTGCCACGCGAAAAGCTGACTCGAGACCCGGTGTTTTTGGGGAGCGCCGAGCGTTATCTTCAGGTAGCCATTGAAGCCTGTCTGGACATTGCCAATCACATTATTGCTGCTGAACGTCTAAGACCCCCTAGGGATTATGCCGATGCATTTTCGGTATTGTCGGAAACTGGCATCTTGCCTGTAGAGTTCCTGCCAGTAGCCCATCGAATGGCCCGTTTCCGGAATCGGCTGGTTCATTTGTATTGAGTTTAGACGCCGAAACTGTTTACGAGATCCTACAGAATCGCCTAGACGATTTTGATCGCTTCAAGGGTTATGTCCTGGCTTTCCTGGTTGACCGAGGCCTGACGGAACAATATTGATCGACCCTGGTGTGAAACGGCCGGCCGGCCCGCTTATCGGCAACCCGCGTTGGGACAGTAGAGACCTACGGCCTCATCGATGTCGGTTCTGGCTTTGATTTCTACGCCCTGCAAAAACTACACATTTCCGGAAAAAGTCATAGAAAATCAGCTGCTTGGCTGACAGGTAGTCACGAAATCCAAAAATACATCTAATAATTCCAATAACTTGTGGTCAATTTTTGGTATTTATTCACTGAAATTCGCCTCGACTTATAAAGCGATTGATTTGTCAAAGGCACTCTCCCACGGCTGGNAACTAAANTCGNAGCGGCGGTCCCGAAGCCTGCCTGCGCGGGCTGGAGTGGTCGGCGAAGGCCGACCCCTCAACAGCCTGGGGCAGCTTTGCAAAGATAGGTGTGGTTTCAACTGCCGATAGCTACCAAGTGAACGGTATGTGGCAGTGCATCCGGAGGCATGTGCGGGACGGTATGAGGAATTGTTGAGGCAAGTGGCTGAGAAGGGGAAAGGGAAAGTCCAGAATGGATGATGGAAAGAGGTTGACAGCCTTGTCTGGCCATGCCATGACGAGCATCAAAGTTGTTCAATTGAACAATAAAAGTAGCCAAAAGGACAACAGCGATGCTCCAAAGGCTTTTCACGTCTAGGGTTCGGGTGCGGCTCCTGACCCTGTTTCTCACCCATCCCGCAGAGGCATTCCACATCCGCCAGATCACCCGGCTNACGGGCGAGACGTACAACAATGTCCGCCAGGAACTGAAAAACCTGGCCCAACTGGGGCTGATCTTGCCGGAACGTCGTGCCAATGCCATCTACTACCGGGCCAATGCAGAGCACTTCCTGTTCCCCGAACTCAAGCGCATCATCTTGAAGACCGAGGCAGTGGGCGACGGGTTGAGGGAGGCACTCTCAGCATTGGGTGATATTCGCGTTGCCTTTCTCTATGGCTCCACAGCCAAAGGGACCGAACTGGCTTCCAGTGACATTGATATCATGGTTATCGGCGATGTTGACTTGGAGGCACTGGATGGCGCCATTGACCCCATTGAAGAGGAGATGTGCGGGACGGTGAATTACACCCTTTTCCATGTCGAGAAATGGCGGGAGCGGGTGGCTCAGGGGCATTTCTTCGTCACTGATGTCCTGACCCACGAGAAGATCTTCATGATCGGAGACGAGGATGAGCTATCAGCCCTTGGAGCGGGCGGGGCTGATTGAGCCCTATGAGGTCTCCCAGGCAGAGATCAGCGATCTCCTACATTACCCATTTCGCCTCAAGGGACTTTTGGGTAATTTTTTCTCCCAGCATCACCACCACCACCTCTTTACCCATTTCCGCTCAAAGCACTTTTGTGTAAATTTTGGCTCCTCCGGAAACAGGATAGCTTACCCATTTTGCCTCAAGGTATTTTTGGGTAGAAAATCAGTCGTTTTACCCCCGTTCGAAGCGCCAGACCTCATTCAACGGCAACAATATCATAACAACTTCGGGCGAAGGGATGCTGGTCTCGGAAATGCCGGACCATCGCCTATGCGCGGAAGTTTGCCAGCCAGCTCCGAGACTACGCCTTCTCCACTGCGGGCAATCGAAGGCTGCGGGCGCAAGTTACAAATGAAACGAATCTTTTTGGGTTCCTGGATGCAGCTCGGGGTTGTATGATTGCCTCAGTCAATGGCATGGACTATGCTTTAAAGTCGGATGTATTAAGCAAAAACTAATCAGCCAACATTTCTCTTGGTACATTCCTGCTCCTCATGGAAGTGTTAAATGGAAACAGTAAAAATGATCCTGGAACTCCCCCGAGACCTCGTGGAGGTCCTGAATGTCTCTCAGACTGAGACGGCAGCCCGATTGCAGGAGCTGATAGCCATAGAGCTTTTCCGAGAAGGGCAGATCTCATCCGGAAAGGCCGCCGAGATCCTGGGATGTTCTAAATTGGCCTTCATCCAACTTCTTGCGCGACGCGGCATTCCCTATTTCACCGAATCTTCCGAGGAACTGAAGGCCGATGTGGAGGCTGTAATGCCGATTTGTTACTGATTGACGAAATGTGGGGAAGAAGGATAGCTGAAGCCTGGGGCTTAAACAAGACAGGCACCATTGGAAGCTTGATTCTGGCCAAGAAACTCAGCCTGATCCCGGCAATAACGCCACTTCTGGACCTGCTTCAGGCCCATGGTTTTCATATGAGCGAAAAACTCTATCTATGCGCTAAATCATTGGCGGGTGAATCTGATCGAAAATGAACCCTCTCCAGGCTTAACTTTCCCCTTGTACGGCACTGGCGTGACTTCCGATAAAGGGATGTTGGTCTCGCAGAATGCCGAATTCATCGCTCATGAGCAGAAGCCTGCCACTCAGGCACGGTATCCTGCCCNCACTACGAGCATTCCGAGATGGGCTACAACTACCGCATGAGCAACATCCTTGCGGCNACCGGTAGAGGGCAGCTTCGGGTCCTGGATGAACATGTGGAGATGTTCGACTTCTACAAGGAAACCCTGGGAGGTCTTCCAGGGATCGGCTTCATGCCCGAGGCCCGGTGGGGCCGCTGCACGCAGTGGCTTACGGTCATCACCGTTGATCTGGCCGAATTCGGTGCCACGAGAGATGACATCCGCCCGGCCTTAGAGGCCCAAAACATCGAGTCTCGGTCCGTTTGGAAGCTCATGCACCTTCAGCCTATCTTTCGGGGTTTACCCATTTCCCCTCAAGGCAATTTTGGGTAAAAAGTCGATCGTTTCACCCCGTTCGACAGCGCCATGCCTCATTATTCACCAGCAGGGGAGCAATAGGGGCTATGTACCTAAAACAACAGGACATTTCTTTTGTTGTCAAGGGTAGGGTCTAAGTTAGGGATCGCCGCCAAACACCTATACGTGGTCGCCTTATAGGGTCACACTTTCATGCATTCGATAGAAGGCGCCCCAATCAATGCGTCGGCCTCCATATATGATGGGGCCATATCCACGAACGGGTTACGCTTGGACGGTCTGGGCCTCTTGATATGGAGTCTGGTTTCTCCAGACGTAGTATGCCCACCTGGAGGACCTTGTGTGCGGTGGCCACCATGGCCTTCGAGATCCACGATACAGACCGCCCGTAGCTCCTTGACGATCGGGACTATAGAATGTAAAAATGGAGTTGATAACGCCATAAAGGAAGCATAAATGGAGTTAAAGCGGCGATTTTTCCGTGCTCCCGCAGGCAGTTTTTTTCTCCTCGGTCCGCGTGGGACCGGGAAATCAACTTGGTTAAGGGCAGAGCGGCACGGCGCCATTTGGCTCGATCTCCTCGATCCCCAGACCCAGCGGCTCTACCTGGCCCGTCCGGAACGGCTGCGCGAGCTCGTCGCCGGGCAGCCACAGGCGGGCGAGGTCGTTATCGATGAAGTGCAGAAAGTGCCGGCCCTGCTCGATGTGGTGCATGAACTGGTGGAGAAAGACCGGGATTTGCGTTTCGTGCTTACGGGATCCAGCGCCCGCAAGCTGCGGCGGGGTAGTTGGAACCTACTGGCCGGGCGCCTGGTTGAAACAAGCATGCACCCCTTCATGGCCGCGGAGATGGGCGATACGTTCAGCCTCCAGCGGGCGCTGGAGGTCGGGCTCGTGCCCCTCGTATGGGGCTCAGCAGAGCCGGAGATGACGCTGCGCGCGTATGCCTCGCTGTACATCCGCGAGGAGGTGCAGGCTGAGGCGCTGGTGCGCGATGTGGGCGCATTTGCCCGGTTTCTGGAGGCCATCAGCTTCTCACACGGCTCAGTGCTCAATCTTGCCGAAGTGGCCCGAGAATGCCAAGTGGGGCGCAAGACGGTGGAGGGCTACCTTGGCATCCTGGAGGATCTTCTGCTGGCCTTTCGTGTGCCGGTCTTCACCAGGAGGGCCAAGCGCCACCTGGTGGCGCACAGCAAGTTCTATTACTTCGATGCGGGGGTGTATCGCTCTCTTAGGCCCGCGGGTCCGCTGGATCGGCCCGAGGAGATTGAGGGCATGGCGCTGGAAGGTTTGGTCGCCCAGCACCTGCGTGCCTGGATCGCCTACCGGGCCTCGGGCGCGCGGCTTTATTATTGGCGCACCAAGTCGGGCAGCGAGGTGGATTTCGTCCTCTATGGTCCGGATGTCTTCTGGGCCATTGAGGTGAAACGCGCCGCAAGTGTGCACGGCAAAGATCTGCGGGCCCTGCGCGCTTTTCGAGAGGACTATCCCGAAGCAGAGGTGTGCCTGCTCTACCTAGGCAGGGAACGCCTGGCCATCGACGGCATTCCGTGCATCCCCTGCGAGGATTTCCTGAGGCACCTGCATCCGGATCGGACTGAGCTCTGGCCATGATGTTGCCGCAGACGGCTTTTCGATATTTACCCATTTCACCTCAAGGCACTTTTGGGTAAAATCTCTTTGCCCTACGCCACAGGAGTGGTTCACGCACTAATTCGCCCAATCTGGGTCAAGCCGGTTTGGAGCAAATCCTGGTTGCATTTTTACTCATTTTTGCCTAAGGCTTATTTGGGTAAAAACCTGCTTGTTTCATTTCTGGGCAATCCGGGGGGCCTTCCGGGCTCCCTGACGATGGTTTTCCGGTGCAGCCATGGATCCACTTGAACTGATCAGAGAGGGCAAGATAAAGAGATACTTTCGGGCCACTAGGAAACTGAATGTCCCCAATCTAATTTCCCACATTACCCAAAGGGCGGCGGGCAAGGAACTATTGTTTTTGGAAGATGGGGACTATCTGTTCATGTTAGGGCTCCTGAAGGAGATCGCTCAGAATTATTCGCTCAGAATGTATGCTTTTTGCCTCATGCCGAACCACGTGCATTTACTGCTCAGTCCAAAGGAAGGGAACCTCTATGATGCCATGCGGGATCTGTTTTCCAGATACGCCCTGATGTTCAANCGGAAATATGAAAGAAAGGGTCATCTCTTTGGCGGGCCTTACAGACAGGCTGTCTGCATGGAGGACAGCTACCTTTTGGCCGCCTCTCTCTATATACATCTGAATCCCGTGAAGGCTGGTCTGGCCCTCGATCCTTTAGGTTACCGATGGTCGTCCTGTCGATTATATTGTGAGGATAGTGCCCCGAGATCCTTCATAGATCCCAATTTTATCTTGGAGCTGTTGTCCGGAGATGAGGTTGCGCCCAAAGAGAGATATCAACTTCTGCTGAAGGAGGGTGGCGCGTTAAAGCTAGGAGAAGTCTTGGAGCAGGAAGATACCATAGAGCGCTTCCGCTCCAGTCTTGCCTCCAAATTTCCTTCTCTTTTCAAGCTGGTAGCCAAGAAGACGCAGATATCCAGATCTTTGGGCATCGACCTACCAAGTATGGAGGAGTTGGAAAGACAGATTGAAGCCGTCAGAAAGGGTCATTTCCATAGCAAGCCTGAAAGTAAAAAGGCGAAAAAGTACCTTATTGAGCAGCTCATTGCCCGTGGTTATAACCGGACGGAGATAGCGGAGCGATTAGGAGTNTCGCGGAAGACTGTTTATAACATCCTGAAATCTCAGCCATAAAGGATGCTTTCTTACCCATTTGAGCTCAAGGCAATGTTGGGTAAGACACACCCTCCACCCCATCAGCTCCCAGCAAACTCCAAGACAACCCTGACTTTGACGTTACCCTGGTCAGGACTGGCGCCCCTCTTCACTTTGCAGTCAATCCATGCCAACTTCTTTCTCGAATAATCTATTTTTATTGGAAAGCTCTAATGGCTGAAGAAAAGAACATCTTAATAAAAAGAATCTCTAATATTCTATCCAATAAGAATTACATCC
>MTPG01000118.1 GCA_002010915.1 Desulfarculaceae bacterium JdFR-97 | reverse complement strand
GACTGACGGGCAGGATCGGCCCCAGGATCACTTTTATCCGGGATGCCATGACACTGGATGGGTTCGATGAACCGCCCCCACTATCCCGGGACCCCAGGGACCGCTCGGATCTAAACGTGGATATGGAAAACTGGCTTTACGGAGCCCAGGTGGGATTGGGACTGCGATGGAGGATCTGCCCCTTCTTCCTCTTTTCGGCCGATGCCAATGTTGGAGGTTACTACGCCGACATCGACCAAGAGGTCTCGTTTCATGAGTACGATGGCGATCGGGACGCTTGGTCCCTGAATGATTCCAAGAGCTTGGGCGGGCTCTTCGGAGAGCTCCGTCTCGGCGGGGAGATAAAGCTGGCCAAGAGCCTGAGCGTCAGACTCGGCTATATGCTCCTGTGGTTCTCGGACACAGGGCGGGCGCTTCACCAGATCAAGCCAGGCCAGGGACTGGACGAGGACATCGCAGACATACCTCGCTCGTCCTATCCCGATGTCCAGGACGACGACACCCTCTACTACGGCGCCTCGCTCCTCCCTGGCCATCAAGTTCTGAAAGACACACAAAGGTTTGGACCAGCCAAGGGAGGCCCTTCAGCGAAGGACCTCCCTTTTTGATGAACCGCCGCGTGAGGAGGCCTTTGATGTGCGAGGAGTTGATTTACCCGGAAGGATCCTGGGTGGCTTTGATAACCCCTTTCGGACCCAAGGGGGAGCTGGACCTGGAGGGACTTAAGACACTGGTGGATTTCCAGGCTGCCAACGGCACCTCCCTTTTGCTCATCATGGGCTCAACCGGAGAGCCCATGGCCCTGACCCTCGACGAAAAAAAGAGGATCATGAGGGAGCTGGGGGCCTATTGCGAGGGCAAGATACCCGTGTTTTTCGGAGTCGGTCAAGGCTCCACCGAGCTCACCATTGAACTTGCACGTTATGCCCAGGACTCCGGGGCCTCCGGCATCGTGGTGGTGCCACCAGCATATATCACCCCGCCCCAAGAAGCCCTCTATGAATATTTCAAGGCAGTATGCCGGTCCGTGGACATATCCGTCGCCCTCTACAACAACCCCGCACGGGTGGTGGTGAATATCGACCCCTCCATTATAGTGAGGCTGGCCGATGAATGTCCCAATCTGGTGGCCGACAAGGAGGCCCAGCCCAACGTGGGGCAACTTGCCTCCGTGGTGGAGGGGACTCGAGGGAGACTCAGGGTCTTGTGCTGCGACTCCCCGGTCTACTCTCTCATCCTTCCCACGTTGGCCCTGGGGGGTCATGGTACGGCCAATGTCACGGGAAATGTGGCGCCCCGGGAGATGGCCGAGCTGTCCAGGCCATGGCGGTGCTGGGAGGATGTGCGCAGATGCCGTGAGCTCTATTTTGAACTGATCCCCTTGTTGGAGGCCGCATATTCAGCCCCCAACCCGGTGGCCATCAAGGCCATGGTCAGGCTGCTGGGGCTTCCCGCAGGCCACTGCAGGGCCCCCTTGCCCGATGTGCCTCCGGATATCCTGAAGGCCATGGAGGCGCTGATCGAGAGGTTCGACCTGAAGAGAAAATACGGGACGGGCTGATGATTTTCGAAAACGGGTGATCCTATTGCCAAAGGAGCAGTGATGCCACTTTTTGATCTCCATTGCCCAAGATGCTGCAAGGACTTCAAGGCGTTCCTTCGTCTGAGCGAGGCCAAGGAAGGTGCCCCCTGCCCCTCATGCAGGGAGAAGGTCCCAGCTCACCTGTCCAAAGGGGCAGACCCACAGACACAGCTCAGCCCCGGCTCAGCCAGCATCAGCTGCAGCCTTCCGCAACGGGGCTAAACAAGTGAGAGAAGCCCTCGACTTTCCAATATCTCGTCGATCTCGTCTGTTTCGTCGATCTCGTCTATTTGGTCTTAGCGGGGTAGGGGGGCTTTAGCCTCCCAGAGGGGACGATTGAAGTCGCCCCTGCCCGAATAAAGGCATAGATCCTCGCCGAGGATTAAAAACGAAATGGGCGAAACGGACCAAAAGGACCAGATAGACGAGACGGTAGTCATTTTCATCCATCGAGGGTGTCGCGCCCAGGCGTGACATGGGAAGTTACATTTCAATTGTACGGGGATCCCAGGGGCCCTTCAAGAATCGGGCGGGGACGGGGCCCATGCCAACATGCCTTGCCCGATCCGGCCTATCTTTCGTAAAGTGTAGGGCCAAAGAAGAAATAGGTCGGCACCTGACAGGGTTCGTTCGGGCGCGGTAAAGCGCCATCTAGGAGGTTGGAAAACGATGCACATTGCAGCCCTGGCTTTGGCGATCCTCTTCGAGGTTGCGGGCACCACTTGCATGAAGCTTGCCGGGGGGTTCAGGCATCTTCTCCCCTCCATCCTTGTCTTTTTGTTCTATGGCATTTCCCTGGCGTTTCTGACCCTGGCCCTCCAGCGGNTGGCTGTAAGCACCGCCTATGTGGTTTGGGCTGGTCTGGGCACTGTGCTCATCACCCTCATCGGGGTTGTGGGATTCCGCGAGAGCCTGGGGCCGCTCAAGGCCCTCTGCATCCTGCTGATCCTTGCGGGGGTGGTGGGACTCCATCTCATGGAGGCGGGGCGATAACCATGGGAAGATTGACCCCCTGTCGGCCAAATCGATATACTGTGGGGGCTCGAAACAAGAGACCCGCCATCGCAGGGAAAGGAAAACCCCATGACCCCCGAGAGCCGATGGGACCTCCAAGCCCAATTGGGTGACGGGCCGCTCCCCGAAACCCTCGTCTCTCCCATCGACGGGGCCGAGATGGTGCTTGTCCCAGAGGGCCCCTTCGTCATGGGAATAACCGAGGAGGAGCTCCGCCACGTCTTCCTTCTCGACAACCGCCAGAATCAGGTCTTCGCCACGGAGATCCCCGCGCGGGAGATCCACCTGAAGGCCTACTATATCGACCGCTATCCGGTGACCAATTACCAGTATGCCCGCTTCGTGGAGGCCACCGGGCACCGCAAGCCTTGGCTCTGGGACGACCCCCAGTGGAATCAGCCACTTCAGCCGGTTGTGGGGGTGGGTTGGAAGGATGCCCGAGCCTATGCCCGATGGGCCGGAAAACGTCTCCCCACCGAAGCCGAGTGGGAGAAGGCCGCGCGCGGCACGGACCGCCGCTGGTGGGCCTGGGGAGACACCTTCGTGCCCGACCGATGCAACTCGCGGGAGTACGGCCTGAACCGGACCTCGGAGATCGGACTCTTCGACGAGGGGGTGAGTCCCTACGGATGCTACGATATGTGCGGAAACGTATGGGAGATGTGCGAGGGTCGATGGCAGGGGAAATATCCTCCCATGAGAGGGGGATGCTTTCTGGGGTCGGCCACCTTCGTGAGGGTCACGTGCCGATGGACGCCGGAGGATCCCGTAAACGGGGCCCACTGGCTGGGGTTTCGGTGCGTCAAGGAGATCCCCTTGCAGCGGCTTTCAGGATGAGCCACCTTCCCTCTTGATCCCCTTACCGCTCCGTGGTATAGAGCCCTGCGACCGAGAGATCCCGGAGGGCGGGAGCACCCAGGCAGGAGGTGTCTCAGTGCGCTTCGATGAACCCGTGGAGATCCCCATCGAGGATACACTGGATCTCCACACTTTCCACCCCAAGGACATTCCCTCCCTGATCCCCGAGTATCTCGAGGCATGCCGCAGAAAGGGGATGGGTAGGGTGCGTCTCATCCATGGGAAGGGAAAGGGGGTGCTTCGTCGGCGCATCCACTCCTTGTTGAGGAGAGTCGAGGGAGTGGAGGAATTCTGGTCGGCTGACCGAGAGGGCGGGGACTGGGGATCCACCGTGGTTTCCCTCCGCCCCTGGGAGGAGGGGGGAGGTGGGGGATGATCCGACTGGATGTGCACAACCTCATGGCCGAATCCATCGGGCCTCGGGGGGGGCTCACGGAGGAGTCGCTGGATCGCTGCAGCAGAAAGGCGCAGGAGAGGCATCGATGGCTCATGGAGCTTCGGGATCGGGGGAAGCTGGCCTTTTTCGACCTTCCCGAACAGCGTGAAGAGTTGGAGAAGGTCATGGAGTTGGCCCAGAGGCTTCGGCCCCAGTGCACGGACTTGGTGGTCCTGGGGATCGGGGGATCGTCCTTGGGCCCGAAAGCCCTCCATAGCGCATTGAATCCGCCCTTCTATAACCTCCTGGGGAGAGGAGAGCGCAATGGTCCGCGCATCTTCTTTCCCGACAACGTGGACCCCGAGGGCTTTGCCGGACTCCTCCATATCCTGGACTGGAGCGGGGTCTACTTCAATGTCATCTCCAAGTCGGGAAGCACTGCCGAGACTATAAGCCAGTACCTCATCGTCCGCGGGATGCTGGAGGAGCGTCTGGGGAGGGAGGAGGCCGTCCGTCGCCTTATCCTCACCACGGACCCGGAGAAGGGGTTCCTCCGGGAACTGATCCGGAGCGAGGGGTTTCAGGGCCTGGAGATCCCTCCGGGGGTGGGGGGGCGCTTCTCGGTGCTGACGCCCGTGGGCCTCTTTCCTGCGGCCATGACTGGCATCTCCGTGGAGGAAGTCCTGGAAGGCGCCCGGGAGATGGCAGTCCGCTGCCGAGATGAGAGGTTCTGGGAGAATCCTGCCATGGTCCACGCGGCCACCCATTACCTCATGGCCACGGAAAAGGGAAGGAACATCTGCGTGATGATGCCCTATTCGGATGCCCTCTACGATGTGGCCGACTGGTTCCGGCAACTATGGGCCGAGAGCCTGGGCAAGCGCTTCGACACACAGGGCCGAGAGGTCGAGGTGGGACAGACCCCGGTCAAGGCCTTGGGCACTACAGATCAGCACTCCCAGGTCCAGCTCTATCTTGAGGGCCCACACGACAAGGTGATCGACTTCATTCGGGTGGAACGCTATCGGGAGGATTTGGAGATTCCCGGCCTTCATGGAGACGTGGAGAGCGTCGGGTACCTGGGAGGGCACCGGCTGTCCGAGCTGATCCAGGCTGAGGGGGCGGCCACGGAGATCGCCTTGGCCAATCGAGGACGTCCGAGCTGCACCTTCCTGCTGCCCCAGATCGACCCGAAAAGCGTGGGGGAGCTCCTCTTTCTCCTGGAATACTCCACGGCCATCTCGGGGGCCCTCTACCGGATAAATCCCTTCGACCAGCCGGGCGTGGAGGAGGGGAAGCATCTAACATACGGGATCATGGGGAGGGCTGGTTACGAGGAGAAGCGCAAAGAGGTGGAAGAGCGTCCTTCTGTCAATCCTAAATACGTGGTCTGAGCCGCACTTACGGGATGCAGCCCCATGGAGCATCAATCTGCTCAGATGACCCGTAGGCAGATTCACGATCTCTTTCACCCCCGATCCGTGGCCGTGGTCGGGGCACCTCGAGGGTTGAAGATCGGGGGGGTCTTTCTTCAGGGGCTCCTGGAGGGAGGGTTCACGGGTCCCATCTATCCGATCCATCCCGACGCCGCAGAGATACAAGGACTGCGTGCCTATGGGAGTGTCTCGGACATCCCTGGTCCCGTGGATCTGGCCATCGTCCTGGTTCCCCATCACAGGGTGCTTCCAGTAATCGAGGACTGCGCTCGGAAGGGTGTCAAAGGGGCCGTGCTGTTCACTGCGGGCTACGGTGAGACGGGAACCGAGGAAGGCCGTGCCCTGGAGGAGGAGATCGTCCGGACGGCCCGGGCCTCCGGAATGCGGATCATCGGGCCCAATTGCATGGGGCTTTACTGTCCTCGCAGTGGGCTGTCTTTCTTCCCCTCGCTTTCGCGCGATCCGGGGCCTGTGGGCCTAATCAGCCATAGCGGGTCCTTGGCCAACATCCTGGGGCGATCGGCCCACGCCAGAGGGATCCGCTTCAGCAAGGTGGTGAGCCTGGGCAACGAGAGCGATCTCGTCAGCGCCGACTTCCTGGACTACCTGGGTGCGGATGAGGAGACGGGCCTTATCGGTGCCTATTTGGAGGGGATCAAGAAGGGGCGCCGGTTCTTAAACTCCCTCACGGAGGCAACTCTCTCCAAACCCGTGATCCTATGGAAGCAGGGGCTCACCCCCGAGGGGGGGCGGGCGGCCTCCTCCCACACAGGGGCCTTGGCGGGATCCGGGGAGATCTGGGCTGGGGTGGTCCGTCAAGGGGGTGCCGTTACAGTATCGGGGTATGAGGAGTGGGTGGACGCCCTCATGGGTTTCTCCCTTTTGCCCAGGAAGCCCATGGATCGGGTGGCGATCCTGTCGGGGCCGGGAGGGCTGGCGGTCAGCGCGGCGGAGGCCTGCGGGAGGGAGGGATTGAGGTTGCCCCGACTCTCTCCCCAAACCCAGGAGGCCCTGTCCCGATTCGTCCCCAAGACGGGCACCAGCCTCCGCAATCCTGTGGACGTGGGGCTTACAGCATCCCTGGACGTGGAGATCTACATCCGGGCCACCGAGGAACTGGCCAGGGATCCCCAAGTGGATGCCGTGGTAGTGATCGGCATCGGGCTGAGCCCTCAGTCCAATGAGCGTTTAGTCGATGGCCTTGTGGAGGTCCGCAGGGAGGGAAGGGCGGCCGTGGCCCTGGTGGGGATCCCGGGATTTCCGCCCGAGCTGGCCCAGCGGCTCTGCCTCTCCGGGATCCCCTTCTTCGAGACCGCCGAGCGGGCAATGCGGACGCTGGCCCATATCCACAAGGATGCGCTCAGGTTCCGGCATCGGATAGAAGGAGGCTAGGTCTTCTTGGAGCGGTCTGTGTGAACCAGGCGCGGATCGATGTTTCCCGATTCGGAGCCTCCGCATTCGGGGACATAGCAGGTGACGTCGGCGAAGGAACAGCGCTCATCGCAGGAAGGGCACTGATCCGGAATCCGATCGGAGGTGAAGGTGTATCCACAGGTGGAGCACTTCCACTGAGTCATGGCTGCCTCCTTTGTTTGGTCCTGACCCGGGCTGGAGTTGAAAAATGGCTGCTCTGGCGCGCCCAGGGATGGGTATTGAGCCGCATCAGGCCCCAAGCTTTGCGGGGCCTCGACCTTTCCCCGGTCAAATCCACCCATCCAGAGGGATCCCCAAGGCAAGCGCTGCGTGAGTGGACCTGAAGGGCCTTGAATCAGCATAGGCCCTATTAAGAGAGGAAGCAAGGGGAGAGAGGGGATGAAGGTTCGGTTCGATCGTGTGGATTTGCACTATCTTCGGCTTCGTGCTCACCAGAAGTGGGGCCGTTGGGATTCGGATGTCATATCACTGTCGGTGGCGGATCTGGACTATCCACCCCCTCAAGAGGTCCAACAAGCGGTGGAACGCTGGCTTCGGGAGGAGAGGACCCCATACGGACCGCCGGCCGGAGATCCGGAGCTTCGAGAGATCCTTGCCCGCAAGGTCCGCCGCCGGAACAGCATCCCGGCCACGGCCGAGGAAATCCTGATCATCCCCGGGACCATGTTCGGGATCTTTCTCGCCTGTTTCCTCTCCCTGCGACCCGGCGACGAGGCCGTGCTCACTCCTTCTCCGGTATACGGACCCTTCTGGAAGAACGTGCGGGCAATGGGGGCCACTCCCGTTCCTCACGACCTCTCGCTGGAGCCGGGCTTTGCGTATTTGAAGGAGACCTTGGCCTCACGGATAGGCCCGAAGACCCGGCTTCTGATGGTCTGCAACCCCCACAACCCCACAGGGCGGGTCCTAAGGCGCGATGACCTGGAGGCGGTGGCCCGGGTTGCCCTGGAGAACGACCTGACCATCTTCTCCGACGAGCTCTACGAGGACCTGGTGATGGAAGGAGAGCATATCTCCATGGCCTCTCTGGGGAAGGAGGTCCTGGACCGGACCATTACAGTCTTCGGGTTCAGCAAGGCCTTCGGGATCCCCGGATATCGGGTGGCCTATCTGGTGGTCCCCCCGCGGTTGAGGGATCGGGCCGTGGAGGCCATGGAACACATCATGGTGCACACCGACACCCTGGCCCAGGCTGCGGCCCTGGGTGCCCTTGAGGCCGGTGAAAGGTGGCTCAAGCCTCTGGTGGAACACCTTCGAGATATGCGGGACCGATCTTTGAGACGCTTGGAAGAGATGCCGGGTGTTGCCTGCACACCCTCTCAGGCCACCCCCTTCCTCTTTGTCGATGTGCGCTCCTTGGGTGTTTCCAGCGAGGAGCTTTGCCGGAGGCTCCTGGAGGAGGGGAGGTTGGTGGTCCAGCCCGGCACCCACTTCGGCCCCTCTGGGGAGGGCTTCATTCGTCTCAATCTGGCCACATCTTGGGAGGTCCTCGCTGAGGCCTTCCATCGCATGGAGAGGGTGTTCCATAAGATGCGCTGAATCCGGTGTCCACCCATGGCCGGGTGTCGGCCCGAGACGCACCCAAGGGGCCTGCCCTTGGGCACGGCGCACCGGCCTCCCCAAGGAGGGAAAGCATGATGGAGGAGTTCGTCCGTTACACCAAATCGCAGGCAGTGGCGCGCATCGAACTCAACCGTCCCGCCCAGCTCAACGCCCTCAACGCCGGGATGCTCAGGGGGCTTCTGGATGCCATTGAGGATGCGGAGCAGGACCCGGAGGTCCGCTCCATCCTCCTGACAGGGGCGGGTGAGGCGTTCTGTGCGGGGGGAGACTTGGGGATCATCGAACAGTGGAGCCGCTCGTCAGCGGTGGAGGTCTATCGTTCCATGAGGGAGGTGGGCCGGGTAGTCCTCCGGGTCTACGACGTGCCCAAGCCGCTCATCACGGCAGTCAACGGGGCGGCCGTGGGAGGCGGATGCAGCCTCGCCCTTTGCGGAGACGTGATTCTGGCCTCGGACCGGGCCCGGTTCGGGATGGTCTTCTCCCGTTACAATTTGGGTCCTGATATGGGCGGCTCCTATATCCTGCCCAGGCTCGTGGGCGTGCTTAGGGCCAAGGAGCTCATTTACACCGGGAAGATCATCACTGCACAAGAGGCCCTCGCTTATGGAATGGTCAATGAGGTGATCCCTCATGAGCGCCTCATGGAGGAGGCGGAGAAGCGGGCCCAGAAGATGGCCCGATGGGCCACGCAGGCTATCGGCATGGCTAAGGGGCTCATCCATGCCTCCTTGGCCGGAGGGGATCTGTCGGAGGCCCTGGAGCGGGAGGCCGAGGTCCAGGCCCTCCTCTTTCAGTCCGAGGACACCAGGGAGGCCATTCGGGCGTTTCTGGAAAGTCGAAANCCTCAGTTCCGTAATCGATAGACCTGCCACGCGGATCCAGCCGTCTTTGGCCGGGACCCTTGGGTATGGAATGCGGGGGAAGGGTCGGATGGTCGTGGGGGGCACTGGAGAGATTCCATGAGGAAGGAGGCAAGAGGAGATGGTCGATGCGGTGAGGGCTGAGATCCGAGGGTTGCAGGGATGGCTCTCCGAGGTGCGCAGGGACTTCCACCGATATCCGGAGCTCAAGTTCGAGGAGCGGAGGACCGCACGGGTTGTGGCCGAGCATCTTCGTTCCTGGGGTCTGGAGGTCCGGGAAGGCGTGGCCGACACCGGGGTGGTGGGTCTGTTGAAGGGAAAGGCCGGGGGCCCGATCCTGGGGATCCGGGCGGACATGGACGCCCTCCCCATTCAGGAGGTGGAGGGGCGTTCCTACGGGTCCCAGAACGAGGGGGTCATGCACGCCTGCGGCCACGACGCCCACATGGCCATGGCATTGGGGGCAGCCAGGTACCTGTCGCAGAGGCGCTCCACACTTTCCGGAGGGATCAAATTCCTCTTTCAGCCTGCCGAGGAGGGCGGAGGAGGGGGGCTGCGCATGGTGGAGGCCGGGGTCTTGGAGGAGCCCCGGGTGGACCGCCTGGTGGCCTTGCACGTGTGGCCCGAGCTTCCCAAAGGATCCATCGGGGTTACACCCGGCCCCTGCCAGGCCGCTGCCGACGGGCTGGTGATTAAAGTCCGGGGCAAGGGAGGGCATTCCGCGTACCCGCATCGCACCTCGGATCCCATTGTGGCCGCATCGGCCCTGGTCCTCTCCCTCCAGGGGGTGGTGAGCCGGCAGATCGACCCCCTGAAGCCTTTGGTGATCTCCATCTGCCGGTTCCAAGCCGGGACCACCTTCAATGTGATACCCGAGGAGGCTGAGCTCTTGGGGACCATCCGGACCCTGAGCGAGGGGGTCCGGACCCAAGCCCACGACGCCATCCAGCGGATGGCCAAGGGTATCGGAGAGTCCTACAGGGTGAGCGTGGAAGCTCAGATCATCGAGGGTTATCCAGTGCTGGTCAATGACCCCCAGTGCTCCTCCTTCGCCCTGGAAGTGGCACGGTCCCTGGTGGGAGAGGATCGGGTCTCTAAGCCTCCTCCCTCCATGGGCTCGGAAGACTTCTCTTTTATGCTGCAGAGGTGTCCTGGCGTCTTCGTCAGGTTGGGATGCGGGGAGGAGGGAGAGACCACGCCGGAGATCCACAGCCCGGAGTTCGACCTGGACGAGGCCATTCTGCCGTTGGGTGTGGAGTTTCTGGTCCGCTTTGCCGAGGCCTTCTTGGGAGAGTCAGGTGGGGATCACACCAGCGATTAGGAGAAAATAGCCTTCCCCTCGTTGAGTAGGGGAGGCTTTAGCCTCCCCGAATAAAGGCATTGACCCCCGCCGAGGATTAACAAACGAAATGGACTAAACGGACCAAAAGGACCAGATACCTATGAAAAAGCCACCGTCAAGAGTTGGGGGTTTTTGGTTTGGTCTTTTTTGGGTTCGTCGCCAAACACCTATACGTGATCGCCCTGTGGCG
>MTPG01000025.1 GCA_002010915.1 Desulfarculaceae bacterium JdFR-97 | reverse complement strand
ATCCGCAAATAGTCCTCTGCCACCATCTGCGTGTCCTCGTCCCCAGGCTCAAGACACCACACCACCTGCTCGCGAAGGTTCACACGCTCCACAAAGACATCATCCCCCAGTTCGAACTCGCGGGTCTTGGCCCTGGGCGAACAGGCCGCAATGACCACGTGGGTCAGCCCCTCTTTTTCCAGGTCTTCCCGGATGATATTCAGGCCCTCGGGCTCGCACAGCATCTCGTGCCGTCTGCAGACGGGGACCTTGTAATCCCCGGTGGCGATCTCCTCCAATTTCTCCAGATCCAGGGCATCCCCAATACCGCAACCACTGCAAAGATAGACGCCGATCTTCTTCTCCATGGGTCCTTCCTCCTACGCGAGCGCCTGAATGGCCTTCAAGGCCGCTCCGGTGGCGTCCTTGACCGTATGTGACACATCCTGGGGCTTCTTGGCACAACCCGCCGCGTAGATTCCGGGAACCTGTGGGTTCGCCGCGACGAAGCCGTCCTCGTCCAGTCGGATCGGATCCCCGATCCCTCGTGACTTCAAT
This sequence comes from Desulfarculaceae bacterium JdFR-97, assembly GCA_002010915.1. Classification (GTDB taxonomy): domain Bacteria; phylum Desulfobacterota; class Desulfocorpusculales; order Desulfocorpusculum; family Desulfocorpusculum; genus JdFR-97. The sequence continues at coordinate 10,487 of MTPG01000025.1, read as the reverse complement.
GCGGGGTGCATCCCTGTGGCCAAGACCACCATATCGACCCGAACCTTGCTCATGGCTCCTGCCGCTACGTCCTCGGCCTCCACGATGAGGTCCCGACTCTGGGGATCCTCGGTGATGCGTGCCACCTTCCCTTTGGTGAGGATGACATTGGGATCCTCCTGGATAGTCTGATAGAAGTCCTCCAGGCGTCCCGGGGAGCGGATGTCGATGTAGAAGATGTGGACCTTGGCCTCGGGGAACCGCTCCCTCACATAAGTGGCCTGCTTCAAAGAGGCCATACAGCAGACTCCCGAACAGAAAGGGAGGTAATTTTCATCGCGCGATCCGGCGCACTGGACGAATGCGATGCTCTTGACCGGCTTTCCGTCCGAGGGTCGGAGGATTTTTCCCTGGGTGGGCCCGTTGGCAGCCGCCAGCCTCTCCATCTGGACGTTGTTGATCACGTTGGGATAAGTCCCGAAGCCGTAGTAGTCGATGTTGGAGGCGTCGTAGGGCTCCCACCCGGTGGCCACCACGATGGAGGCGGCCTTGATCTGTTCCGTCTTGGGCTCCATCTTCAGGTCAATGGCGCCGTACGGGCAGACCTCCACACATTTGCCGCAGGTCTCTCCCTTGCACGTGGCGCCGTCAATGGCATAGAGGAACGGGACGGCCATCTCGTGGGGTAGATAAATGGCCTTTGTGGTACTGAGCCCATAGTTGTACTCGTCCGGCCTGCTCTCCGGGCAGACCTCCACGCACTTGCCGCATGCCGTGCAACGCTCGTTGACGAATCGCGGAAGGCTCCGGAGAGTCACGGTGAAATCCCCCAAAGAGCCGGAGATGGACTCCACTTCGGTCAGGGTCAGGGTCCTGACCCTGGGATTGTTCCGTAACCTGCGAAAGTTGATCTCCAGACCGCAGTAAGGAGGACAGAGTTTGGGGAAGTACTGGCTGAGTTGCGCCACCCTTCCGCCCAGGTAGGGTCGCCGTTCCACCAGGACCACGGGATGCCCCACCTCGGCCGCTTCCACCGCGGCGGTCAGTCCGCTGATACCGCCGCCGATGACCAAGATTACCCTGTCCGTGCTCTTTCCTTCGGCCATACCCATCCCTCCATTCTCTGATGTTACCGATACGCTCTCCATTGGCCCGACGGACTAAGCCCCACAGGGAGGGACCGCCTTCCCCATTGCTCCTCATGGGAGCCTCTTGCGGCGGTCCGTCCCTCTAGGGCTCAGCCTAGTCCCTCCTGCCCGGATCCGGATTGGAGGGGGAAAAATCGGGGGCGCCCCCTCTGGGGCGCCCGCCGAAGAGGGCAGATCCCCTTAGTCGAGGATGGAGATGATAGGCCGTTTGATCATCTCCCACTCACCGGTGTTGGGATCCCACTTGCAGTTGACGAAGACCTTCCAGTTGGCCTCGTCCATGTTGGGCTTGTCCGCGCGGAAGTAGTAGCCGGGCCACCTGGTCTCCTCGCGGAAGAGGATACTTCGCACGTGGGCCTCGGCCTGCCACATGCGCTGGACATTCTCCCAGCACCGCATGAGCTCGTGGAGGTTCGATGCGGCCAGTTTCTCGGAGTCCTCTTTGAGGAACTCCAGGAGCTCCAGGCCCCGCTCCAGAAGATGCTGGTTGGTGGAGAACTGGGCAGACACACCGCCAGCGTACTCGTCCATGATCTTCTGGAGGCGGAACATGAAATCCTTGGGCTTGATGAAATTGGGGTTGATATTGGGGTCGCTGGACATGGGAGCGAATTTCTCATAGGTCTCCAGCGGCTTGAGGATGGTGGCCTTGAGCTCCTCCACCTTGGCCGAGTCCACATTGGGCTGGGTGTTGTTCTCCAGGATGAATCGGATAGCGCTCTTGGCGGCGATCCGGCCCTCGGCGTGGGAGCCGGAGGAGAACTTGTGACTCGATGCACCCGAGGCATCGCCCGCGCAGAAGAGCCCCTTGATAGTGGCCATACGGTTGTAACCCCAGTTGTACTCGGGCGGAGCAATGTCTTCCGGACCACTCACCCAAGCACCCGAAGCCCCGGAGTGAGACCCGATGAAGTAGGGCTCGGCCGCGGCGATTTCCGAGGGCTTCTCTTCGGGGGCTATGTTTTGGCCAGCCCAGAGGATGGCCTGGGAGATGGTCATGTCGAGGAAGTCCTCCCAAGCCTCGGCCTCGAGCTCCCTCAGCTTCTTCTTGGCGGCCTTCTCGTCCCCTGCGGATGCCGCGATCTTCTGGATGGCCTCCTCGGTCCTCATGTAGATGGGCCCTTTGCCCTCCATCACGTCCAGCATGCCGAGCCAATTCCGTAGGTTGGCGGGGATAGGCTTGCTGGTCCCATAGGGAGCCCACTTCTCCAGTTCGTCGGCGCGCTCCACCATGTACTCTCCGCCCAAGGCGTTGGTGGCCCGGGACTTGAAGAGGAGAAACCAGGCACCCACGGGTCCGTATCCATCCTTGAACCGCACGGGGATAAAGCGCACCTCTTGACAAGTCTGCTCGGCCCCGGCCTTGGCCGTGAAGTAGAAGCTGGAGCCGGAGTTCCACGGCGGATACCACGCACGGCCTAAACCCTCACCCGAGGAACGAGGCTTGAAGACGTGCACCGCACCGCCCATGGCCGCCAGGACTGCCTTGGCCTTGAAGACGTAGAACTTCTCCTCCCGGACGCTGAAACCCACGGCGCCCGCAATTCTGTCTCCATCCAAAAGCGGCTCCACGATGAAGACGCGCTCGTAGATATTGTCCGTCCCGAGGGCGTTCTTGGCCGCCTCGGCTACCACGACCTTGTAGGATTCGCCGTTGATCATGATCTGCCATCGACCCTCATGGACGTAGTTGCCCTGCTCGTCCTTCCAGATGGGCAACCCCCACTTCTCGAAGAGATGCACCGTGGAGTCCACATGGCGGGCGATGTCGTAGACCAAGTCCTCACGGGTGATCCCCATGAGGTCGTTACGGACGTAGCGGACGTAATCCTCTACCGTATTGGCCCCGTCCTTGAGGCCGATGTACTGGTTTATGGCCGAAAGTCCCATGGCAACGGCACCGCTTCGGTCCATGGCGGCCTTGTCCACCAGGGTCACCTTCAGGCCGTGCTTCTTCGCCCAGTAGGCGGCCTCCACAGCCGCCCCGCAGGCCGCCATGCCGCCACCGAGAATCAACAGATCGGTCGTCACCTCAACGGTCTCGAAGTTGGGCATATTGACACCTCCTCGGCTACTACTTCTTCAGGGTGGGCACTTCGGGAATCCCCAGGGACTCAGGCTCGGTGAAGAGAGCCTGACCGTTAATGTCGTCCGGGCCGTCAGGCCACCCTCCGGAAGGCTCGGCCGATCCTTCAGGCGTGGTCCGGATGGGGAACTTGAACCGTTTGATGGTGCCGTTGCGGAACTTCACCGTCCACATGATGGAATCCGAGCTGCGCAGGGGCACCACCGAGGCTCCCAAGGGCACAAAGTCCGCATACCCCCTGACGTCAACGGCCTGCTGGGGGCAGATCTTCACGCAGTTGTAGCACTCCCAGCACATCTGAGGATCCCGATTGTAGGCCTTCATGGTCTCCTTGTCCAATACCATCAGGTCGTTGGGGCAGATGTACTGGCAGGCCGTCTTGTCCTGGCCTTTGCACCCATCGCACTTCTCGAGGATGACGAAACTCGGCATATGTCTACCTCCTCTTTCCCAGTTTCTCGCGGAACGTGCATTGAGACATCATCTCATATCAGATCACCCTTTTCGGCTTTCACCTCCTTTCTATGTGCCCCTCAAAGAGACTCCGGGGTCTTTTTGAGGATTTCTTTTAGGAGCAAATCGCAACCAGCTTCTCCAAGGCCGCTTCGCTCTTTTCGGTCAACTCCACACAGACTTGCCGTTGATCCTTCTCGCTGTATATCACCTGGCCGGACCTTCGGCCACCCCGCAGGTCATGGTCCTGTTGGCCAACCCACGGCCTCGCTGAGCCGATGCATGGAAAGATGGGGATCTTCCTGAAGCAAAAGGATGGTGAGACACAGACTGAGGGTCGTCCCATAGAATGCCGCAGCGCCTCTCTGTTGGGCCTTAGAATCAGACGGCCCGGCCTCCGGGCGAAGACGCGATACACTACCTCGGCGCGATCCGACTCCGCCCTTTGGAAGATCATGCCCCTTCTTCACCTCTCCGGATCTCGAAGGACACACCCTTCGCCAAACCGAAGGCCGGGCAAGGCCTCTGTCAGGGCATAATCAAAAAAGGGAGGCAAGGAGGGACTGATTCTGAGGGTAGGCATGAGAGAGGTCGTTTCCAGATCTTCTTTTCGGCTGCGGCCCGATCCAGCCCAGCAGCCACCGCCCCGCTTGAACTTCAACTGCGCCTCCACACTCGCTCGAGCCCCACCTCCAACTCACATCCACTGCCACCTCCACTGACTTCTGTTTCAACTTCCGCTCCCGCCACCGCTGGAACATTCTGGAACCGTTTCCCCTGTGACTCGAACCAAGCTCCGACGCGCGATGAGATGTGAGGATCTCCTGAGGTCAGTCCCTCCTTGTCAACCCTATCGAAATCGTTCATTGGCAATATGCAAGCGCTGTGCCAGCGAGGCGACATTGAGCCTTTGGAGCCCCATCTTTTTAATATCATTGAACAAATTTTATTTTTTTGGAAGTTTCGGTCGAATCCTCTCCCCCCTTATATTGTTGTAGAATTCAACACTCTTATGAGAAAGAGGGGCAACTCCCCGAATTCTACTGAAATTCGTTTCGTGTTTTGATTCTCCACACCGTGTTGGAAAATTCAACACTGTGTGGTGGGATCCAGTTCAGCGGTATCGCAGAAAGGCCCCCACCCCCCCATGGCGTTCCAAGTCCGGATCGCCGACTACGGTCACGGCATCGGCCCCCTTTTGCAGTGCAGCGTTGATGAGTTCCTGCTCCAGCGATACGGGCTGGGCCGTCCCGCCGCAATAGGGACATTGGGCCGTCCCTTCCCAGTGGAGCATCTCGCAGCTTGTACAGAGGGCGCCAATGGAGGCGAAATCCCGAGAGACGACCAACGTGCCCAACTTGCCCTCGTTGAGAGACCGCACGGTCTCCTTCACCCCCACCACGGCCGGCCCGTCGGTCAGGACCGATTCGAGCAGCTCCCGAACCAGGGCTCGATGGGAAGCCTCCTTCTTCTTTTGAAGGAGCTGTTGGCATCGCCGTTGGATTTCATCCTTGGAGGCTCGGATGTCCATGGAGAGGGACCCCAGGATGCGCCGTTTTACACGTTCAGGGAGGAACTCCTGGAAATTGGCCAAGATCCGATCCTGGCCTGAGAGCAGCACGGAGTCGACCCGAGCATCGTCCACCCATCGGGTCAGGCGGTCGGCCGCTTCTCGATGATGTCGATCCCGATGGTCTTCAATGTGGCGTTGATACCGCATCTGGGACCAACCTCCCTGAGAATGCCTCCCCGGCACCTCCGCCGACAATGCCTCTTCCCGCAAGACGATGCTCCCAGCGATCTCCAGAATGAGAGCGGATTCTGTATCCACCAAGGCCACTAGGTAATGCTCGTACTCGTCGGAGACTCGAGCCAAAGGGAGGAGAAAGGGCCGGGAGGCTACCATGATCTGGGTCTTGAAGGGGACGGGGAGGACGTGGGATTCGAAGAGACCCAGACCGGAGGAGGCGAAGACACAGATCCCCCGCGTTCCGGAGGGGAATCCTTTTCGAAGATGTCTGGCCACGGCCCGGAAATCCTCCTGAATCCGAGCGCGGAGGTCATCGTCCTCTACCCCCTGCAAGGACCTGCGCTCGCTGCGCTTGAGGGCCTCTTGGATGCGCTTTCGATGGGCACGGTCTCGTCGCTCCCAGTTGAAATAGGCGCTGAGAAATGCTCCCTGGGGGTCCCGAAGACCCGACAGCCTCCTGATCTCCTCCTGAATCCTCATGATTCGTCCTCCTTTTTTAGGAAGTCCGGAAAACTGGGAGGATGCCCTGATCCCCTCCCCTGGCCAGGGATCGCCAAGGCTCCGAAAGCCACGCCGTGGATTGGGCTCTCCGTCCTCCGAAGGGACAATGGATGGGATGCTTGGAGTCGGGCACTGAGGAAGGCCCGCCACAGGGGGACCGGTTCGGGAGTCTGAAAAAAACATGGACCATCCGGGCGAGGGAGAGGCAATTCAGAGAAGCCTTCCCTCACGGTATTGGAGACAAAAGGGCCCCTTTTCCGTACAATCTTGTGAGGGGGTTTTGTAAACCATGGTGCCAACACCCCCCGCTCTTGTCAAGGAGCTTTGAATGGGATTGACACCCTCGACACGCCATGGTAGGGTGGGTTCGGTTTCTGAATGACTGTTCAATCAACACTTCATCGGGGCCCAGGATAGCCGGTGCGGCCCTCAGCCTAAGAGGAGGAGGATATGGCGAACCTGCTTGTGGACGAACGGGATGTATCCTTCGTGCTCTTCGAGCAGCTTAAGGTGGATGAGCTTTGCCGGAGCGAGCCCTATCAGGAATTCTCCCGGGACCTCTTCGAGATGGTCCTCAACGAGGCACAGAAGCTCGCGGTCAACGATATTCAACCCACCAACGTCATAGGGGACCGAGAAGGCTGCAGGAAGGAAGGGAACGAGGTCAAGGTGCCCGAGGCCTTCCATAAGCTATGGAAGCTCTATACCGAAGGAGGCTGGATCGCCATGACCGAGCCTCCGGAAGTGGGCGGCCAGGGAATGCCACAGAGCATCGCCATCGCATGCAACGAGCACTTTGTGGCCGCCAATCCCGCCTTCACCACCTTCCCGGGGCTGACCCACGGTGCGGCACGACTGATCCAGGTCTTCGGAACCGAGGAGCAGAAGCAAAAATATATGTACAAGATGTATTCCGGGGAGTGGGCCGGGACCATGTGTCTGACCGAGCCCCATGCGGGAAGCGATGTGGGGGCACTTAAGACCTCGGCCAAACGCAACCCGGACGGGACCTTCTCCATCACCGGGACCAAGATCTTCATCACCGACGGCAACCACGATCTCACCGAGAACATCGTCCATCCCGTGCTCGCCCGCATCGAAGGGGCCCCCCCCGGCACCAAAGGGATCTCCCTCTTTCTGGTGCCCAAGTACAGGGTGAATCCAGACGGCACCCTGGGGGAGTTCAACGACATCACTGTGGGGGGCGTCGAACACAAGATGGGGATCCATGGCTCCCCCACCTGCGTGCTCAACTTCGGAGACGAGGGCCGCTGCATCGGTGAGCTCCTGGGTGAGGAAAACCAGGGGATGCGCATCATGTTCCTGATGATGAACGAGGCCCGCATCGGTGTGGGCCTCCAGGGCCTGGCCACGGCCTCCACGGCCTACCTCCACGCCCTCAAGTACGCCAAGGAACGCATCCAAGGGGTGGATATCCGGAACTTCCGCGACCCGGAGGCCCCCCGTGTCCCCATCATCTGCCATCCGGACGTTCGCCGCATGTTGATGACCATGAAGAGTTTGGTGGAGGGTATCCGGGGCATGATCTACTACACGGCATACTGCGGGGACCGGGCCCGGACGGCCAAGGACGATGCGGAGCGCAGCAAGTGGATGGGCTTTGTGGACCTCCTGACCCCGGTGGTCAAGGCCTACTCCACGGATATGGGTTTTCGGGTCACGGAGCTGGCCATGCAGGTCCACGGGGGTTACGGCTACATCAAGGAATACCCCATCGAGCAGTTCATGCGCGACATCAAGATCGCCTCCATCTATGAGGGGACCAACGGAATCCAGGCCCTGGACCTGGTCGCCCGAAAGCTGGGCATGGGCAAGGGCATGGTCTTCATGAGCTTCCTTGGCGAGGTAAGCGCCTTCATCGAATCGGCCAAGGGAGGCAACGGTGACCTCGAGGAGGCGGTGAAACTCCTGGAGGCCTCCAAGAACGCCGTGGCCGAGGTGGCCATGTTCTTCGCCTCCAAGGCCAAGGAGGACTTGAGGGTCCCGGTCCTCTATGCCTGTCCCTTCCTGGAGCTCTTCGGCGACATGATCGTGGGCTGGCAGCTTCTGTGGCAGGCTCGAACTGCCCAGGAGAGGCTAAGGGCCATCTATGAGGAGAAAGGGGCTTCGACCCCCGAGGCCCGGGACCGGCTCTTCCAAGAGAGCCGGGATGCGGCCTTCTATGCGGGGAAGGTGGCCGCGGCCCGTTTCTTCGCCAACACATTCCTCACCCTGAGCCCCGCCAAGGCCCAGGTCATCAAGAGCGGAGAGAAGGCGGCCCTGGAGATCCCCGAAGGCGGCTTTGCAACGACCTGATCCCCCCACTGCCCCGGTCCTCCGGGACCGGGGTGTCCTCTTCCCCATGCCGGGGATGGGGACGACAAGCCCATCCGGAATCCGCAAGGAGGAGTCCATGAACACGAGGGATGTGGTGTTGGTGGATGCCTGCCGAACTGCATTTGGCAAGGCGGGCGAAAAGGGCTTTTTCTGGCACACAAGGGCCGACGACATGGTGGTCAAGGTGATACGGGAGCTCCTTCGGCGCAACCCTCAGGTGAGGCCCGAGATGGTGGAAGAGAACATCTGGGGGGCCACCACCCAGGAGAAGGACCAGGGCCTCACCCTGGGCCGGACCTCGGCCATACTGGCCGGACTCCCGGTGGAGACCGCGGGCTGCTCCGTGGACCGCATGTGTGCTGGCGGCATGACCGCCGTGACCACGGCGGCCTCGGAGATCGCCCTGGGGGCCTGCGACATCGCCATCGCCGGGGGAGTGGAGCATATGGGGCACCACCCCATGGGGGCCACGGCCGATCCCAATCCCCGATTTCTTGCCGAGAAGCTGGTGGACCCCTCGGCCCTGGTCATGGGCTCCACGGCCGAGAACCTCCACGACCTTTACCCGGAGATCACTAAGGAAATGGCCGACGAGTACGCCATGTGGAGTCAGAAGAAGGCTGCCAAGGCCATGGCCGAAGGGAAGATCCAGCGCATGCTCGTCCCCATGACCGTCTACACCAAGGAGGGTTGGGTGGTGGCGGACCGGGACCAGCAGCCCCGTCCCGACACCACCATGGAGGGGCTCAAGGGGCTTCGCACACCCTTCCGGATCCAGGGGAAGGTGACCCCGGGCAACGCCTCCGGGCTCAACGACGGGGCCGCTGGGGTCCTGCTCATGAGCATGGACAAGGCCAAGGAATTGGGGGTAAGGCCCCGCATGCGCATGGTGGCCTATGCCTATGCAGGGGTGCGTCCCGAGGTCATGGGGCTGGGGCCCATCCCCGCCACAAAGAAGGCACTGAAGATCGCAGGGCTGACCATGGACGACATCGGCCTCATCGAGCTCAACGAGGCCTTTGCGGTGCAGTGCGTGGTCTTCTGCAGGGAGTTCGGTCTCAAGACCCCGGACGACCCCAGGCTCAACCCTTGGGGCGGGGCCATCGCCTACGGCCACCCCCTGGCCTCCTCCGGATGCCGTCTCATGGCCCATCTCATGTACCTCTTCGAGGAGAGGCCCCACGTACGTTACGGCATGACCACCATGTGCGTGGGTCTGGGCCAGGGAGGGACGGTCATATGGGAGAACCTCCAGGGGCCGGGGGTATAGTATGGATCGGACCCCCAGGGAACCTGAAACATCCGGACAAGGAGCGGGACCATGGCGGAGCTGATCACCCAGTTCTACGTCACGTACTACGACTCCCCTGAGGGGAGGATCGCCCTGATTACCATGGACAATGGAGAGGACTACCGAAAGCCTAACACCCTGGGCGAGAAGGCCCTGGAGAATCTCAATCGGGCCTTGGACGAGGTGGAATCCCAAAAGGACGTCCGGGCCCTGGTGTTGACGGGCAAGCCATACATCTTCTGCGTGGGGGCGGACCTGACCGACGCGGCCACCATCCAGAGACCCGAGGACGGGGTACGGGCAGGCCGCATGGGCCACGCCGCGTTCAAGCGGATCATGGATCTGCCCTATCCCACGGTGGCGGCCATCAACGGGGCCTGCATGGGAGGGGGGCTGGAGATCGCCCTTTACTGCCGCTACCGGACCATCTCTTCCGGGGTCCCCGCCGTGGCCTTCCCCGAGTGCTTTCTGGGACTGGTCCCCGCTTGGGGAGGGACGCAGCTGACCCCCGGGCTCATCGGCATGGAAAAGGCGGTCCAGCTCATTATCACCAACCCCCTCAACCAGAACCGGATGATCGACGGCCGGAAGGCCTTCGAGATGGGGCTGGCCGACCGCATGTTCGAACCCGTGGAGTTCCTCGACGACACCCTCAAGTTCACCGCGGGCCTGCTGGCCGGAACCGAGAAAGTGGATCGCAAACCCGTGGACCTCTCGGACGCCACGGCCCAGCTGGATAAGGCCCGGGGAATCGTCTGGGACCGCGTCCGCGATGCGGCCATAGCTCCGGCCAAGGCCGTGGAGCTTCTGGAAGGGAGCCTCACCTGGGACCTGGAGACAGGGTTCGAGAAGGAGAACGAGGCCTTGGGCGAGCTGGTCACCTCCCGCCACTTCAAGGCCTCGGTCTACAGCTTCGATCTGGTGCAGCGGCGGGGCAAGCGG
>MTPG01000005.1 GCA_002010915.1 Desulfarculaceae bacterium JdFR-97 | reverse complement strand
GTCGGCAAGGCCAGAATCAGAAAATAAGGATCCCCTCACCCCTTTTTAAGCAGCCTCAAACCTCAGAGCTTAGCTTTCGAGAAGGGCAAAATTTGGCTTGAAGGTTGGGAATACGGTTGGGAATTGTTTCTTAAGAAGAGAAAAGGGGTTAACCTTTTCGGTTAACCCCTTAATTTTTTGGCGGGGTCGACCGGATTTGAACCGGCGGCCTCCGGCGTGACAGGCCGGCGTTATCACCTGGCTTAACTACGACCCCGCACTGACATCCCCGCGGCAGGCTCCTCCTCAGCGAGGCCCTTCAGGATGGTAGGCGGAACAGGGATTGAACCTGTGACCTCTGGCTTGTAAGGCCAGCGCTCTTCCCACTGAGCTATCCGCCCAAGAGCCGTAAATATATTACTACAAGACCCTTCAAAAGAAAAGCGATTGGATCGGTGCCCAACCTACGAGTTTACGCTCTCCTTCAGGGCTCGGCCGGGTCGGAACTTGGGCACCTTGCTGGCTTTGATCTGAATCGTCTGTCCTGTCCTTGGATTCCGCCCCGTACGAGCGGCCCTCTCCGCCACCTCAAAGGACCCGAACCCCACCAGGCTGACCTTTTCCCCTTTTTTGAGGGCCTCGGTGACGCTCTCGGTGAAGGCTTTCAGGGCCTTCTCGGCGGCTGCTTTAGAGATCCCCGCCTTGGACGCCATTGCGCTGACCAGATCTGCCTTGGTCATCCTGCCATCCCCCCTTCCTTACTAGAAGTTGTTATTGTAGAAAACGCGCCTTTCTACCTATCAGGGATCTGGGGGATTGTCAAGGAGGAAAAACGCCATGGCTGGGAAAAAAAGAAGCCCCCCTTCTTTCTCAGTGGGTGATCTGGGGTTCGCGTTCGGCGGAGATTCCTTCGGATCGTCCGAAGGGGAGATCCGCCTCAGGAACCTTTTGGTCGAAGAGAGCATCCGGATCCTCAAGGATCAGGGCAGTCTTGAGGACGTCGTCCATATGGTCCAAGGGGATCACTTCCACATCCTTTAGAATCTGCGCCGGGATCTCCTTGAGGTCCTTTTGGTTCTCTGCAGGGATGATCACCCTCTTGATCCCTCCCCGATGGGCCGCCAGGATCTTCTCCTTGAGCCCTCCGATGGGTAGGATTCTTCCGCGCAGGGTGATCTCTCCGGTCATGGCCAGATCTGCACGTACTGGAATCCTCAAGAGGGCCGAAGTGATGGCTGTGGCCATGGTGATGCCCGCAGAAGGCCCGTCCTTGGGGATGGCCCCTTCGGGGACGTGGATATGAATGTCCACCTTCTGGTAGAAATCGTCCTCCAACCGGAGCTGACGGCTCCTCGATCGCACATAGCTGAGGGCGGCGTGCGCCGACTCCTGCATCACATCCCCCAGCTTGCCGGTGACGGTCAACTTCCCCTTCCCGGGCATCACGGCCACCTCAGTCACCAGCAGTTCGCCGCCGAATTCGGTCCAGGCCAGACCATTGGCCAAGCCCACCCGGTCCCCTTCCTCCACCTTTCCATACCGATACTTGGGAACGCCCAAGAACTTGGGAATGGTCTTGGCTGTGACTTTGATGGGCTGGTCGTCCTTTTGCTGGATCACCCGTTTCGCCAGCTTCCGGCAGATGGAGGCGATTTCCCGTTCCAGATTCCGGACGCCTGCCTCCTTAGTATACTCCCGGATGATGGTCAGCAGTGCCCCTTGGGAAAAGGAGACACGGCGGTCTTTCAGACCATGAGCTTCGAGCTGCTTGGGGACCAAGAAGCCCCGAGCGATGTGGAGCTTCTCTACCTCGGTGTATCCGGGGAGCCGGATGATCTCCATCCGGTCCTGGAGTGCAGGGGGGATACTATGTAGGGTGTTGGCCGTTGTGATGAACATGACCCTTGAGAGATCATAGTCCAGGTCGAGATAATGGTCGTTGAAGGCGTGGTTTTGTTCCGGGTCCAAGACCTCCAGGAGCGCTGCGGAGGGATCTCCTCGGAAGTCCATGCTCATCTTGTCCACTTCGTCCAGGAGGAAGACGGGGTTGCTGGAGCCCGCCTTTTTCATGGATTGGATGATCTTTCCCGGCAGGGCGCCGATATAAGTGCGGCGATGCCCTCGAATTTCGGCCTCGTCTCGCACCCCTCCCAGGCTCAAACGGACGAATTTCCGGCCGGTGGCCCGAGCAATGGACTTGCCTAAAGAGGTCTTGCCCACCCCCGGAGGCCCCACGAAGCAGAGGATGGGCCCCTTCATTTTTTCCACGAGGCTCTGGACAGCGAGGTACTCCAGGATGCGTTCCTTGGGCTGCTTCAGGCCGTAGTGGTCCTCCTCGAGGATCCGTTCGGCCTCCTCCATATCCAGCTTCTCCTCCGTGTATTCTCCCCACGGGAGGCTGAGGATCCAGTCGATGTAGTTGCGGACCACCGTGGCCTCGGCGGACATGGGCGACATCATCTTGAGCTTCTTCAGCTCGTGGAGGGCCTTCTCGCGGGCCTCCTCCGAAAGCTTTTTCTCCTGGATCCGTTTCTCCAGCTCCTGGATCTCCTTGCGGAAATCGTCTTTCTCGCCCATCTCCTTCTGGATGGCCCGCATCTGTTCGCTCAAGTAGTATTCCCGCTGGCTCTTTTCCATCTGCTTCTTGACGCGGGCCTTGATCCTGCGCTCCACCTCCAGGATCTCGATCTCGGACTGCAGGAGGGCGTAGAGGCGTTCCAGACGCCTGACGAGGTCCACGGTCTCCAGGAGTCGTTGTTTCTCTTCCAGCTTGACCGTCAAGTGGCTGAGGATAGTGTCCGCCAGACGATCGGGATCCTCTAGTTGGGCGACCGTCTGCCCCAATTCCTGGGAGAGCTTCTTGTTGAGCTTGGCATAATGTTGGAAAGCTTCCTTGACGCTTCGGACCAGGGCCTCCAATTCCACGGTGCGTTGGGATTCGGAATAAAGCCTCTCCAGCCGAACCAGGAAGAAGGGATCCGTCTGAAGGACCTCCTTCAACTTGGCTCGATGTTGGCCCTCGACCAACACCTTGACCGTCCCGTCAGGGAGACGGAGGAGCTGGATGATCTTGGCCAGAGTGCCCACCTCGTAGAGGTCCTGGACCTTGGGATCATTGATCTTGGGATTTTTTTGGGCCACAAGGAAGATCAGCCCCTCCATCTTGAGGGTGTGTTCCAGGGCATTGATGGACTTGCCCCGGCCCACGAAGAGGGGAACGACCATGTAGGGGAAGATCACGATGTCTCTTAGGGGAAGGAGGGCGGCACTGGATATCCCCCCCCGACCCATCTTAGGACGGTGCATCTTGAACATAGAATTCCTCTCTCTGTTCCTGCAAGATGGAAAGGATCGTCCCGGGACGATGGGGAGGTGGGATGTCTCAGGCGGACTCCACCTCGTCCTCGTAAATCAGCAGGGGAGGCCCCTTCTGGAGGACCGCATCCTCCGTGATAATACACTCTCGGATGTTGGTCCGGGAAGGGATCTCGTACATGATGTCCAACATGATGTTTTCTAGGATGGACCGCAACCCGCGGGCCCCGGACTTCCTCTTCAGGGCTTCTTTGGCCACTGCTCGGAGGGCTTCGTCTGTGAACTGAAGCCGCACATTCTCCATCTCGAAGAGCTTCTCGTATTGCCGAACCAAGGCGTTCTTGGGTTCCTTGAGGATGCGGATCAGGGCCTCTTCGTCCAGCTCGTCCAGGGTGGCGATGACAGGAAGCCGGCCCACAAATTCCGGGATAAGGCCGAACTTGAGCAGGTCTTCGGGTTGGACCTGACTCAATACTTCCCCGATCTTCATCTCCCTCTGGGAGCGGATTTGAGCGCCGAACCCCAAGGCCTTCTTTCCGGTACGCTGCAGGATAATCCGATCCAGGTCCACGAAGGCCCCGCCGCAGATGAAGAGGATGTTGGTGGTGTCGACCTGAACGAACTCCTGCTGGGGGTGCTTGCGGCCGCCTTTGGGAGGGACGTTGGCGATAGTCCCTTCGATGATCTTCAACAGCGCCTGCTGGACCCCCTCTCCGGAGACGTCTCGGGTAATGGAGGGGTTATCCCCTTTGCGGGCGATCTTGTCGATCTCGTCGATGTAGACGATTCCCTTGGAGGCCCTTTCCACGTCGAAGTCAGCCGCCTGCAGGAGGCTGAGTATGATGTTCTCCACATCCTCCCCTACGTATCCTGCCTCGGTCAGGCTGGTGGCATCGGCGATGGTGAAAGGGACGTTGAGAAAACGGGCCAGGGTCTGAGCCAGAAGGGTCTTGCCGCTTCCTGTGGGACCCAGCAGAAGGATGTTGCTCTTTTCAAGCTCTACACCGTCCAGCTCGCCCTCGTACTCGATGCGGCGGTAATGGTTGTGGACAGCCACGGCCAGGATCTTCTTGGCCCGTTCCTGTCCAATGACGTATTGATCCAAAAAGTCCTTGATCTCCTGGGGCTTGGGGACCTCTGAATCTCGCCGCTGCCGCCTCTCCTTTTCGTATTCCTCTGCGATGATGTCCTTGCAAAGATCAATGCACTCGTTACAGATATATACCGCGGGTCCCGCGATGAGTTTTCTCACCTCACTCTGACTCTTTCCGCAGAAGCTACAAAAAAGATCGTTGTTTCTCTGATTTTTCTTCATGGTGATCCTGCCTGGACCTTAGGAAGATTCTTCTTGGTTCTCCGATTTCCGCGTGATGACCTCGTCCACTATGCCGTATCGCTTGGCCTGCTCGCCCGTCATGAAGAAATCGCGGTCCGTGTCCTCTCGGATCCTGTCCAGAGGTTGCCCTGTGTGACGCGAGAGGATCTCGTTGAGTTCCTCCCGCATGCGGAGAATCTCCCTGGCGTGGATCTCCACATCGGCTGCGGGACCCTGGAAGCCTCCCATGGGTTGATGGATCAGGATCCGCGAGTGCGGCAAGGCGAACCGCTTACCGGGCGTGCCTGCGGCCAACAGAACCGCCCCCATGCTGGCGGCCTGCCCGATGCAGAGGGTAGAGATGGGCGGTTTGACGTATTGCATGGTGTCATAGATGGCCAAGCCAGCCGTCACCACCCCACCCGGGGTGTTGATATAGAAGTGGATATCTTTGTCCGGGTCCTCGGATTCCAGGAAGAGCATCTGGGCGATGATCAGGTTGGCCACGTCGTCCGTAACCGGCGTGCCAAGGAAGATGATGCGCTCTTTCAAGAGCCTGGAGTAAATGTCGTACGCCCGCTCACCGCGGCCGCTCTGCTCGATCACAATGGGTATCAGGGGCAACGGCTCGACCTCCCTCTCACACTGAACCACCACTCGGGTGTCTATCCTTCTGTACCCTCCATTGTAGCCCCCTGCCTGAGGAAATCAAGGGTCTTCTCCTCCAGCAGGCTCTCCTCCAAAGATGCCTTGGCCGCTGGGTCCTCGTAGAACCTGCGCACCTGGTCGACCTCCTGACCCGTCCGCCGGGCGATTCGTTCGAAGGCCTTCTGTAGGTCATCATCGGTCACTTGGATTCCCTCCTTGAGGGCGATGGCCTCCAAAAGGAGGGAGGTCCGGACCGCTTTCTCCGCTGTGGGACGGTATCGGACTCTGAGCTGCTCAGGGCCCTGCCCTGTCTGCTCCAGGGTCATACCGTGGGCGGCGAGGCGCCTCCGTGTGTTTTGGATCATCTCCTGGATCTGGGCTTCGACCATGGCCTCCGGAACCTCGAAGGAATGCCGATCCAGTAGTTGTTGGATGAGGGCTTCGTTCATCTCGGAACGGATGCGTTCTCTTTCGGCCTCCTCCATGTCCTGGCGCACCTTGGCCTTGAAATCCTCCAGGTCCTCGTAGGGCCCGAGCCGTTTGGCAAATTCGTCGTCGAGTTCAGGGAGGACCTTCTTTTGGATCTTTCGGATCGTTATCTGGAGGGATCCCTCCTTACCGGCTGCCTCCTTGACGGGGAAATCCTCTGGGAAGGTATGGGGGACCTCGACCTCTTCTCCCGGCCTGCGGCCGACGAGGGCCTTAAGCAGAGTCTCCTCCGTTCTGTCAGACCGAAGCTCCAGCATCTGTTCCTTGGGAGCGCCTTGCTCCACGGGCTTGCCCTGCCACAGGGCCCTGTGTTCCACTAGGACTATGTCTCCCTCCTGAACGGGACGGTCCTCCTCCACATCCTCCAGGGTGGCGAATCTCTCTCGGATCTCTTGGATGCGGGTCTCCACGTCCTCGTCCGTAACGTGGACCTCCCGAGGTTCAAGGCTCAGATCCGAGTAGTCCTGTAGGTCGATCCGGGGTTTCACTTCCACCACTGCTGTGTAACGGAAATCCTCCCCGGGCCGGAATTGGACGTCCTGGATGTCCGGCTGCGAGACCGGAGAGAGGTCTTTTTCCTCTAGGGACTTGGGATAGCTCTCTTGAATCAAGGTCTGGGTGACCTCGTACTGGATGCGATCCCCGTAGTAACGCTCAAGGATAGAGCGAGGGACCTTTCCAGGTCGAAAACCCTTGAGTTTGACCTTGCGTCGGAGGTCCTGGTACGCACGATCCAGGGCCTCGGTCACCTTTTTCGCGGGGATCTCTATGCTCAATTTGCACTTGACGCCGCTTAGTTGCTCGACTTCAACTTTCACTTTTTCTGCTCCTTTGCGGGTTCAAAGCACATTTTCCCTTCGAGGGATGCACTTCAATGGTCTCGGATTGCGACTGTATCTCTAAAAGAGTAGGGGCACGCGGCCCCTCACAGAGATTTTATAGCAGAATGGCGGGGTTGGGTCAAGTTGCG
This sequence comes from Desulfarculaceae bacterium JdFR-97, assembly GCA_002010915.1. Lineage (GTDB taxonomy): Bacteria > Desulfobacterota > Desulfocorpusculales > Desulfocorpusculum > Desulfocorpusculum > JdFR-97. The sequence goes on along the minus strand of MTPG01000005.1, from coordinate 4,593 downwards.
CCTTGAAGTAACTCTTTTTTCGTCCATCCCCGCCTTGGGGGTGAGAAAGAGCATAATAGAGATTTTCCGGGTCTTGCCAGCTTTGTCCTTTTGCCTGTAATCTGAAGGGGTCCTTACAACCTCAGTCTTATCTCGGACCTGGATTCCGGGCCCAGAGGTGGAGTTCTGTTCCAGAGAGACTCGTTCACAATCGGTCATTTGCAGACGCAAAAGGAGGGAAAAACCATGGAAGCCAAGGGGAAAAGGGTCCTGATCCTCGCCGAGGAGCTCTACAATGAATATGAGCTTTGGTACCCTTACTATCGGCTGAAGGAAGCCGGGGCCGAGGTCACCCTCGTAGGTTCCGGAAGCTCGGAGACTTACAAGAGCAAACACGGGCTTCCCGTTACAGTGGATACCCGGGCCGATGAGGTCGACCCCGCCCAGTATGATGGAGTGGTCATCCCTGGAGGCTACGCCCCCGATTTGATGAGGCGCTATCCCGCCATGGTCGGTTTGGTGAGGTCCCTCTTCGAGGCCGGAAAGCTCGTGGCCGCCATCTGCCACGCTGGTTGGATGCTGGCGTCGGCCAAGATCGTGGACGGGAAGACCCTCACCTCCTTCTTTGCCATTAAGGACGATCTGATCCACGCGGGCGCACGTTGGGTGGATCAGGAGGTGGTGGTTGACGGAAACCTGATCACCAGCCGAACGCCGGACGATCTTCCCGCGTTCATGCGGGCGGTGATCCAGTGGTTGAGCACCCACTGAGATCCGCGGGCCCCAAGCCCCGTTCAAGGGCAGGGGCCCTTGATTCTTCGGGCCGGGGACACTTCAGAGATGGGAGGCTGAAGCCTCCCCTACCTAGTGTTTGGGGGTATGTGACACCTCTCCTACTTGGGTAAGGGACACTTCAGTGTCCCCGATTATGGGCGACTAAAGTCGCCCCTACCCGAAGAAAGGGTAAATCGGGAAGGCTAAAGCCTCCTCTACCCAGTAATTTTTTTTGGGTGGGTGAACACCCATCCTACTTGGGTAGGGGACATTTCAGTGTCCCTGGCTTCGAGAATGAAAGAAATAAAAAAAAGAGGAAACTCCCATTGGCCCAACCACCTCACTTTGGCATAGAAGGCGCCGTTTACTTTGTCACCACCCGCACCTTTGGTAGCCGCGTCCTATTGCCGGAAGAACGGGCCACAGTCCAGAAAGCCATTCTCGAAGTAGCAAAAGAGGGATATACGGAGCTCTATGCCTATGTTGTCATGCCAGATCATCTGCATCTCCTTTTAAGACCCTTAAAGGTGGCCTCTCTTTCAAAAATACTTCAACTGATCAAGGGGAGATCTTCCAGACGCCTTTCCGGAGGTAAGGTGTGGCAGAAGGGGTTCTTTGACTTCGCGATAGTAAATGAAGTCAAGTTCAAGGAAAAGTTCAATTATATTCACGCCAATGCTCTAAAGAGAAATTTGGCCAGGGTATCTGAAGAGTATCCCTTTTCAGGTGCCCCTGCCTACTTCAAGAAATACGGAGCTGTTTACTATGACTAACACCAAGACGATTCCTGAAGGATGAGCAGCTGAAGCCGCCTCCTCCCTAGTCTTTTGGAGGATACCCCCAATTTGGGTGGAGACACTCCCCTCAACTCGGGTAGGGGACACTTTAGTGTCCCTGAAATGAGGAGGCTAAGGTTTCTCCTACCCAAGCTTATAGATAAGGGCGACTAAAGTCGCCCCTACCGAGAATTTTACGGACACCACATCATCTATGGGTAGAGGACATTTCAGTGTCCCCGAGAAAGGGGCGACTTCCGTAGTCCCTGCCTTAAGAGAAGGGTAAATCCAGTTAACGAGAGGCGGAAGCCTCCCCTACCCAGTGTTTGGGGGTATGTGACACCCCTCCTTCTCGGGTAGGGGATACTTTAGTGTCCCCGATTATGGGCTACCCGAAGAAGGGGTAAATCGGGGAGGCTGAAGCCTCCCCTACCCAAGATCAGGTGGGTCAAATTGGGGGCTGTGTTCCACAACCCTTGCTGGCCTTTTGGGCGATGGGATATTACAAGTCAGAAAGCCGATTTTTCATATGGGATCTAAACGAACTCAACGATCCTAACAATCACAACGCGCTTTGGTTTTCGTGCCTTTTCCTTGGTAATATGACTTGTGGGTAACAAAAGGATCCCTCTGGTCCATACAATTTCCATGGGGCCACAAGTCGACCGTGAATCAGTGATAGGAACCGGATTCCCCCTTTTACGACGACTTGGTGGTGGATCGTGTGACAGATGCCGTCAGGAAGCACTATGGGGAAGGCTGGTCTCCATTGTGCTTTTCGGGTCCGTGGGACGGCGCACCCCAAAACCCGACTCGGATGTGGAACCTCCTGATCGTCGCCGAGGGCCTGGCCAAAGGGCGTATCAAACGTGTGAGGGATTTCGAAGCTGTTGAAACAACTCTTGAACCCTACATGGAAAGGGCGAGAAAAGAGGGTTTTGCAGCGTATCTGTCCCCCGTTTTCAAGACCCCGGAGGAGGAATTAAAGGGCAGTCCTCTGTTTCTGGATATGGTCCATGATGGCCGTGTGTTATACGATCGAAATGGGTTCATGAGGAAGGTGCTCGGCGGGTCTGGCAGGGCAATGCCTGGCACTGGGACCTCAAGCCGGACTACCGTCCCGGTGACGTCTTCGATCTATGACCAACACAACCCTTGCGCAAAGCTATTTCATCAAGTCCAAGAAAAGGCTCAAGATCCTGCCCGTGCTCTTAGATGAAGAGGCCTACTCGGATGTGATTCGGGAGGCCCAGGAGATCGTCGAGCTGGCTCTCAAGGGCATGCTCCGGCAGATTGGAATTGAACCTCCCAAATGGCATGATGTGGGGCCACAGATCAAAGAATATGGGGATCGTTTTCACGAAGAGATACGGCCTCACCTAGACCGAGTCATCCGAATCTCAAAATGGCTAAGGAAAGAGAGGGAATTCTCCTTCTACGGGGATATTGACTTTATTCCTACCGAAGAGTACTCGCGGTAAGATGCAGACAGAGCCATAGAAGATGCCCGTTTTGTCGTATCTATAGCCGAAAAAGTCATTAGCATACCATGAGTTTCCTAACCTGGATTGTTCCATGAAATGCCAGCAGAGTTGACAGGTTGGTCTTAATTCCTGGGATATTCTAACCCGCATTATTCCCCTGCTTTTATACGTTCCACACGCATGGAAAAAAGAACAGGGATTTCAGGCATGTCTGGGGAAAGGCTTGCAAAAAAGCCAGAATCAGGGGTAAACTTCTTTAGAGTTTCAGACGCACAGCGATCCGGAGCGTGGTCCGATCCGGCGAGCCTGAGATCGTGGCCATGAAGGTTTCATGGCACAGGATGAGGTCCGTTTTTGGGCGAATGCAATATCATCACCCCGGAGGATTTCGGGCCAAGTTCCATAACAAAACGCAAGTCATTGAAGTTACATGAGCGAGAGTGGCGGAACTGGCAGACGCACTGGACTTAGGATCCAGCGGGGCAACCCGTGGGGGTTCGACTCCCCCCTCTCGCACCACCTGTAAAATCAATAAATCCCCACCCAATTGAAAGATAAGCTCCAGAAGATCGGCGAGTAGGAAGCACCGGACCCTTTCGAACTTGATAAGACTGGCCCTCCTACAATGGTTGAAGCGTTACGAGAAGGAAAACCCCGAGGACAAGCGGGACGCTTGAGCACCTATTGATCTTTTTCGGGCTTCCGTGGACGGGGAAAGGCAGTAAAAGCGGAAGTCCCTCCCTCCTGACATTTTTTTCCTTGACATCCCCGGAGGCTTCTATCTAAATTTCGGGCGAGGGCTTATGGCGGGTCATTAAATACCGAGTCACGGTAGGTCGGGACCTGGAGTCATGACCGGTCCACCTGGGGGTCATGACGGCCCTATCTCTGTTTTTCCAGAACTCCATCATTCCGATTAAATCGACTCTGCCCGGAGAACCAGGCGAACATTGATTGTCGACACAAAGTAGCAGCGCTAATCGGTATTCGTTTTCGAGCGTCCGTTGGATTTAGCGGCCTCTGTCGTTTACTAAAACACAACCGAAAACTGAAACGGACATCCGGGAACAGTCATTTACTTTGTTATGCTGAGACTGCTTAGCTCGTATGTTGGTCTGCTATATCTAAAGCTAAGGGGATAAAGCGCATGTGTGAAGAAAATCGAAAAAATACAAAAACGTGCCCGTTTTGTGCGGAGGAGATTTTATTTGAGGCAGTAAAATGTAAGCACTGTGGAGAATGGCTGAGTAGACAGTCTATAGAAAAACAACAAGCTTTGAGAGATATTGGACAGTACTCGAATGCCCAAGCTCCATGGCGGCTTGTTCTCTTGTCAATAATCACTTTTTCGTTTTACGAAATTTACTGGTTTTATAGAAACTGGAAGCATTTAAAAACTCACAAACAATTAGAAATTAGCCCTGGATGGAGAACAGTTGGATTGTGTGTCCCGATATTAGGTATTGTCCTCATATACACCCCAAGTTTGACAGTTGATTTGTAAGTTATTGGAATTATTAGGGCCAAATTTGGGGTTCGTGACTACATGTTAGCTAAGCAGCTGATTTTCTATGACTTTT
>MTPG01000061.1 GCA_002010915.1 Desulfarculaceae bacterium JdFR-97 | reverse complement strand
TGGTTCAAAAATAGTGCCCTTATGTCGGGAATTTGGCAACCTCGAAGAAGCTCGCGATTTCACAACTACCTCAAAAAAACCCTGTTTCTGGATGGGCACTAGTTAAAAGCGGCGAAACTGCCAAAATAGACATAGGAAAGGATGCTTATGTGCAGGCAGGGACTTACCAAGGAGGGGAATGGTACGGAGAGCTAGAGACCGTTCAAACTGGAACGATTATGGAGATTACACCGCAGGTACTTTCCACTGGATCCATTGCAGTGAGCTTCTCTGTAGAACAGTCATATTTTGTTCAACCGGCTTATCCGAACGTAGTGTTAACCGAAGATGGAAGCAGTGTTTCAACCAATGTGGTGGTTAAAAGTGGTGAAACTATAGTCGTCGGTGGATTAAATTTTGATATGGAAAAACGCACCAAATCTGGTGTTCCTTTACTGAGAGAAATCCCCTTATTGGGTTATAAGAGCACTAGCCCGGAGAAAAGAGAAGTAGTTATTTATATAACTCCTTATGCAGTGGAATAGAAAGGTAACAATGGGCCCAACTTGCAAAATACATTTTGCAGAGAGGCGGTTTACGTTTGGCAATTTGCGCTATTAAAATGACAATATACAGTGTCTGACACTTATAAAGCCTCCTCTTGTCAAGAGGTAAAGTGTTTACGGAAATATCTATCTTCGATTCTTCCTGGATATCCGCGTGTGCATTTGGGTGGCCAGGATGACTTTTTGATCAAGGGCGTAACGGGCTGCCGGTTGAGATATTGGACCGTCAGGTGCTATCCGCAGCATAGGATGTTATACGGAAGAAAGAACCCTTGTGGAAAAATTGTCACATGATGATAAATATGGCCCCTTAATTTCAAGGAGAAGACGAATGGGCGTTCTGGATAGAATCGAAAAAACAGAGATCAGAGACTTGCTCGGGAAGGGATGGCTCACCCATGATGGCATGTGGTTTTACCACACCTGCAAGGAATTCGGTATCGAAAGGGCGAATGCATTGAACAAAGCGGCCATAAAATCCCTCGCTCCAATTGAGATTGAGAGGACGAAACGGGTGCTGGGGGTCGACAAAGAGAAATTCGATACTTTTGACAAGATCATGGACTTCATGCTTGCAGCACTTGAATTGACTCTGCCCGATTCGGTCTTCAAGAAGATCAATTTCAGCTCACCTTCGAGAGGCTTGATACGCTGGGATTGGGAGAGCGGCCAATGCTTCGCTTACAAAGGGATGAAACAGATCGGGGCAATCGATGGATACCGCTGTGGGGTCTTGTACAGGATTGAATGCTGGCTTGAAGCCTTGGGGGTCACATGTTCAATGCACCCCAAGGTCGACGGGTGTCTCATGTATGAAAATGGTGCATGCGAGGGAGAAATTAGGGTCTTTCTCCACGGCTGAAAAGTAACTATGCATCGAGTGCGGCGTTGCCCTGCATTATTGATGTAAGGCTGTAGAATTGTGGACTTCGTCCCCAGCCCTCTGGATGTTCTAAGAGAATTCCTTTTGAATTCCCACGGCCCCAGTGAAACCCGTGAAAAAAACGTCACATGGCCATAAAAGAAATACACTGTTGTTTTAAGTACATAGCCTCGATTATTCCCCTGCTGGCGGATAATAGAGGCTAAGAGTCAAAATAGGAAGAGCACTACTGAAGCCACCCGGGGTCAGCGGTAGGTGGAGGAGCGGGAAAGGCCGGGTTCTCCCTGAAGGCAGTCCACCAGGATCCGTAGCTTCTCGCGTATCAAGTCCACCAAACGCATCACCTTTCTCTCCAGGACATTTTTTTCCTTGACATACTCAAGGCCTTGTATTGGAATTTCGACCAAGGATTCGTGACTGGTCCTCACCGGATGGGTGACTGGTCTACCCTTTTAACTGTATTGTACCCTCCGTGTTTATCCCATCGAACTCATCTGTGATCTCTACAACTGTGCTTGCAAAAAGGGCAGACCGGGAGATTCCCGGACGTGGAAGAGCGGCGGCAAATCGCTGAAGCGGAGCAGAGCATAACATCCGCCAAGATCCGTCCGCTGCGTTATGCCGAGGCCGCTTAGCTCGCACATTATATCAAGTCGTTCACCTCATCTCTAAGGCAAAATAAGGAGGTAAATGAAAATGCAAGCACGGTCAGTGAGTATTTCTTGGAAGATTATGATGGTCCCACATATCGCTGTTTTGCTCTTCGGTTTGATTTGGACAGTGGCTCCAAGCATTTCCGTTGGTCAAGATCTCCAATCATTTACTGGACAGTCTTGGACTGATTTTGAGACGTCTAACGCCAAGCTAGCGTCCTTCATCTCTTTGTTAGGCCAGGTATTAGGTGTGCAGTTGATCATCATCGGCATTTTGGCCATTGCTATTACCTTGACGGTTTACAGAAGAGGAGAGAAATGGTCATGGTGGGTCTTCCTGGTGGGCAATACACTTGGTTGGGGCAGTGGGTTAGTCTTGGAAGGAACTACAGGCGTTATGCCAATTGTAGCCGTCGAGGCGATCGTATTGCTAATAGCCTATATTGGATTGGGGATTTCCGCCAAGGCTATTCTTGCAAAGGCTTCTATTTGAGATCATACTGATGTTTCATTCGGTCGGTTTGGAACTCAGTGTCGCCTTTTGCTGCTCATCGTCCTGGCTTCAGATCGGACATATAACCGGTCGCTCAAGAGGGACGTGCAAAAGGCTGGTACCTTTTCCATGCCGCTTAGCTCACCTATTTTGAGAGAGAGGTATGGGAGTTCAGCCGGGCTTGAAAGAGCCATGATGGCAGTATGAGAGACGATGAAGAATCTGATTCTTGATAGAGTCGCATCGTACCGCGATGAAATTCTAGAGTTCACCAATTCACTGGTAGCCATACCAACTGAGAATCCTCCCGGCAGGTCGTACTTGGCGTGTGTCGAAGTTATTGCAAGAAAGTTGCATGAGATCGGATTGGACTCCACTATCCTTGAGGTCCCTAGCGCTGGGACGCCAATCCTGGAAGCGTCGAGCCAAGGCACGAAGCTTTATCCCCGCTATTGCCTCTTGAGCTCCTATGGAAAGGGCGAAAGGACATTCTACTTCCACGGCCACTACGATGTTGTGCCTGCATCAAGCGAGGCGCAGTTCCGTCCGTATGTCCAGGGCGGCAACCTTTTCGGTCGTGGTTCATCGGACATGAAGAGTGGTCTTGCGGCCATGATCTATGCCGTCAAAGTCCTAAGGGACTGTGATATCGACCTTCAAGGTAGGATCGGCCTAACTATTGTTCCAGATGAGGAGACCGGCGGTGTGCTGGGATCGCGGTATCTCGCTGATATAGGCTTGCTCGGGAAGGATGGCATCGGCATGCTCACACCAGAACCGACGAGCGGTGTGATCTGGAACGCGAATCGCGGCGCTATTTCCCTGCGTGTAACTGTGAAGGGCAAGCCCGCCCACGTCGGCCTACACTATCAAGGCATCAATGCATTTGAACGGATGCTTGTGGTGGCAAATGCATTGCTTGAACTAAAGGCCGAGGTGGAGTCCAGAAGTACGGCCTTTAATATCGAGTCGGAGTCGGCCCGGCGTTCTATTTTGTTGATAGGTGGACGCTGTGAAGGTGGCACAAACTTTAATCTCGTCCCGGCCGAGTGTTCGTTCACGGTGGATCGACGGATCAATCCCGAAGAAGACTTAGAGACAGAAAAGCAGAGACTACTCATGCTCTTTGACAGGCTGAGACGGGATGGAATGCATCTTGACGTTGAAATTCTCCAGGAAGGGAGCTCCGCAGGCTTTTCAGAGGATGACCCTGTAGCACAGGCGTTGGCGGAAAGCGTGGAGGCGATCACTGGCAAGCCTCCATCATTTGAAATGTGCCCCGGACTCCTGGAGATTCGTTTCTACGCCCAACAGGGCATTCCGGCCTTTGCCTACGGGCCAGGGCTCTTGTCGGTCTCGCATGGTCCCAATGAGTTCGTCAAACTCGATGATATCTATACCTGTACAGCGATTTATGCGCTCACAGCCATCCGATTGCTAGCATTGTAATAACCTCTTGCGAGACATGAAAAAAGTGGCCTGGCCCCCGCTCTAGACCGACCCGCCTCCGCTGGCGCTTCGACGGGCGGCTGAGCTTGGTCGTTAGACTTCCATCAAGTTTGTTCTGTCAAGAGTGACAGGCGCGCGGCCAATTGATGCATAATCGCAACTTGAAGAAAGGAGTTAAAAATGACCACCACAAAAGGTCAACCTAAGCATTTCACCACGAACGACGGTGTCCGGGGATCGAGGTGGCCCCCAATGTCAAGACCATTTTTGGGGGTGCATAAGTTTACACCAATGTTTGACACACAATGAAAAAGGGCCTTCTGGAACCAAGTCCCGAAGGCCTTCATTACCTTCAATCACCTTCCCTATCGGTCCAACGTTCTGGATCCAAACGGCCTCTTCTTACACTCTTCTGGGCCTCGCTTTAAGGCTGAGGCCAGAGTGTAGATTCAACTCCACCCGGTACCTAGCCTCTTGTCTAAGAATGGTTTTGGCCTTTCCCAAAACAGTTGACCGACAAAGGCCAGGGAGTATAACACCGGAGGGCATCCTATCTCCCAGTTTTCATGGCCATGGTCTGCCCTCCTATCTTAAGGGCGCAGAGTTTGCCGCACATGCTGCACGCATTTCGATCCTGGGTGATCTGAAGTCGTCTTCTTACTAAGTCAGGGTCGAGGGCCTCGGCTATGACTCCTTCCCAGTCCAACGCCTGACGATACCGGGAGATCCGCTCGTCCCTCTCCTTGGCTCCTCCAATACCTTTGGCCAGATCCGCAATGTGTGCGGCGAGCCTCGCAGCCATCACCCCTTGATAGACATCGTCTTCATTGGGCAGTCCCAAGTGCTCTGCCGGGGTCACGTAACAGAGAAAATCAGCCCCCGCAGCCCCGGCCAGGGCTCCTCCGATGGCGGACGCGATGTGGTCGTAGCCAGCAGCAATATCCGTGGGCAGGGGCCCGAGCACATAAAAGGGTGCCTCATCGCAGATTCTCTTCTGCAACTGAACATGGGATTGGATGTGCTCCAGGGGCACGTGGCCTGGGCCCTCTATCATCACCTGGACCCCTTTGGCTCTGGCGCGTTTTGTCAACTCACCCAGGACCATCAACTCCTCGATCTGCGCCCCGTCAACGGCATCCACTATGGTCCCGGGTCGGAAACCGTCTCCCAGGCTTAGGGTCACATCATACTGGTGGGCTATGTTCAGCAGATCGTCGAAATATTCGTACAGAGGATTCTCTTTGTTGTTTTTTCTCATCCAGTACAGGTGAATGGATCCACCCCGGCTCACACAGGGCATGATCCTCTGGAACCACTCCAGTTTCCTCACTGAATCCCTGGTAATGCCACAGTGCACCGTTATGTAGTCCACCCCTTGCCTGCATTGATCCTCAATTCCTTTGAGGAGGCCATCTGGGTCCATCTTCTCTAATCCAACACCCTTTCGAATGAGCTCAGTTGCGATGCCGTATATGGGCACCGCTCCTACCATTGTGCCCGCCTCCTCCAAATAAATGGAACGCAATGTCTCGAGATCACCCCCTGTGGACAGATCCATTACCGAGTCGGTCCCTGCCCGAATGGCCGCTTGGAGTTTTCGACGCTCCAGATCCATATTGGCACATTCTCCACTTGTCCCCAGGTTGGCATTGACTTTTGTCTTCAGGCCCTTGCCGATGGCCCGGATCGTGTGGAAGGAATGCTTTCGATTCTTCGGGAGAACGGCCCGGCCCGATGCAATGAGATCCCTCAGTTCCTCCGGGCTGACGGGCTCACCCTCTGCCGCCAACCGCATCTCCTCAGTGATAATACCTGCCTTGGCATAATCAAGTTGGGTCCGCATGGTTTCCTCCTGTCTCTGAAGGAGGGAGTAGAGAGCAAATCTCGAAAAAATTAAGGCCGCTTTGATCACGGCCAGGAGAGAATCATCAAATGCGCCTTGCTCGCCGATCCCTCCGCCAGCATGACCTGGATCAGGTTCAAGGGGTACTTCTCAGCCCCCCTTTTTTGAGGAGGGCGCCCCCTGGCGATGGCATTGAGTCCTCCATCAATAATTTTTAAATATTATATCAAAATAGTGCTCAATTGGCACGAAAAAGTGAGATCAAGAGAATTGTGATTAGGAGATTGCCACAGTCCTTTGAGGTGATCAAGGAGAAGAGCTTGAGCGATGAGTGAGGGGATGACTGTCTCAACTGGACCCGAAAGACCGGCTTGCCCAAAATCCAATATACTACCCATATCAAAGCTGCCCAAAAGGCCTGAAGGAGTTCCACCAGCGCCAGCAGAGCCGCTACCCAAAGGCGGTACGCTGCTTCATGGAGGACAAAGAGGAACTGTTGAAACTATGCCCAAGCTTTTGAGCGATGCCAAAAGATTAGTATTGGGGCCATAACGGCCCTAATCTGAGACGGGGATCCAAAGCTCTGTTTCCAGGTGTTTTCCTCAACGAGCGAACCCTTAAGGATTAGGCGTGGCCCCGCTTTCTAAAAAGCTTCATTTGCCAACGAAGCCGGACTCATCATTCCACATATACGATCATTACAGGCGGCCTGTGAACGTGTGGGATCTGTACGAGTACCTGGTGGAGGAGCATGACTATAGCGGGTCTTAGCGGTCGGTTTTGCGCTATTGTGCGAAGTAGATATCCCCGGCCGAAGATTCGCACCTACAGGCGTGTGGAGACTCCNCCTGGGGCTCAGAGNCAGACCGACTGGGGTGAGTTTGCTTCGGTGGAGGTGGGACGGGGTCCTGAGCCGTTCAGTGCCTTTATCATGACGTTGGGTCACAGCCGGATGCCGGCGGTGATCTGGCAGCGCAGCAAGGACCAGCTCAGCTGGCTTGAGAGCCACAACGAGGCATACAGGCGCCTTGGTGGTGTGGCTGCGGTCAACAGGATCGACAACGTCAAGACGGCCATTGCCACCGGTAGTGGTGCCTGGGGGAGGATCAATCGGGTGTATCGGGCCTACGCCAGGTCGGTGGGGTTTCACATAGACGCCTGTCAGCCCCGAGCAGCAAACGCCAAGGGCAAGGTCGAGGCCAAGGTGCGCCTGTCGAGGCTTCGGCTCAACCCCGGTGGCCGCTGCTTCGATGGCATGGGGCACCTTCAGAGGTGGACGGACGAGCGCATCCAGCNCTGGTCCAAAGNGGCGANCTGTCCTGCAACNGGGCGAAGTGTATGGGAGAGCTGGCAGAGCGAGCTCAAGCGGCTCCGGCCTGTGGAACAGCTTCCCAGTCCCTTTGATGTGGTGGTGACCCGTCGGGTGCAAAAGGACTGCACGGTGTGCTTTGAAGGGCGCCCCTATCCGGTGCCGTTCTCTTACGTGGGACAGCTGGTGGATGTGCGGGGTGCAGATCTGGAAGGACGGCACACTGCTTCGGGAGCATGCCCGTAGAGGCCCCGGGCGGGTGGTCTATGACCCGAGCTGCTATGAGGGCGAGAGGAGGTCATGGCGCCTCCTGCCCTCGGCAGGATGGGCCGCAAGCTCCCACAGATCCTGCAGATGCCGGTGGAGCAGCGGCACAGGTCGGTCTGGACACCACCTGGGGAGGCTCGAGGTGTTGGGCCTGATGCACGATGCCGAGCTGTCCGAGCAACTGGTGCACCAGGCGGTAAAGGAAAGGAAAACCAGGCCCCCTATCTGTTCCTCGATCGGCTGCTTCAGGCTGAGCAGAACCAGCTTGAGGAGAGGAGGATCGCCCCTTCCTCCCGGGATGGCCCTGGGCGACTTCGACTTCCAGCCGCCAACAGAAAGAGAAGGATACAGACCCTTGACGCCTGCGCATGGATCCGCAGCCACGAGATGGTCCTGTTCCAGGGCCCACCAGGCAAAGGGAAGACCCATCTAGCCGTGGCCCTGGGGTTAAAGACAGTGGAGAATGGCTTCTCAGTGGCATTCTACCGCCTCGATGACCTGCTGCACGCCATGAAACAGGACGCCGAGGTCCCCCCCGCAGGCTCAAGGGAAAGAAGTACCTCAAGGCCTCCTTTGCTGATCCTCGACGAGGTGGGCTTCCAGAGCCTGAGTTGTCAGGATGCGGCGTTGTTTTTCAGGCTTGTAAACTACCGGTATCAAAGGGGCAGCAAAAAATTGTTCTGAATGGTCACATAGCTGACACGGATACCTTCCAGCTGAAGAAGAGACTCCAAGCGATTACATCCGTAAGATGGGTGCTTCAGCGCAAGCTCCTTGATCCTCTTGACCACCTCCGGCGGGGTGGTTTGGGGATGGCTCTTGTGCACAGGAGGAAGATCTTTCAGGCCTTCAAGCCCGTGTGTTTGGAATCGCCTCTTGTATTCATAAAACTGGGTCCTCGAAATACCACGCCTCCGGCAGGCTTCCGATACGTTATTCAATGCCTCCGCAAGTTCCAGAAGGCTGAGCCTCTGTTTGCAAGTTTCGTCGCTGCATCCATCTCCGCTCCTCCTTGACTCTATTACCCCGATACTCTGTTACCAATTAACTCACCTGTCAAGGTAGATGCTTAAGAGTACAGCTCACCGCTGAATTCCATCGTTTCCCCCTATTCCCGTCCATTCCGAATAGCCGTGCCTTTTTCCAGCTGTATGGGCAGCACCCCCGATGCCGTCCGGAACTAGGATAGGTAGAGGAGCGCTACCTCCTCCCGGATGCATTTTTTTCCTTGACATCCTCGAGGGCTTCTATCTAAATTTCTCTTGAGGGCTCATGGCTGGCCCTCACCTACCGGCTCATGGCTGGCCGGAACCCGGGCCCATGGCTGGCCCACCTGGGGCCATAACGGCCCCACCTTCCTTTTTCGGCCCCCCATCATCTCCGATCAAACCCACTCTGCCCGAGGAAACGAACGCGGACATTGACGACCGGGAGGGGACAGCCACGCCGATCCAGCAGCCGATTCTCAGGGTTCGTTAGCTGTCGTCAGCGTTTGTTCAGAGGCAATCAATTGCTGAAGAGGAGCGCTACATAGCCTCCGCGAACATCCGTTAGCTACGTTTATGCTACGGTCGCTTAGCTNCCACATTAGCTGGCGAAAAAATATAGCCTCAAGAGTGAGAGAAGATGCTTCTGGCATACATTAATTACCCAAATCCNCATGTAACTATACATGCNAACTTGACTTGTAGTTCCGTCAAGAAACATGACAAAGAAAATCAGCGAGTTGTCCANTTGAAGGTGAGTTCTTTATCCAGAGAGCTCGGTAATTTTGANAAAAAGGAATATCAGTTTGGTGCTACTCCTGAAATCAATGATATGTGGTTGAAGGTAGATTTTGACGATTTCGAATTCGAAAGGGCAGTTGTAGAGTACGTTCGAAAAATTTTATCCAGGCACTATACACCTTTTGCAAGGGTTAAGATAAAACAGCATTGTTGATCAAGATCTAATTCTAATAATCGTTCCTTTTTTCCAAGCGAATGAGGAGAACCACCGACGCCGTCCGGAGCCAGCCGTAGCTGGAGGAGCGGGAAAAGGCCGAGTTTCCCCTGGAGGCGCTCCACCCGGATTCGGGGGTTCTCGCGGATCAGATCCACGAAGTGCATCGTCTTTTCCGGATCCCTCTTCACCACCACTCTAGTGTCAATGGGAATCGAATTTTTCCCCTGGGCTCCGAAGATCTCGTTCCATTGGCTGAAGCTGCGGTTCGAGATCAGGATGAATCGGTCTCATCTCATACTCGGGGGGAGGTCTTGATGCTTGACCGGCAGGTGCCATGTGCCTTGCTCTGCGTTCCACAGGAATTGTTGCTGAGAATGGATGCACCCTCTCCTCCGGCCGAGGCGAAGGCAGATACTATTTGTCGAGCACCTCTCTCACCTTTCGTGCTATCTCCTCCGGGGTGAAGGGCTTTTGTATGAACTCTATTCCTCGCTCCAAAACTCCATGATGGGCAATGGCATTTTGAGTATAGCCGGACATGAAGATGACCTTGGTCTCGGGCCGATTAACCAGGATCATATCCGCCAGAGTCTTCCCGCTCATCCCGGGAAGCACAACATCCGTAAGCAGCAGGTGAATCGGTCCGGAGTGAAGCCGGACCAAGGAAAGTGCCCCCTGGGGATCGGAGGCGGCAAGGACCCTATAACCCATCCTCTCCAGAGATATCTTCACAAGCCGAAGCAATCCCTCTTCATCCTCTACCACAAGCACAGTCTCCCCATGCCCCGGGGGGGAGGAGGCCGAAGGGCCTTCCAGAATCCCCTCCATCTCCTCACCCTGGGCCCGCGGCAGGTATATCTTGAAGGTGCTTCCCCTGCCAGGCTCGCTATAGACCCATATGTAGCCTTTGTTCTGCTTGACGATCCCGTAGACGGTGGAAAGACCAAGGCCCGTCCCCTTGCCCACCTCCTTGGTGGTGAAAAACGGCTCGAAGACCTGCCTTTGGGTCTCCTCGTCCATCCCCACCCCCGTATCGCTCACCGCCAGCATCACATATGGGCCTGGCTCGAGTTCCACCTCGTGGGATCTGGCGTATTCTTCATCCAATTCCACATCAGCCGTCTCGATGGNAAGCGTCCCCCCCTCGGGCATGGCATCCCGGGCATTGACCACAAGNTTCATCAACACCTGCTCCATCTGACCTCGATCAGCAAAAATCATGGGCTTCGTGGAGCCCAAATGGACCTCCAACCTTATGTCCTCACCGATCAGCCTTGTCAGCATCTTTTGCATCTGCTGGATCACGAGGTTGAGGTCCAACACCTGAGGCTGAATGATCTGCCTTCGGCTGAAGGCCAGAAGCTGTTGGATGGTCCTGGATGCCCTTCTGGCCCCCTCCTTGATCTCAGAGGCTGCCTCGTAGATGGGGTGGTCCTCTTTCACTGAGGAGAGGATGATGTCAGCATAGCCCAGCACACTGGTCAAGGCATTGTTTATGTCATGGGCTACACCGCCTGCAAGCCTTCCCACAGCCTCCATCCTCTGGGCCTGAAGGAGCTGGGCTTCCAGGCGCTTGTTTCTTGTCTCATCCGTCATTACAACCCTGGCGACAGGTCTTCCTTCTTCGCTGAGGCCAAAGGCGGCATGAGCCCTGACCCAGATCTGCCTGCCGACCTTGGTGAGGCCGGTATACTCCACCTCCTCGGATACAGGAAGACCCTGGAGAATTCTCTGTTGCCTCTCCTTGACGAGCTTCTTACCCTCCTCGGTCCAAAGATCGTAGACTGTAAGCTTGAGGAATTCCTCCTTGGAATAACCGAAAAGATGGCACATATAATCATTTACGTTCGTAAACCTAAGGGACTCTACATCGATTTCACAGATTCCGGCTTGGACTTGCTCTACAAGCTCCTTGTAGCGCCTCTGGGCCCGCTCAAGGGCCTGCTGGGCCTTTTTCCTCTCCGTAATGTCCTCATAAATGGCATAGATACCACGGATCTCTCTCCCAAAACGAATGGGGTAGCCGGTAATACTCACCTCAACCAGAGAGCCGTCCTTCTTCATCCTTTGGCTTTCCAT
>MTPG01000041.1 GCA_002010915.1 Desulfarculaceae bacterium JdFR-97 | reverse complement strand
GAGATGAAATCCGCCCCCAAAGGGGAGGCCCTCCGCGTGGGGATAGAGATCGCTGCCCGCATGATACGGGCCATCCGGGAAAATCAGATATGCGACGGAGTCCATATCATGGCCATCGGGAAAGAGGAAGTCGTGCCTCAGATCCTGAAGGAGGCAGCACTGCTTGATGCTTGATTCACAAGAAAGGAGAGGAGCCATGCCGAAGGTTTTGGTCGTTGACGATGATCCTGATCTGGTCGAAACCATTACTGCTTTTCTTGAGGCCCAAGACTACGAGGTCATCCAGGCATACGGAGGAATCGAGGGGCTCCAGAAGGTACGATCTGAGAAACCGGATGTGGTGGTGCTGGACGTGATGATGCCGGACAAGGACGGCTTTGAGGTCTGCAAAGAGATGAAGGCCGACCCCTCACTTTCGACCATTCCCGTGCTGCTTCTGACCGCAGTGGGCTCCAAGATTCATGAATCCCGCTACACACTCCGCATGGGCATGGAGACCGAGGCCGATGACTACGTGGACAAGCCAGTGGACCCGGAGGAGATAGCCACCCGTGTGAAGAAACTCCTCTCCCGCTGAGATCGAGGGTAAATGGAAAAGAGAGAGATCGNCGACCGCCCCGTGATCCTGATCGTGGATGACGAGCGCGTNATGAGGGATGGATGCGCCCGCATCTGCGAGTCCATGGACTGTTTGGCCGAGTTGGCCTGCAATGGACAAGANGGTATCGAAGTCCTGAAGGGCCGTTCCGTGGACCTTTTGCTGCTGGATCTCATGATGCCCGGCATGTCCGGCATGGAGGTCCTGGAATGGATAAAGAAAGAGAAATTGGATGTGGTGGTGGTGGTGATCACCGGGTACGCCACAGTGGAATTGGCCGTGGAGGCCATGAAAAAGGGGGCTTACGACTTTATCTCCAAGCCCTTCACACCGGAGCAACTGCGGATGGTGTTGAGAAGGGCATTGGAGCACCGCCAGCTTCATCAGGAAGCCGAGCGGCTGAGAGCCGAGCGCGCCAGGAGTCTCCTGGACCTCGCCCAAGAGAAAAGCCGCCTCAGGGCCATCATCTATTCCATGGCCGATGGGGTGATCGTGACGGACAAGGAGGGAAGGGTGGTCCTACATAATCCCCCTTCAGAGCGGCTCCTGGATATCCAAGACGGCATTCTTCTGGATCGTCCGTTGGGCGAGATCGCCCCTCCCGAGTTGACCCGTATGGTTGATGAAGTGCTCGGGGACCCGCTTGGGTCAACCCGGTGCAGCGAGTTCTCCATAAAAGGAGTGGGTGACCTGCGCGCCCATGTAAGTCCCGTGTACCTGTCAGAGGAAGGAGCCGTCGGCTGTGTGACCCTAATTCAAGACATCACTTCCTTGAAAGAGATGGATCGGATGAAATCCGACTTCGTGGCCATGGTGGCCCACGAGCTCCGCTCCCCGTTGGCGGCCGTAAAGCAGCAGCTTGACGTGGTCCAGATGGAGATGACCCACGGGATGACGGCCCGTCAGCGGGCGCTAATATCTCGAGCCCAGCAACGAATCCAAGGCATGATAGCCCTGATCAACGATCTGCTGGATCTGGCCAGGATAGAAGCCGGTTGCATCGTGACCACAATGAAACCCATTCCCATTGCCTCCCTTGTGGAGCGAATCGCAGAACAATTCCAGCCAATGGCGGAACGCAAAGGCCTCCACCTTCGGGTCCTCCCCTTCCCCGAGCTTCCTCCTGTGATGGGTGATGACGATGCCCTGGAGGAGGTCTTTTCCAACCTTCTCTCCAATGCCATCTCCTACACACCAACAGGAGGCGAAGTGCGACTGGCCCTGGGAACACGCGGCCAATACGTATGGGTGGAGGTCTCGGATACGGGCCTGGGCATCCCGGAGGAAGACAGAGAGAGGATCTTCGACCGCTTCTACCGAATAAAAAACGAACAAACCCGCAACGTGGTGGGAACTGGACTTGGGCTAGCCATCGTCAAGGGGATTGTGGACGCCCATCTGGGTGGAATCGAAGTGGAAAGCGAAGTGGGCAAGGGAAGCACCTTCCGAATCCTGCTCCCTCAGGCGGCCTCATCCGAGGGCAAGCTCGGAACAGCATAGCCTGGACTGTGCTCCACAATTTTCCTGGTGTTGAGCCTAACACGGGAGTCCCCATCCACCGCCAAGCTGCCTCAACCCGCCAGCCATCCCTCTCGGGCCCTCCGCCCCAGCCTCCGGCCCGTTGGGCTAGCCCTCCCGCTGAGAGGAATCGGGCCCATAGCTCTGTGAAAAAGCAACAACTGATTAAACCAGACCAATCGTCGAAAAAGAGACCCGCCTCAAAAGTCGCACACAGGGCCCGCTCCCCATTTGACGACCATGAGACTTCGCTGAGCCGTGGGTCATCAAGAGGAATATTGAGAATGGGTTTCCAATAGGCGAAGCCCATGATCCGCTTCTGGGTCAGGACAAGGGAACCGATGAACCATCTCTTCTTGTAAGAGTGATACCTTTGGGNANCCCTGAAATTCTTGTACGTAACTGTCCATGTCACGCCTGGGCGTGACACCCTTGAGGTCATGAAAATAGCAAGCACTCCACGGCCGGCTCGGGGAGGTGCCCTGAACGAAATTGAAGGGGGTAGGGGCGACTTTAGTCGCTCCCTTCTGGTCCGGGGGAGGCTAAAGCTTCCCCTACCCATTCAAGACTAGGCGGATGTGCCTTTAACCTCGAGCCTCTAGCCCGGGTGAACGAAAGCTATTTTCTAACTAACTGCCATGTCACGCCTGGGCGTGGCACCCTAGAGGCATGAAAATACTTCTGTTAAGCTCATTAGAGTTATTCCGAAGCGTACTTTGGAGTTCTTTTAATAAATTTACCCTTCTTCCTACAATTCCAATACTATATTTTTTTGCATCAAGAATTTTGGCGAGTTCCTTTCCTATACCAGAACTCGCTCCGATTATAATGGCTTCTTTCATTGGATTTTGTCTTATTTTTATAACCCTGCAGGTCAAGCGGCTCCGAACATAACGGGACTAACGGAATTTTTCGATGTTATACGGCNGTCCGCTTCAGCGCTTTGCTTGGGCAAGCCTATCAGTGCGCAAGGCAAATTTCAAGAAGAGGTGGGGCGCTTCCTCGAGCAGCATCACCCGGTCTTCTTTTTCGACGCCCTCCATCTTTGCCGGAAGGGTGGCCTGGGTGCCGGTGCTTGCGGTGTTGGGGGTACAAGCGCCTTTTGGCCCTTGAGATGGCCGCAAGTGAGGCCGCCGCATGCTCGGGGAGCCTCCTTGAGGATCTCAACCGAAGAGCTCTTCTTGCTCCCTGCTACGTAGTCACTGACGGACACAAGGGGCTGGCTGTCAACAATGCAGTGTGATTGTGTTATCATGTCAACCCATCAGTAGATGTCCAAATCCATTTTCCACGACATACAGGATACATTCAAATAGAGAGTATTGAGATGGAGAATGACTCCAAGACCGAGACTTGGGAAGGAACCGTTGCAGGCCTGGATTGTGCGGACTGCGCTGCCACCTTGGCCAAGGACATCGAGAAATTAGATGGCGTGAAAACCGCCTCCCTCAACTTTGCCACCTCCAAGCTGAGAATCGACTATGATCCCCTCCTGTTTGACCCGAAAAAGATACATAGGGAATTAAAAAAATCCGGTTATCACTTATCCCGGGCGGATGAATGTAACCAGGTGGTGGTAGTAGTCGATGGAATGGACTGCTCTGACGAATCAACCCTCATCGAAAAACAGCTCAGAAAACTCCCCGGGGTGAATGACTTGCATTTTAACCTGGTGGGTCAGGAAGTCAGGGTGGAATATGATCCCGCCCGCATCAAGCCGGAGCAAATCGTTCAGGCGGTTAACGAAACCGGAATGAAAGCCAGGCTCAAAGGGCTGGACAGGCCCATCGAGTCTTTCTGGGAACGCCGCAAACACCTGATTCTTACCATTATTTCGGGCGGCTTTATATTGGCCGCTTTTGCCTTTTCATTGGCAGGCTATCCTCACAGAGTAACCGACCCCCTCTATATCCTGGCAATGCTTACAGGCGGGTACTTCATTGCCAGAAAGGGACTAATGGCGCTCAGGACATTCAGCCTGGATATAAATTTTCTTATGACCGTCGCCGTAATCGGAGCGGCTATTATAGAGGAATGGCTGGAGGGCGCCACGGTGATGTTCCTCTTTTCGGTGGCAAACATCCTCCAGAACTACACGATGGACAGGGCAAGGAATGCCATCCGTTCCCTCATGGAATTGTCTCCCAATGAGGTAGTGGTCCTGAGAAACGGCAATGAGGTGAAAGTTGCGGTTGAGGACGTTCAGATAGGCGAGAGAATCATCATCAGGCCAGGGGAAAAGGTTGGCCTAGATGGTCTTGTTGTGGAAGGCACTTCTTTTGTCAATCAGGCCCCCATCACCGGAGAGTCCATGCCGGTGGAGAAGAACCCCGGCGATACCGTGTTTGCAGGAACCATCAATCAAAACGGCTCGCTTGAGGTAGAAGTAACCCACGGCTATAAGGACACTACCCTCTCCAGAATCATCCACATGGTGGAAGAGGCGCAGGCTCAGAAAGCCCCATCTCAGAGCTTTGTGGAAAAATTTGCCAGGTATTACACCCCGGCTGTGATAGGGGTCGCTTTCCTGGTGGCGGCGGTGCCGCCGTTGGCGTTCGGTTTACCTTTCAGCGCTTGGTTTTACCGGTCATTGGTCCTGCTGGTAATAGCCTGCCCCTGCGCCTTGGTGATCTCCACACCAGTCTCCATTGTATCCGGCCTTACCGCCGCAGCCCGCAAGGGAGTCCTCATAAAGGGCGGTGTCTATCTAGAGGAGGCCGGAGCCCTGCAGGTGATTGCCTTCGATAAGACGGGTACCCTCACCAAGGGGATACCAAAAGTGACAAATATCGTTCCTCTGGACACATGGAGTGAAGAAGATGTTTTGCAGTTTGCCGCCGCCATTGAATGTCGCTCGGAACATCACTTGGGAGACGCGATCATCCGGGAAGCCGAACGAAGAGGGATACACTATTCAACTGGCGCTGATTTTCAAGCTATTACCGGGAAAGGAGCAAAGGCAAAGATCAACGGAAAAATTTTATACATAGGGAACCACCGGCTCTTGGAAGAGATGGGAAAGTGTAATGCCCAAATTCATGCTAAAATGCTGGAGTTTGAAAAGGAGAGAAAGACTGCCGTTATTTTGGCCAGCGAAGATCAAGCCATTGGGATAATTGCCATCGCCGATGAGGTTCGGGAGGAAGGCGCTTCCTCGCTTCAACGTCTCAAAGCCGCCGGCGTCAAGAAGATTGTGATGCTCACAGGGGATAATAAGGGGACAGCCGAAGCGATCGCCAGATCTCTTCCCATAGACGACTACTATGCAGAGTTGATGCCCGAGGATAAGACAGCCATAGTCAAAGAGTTGATGGAAAGGTATGGCAAGGTGGCCATGGTGGGCGACGGGGTCAATGACGCCCCTTCTATGGCAGTGGCAAGCGTGGGAATCGCCATGGGAACAATCGGCACGGATACGGCCCTGGAGACAGCGGATATCGCCCTGATGACCGATGATCTTTCCCGGTTGCCCTTTGTCATACAGTTGAGCAGAAAAACGTTGAAAGTCATAAAACAAAACATTGCATTCTCGCTTTTGATAAAGGGAGTTTTTATCGCGTTGGCCATTCCGGGATTGGCCACTTTATGGATGGCTGTTGGTGCGGATATGGGGGCGTCCCTTCTCGTGGTCTTTAATGGATTGCGGCTTCTGTCCCTGGGTGGGGAAAGATGACTTTTTAGTGTGTCATCACCACAAACAAGCTGATCAAGGACTGGGCCGAGGTACTGGCCGGAGATGAGGTGATGACCACTGCCCTTCTGGATCCTTGCTCCACCGCTGTCATGTGCTCAACATCAAGGGACGCAGTCACCGGCTTAGGAACCTGGAAAGGTCCTTATAAAGCAATTAGGATCCGGGAGCTCCGGACCTCTTCCTCTAATGCCGGGCTCTCCAGGAACCGGAGCCCCCAATGAACAACAAACCCATCAACAGGGATCGTANNACTTGACGTCCCCTAACTTCGTAAAGTTCGTGCCCTGGACACCTGTAAATGGATTGCAGAATTATGGCATTTCTTGCCTCTCAGGATAAGAATTCAACGGCCAGCTGATTGAACCGAGCAGACATCTCATCGTGCGGGCAATGCCCCACATTATCAAAGACTTCGAGCCGCGATCCCTTGAGCAGCGTGTGCATATCACGTCCGCGAGCCAACGGAATGGCGGTATCGTGACGCCCCCATACTATCAGAGTCGGAATGTTCAACTCGCCAAGCGCCTGCACTTCGTCCAGCAGGGTGTCGAAGAACTGCTTGCGGAGGATGGTGAGCATTACTTCGGTCGATCCTTTCACCTTGTGGAAACGCGTGGCATTCTCGAAATAGCTGTCAGTAATGAAGCTTTTATCATGAAACCAGTTGGTCTTGAGCGCCATGCGGCGAATGAAGTTACCTCTCATCTTGTACATCAGTTCTCCCACCAGGGGCAGATTGGTGAGTTTGCCGAGGAGGGGCATGGGGTTGGGCATGCCGGCAGCGTCAACCAGAAGCAGCTTATTGACACGGTCAGGATGATGCACTGCGAAGTAGATCGCTGTACCACCACCCATGGAGTGGCCGACGAGTGAAGCCTTCTCAATATCGAGTGCGTCCATGAACNTCAAGAGTTGCTTGGCATAAAGCGGGTAACCATAATCCAATGGCTCGCGAGTGCTGTACCCAAAGCCCCAGAGNTCGATAGCAAAGAGCTTGAAGTGCTTGGCGAGGGCATCCATGTTGTTGTGCCAAGTGAAGGTGTCGTAGAAGAAGCCATGGATGAGGACGACCGGCTCCCCAGTGCCCATCTCGATATAATGAGTGGAATGTCCGTCGAGATCTATGAATCTCCCTTGGGCATACTTCTCGGCCCACTCATTCAAGGGTTGACTGTTCCAAGGTATGAACTGTCTCATCACTTGCCTCCTCTCATACAAGCCCACCGAGCCGCTCGACGTGTGAGCTAAGCGGCTTCAGCGATTTGTTGCCGCTCTTCCATGGTGGTCTTGAGGATCATGGATGGTCTGCCCAGCTTGACGCGAGTCTTCAAGGTGGGGCAGAGAACTCCCATCGGCCGCTAGCTCATTGGAGAGGCCCTGGATTCGTGCCTAACCTTCTTCTCCTTCCCTGAAGAGGAATGCACCTCCCTGAGAGGGGAGCACCAGTATCATCGAAAGGCTCGACAAGGAATTCAAGCGATGAATCACATCCATGGAGAGCGTCACCGACGAAAACAGCTGCTACAGGCTTCTGGCTTTCATCAGCCTGAAAATGGAACTCTATTGGCGGGCAAACCCGATCGGAAAGATGCCCCCTACAATGCATGAGCTACAATATGTAGTGTGGTTCAAAATTAGCTTTCATCAAGGACCTTCCGGACGGTATCAGCCATTTCTCGCATCGCAAAAGGCTTCATGACAAACGCTTTAATGCCAATTGCCTTTGCCTTCTTTTCCGAGATGGCCTCGCTGAACCCAGTGCAAAGGATAATCGGCATGCCGGGCCGGATTTGGAGTATTCTCCTGGCCAACTCCTGGCCCGTCATATTCGGCATTGTCATATCGGTAATAACCAGATCAAACCTCTTCGGATTGTTCCGGAAGGCTTCCAGTGCCTCAACGCTACTCGTTCTGGCAACGACTTTATAGCCCAGGTGTTCCAGCATTTGTCTCCCAATGTCTACCACTGCCTCCTCATCATCAACCAAGAGGATCCGCTCTTTCCCCCCCGGAACCGGTTCCAATTCCCAAGCGCTTTCCAGGTTCGAGGTCTCCTCGACTTTTGGAAGAAAAATGTCAAAGATCGTTCCTCTCCCCACCTTACTCCAAACCGTGATCGCGCCGCCGAGACCCGTAACAATCCCATGGACCACAGCAAGCCCCAGTCCGCTCCCTTCCCCTTTTTCCTTGGTCGTAAAATAGGGGTCGAAGATCCGTTCCAGGACCTCAGGGGCCATGCCATGGCCCGTATCCCTGATCCTCAGTCTCACATGTGGCCCCGGACTAAGATTCGAATGTTGGGCCGCGGTATCCGTATCCAGATCAACTTCAGTCAAGCTGACTTCTAGTGTCCCGCCCCGCTCGCGCATGGCATAGGCTGCATTGGTGCAGAGATTCATTAACACCTGATGGAGCTGAGTCGGATCAGCCAGCACCGTGTCTGAGTCGCTTTGAATATTCT
The DNA here is from genome assembly GCA_002010915.1 of Desulfarculaceae bacterium JdFR-97. Lineage (GTDB taxonomy): Bacteria > Desulfobacterota > Desulfocorpusculales > Desulfocorpusculum > Desulfocorpusculum > JdFR-97. The sequence goes on along the minus strand of MTPG01000041.1, from coordinate 3,602 downwards.
GTTTTATCTCAATCGTAGCGGGCAAAGAGGCCCTGAGCAGTTTGAGGGCTTCTTTGACAATGACACTGACCTGGACGGGTTTTCGCTCTTGTTCCGTCTGACGACTGAAAGCGAGGATCTGTTTCACAAGGTCTTTGGCCCGATTTCCGGCCTTGATCACCGCCTGCAAATTCTCATATAGCTGGGTCCCTTTTTGAACATCAACCAACGCCAACTCGGTGTAACCGATCATTGCGGTAAGTATATTATTGAAGTCATGGGCGATCCCTCCGGCCAAGGTACCGATTGCTTCCATCTTCTGAGCCTGACGGAGTTGTGCTTGAAGTCGCTTGTGCTCTGAGATGTCGAAAAATGTCTCCATCAGATGATCCCTGCCCTCATAGTTTACAAGAGTTACACTTTTTATAATCGGTATTTTTTTACCATCTGAAGTTATTAATATATGTTCTGATTTGTCCACCGATTGGTTCATGTCAAGGATAGGACATCTGTTTTCCTCTGCAGGGCAGAGAAATGCATGGCATATATGCCCTTGAATTTCTTCTCTGGAAGCGTTAATCATTTTGAGTGCGTTTGAATTGGCCCAACTAATTTTCCGTGTCTGAGAGTCTATTAAGATAATTCCTGCCGGATTGTTTTCAAGAATTAAGGCGAGAGCTTTCTCTCTCTTGCGCAGGGCCTCCTCCGCACGTTGACGTTCTTTGATGCTTTTGGCTGTCAGCAGTGCATCTTGCAAGCTTCGAGCAAAGACAGTATAGAGTCGCCTTTCTCGAGAACTTATTTGAGCAGACTGCTCCATGAACAGCACTAATTGATATTCTTGGTCTCCAGAAGAGAAATGAAATTGATTGGGCCCATTTTGGCTCATTCTGATTGGTATATCATTTGCGTCTCTAAATCCCCAAGAGGCAACCAGTTGGGGATTATCTTTTGGGCCCCAGAATAGAGCAAGATAACGGACAGGGAAAAGCCTTGTTGCTTTTTTTACAGCCATATTTATAATATCTTCTTCTGAATTTGAGAGCGATATGGAAGAAATTTCGTAAAGAGCGGATAACTCAGAGGCAAGAAATCTATGTTTTGAGTTCTCATTTACTGTTTTACCCATCTCCACTTCCCTCTTTCTCGCTTCCGCAAACCGTTAAAACTAAAGTTTTGTTATGAAATAAAGGAACTTCATCAACATAACTCCCTACTTCTCCAAACGTTAGAGCCCCTATTATAGGGATATTTTTGCCTACAGCTTCTTTAATAACTTCTAATTCTCTTTTAAATTCTTCGCCCAACAACATATACCGTGAAATACAATCGAGACAGAGGGCAAACTGGGGTTGGACGATCCCTTTAGCGGCCTTTTCTCCTACCGATCCCGCTGTTTCAATCAGCTCCTCAACATTTCCTTCCATTATATAACCAACCGCATTGCTTGGAACCTCCGTTACAAATTCGATGCTTTGATCAGGATTAACGCGCAAAGGATCCCTGATAAGATAATTACCTGAGATATCTGGAAAGCCGAGAGGATATTTCATTCCGTATTCTGGAAAATCTTCAACGGTGATACCTCCCAATCGCTCACTATAGGCCTCAAAAGCCGGTCTGCCATCAATTTCGAAGACCCTCTTTCCCTCTGCGTCTCCGATAATTACTGGTTCCCCTTTGGGCCTCCAACCATGTCCGATGGCCACCCGATTCTTAATACCATCCAGAACAGCTACTGCCAGTGCATCGCTTGCAATACCTCTTTCGGTAAACTGGTATGTCTTAAAGAATCTGAGATTATCTCCAGCGCCGCCTCCCAAGTATTTGAAATCAGGTCCCATTGCATTGTACACGCCACGGACCATCTCCGAAATATTAGCCCCAAATCCATCAGGAAAGACAAATACTGTTCCCTTATCTATTCCACTGGCAAGCAATTCTTTACCTGCGCGTTGCCCCACACTGTATGGGTCCTTGCTGAGACCTTCCTGTAACGAGGTCGCAACCTTAAGCTCATCACCACCCAGAATGCAGACCCCCACACCCTTATTAAGCACCTCATCGGAAGTGATGATTCCCCCACTACAAAAACCCACTATCTTTGAATCGCCTACTACCTCCCTAACAGCTTCAAAGACTCTTTCCTGGTCATAAGAGTCCGTGGTAAATAGAATAGTCAAAACAGGCTGACCAGAAGACTCCATGGCCCCTTCAGCCGCTTTTCTTCCTGCTTGCCACGAATCACGATCAGTACTGAAAGCTATTCCGGCCTTCATGAGATTCTTCTCCTCTTAATAGGCAATAGTTACCAGTAAATTCGATCACCAAACGGGCAGTTTTGGCTATATCGAACAAGTTTACTTCATCCCTTCGCATCGGTTGCTTCCGATTTGAAGAAAAAGACCTTGGCCGGCTCAGAACTTCCCGTCGCGTTTCAAAACACATTTACTAATGAGATCTACGCCGCGGCCCAGCAATGTCTATAATTCCTGCTGCATTCGAATGTGGTCAAATTCATGGATTTTCCATCGTTGGCAAGACTCTGTGATCTCATCTATGGATATAGCCGTAATCGGATTCCCCATCCTGACTTATCCTTGTTGGAGGATATGGCCTAACGACCAAGCTCACCTGCCGCTATGGAGCAAGGCCGAAGGCCGCAGCGGAATAACGGTCAGGTGGAGCGATTTGTTATATATTCTTATCTGTAAGACTCTCGCCGATGACTGATTCTCAAGATAAGGGCCGTATCCTCAATGATGGTGAAAATAACCCTGTATTCTTCAACTCGAAATTTCCCTAATGCCGAGAACTTTCCTGTCAGCATTGGGAAACGGTCTGCTTTCTCAGGTAGATATTTTTCAATTTTCTTAAGAATCCTATCTGCCTGAGCCTTGTCTATTTTCTTGAGGTCGCGTGAGACTGACTTCTTGAATGCTATCTTATAACTCAAGCTCTTTCCTCATCTCATCTATCGAGACAACAGGATCGGATGTATCGTGCAATCGATCTATTGCGACCTGCAGATCCGCTAAATCAGCCAAATAAGCCTCCAATGCTTTCTGAACATGAAAAGATTTTGACCTCTCTGTTTCTTTAGCAATTTCAGATAGTTTTGAAGCCAGATGATCAGGGAGCCTTACAGAAATAGCTTTACTCATACATTGCCTCCAATGTATTATTTTGCATTACAACATAATTGATGTGAAACGAAAATGCAAGGTATTCTTTGAAGGGAATATAACGATCAAGGTCACCGGCGGCAATGGAGCGAGGCAGAATTGGCATCCGGTGGAGCGACTTGATACTTATTAAGGTTAAGGCCTCCTCCTGGGGCATGTTAGAGTTGCTTCAGTGTAAATTGAAACAACAAAGCAAAATGAGGAGGCCAAATGAGATTTTACACCAAACAGTACTAATATTACTACGGCATCGATCTTCTGTACTCTTAAGCTTCTACCGTGACAGATGAGTTGATTGGTAACAAAGTAACAAAGTCAAGGAGGAGCGGAGATGGATCCCAAGTTTGACAGTTGATTTGTAAGTTATTGGAATTATTAGGGCCAAATTTGGGGTTCGTGACTACATGTTAGCTAAGCAGCTGACTTTCTATGACTTTT
>MTPG01000055.1 GCA_002010915.1 Desulfarculaceae bacterium JdFR-97 | reverse complement strand
GCTCAGACTCCAGGGAACGGCCGCAGCCAGCCAGGTACAGCGCCGTGTGCGGGAGCAATATGGGGAACGCGACACGGTATCCAGAGCGGCACGACGGGTGCTGCGGAGCTTCGTCGATTGGGAGGTCCTGAAGGAAACATCGGAAAAAGGCATCTACACCTCTGGGCTTTCACTCGCCATAGCTCATGTGGAGCTTATCGCCTGGTTGGCCGAGGCCTTCTTGCACGCTCATCCCAACGGTTCGGTGGCTCTGAGAACGGTCCTCGATTCCACGAGCCTGTTCCCGTTCCGCCTCAGCCCTGTTTCCGCGGCTCATCTGGTCGCGGTCTCCGGACGGCTCGATATGCTACGGCACGGGCTGGACGACGAACTGATTATGTTGCGACAGTATACACTCCCTACTGCTAGAGAGGAGGAAGCTCGTGACCAAAGATCAACTAAATAAAAGGCCTCCAGTCTGGCAAATGATACGCCAAGCCATAGAAGCTCTTGGAGGAAAGACCACGAATGTAGCTATCAAGGAATGGATACTCAAACGTTATCCTGGCACAAACACGAACACAATTCAATGTCAGATTATCATATGCACCGTGAACCATCGCTCCAGAATTCATTATCCGGAAAATAAAAAACCCCGTATTGCCAACACGCAATATGATTTCCTGTTTCGTCCAGAACGGGGCGAGGTTGAACTATACAATCCGGCAAAACATGGACGCTGGGAAATCTATCAGCGTGAAGATGGCCGTTTGGATGTCCGGCAAATAGACTCAGCCGGCAATGACCCAGAAACCGACGCTGGTACTGGCTTTGCTGCTGAGTCTCACCTTCGAGATTACTTGGCCCAACACCTCGATTTGATTGAACCTGGCTTGGAATTATTTGTGGATGACGATGGGACCACCGGCGTCGAATACATAACGCCCATTGGACGAATCGATATTCTGGCCGTGGATGATGCTGGAGGTCTTGTTGTCATTGAGCTGAAGGTTTCGCGTGGCTCTGATGCAGTTGCAGGTCAGGTGCTCCGTTACAAGAATTGGGTTGAAAGGCATATTGCCAATGGACAACGAGTCCGGGGCATAATAATTGCACAGCATATCTCAGACAAAATTCTATACGCTATAGCTAACGATCCGGATGTGACCGCTAAAGAATATGAAATTAACCTGATTCTGCATGACATCGAGGGATTGGGAGCAGAGACATGAAAATGGCCTTCCGTTTCTGGACATGACTCAGGGTGCGCCGGGAGTGAGCCTGAACTTGAGTAAGTCGGGTGGTTCTCTTTCGTTCGGGTCGCGTGGGGCAAAGTTTACCCTTGCCGAAGGCGGATCTTCGACATCGGTCCGAGGGGCAGGCGGGTGACGGTGGATATTCCGGGAAGCAGTTAGCAGTGAGCAAGGCGTTGTGAAAAAGAGTTTGGCATATGAAAAGCGCAAGCTTTTTCTCAGTGAGAATCGGGAAATGTTGTCAACGGATCCAGTAACATAAAAAGGAAAACGTTCTTTCAAAACGACTGTTACACTCGAGGATCTCGATTAAAGCGAACTTGGCTTAGACAAACGGCTCAATATCAAAGGCGGAATTCTCCGCGCAAATTGATCCAGTCAAAATAAAAATACAATTGACGCAAAGTAAACAGGCAGAACCGCGGACTGTTAAACGGCTTTCTCATGAGTGTCTAATGTTTCGTCTTCGTCCGATCGTCCGATAAGGAAGGGGGCCTATTATGCCTAAGATAAGCAATATACAGGATAAAGGTAAAAAGGGGTTGGACATTTCCAAACTCCCTTGGTTAAGGAAAGCTATTGGCTCAGATCTGGTAAGAGGTGGCATCTATTTGCTTGCCGGGGAACCTGGAATCGGAAAGACCACGCTTTCCCTCCAGGTGCTGGGAGAGTTAGCTCGCCAAGGTGTAAAAGTTTTGTATCTCCCTACGGAACAGAGCATGAGCGACATAAAAAGGGTGTTCAGCAGGTTATTCAAAGCACAGGCCGGCGATCAAGCGTCTTCAGCCGGGGATAATCTATATGTCGATACAATAGATGATCTGAAGATACTGCCATGGTTTTTGAGCCATCAGATTTTGCCGTTGGAAAAAGAGTACCATGGTTGCCAGGTAATCACGATCGATTCATTGCAGGGTGGCGGATTAGGCACTGCTGCTGGTCAGACCTATAAGGCATTACTGGACTTCATTGACACAGCCAAGGGTTTAGGTATCACATGCCTGCTAGTAAATCATGTTACAAAAAGAGGAGAGATTGCGGGACCAAAGGCTTTAGAACATGCCGTTGACTGTGTGATCTACATAAGGCGCGCTCTGCGTCTAAGACCGCTCTTTGTCCCTAAGAATCGTTTTGGCCCTGCAATGCTCGATCCAATCGTTCTGACCATGGAAGAGAGTGGACTTAGAGAGTCCCCTCACGTGACAGCCCAAGCAACAACTGTTCTGGGCTATAGTGGTGTGGGGGAAGAATTTGCAGAAGCACAGGCTTCTGTCACAATTCCATCATATGGGTCGCCTCCCGGTCTGAACGCTCCATTCCTGCCGAGTAAAAAAATAAAGCAGCTTCTTAAAGTTTTAGGCACCCTTAAGGATATAGATGTTGTAGATTTATCATACGATATAGCTTGTTATCTCCCTGGCCGACATGGTTACGTTTCCGTCCTCGACCTCCCAATCACGATTGCCCTATTAAGCTCGTACCTTCATCAAGAGGTTGATAACCAATCACTGTTTGTTGGAGAAGTGGATCTTACCAAGCAGATTAGGCCTCCAGAAAGGAGATACCTTGCTGCCCTTGCGGAGTTGCTTGTCGAATTACAACCCGGAAGAATTGGAAAGGTTTATTTGTCTGAAAGAAGTGCTCAGGAACTTAAAGAGATGCGGCCTGACGAAAACAAGCCTAGGGTAGGCGATCTAGTTGAGGTTCATGGGGTCAGAAATCTGGAAGACGTTCTTCAAGCTATTTGGCCGGATTTAATGATGGAATGAGACAAAAATAGGAGAGCAATCCAAGTGCCAGCTCCTTTCGTGCCAAGAAAGGTGGAGGACATAATCTACTATTATTATGCAAAACTTGTCATTGCCCCTTCAGCGGGGTTTCAGAAGAATTATGGTTTCATAATCGATATGTATAAGCGCCTAAAGTCAGGAGAGATCAGAATGTCAGATTATGATCGCGAGATTTTACGGATTGGAGAAAAAAATGATGAATGTGCTTTTTGTGGAACAAAGTCTTCTAATTGTCAACCAGTCCATGTTGTACCAAGGTCAATAGGAATACCTCCGGGGATGCACAATCTGGTTATGGCTTGTGAAACATGTGCAACTTCCAAACAGGAAAAGGATCTTATACACTGGTGGTGCAATGAGCTAAAAAAACCACGCGATGAAGTGCCCCGCATACCATTGGGATTATATCTGAAGATAGCGTATGAAATGAACAAGATCAATTTCAGCTTGAAGAAAGAGTGCAATAACTTGGGAGAAATATTCACCCACATCTCATAAATAAAGACTCTTAGATCTTTCGCGTTGTGCGAATCTTTAATGCGAAGTAGAAACCTACACGTTTGGGTGTGGTAATGCGCTGTCGGACGGGGCGTTGTTTCTGAATCAACTTTTTGCCTGTTGAGAAAGGGGCGTCTCCTCGGGGCCGGAGGCATAGGGCGAAGGGTGGCAAGAGGCTGCTGATGCTGCGGGCACCCTCTTTACCCATTTCGCCTCAAGGGAAAAATGGGTAATTTTTTAGCCAGGGGGGACGGTGGCGTATGCATGGAGGCCCTGCTGCCGAGGATCCGGTGTGAAAAGGCTCCTCCAGTTGCCCATCTGCAATCGGTGGACTTACCCATTTCAGCTCAAGGGAGAAGTGGGTAAATATGAGAAATCTCCTAGCTCGACCGCGACATTGGTTGTGACTCAACTCTTCGCCTATTGAAAAAGGGGCGTCTCTTCGGGGCCAGGGGCATGCAGCAAAGGGTGGAAGAGGCCGCTTTTACCCATTTCGCCTCAAGGGAGAAATGGGTAATTTTTTGGCCGGGGGATGGTGGTGTGGGCGGAGATCCAATGTGAAGAGACCCCTCCCATCGCCCGCCTGCATGGGTGGACTTACCCATTTCGCCTCAAGGGAAAAATGGGTGAATAGGAGCGGCCTCCGGTCGGATGGATCGCGGCCACGGGGATGCCCCTACATATATGGGTTCTGAATGGACTTTTCGTCTGGTGCGAAGGGGAAATGGGCCCCCCGGGCTGCCGTCCGGTCCTCGAGCAGGCGGGCCCATAGGGGATGATCGCCATGGGCCAACTTTCTTGTTGCTTGAACACCAACGTCTCGGTCTCGTAGCTATATTCTGAGACTACTCCTTCGGATCTTTCTAGAATCGCAATAACTCAGGAAAAAATGGCACATGAGGCAGATAAACGAAATAGAGGACGGCAATGTTTTTCTGCCTTTTTCAGCTTCATGTTTCAGTGTCCCTTAATAAAGGACACTTTCCAATAAATCTGTCCTTGACAGAATGACACCTTTAGTTTAACCTGGCATTCATGCAGATCCACCCTGTGCTTCTGGAAAAACTCAATGCGGCGCTTGCTCCTGGCTCCCCGTCAGAGTTTACGCCCCGCGATGCACGCCTGCCAGCGGTTCCGAACAAGGTCCATGCGGTCATCGGGATGCGACGGGTCGGAAAGACCACCTTCCTGCTTCAACTGCAGAGTGAGCGCCGCCAGTCTCTGCCGCCGGAGCATGCGGTCTATTTGAGCTTTGACGACGACCGNTTGGCAGACCTCCCGTTGGAGCAATTGGATCTGCTTCTCCAGGAATACTACCGCCGTTTCCCAGAACTGCGGGGAAGGGAAACCGTTTATTGGTTTCTCGACGAGATTCAACTGGTCCGAGGTTGGGAGCGCTTTATCCGACGCGTGATGGATACGGAGCGCGTGGAGATCGTGGTTTCCGGCTCATCGGCTAAGCTCTTAAGTCGCGAGGTTCATACCTCGCTGCGCGGCCGGGGGATGGAGACGGTGATCCGCCCGTTCAGTTTTCGCGAGTTCCTGCGTCATCGCGGTGAGGAGCCCCAAAGGCCTCCTTCGTACCTCACGCCGGCAGAACGGTCGCTTTTGGAAAGGCGCTTTCGAGAGTACCTGGTCGTAGGTGGCTTCCCGGAGGCTCAGACGCTATCGCCAGGCCTTCGAGTGGAACTGCTCCAGGGCTATGTGGACACGNTGCTTTTCCGTGACATAGTGGAGCGTTANGGAGTGACGCAGGTGGCGGCCCTGCGGTGGCTCACACGACAATGCCTGCGCAACCCGGCAGGGGCGCTGAGTGTGCACAGGCTTTACCGGGACCTTAGGGCTCAGGGACATAGAGTGGCCAAGGACGCCCTGCATGCCATGCTGGGGCACCTGGTGGACGCATTCCTTATTACCGCCGTGCCGCTTTCTACTGACTCGGAAAGGCGCCGCAATTCCAACCCGCGGAAGATTTATCCTGTTGACCCCGCCCTGATCGGGGCCTTTGATGTCAGCGGCCGGACGAATGTCGGCCATGCACTGGAGACGGTTGTGCTGAACGAACTGGAACGTCGCAAAGCGGAGGTGGGGTATGTAAGGACCACCACCGGTTTCGAGGTGGACTTTCACGTTCGCTTCCGCGGTGCAGGAGAGGAGTTGATTCAGGTATGCGCAGATCTTTCGGATGTCAGAACCCTGGAGCGTGAGCTTCGTGCCTTGGCGGAAGCCACTAGAGATTACCCTCGTGCCGGAAGGCGGTTGCTTGTGCTGGANTGGAGCCAGGTGAGCGCTGTGACAACCCCTGATGTGGTCGTGCAGCCCGCCTACGAGTGGTTGCTGGAAGGAAATATTGAGGGATGATCATTTTGACCTTCATCAACCGGTCTCAAGTGACCACCGCGCTTTGTTCGCTTGTCCATCCTGAGCGCCGAGGAGTAAATGACGGGACGTCCTACCATACATCTAATGATATCGGCGAGTAACGATCACTTTGGGGTCAATGGACACAGCTCTCCTTTTGTTTTGAGAAGGCTTTTCGGCGAGTCTCTCACCTTCAACGACCCCCTCATATGATCGTTACGTTGTTCTGAATCAACTTTTCGCCTGTTGAGAAAGGGGCGTCTCTTCGGGACCGGAGGCATAGGGCGAAGGGTGGCAAAAGGCTGCTGATGCTGCGGGCACACTCCTGGGGGAAGGAGGGGTCAAACTGGAAAAGACCCCGGGGCTTGGGAGGGTTGCCCGTGGGGCGCTATCGCTATGGCCCAATTTTATGTTGCTTGAGAACGGACGTTATATATTCTCCCGGTCTCATACAAGCGCCCTCGCAATGGCCTTCTTGGACTCCTTCAGCCTATAATGAATGTGCACCTTATGCCAAAGCTCCCCCTTGACCATATCGCCCCCTCCCGATGTCAGCATCGGGAGAAAGCATACACCCTTGCCTTCCATCGCTACCCCCTCTCCTTATCCAGGGGGAAATTTTTCGCTTCCCATAAAGGGGAAAGGGGGATTTTTGCATTCCCGGTGACACAAGGTGTATTGGTGAGAATATAGTATGATCGCAGGGCTACTTTGTCAGCAGCGTAGGCGTCGACGAAGAGACGGTAAAGCGATACGTTAAGTATCAGGGCCGCCAGGATTCAGATCAGCTTCGCATGAAGCTGTAGTGGTTTTAAGGACCCCGGCTTTAGCTGGGGGTATCTATACAAAGAGAAGGTGAGGCGCTTGACCTCATCCTCTCATTGGAAATCATTTCCTCTTATCGTGAGGCACGATGATCTCTACAGCTGCGGTGCTGGCATTGCCCGATTCGTCTGTTCCGGTGATCGTAACCGTGTAGACCCGCCCGTCTCCACTTCCTGACCTCTCAGCCCGTAGCTGCAACGTGATGATACCATCGATCTGATCAATCTCAGGCTCGGTCCAATCCGGGGACATGTCCCCATCGCCGAGCCCCTCCTGAGGCTCATTGCTGCTCACAGTTGCCTCCAGAACCACAGGGGCACCGCTGTTGTCGTAGGCATTGGCCTCAATGACGATGTCCANCATCTTATGGTTCGGGGGCCAAAGGATCGTTTTGTTGGGAACCGGAGCCAGCGTAGGAGCTTGCGTGTCCTGAATAACCACCGTGATGTCCGCGGACACAGGTGCGTTCACACCGTCACTCACCCGCAGGGTCAATGTGTGCGTCCCCAAATCCAGATTCGAAATGCTGTGCTCTGGGAGTGTGACAGGGCCTCCACCATAAGGAGGCTTAACTTGACCGCTGAAAAGGACCTCATCCCCCTCCAACCACTCATATGTCACCACATCCCCGTCAAAGTCCGACACCTGTCCGACTAACACAACGGGCGTGTTGACCTCGTAAATCCCCCCTCCAATAGGGGCCGGGTGAGGCGCGGAGTTCGATACCGTCAAGATCATCTCGTCAGATGCAACCGCCTGCCCGTCGCTGACCTCCAATGTGAGGGTGTGCTCACCAAACGAAAAGGCTGCGATCATGCTCAAATCCAGACAAGCCTCCCCGTTAGGGCCAACAGGCGTCCATCCCAACAACTCGTTTTCCCCTTCTATCCAGCGATAGGTTAAATCGTCACCATCAGGATCGGAGGCAAAACCTGTTATTACTGTAGAATTCTGTTCCTCTGACAATATTGCCAGATTAAGACCTGCATTTGCATATGGTGGATTGTTAATACTGGCTGGTCCTAAACCGAGTTTGAAAACAAATATATCAGAGTTATTAATGAAATTGTCACTACCTGGTTCCGTCTGAAAAGCAAGAGGAGTGGTTGGAAAGTCCACATTCAAAGCAAGTCCGGTTACACATACATTGCCAAGGGAGTCTATCGCGATATCATAACCTTTTTCGCATCGGTAAGTAGCATAATAAGGAGGACAATCTGACCCGCCCAGCCGAGTTGAAAAAAGCAGATCTCCTGTTTTGCTAAGCTGGGTAACAAATACATGGTCGCCAGAAGAGTCGGTGTCTTCTGGGAGGCGGGAGGTAACAGGGAAGTCATCGGAAAGGGTCATGCCAGTTACGTAAGCATTCCCAAAAGAATCCACAGCAATGCCAAGAGACTCATCGCAACTAAGCTCTCCCCCCACATATGTGGAGTATATAAGTTGGGTGCCCGTAGGATCCAGCTTGGTCACAAATCCATCAAGCCAATAACTACCGCACCCAGATTTTCCACCAGGTGTTTGATCAAAAGCATCAGAACTGAGAGGAAAGTCAAGCGATCGAGTATTTCCTGTGATATATATATTACCCATAGGGTCTAAAGTTATTTCTTGGCCAGAATCGTTATTACTTCCACCCAAAAAAGTAGAATAAATAAGGTTACCAGAACTGTCTAGCTTGATCAAAAAGGCATCAGAATCTGCTCCACCGAAGTTTGCCTGAAAGGCTCCCTGAGTAATTGGGAAATCATGGGACCAAGTTTCTCCAGTCACATAAGCATTTCCGGAAAGGTCTACGGCGATACTGGTGCCAAAATCATAACCAACGCCTCCTATTATGACCGAATAAATTAAATCCGGCTCATTAGGATTAATTTTTACCACAAAAACGCTAGGGACCCCTATACAATTAACGCAGTCGTTTCTCTGTGTATAATATTTTTTTGTATGAGGAAAGGAATAATAAGTTATTTGAGATGTCTCATCATAATCCTGTGCGGTACCACCGGTAACATAGACGTTTCCCTCTGAGTCTACCGCAATCCCAAAGCCATACCTTTCACCCAAATTTCCACCAAGATAGGTGGAATATGCCAACACTCCGTTAGAGTCCAATTTGGCTACAAAAGCATCACCATGATATCCACCATTGAAAGATTGGTCGAAAGCCCCTGATGTTGTTGGAAAGTCAGTGCTATAGGTCTTTCCAACAATATAAGCATTGCCCTGTCGATCCACAGCAATATCATAACCCTGGTCACTTCCTGGACTAGCACAAGTTTCGCATATACTGCCTCCTATGACAGTAGAATAGATCAATTTTGACCCCGAAGGATCGAGCTTGACTACAAAGACGTTAAAATCATTAGAGTTGAGTGCCTCACCAATCCACCGGTCAGCAGGGAAGTCATTAGATATTGTAGCTCCAGTTACATAAACATAGCCATCTTTGTCCACAGCGATACCTAAACCCTCTTCTCTCGCCTCTCCTCCAATAAAGGTCGAGAAAACAAGGACAGGGTCAATGACCAGCGGATAACTGGTATCATATGAGGCAAGATTAAAGCTATATATCTTTGAAACTTTATCTATAATCACATATCTTCCTTCCAAGTTAATTTTCTTGCCCTCAATTATCTGGTAAACAATGGGCTTTTTCTGCAGCATTCTCTTCCCGCTTTTAGTTCGTATAAGCAGATCTCCTTCTTTAGTTATCTCTATCTCTTCTACTCCATCAAGCTGGAATTTAACCTCTCGGATATCTGCCTTTGGCTTCAATACGATATCATATTCCAACTGCTGGTTCTTACTATAAAACCTGATATCAATACCTGGATAAGCCTCTTTGTATAAAACAGCCTTGTATGCTGAGATATTCGTTCTCCATTTATCAGGATTTTTCCCAATAAAATAGTTCACCTTTACATTCTGAGGCTGTTCAGGCAGAATTTGAACCTTTTCATCTGTCCCTAGAGGCATCAATTTTACAATATCTTTTTCAAAGAAATCTCCTTTTTCCCTTTGGAATACCAAATAGACCCCATCATCGGCAAAAAACACTCTATAACTGCCATAATGTTGATAGAACTTTATCTTTTTATCAATCTGACCCTGGTTCTCGATGAAGAAAAGAGGAAGTTTTAAATAGGATTCTATGACTTGAGGCTCCTGCGAAGAAAAAGACAAATTAATATCAAAAAACACCACTGAGATCATCGCCACTAAAATTAACGGAAATATCCTTTTCATGCTAACTCCCTCCATAATCATGCGGTCTGTTGCTAGTATCTTGGGACAATTCAGACTTCTTTAAAATTTACACAAGGCCACCTGACTTTTTCGGGCCTTATGACCAGTGGTAATTCTGACAGAATCTCGCTATCCCCCGGAGACGATACAGTAAGTCTACTTGAAGACCCACAGATATAATGCAAAAGTGGTAATGTTTGTCAAGTTTTAATAACTTCAAAAGCCCTTGAGGATTTATCCTGTATATTGTGGAAAACGGTTCAGGGTATCTCCTGATAAGGCAGCTTTGTTGACAAAATGAAGGACCTTCAACTCCATAGGACCCATCTAGGTAATTCCTCTGTATCTGGCTGCCGTTTCTATACCCATCCGTCTCTGGCGGACAACCCAACGCCGCCTCCAACTCTTCCTCCAAGATCACCTGGATAGCCTCCAGCACTCGAGTCCTTAGCTGATTCTCCACCTCAAGGCGAAGCTGGACCAATTGTGCATCATCTTGGATAATCTTTTCCATGGAGTAACCACCTCGCTTGTGGCCCTCAGACCGCCTCTTTCTTCCACCAGGAGATTACGCCATTTTCTTTTTCCACGAAGGTCGGGACGGATCCAGTAGTTGGTGGCCTTTTGAGTGTTGGCTTTGTGACCGTGTGGGAGATTGGGACATTGGTTCTGAAAGAACTGTTTGTTGGTAGAGGGAAGTGGTGTCCAGAGCTGCCTTCCAGTTCTTGAGCAGGCGGGCTCGAAGCATACGCTCGAAGGGGTGTATCTTCAAGGCCAGGCGCATGGGGCAAAGGGTGGCAAAAGGCTGCTGATGCTGCGGGCACACTCCTGGGGGAAGGAGGGGTCAAACTGGAAAAGACCCCGGGCTTGGGAGGATTGCCAGTGGGGGGCGGTCGCTATGGCCCAATTTTATGTTGCNTGAGAACCCAACGTCNCCTTTTTCACGAGGGTAGTGCATAAAGCGCATGNATCCTAACATCTGACTGTTGTAACCAATTGATTTTCCANTCTTCCTAAATTCGGGTCGATGTGTGACAGATGCTTGAATGCAAGAATCATTCAATCAGAGATCCTTTCTACCTATATATCTTGAAAACTCACCCTGTCCAAGCTCAGAGTAAACCCTATTATCTTGCTGGGAGCTCAACCGCCGATTTCTCTTGACTCTTACTCGGTTTTATTTAATTCTATGCACTAGAATCCGTCCTCCCTAACTAAACCCTTATCGAAAGGGGTTCCAGTTTAGAAACACCTCAAAATTTGTCTACCCTGCTCCTAGCCGAATTTGTCCATCTGGTAAGTGGTTCAAAAGATCGTCTCCGTTTGGCACAGCCAACCGTTTCTCTAAGAAAGGAGATTCTTATGCCAGCACAAGAAAACAAGGAAATAGTCCGGCATTTCATTGACGAAGCCTATAACAAGGGAAATCTGAGCATAGGAGATAGATGGTTAGCCTCCAATTCTGTTTTTCAACCCCTGAATCGGATTTTGAGGGCATCGAAGGCTGGAAGCAGTACGCGAGGGCGTTTCTCAATGGATTTTCCGACCTTGTCGTCTCTGTTGAGGACACCATCGCCGAAGGNGATAAGGTTGTGGCACACTGGACATGTCGTGGGACCCACACGGGGGAACTTCGGGGTATAGCGCCGACCGGGAAGCAGGTCACGTGGACCGGAATTGCCATCTATCGTTTGGCTGGCGGCAAGATTGAGGAAATACTCGGCTGGAATGACGCATTGGGCCTGATGCAACAACTTGGCGCTGTTCCATCTGATTAGAAATGGCAAGATTATTCTATTGAGCAAAAGCAGTTTTCCCTAAAGGGATCGATAATGAAATGCCCAAAGTGTCAAGCTGAGAATCCTGAGTCGAAGAAGTTTTGTCGCAAGTGTGGGACAAAATTATCATTGGCTTGTCCTAAATGTGGTGCTGAAATTCTTCCAGATGATGATTTCTGTGGAGATTGTGGCCATAACTTGCGGAAACCCCAGGAAACACCTCTAATTGACTACTCTCAACCCCAATCCTACACCCCCAAACACCTAGCGGACAAAATCCTTACTACCCGAAGTTCCATTGAGGGGGAGCGGAAACTTGTGACGGTGCTCTTTGCGGACGTGGCCGACTTCACGGCGATCTCCGCGAAGCTGGAGCCGGAGGAAGTCCACGATATCATGGACGGCTGCTTTAAGCTCCTGATGGATGAGATCCACAGATACGAGGGA
>MTPG01000028.1 GCA_002010915.1 Desulfarculaceae bacterium JdFR-97 | reverse complement strand
GCCTACAAGCTTATAACAAGATCTAAGGGAATTTGTCCACATTAAAATGCGCTTTTTCCTTTTTTATCAAACAATTACCGTTTCTGGATGGGAACTAACTATACTCTTTCAAAGTCATCAATCCACCCTCCTTTTAGGAGTGCGTTGTTGACTGATCTGGATATAAGTGTGTCTTTGACATGGCCTTGCATCATGCATAGATGAAATTGACAGGCGTTCCCAAGGAATCCTATAATTGCGACTAATCTTTCGTTGAAACAAGGAGAATGGCCATGCCATCTTCGCGAAGGGACCGACGGACTGCCATCCTCCATGTAGCTGAGAAGGAATTTGCCGAAAGAGGCTTCGATGGGGTGGGGATGCGAGAGATCGCCGCGCAGGTCGGGATTCACAGCGCCACCCTCTACCACTACTTTTCTGGCAAGGAAGAATTGTTCTTTGCTGTGATCGAACGGATTTATCAAGAAGCCCGGGAATGGATTCAGGAGTCCCTACAACATCCAATGGAGGGCCGCGCCAAACTGGCTTTCTTCATCGAGAGGCAATTCGACTTTCTGACAACTCACAAGAGTTTCTTAAAGATCCTCCTCCATGAGCTTCAATGTCAAAGCCCGCGCATAGAGAAACTCGTCGCTCATTTCGTAAAGCCGCTGGCGGATATCTTGGCCTCCTTATTAGAGGGAATGTGCAAGGATGGAATCATCAGATCCGTGGACAACCGCCAGGCCCTCTTTCAAATCATGACCCTCAACGCCGGACACATCATTTTCGCTCCCCTTCTGGGCTATATCATGCTTGTTGGTGATCCTCTGGCTCCTGATTACTTGGAGGCCCAAAAACGGGCTAATATTGAGCTTCTTCTTTATGGTCTTGAGAATGCCCCTGAGTGCTCCTCAGACTTCACAGGAGGGTGCATGAAGGATTCGGCTTTTTAATGCCATGGAACCATGTTACATACTTCCAAAAATATAGCCTGTAACGTGATGAAGCCCCTGCCTATAACGTCCCAAGGCCATCAATGGAAAGTAGTTCCGATAGAGGTGGTAGTTGATCATAAAGTCCAAGGGAAAGCCCGTTCCGGTGAAATAGGGCTCATCCCATGATCCGTCCTCCCTTTGGGTCTGGATCAGGTACTCAACCCCTCGCCTGACAGCTTTACTTTCTCTCTCACCAGCCGCGATCAGGGCGAGCAGCGCCCACCCGGTCTGTGAGGCTGTACTAGGCCCCCTGCCTCTCCAAGAAGGGTCCCTGTAACTTTCGATCCTCTCCCCCCAGCCTCCATCCTCATTTTGCCGGGATAAAAGCCACTCGACGGCCTTTCGGATGTATGGTGCACGCATATCCTCTTCAATGGCTTCAAGGGCTGGCAACACACATCCAGTGCCATATATTGTGTTTACACCCCAGCGCCCGTACCATGCCCCATCTTCCTCTTGCTCCCGTCTTAGGTAATCAAGGGCCCGGTCCAACGGTCGCCAGCCCCTGCGGTAGCCCATTTTGCCGAGAAGCTCCACGATGTGGGCGGTGACGTCCACACTCGGTGGGTCGATCATCTCTCCGAAATCGGCGAACGGGATCTCCCTCAGGAAGGCCTTGCAGTTATCTACATCAAAGGCTCCCCAGCCGCCATTTGAACTCTGCATGGCCAGGAGCCATTCCAGACCGCGCTGGAGCGCCTGCTGTTTCTTATCTCCGTCCAGATCGGTCCGCATGATGGCTATCATGACCACCGCGGTATCGTCGGTGTCGGGATAATTGGCGTTTTCGAACTCGAATGCCCATCCCCCGGGCCTGGCCTTGCATTTCACCTGCCAGTCCCCACCAGAGAAGATCTGGTTATGGATCAACCATTCCCCGGCCTTAACCAGAGCAGGATGATCTCCAGGGAGGCCAGCATCCAGCAGTCCGATCATGGCGAGCCCGGTGTCCCATCCGGGCGATATGCAGGACTGGAGCCGAAAGGTATCCCCTTCTTCAATTCCGAACCCCTTGGGGCCGTAAAATCCAGCAATGCCTTTCTTCATGACTGGATGATCAATCGTATAGCCCAGGCACTTGAGGGCGATCAAGGAGTATACCCACGG
This sequence comes from Desulfarculaceae bacterium JdFR-97, assembly GCA_002010915.1. Lineage (GTDB taxonomy): Bacteria > Desulfobacterota > Desulfocorpusculales > Desulfocorpusculum > Desulfocorpusculum > JdFR-97. Next base: position 10,613 of record MTPG01000028.1, on the reverse strand, counting down.
TGGTTGGATCCCTCCCCATGAGCCATCGGCCTCCTGACGCGCCAGTATCCACTGTTCCGCCATCTTTATAGCGAGCCGGCGAAGCGGATTAATGGAGATTTTATCGTATATCCTCAGAACCCTGTCGATCTGCAAAAAGATACTCCCCCAGGTCGAATCCTTCCTCGGGAGGGAGAGATCGACCCTCTCGGGTCCGTCCTTGAAGAGCTCTGGGATGCGGGCCCATGCGGGGATGGGAAAGACAGGGCGAAAGGCTTGAATGATCGTCAAGGGGACTATCGTCCCCCTTGCCCAACTGGAGAACTCATAGATATTGAAGGGGAACCATCGGGGGAACAGGACGATCTCAGGAGGCAGTATGGGTATGCCTTCCCAGGGCCACTCACCCAGCATGGCGAGCCAGATCTTGGTGAAAATCCGGGCCTCCTCCACCCCTCCCTTGCTCAGGATGAAATCCCTGGCCTTTTTCATGAAGGGTTCCTCTGAATCCGTTCCAACCATTTTGAGCGCTGTATAGGCCTCGACGGTGGTGGAAAGATCCCCAGGTCCGTCATAATAGATGGCCCATGTCCCATCCTCCCGTTGCTGCTGGCGCAGATAGTTGGCGATCTTCCGCCACTCCTCAGAGGTCCCAATCCCAAGGATATGCGTCAGGAAGAGATGCTCCGAGGTGATCGTCACGTTAGACTCCAGCTCTCCCCACCAATATCCTTCGTCGTGTTGAATCGACAGGAGATATCTTACAGTCCGATCGATTGCCTGATCGAGATCTGTGTTCCTGCTTATTTCCATGGTGGTAATCATGATGCAATCCTCCAACTCTTCCGATTTCCAGAGGGGGAAACGGGGCTCGACTTCACAACGAGGTAAACCTTCGAATCTGTCTCAGGCAAGTATTCAGGAGCTTACCCCCTTGAGATCGTCTGTCTTCCACGGACTTGGACAAAATATTCAATCCCTTGTTGGAGATTACTTTGATTCTATCCATAGGGTCCACAATGGAGAGCAGTCGTTCTTTGCCCATGTTCAGAGTCTGAAGAGAAAGTTCCTTTGAGACTTGAAAACCCTCCATTACATATGAGGATATCATCCTGCTGTTGATCCCCATTTTTTGGGGCTTTAGGATTTGATCCAATCCATCAAGATGAACAAATTCAACTCGTCTATCCTTAAATGTGTAGTTAAGAAATACTTCTACTCCATACCTTTTTTTAGATATGGCCGGAATTAAAGGCAAGAGGTCCTTTCTGAAATAGGCCCGTTCTCCTGTCAACAGAGGAAAATGACTCGCGACTTGACCGATCCCCAAGGTTACTTCCGCTCTTTGTTCAAGAAGAGGAGTTGCAAGTGCATAGAGGTGCTCAAAGGTCAGTCCAACGAGGTCTGCATCCAAAAACACAACTATCTCTTGGGTCGCTCTTAGTATCCCGGCTGCCAAAGCTGCACCTTTGCCCTTGTTTTCATCGAAATGGAGAATATCTATATTTTTTCCGAAAGATTGTAAAATTCCCAAGCTCATATCCTTCGATCCATCATCAATACAGATTATTTCTTCAAACAAGTTACTATTAATGACAGTTTGTACGACCGCTCCGATCGTCTGCTCCTCATTGTAGACCGGTATAATTGCTGAAATTGAAAAGCGATGACTTGTCATTTTTTATTCCTCCTTGAATATTCAAAATTCATGTAAGAAAGTAACCGCCAGATATAGGGCAAATGCAATAATAACATAACCAAGGCCGACAGTTATGAAATTCGCAATGTGTGAATTTATTTTCATTTGGTTAAAAGATATAAAGTGAATATACTTTAGTAATACAAAGTAAAAACAGATTGCTCCAATTCCAACGGCGATGGAAAATGAGATGTTATCGATAGGACTTGCTGATAGAATAGGCCAAGAATGAACTATATTAGCTACTGTCCCCCAGAAAATAATTTGCATCGGGCTTGAGATGTATAGCGCAATTACAGTAAAAATATTCGCTATCAAATTATTTTTCTTAACAATCTCCTGCAGCTCCGATTGCTTGCCTTTGCCACGGATAGTTTTAATTCCAAAGCAGATCAACAACAAAATACTCGTCAATTTCAAAGCATTATGAAACGTCGGATTTGATATCATAAGGGATATTCCAAACATTGCTGCCAGGCAATAAAGAGCATCCATAATAGCTACTGTGACTGCAAGGGAGAAACCAGATGCAAAACCCTCTTCAATGGTCTTTGACACGCTGATCATACCAAGTATCCCGACCGGGATCGATGAAGCGACTCCAGCAAGAAACCCGAACCCATATCCGAAGAGAGCGAAAGACATTTCTTCCTTTATAGAAAGTTAGCCTGGATAATTCTTGATAGCTCGAGATCATTGGGGGCTTCGCCCCCAAACCCCCAGGATATTCTAAGAGAATTCCTATGGGATCTTCCTGAGCCGCAAGGACCTTTGTGGAAAAAACGCAACATGGCCATAAATGACATCTCGTTTTATTCCATGGAGTTAATCCGCATTATTCCCCTACTGGTGAATAATGCGGATTAGGCAGTCAAGTGTCCTCCCTTTTTGTATGGGGATTCTTCTCCAGTGCTAATTGTTTACCTTCATATGTTTGTTGGCCATGGGGAGGCGACAGAGGCAATTTCCCGGGCAATAGGACGCGGATTAGGGTCACCCACCCCAGAAGATAGCCACTGAGAAAGAGCCCCCAGTTGAATCGTTCGGGCACATCCCCCTGGGGGACCATTTTCCATTCCCACAGAAAGGAGAGGATCACAATGCAACCGGCTAGGATCTCCATGGCCCAGAAGCTCCATCCGGGACGAAACGGTATGCCTCGGCATTCCATCCTGTAAATGATGATCGCTGCCGCAATCAGGCCGATGGAGACTAGGATCGGCGCCAGCACTGGTCCTACCCAGGGAAGGGGAATGAGGAAGAGGAGGTCCCAGGTGAGAAGCGACTCCGGCCATCCCAGAACCACCTTCAACCAGATATAATAAAAGATGTCCCAGATTCCGAAGATGTACATAAAATGGGCGAATCGCAAAGGCCCTTTCTCCCCGGCAAGAACGGCCACGGCCAACAACATCACGATGGTGCTGGCCTCTCGCGCGAGCTCGACCCACACCAGTCTGATCGGCATTGGATTCAGGGGGAAGTGAAATCCCTTGGGGTAGTAAAGTTCCCTCAGGTACACGACCACAGTGGCCTCCAGATAGGCCATTGCCATGGCGAAAAGCGAAAGCCAAAGCGCTTTCCGAACAAGGCTTCCTTTCATTTTTCGTCCCCTCCAGGCCTTTCAGAAGGGCTAACCCGGATAATTCATGGCAGGCCGGCAAAGTTGGGGGCTTCGCCCCCAAACCCCAGGATATTCTAAGACTAGCCCTTGGGATCTTTCCGGAACCGTCAGGGCGTTTGTGAAAAAATGCCACAGAGCCATAAAAGGAATGTCCTAGTGGTTTCGGATATTTAGCCTGCATTATTCCCTCATTCGTGAATAGTGCAGGCTAAATTTCCCTGATCAACGGGAGTTCAAACAGCTTGAATCCCTTGCCGCCGAGTCGTTCGGCGAACTTTGCCATCTTATCCAAGATCCTATCCGCCAGGTGATCCTCCGCGCTTAGGGCAATGGCGCAATTAAAGCCAGGCCACACTGCGTCATCCATCTTTGGGGGAGACTCCCTTCCTTTGCCTAGGACCCGGTCCCACTTGGTAAAGCCCGTCACGCCACACTCATTCAGGAGGTGCAGCACTTCCTCATCCAATTCCGCATCATAGATGATGAGAAACATCCTCATGCTATGGACTCCTGTTTTCTCCTCTCCAGGATGTAGTAAACGGTGGGAACAAGGATCAATGTCACAAGCGTGGAGACCGAAAGTCCACCGAGCATGGTGATCCCCAGGGGATTCCATGCCTCTGCCCCTACGCTGCGGCAAACCGCCATGGGCAACATGCCGAAAAAGGTGGTCATGGTGGTCATAAGGACCGGCCGCAGACGACTTCTGCCGGCCCTCGTAATGGCCTGAAAAAGAGGTTCTCCCCTTTTCTGGAGGAGATGGATGTAATCTAAGAGCACGATAGCATTGTTGACCACGATCCCCATGAGCATCACCACCCCCATAAACGACATGATCCCTAAGGTGATGCCCGTAAGATAGAAGGCATAAAGGACCCCGCTGAAGGCAAATGGAATAGAGAACATGATGATAAATGGATCGCGCAGGTTCCCGAAAAGCGATGCCATGATCATATAGACCAGGATTATGCTCATGATCAGCAGTATTGTCAGGTCCCTGAAGACCTTTTGCTGTTCCTCCACCTCCCCTCCGAAACGGGTGGTGATGCCTGGTGGTGTCCCAAGCTTTTCCAGTTCCCGCTTTAAGTCCGCTGTCACTGCACCGAGGGAGCGCTGATAGGTATCCGCTTCTACCTTCACGATCTTCTGCCTATTTTTTCTCTCGATCTCGATAGGGCCTTGACCCTCAACAATCCTTGCCACGTTTTTGAGCCGGACCATTTTGCCGTGATCCAGCGTAAATATGGGAACCTCCGGAAGATTTTCCAGCTTGTTTTTGTCCCTTTCGGTAAATCGGGTAAAGACATCATATTTATCCCCTGCATCCCGGAATTCTGTGGCCTCCACCCCATACAAGTAGTTCCGGACGGTCCCGGCGATCGTGGCAATATTCAGTCCCAGGGATGCTGCCTTTTTCCGATCCACCTCGATCCATATCTCCGGTCTCGGGTCCTTCTGGCTGATCTCGATATCAACAAGGCCGGGGATCTTTTCCATGACGGCTTTGGCCTTGCGTGCAAACTCCATGAGTTCATCCAGGTCCGATCCCTGGATCTCCAGGGAGACGGGCTTTCCACCACCCATGAGGACGGATGTGATGGGATTTTCTGCGCTTACCTTGATTTTGGCGATTCCCGGAATCTCCCTCACCCGCTTGCGCAGGGCGGCCGCTACATCCTCTGCAGAACGGGTCCTCTTGTCCCGATCCACCAGTTTGAACCCGATGCTTCCCACATTGGGTCCCTGATCAAATCCCAGGGCAACACCGATCCCCTCCTTGGTTTCCCCGTCAAAACCATATGAATGGCGCATCTCCTCGGGTCTTACCACCTCGTCGATATCCTTGAGTATGGCCTCCATAACACGGTTGGTCTCTTCTATGCGAGATCCTTCTGGAAGGCGAAACCTGATATTGACATCACCGGTATCCACCTTGGGGAAAAAGGAGGTTGAAAGGAAGGGAACCAGGGATATACTGCTCGCAAAGATGGCGATCGCCAGCACAACAGTGGTCCTTCTGTGTCTCAGGGCCCACTCGAGGATTCGTGCGTAACCCCACTCCAAGGCCTCGAACGCCTTCTCAGATATGCCATAGATCCGGCCTATGGCCCCTTTTCTCTTCTTGAGGGCTTCCGGCGTGGCCTTGACCAGCCGTGATGCCAGCATGGGGATCAGCATCAGGGCCACAAGAAGCGATGCCATGAGGGTTGCAACAAGGGTTACGCCCAACTGCTTGAAGATGATGCCCGCAAGCCCTGTGAGGAACATCAAAGGGACAAAGATCACCACCGTGGTCATGGTGGAGGCCGTGATGGCAAGGCCCATCTCGCTTGCGCCGAAGATGGCGGCGGTCTTGCCCCTTCCTCCACGCTCCATGTGCCGCGTAATGTTTTCAAGGACCACAATGCCATTGTCCACAACCATCCCGGATGCAATGGCCAGGGACATAAGGGATACCAGGTTGATGGTATAGCCGAAAAGATAGAGCAGGATAAAGGCGATGATCAGGGAAAAGGGGATGGCAAGAGAGATAATGAAAGCGGTTCTGAGTCTTCTCAGGAAAAGGAGGGTGACGAGGACCACAAAGAATATCCCGTACAAAAGGGTGGTTCTCAGGTTCTTGACCGATGTCAGGATGTTCTCCGAAGAATCCGAGACAATATTGATCTTTATATCCGATGGGAGGGTCTTCTTGATCTCCTCCAGTTTCTTTTTGACCCTCTTGATAACCTCCACCGTGTTTTTGCCGGTCTGTCTCTGTAAAATAAGTACCAGCGCAGGGCGGCCGTCTCCCCAGCCGTTCACATCCATTGGCTCATAGCCATCTTCCACCCGAGCCACATCTTTCAGGTAAACCGGCCGGTTCTGAAAATACCCGATCACCGTATCCCCCATCTCCCTGGCGGATTTGTAGCGGGCCGGCACGCGAACAAAATAGTTTTTTGTGCCGGTTTTGATGCTGCCCGCAGGGATGTTCAGGTTTTCAGCGGCAAGGACCTGGTTGATCTTAGAGAGCGGAATGCCGAACGCTTCCACCTTGGCCAGGTCGAAATAGATGTTGATCCTGCGCCGAAGGCCCCCATGAACAATCACGGCCCCGACGCCCGGCACACGCTTCAGCTCATCGGATATGTACTTGTCCACGAGGTGATACAACCTGGGCCAGCTCTTCTCTCCGCTGATGGTCATGAATAGGATAGGAGACGTGGCGCTGCTGAACTTAAAAAGAATGGGTTCTTCCGCATCATCCGGGAGGTCCCGCTTGGCAAGCTCTAACTTGTCGCGGATGTCGTTGCTCGCCACGTCCAGGTCAGTTCCCCAATCGAACTTGCATGAAACCATGGAAAGGTTGTCGAGGGACTTCGAAGTCAGCGTGTCAAGATTGTTCACCGTTTTTACCTGGTCCTCGATGGGTTCCGTGACCTCGGTCTCCACATCCGATGCATTGGCTCCATACCAGGAGGTGAGGATCGAAATGACAGGAGGGCTGATATCCGGGAGCATATCGATATTGAGCCGGGTAAGGGCGAAGCTCCCCATCAAGGCGAGGGCCATAACAAGCATAAGGCATGCAACGGGCTGCTTTACGGAAAACTCAGGAAGTCGCATTTGCCTTCCCCCCTGTACCGTGAGCTTTGACCGTAACCCTCGTGCCATCTTTCAACCTATTCTGTCCCTTGACCACCACCTGTTCTCCCTCCTCCATACCTTCTGTGACCTCTGCATAGTTTCCCTGGATCACGCCGATCTTGATGTTTTTCATAACGGCTTTTCCGCCTTCCACAACATAGGCATAGTAGTTCCCCGTGCCCGGCAGCCTGTTGAGCGCATCCTTCGGAATAACAAGTGCGTTTCTTTCCCCTAATTCCAGCCGTATGTGGGCAAACATGCCGGAACAAAGCGTCAGGTCCTTGTTCGGGATGTGGATCTCAATTTCACCAGTGCGCGTGGCAGGATCGATGGTCGGACTGATGATGGAGACTGCTCCAGTGAAGACCTTATCCGGAAAGGCGTCCACACGAATCTCAGCCTTCATTCCGCGTCTTATATGAGGGAAGTCCTTCTCGGTCACTGTAGTGATGATCTTGAGCTCACCTTCATTGGAGATCCGGACGATCGGCTGAGCTGTGGCGGACATGGCGCCCGGGTCTACATAGCGCCTGGAGATATAGCCGCTGATCGGGGCATGGATCCTGTGATCCCTGTAGAGGATCCGGAGCTGCCTCAAGGCCGCCTGAGCCCTTTTGATTTGGGCCTGCGCCGCCTTCTTTCCCTGAAGGGTGGCCTCGTATTGGGCTTCTATGTGGTCAAGCCTTTGTTTGGCCACGGCCTTCTCTTTGTAGAGGTTCTCAAGGCGAATTCTGTCCTTCTCCAGGAGCTCCAGGTTGGCGAGGATCTGTCTGAGATTGGCCCGGGCGGACTCCAGAGCTGCCCGTGCCTCGGCGAGCTGGGCGTTGATCGTGTGATCCTCCAGCTTGGCAATGAGATCGCCTTTCTTCACATAATCTCCCTTCTCCACGAGGAGCGTTTGAATGATCTTGCCCGGCACCTTGGGGTATACATCCACCTCGCGCATGGGCCGGATATCCCCTGTAAGTTCAAGGATCCATGAGATGTCCATCACTCTGGAGGGCTTCACCTCCACCGGGATCTTCTCCTCACGGATGACCTGGGGCCTTTCAATGGTCCTGGATCTGACATAGTTGGAGACGCTGAATCCCCCAAATGCCAAAATGAGGATTATGGCGACGAGCCATCCGAAGATGCCTCGCTTTCTGCTTCCTGTGTCTTCCCCCATCGATCAATCTCCCTTAACTACTTTCGGCCCAAGGCCCTTTCCAGCTCTGCAAGCGCCATCCTGTATCCATAGAGCGCACGGTAATAATTGGCCTCGGCCTGTGTAAGGAACGCCCTCGCATCCAGGACTTCGGTGGACGTCGTCATCTGCTGTTGGTACCGAAGGTTTGTGATCCGAAAATTTTCCTTGGCCTGTGCAAGGGCCTCTGTGGCCGTATTGATGTTCTTCTCTGCCACCCGCAGACTCGAATAGGCCTGCTTGACCTGGAGTTTGACCTGGTCCTCCAATCTCTTGAGCTTTTCCTCCAGCGAGCGTTTTTCATAGATCGCCTTTCTGGTCTCAGCGACCTTCTTGCCCCACTCGAAAAAATTCCAAGTCACCTGAAACGTCACGCTTCCACTGTCGTAATTGCCGAAATCATTGTTGCTTGCATCCGGGTTGTCGCCGTTTCTCTCGTATCTTCCAACTAATGCGATCTGTGGGTAAAACGAACTCCTGGCAAGCCCGACTTGATATTGGGCATTTTTCAGAGAAACGCGCAGCGCCTTGAGCCCGGGCCGTTTTCTGAGGGCTTCCCTGTAGAGATCTGGCAATATGTATACCTGTGGTCTGATCTCAAGGATGTCCTCGACCTCGGTCTTTTTGTCGATCTCACGCCTCAAAATGGTGTTGAGAGATGCGACGGCCACATCCATGTCGCTTCTCGCCCTAGTGAGGTTCTGAACGGCCTGGGCCAGTGCGACCTTGGACTTGAGGAGATCGTTGAAAGGTATCATGCCTTCCTTGTAAAATTTCTCCGCGTCCATCTCGTGCGCGGCAAGCTGTTCAACCTCTTCCTCCGCTACCAAGACCATCTTCTTGGCCAAGAGGATATTGAAATACGCCAATTTGACCTGCTCGGAGACATCGAGTACGGCCTCCTCCTTTTGCAAGGCCGCGATGTCGATCCCCAGTTTCGCCATCTTGTGGAGGGTCGATAAGGAGAAGCCCGTGAAGAGGGGTTGTGTGACCGTAATGTCCCAGTGGAAATTGTCCTTCTCCCCTACGTCTATCTTCGACTTTCCCAGTGCTGTCTGAAAATATGAAAAAGGGGCCTCATCCAACCGCGTATATGAGTACGTGACTGAGGCCTTGGGAAAGAAATCCGCCCTTGCGCTCTTTTCGGCTTCCATGGCCGCTTTTTGCCTTTCAATGGCCTCCCTGATCAGGGTGTTGTTTTCAATGGCAAGGTCAATCGCCATTTGCAACGTCATAATGTCATTATTGGACTCTGAGGCGAGACAGAGTCCATAGAAGAGGAATAGTGGTAACAGGAGCAATGCCAGAATTATTAAAGACTTATTCATGAATTGAGCCCTCCTTCGTAGACCTGATCAAAAAAGATACTAAGGATCAGATCTGCATCGAAGGGATGTTCATCCGGGTGTTCCAGATATTGAACTAAAAAGGAACTTGTAATCCCATCAAGGGCTACGGCAAGAAGATAGGGATCAATCCTTTTGAATATATTGTTTCCAATTCCAGCAGAGAATATATCGGCCAATTTCCTTAAGATATCTTCATACTGCGCCTTTATCTTTTCATCTAACCCGGCTTTAAGTTTAAAAGGTATTCCACGCGTTTCTGTCAAATATATTCTTACAAACTTCAAATTCTTCATGAAAACATTGATCAATGAGTCCACAAAAGTCTTAATTTTCTTATATTCATTTCCTGATATGCTTAATGATTTTATTAAAGTGTTATGAAACTCTTCGGCCTTCTCCAGAACCATTGCTTTGTAAAGTTCTTCTTTGTTGTGAAAAAAAGTGTATAATGTTCCCACACTGAACTCTGCTTTCCTTGCGATCTCCTCCATGGACACGTTGTGATATCCCCTTTCCGAAAAGAGATCGAGGGCAACCTCCAGGATCTCTTGCCGGTGGCGCAGCCTCTCCCTCTGTCGTCGAGATAAGGATCTCTCATCCATGACGCCTCCTTATATATATATTTGATTCAATAAATGAATTATCATTCATAATTTATATCGGACATTCAGCTTTGTCAAGGGAATCTAACCTGGAGAAAGACGCGACGTCAGTTTTGAGAGGACTTATCGGGTGGAGTGGGTGGTGAGGGTGTGCGTGAAAGAAGATGGGTTCCCAAGCAATTTTAGAGAATCGAGACACGGATTCTGCCACTGAAGCAAGGCAAAGGAAAGGAAATTGATTTTTCTTGGTGGTTAGATGATGTACAATTTATGGATGGAAAATATAGGAAGGACATAGCAGTTTGAAATTCTGAAATTGTTTCAGAACCATCCATTAAAGGCGGCCCTGGTGAAACCTTGTATCGGTCGGCCGGAGGCCAACGCAAAGGACACTCATCCGGAGCTTCCCATCCTAGCAGAGCCAAGCTTCCACATGAGTTTTCATCCCAGATTATGCGTTAACGACTTAATTTTCTAAACAAAAGTGCCTCCGAATGTAGTAATAATGGGGTATTGCGAAAACCCATGGGAACTACAAAGGAGG
>MTPG01000122.1 GCA_002010915.1 Desulfarculaceae bacterium JdFR-97 | reverse complement strand
TTTTATGGTTTATCGTTAAACCAAAATACGGCGGGACATCCCATGACCAGGCGGACGGTGCCGAGGAAGAACGCCAGAGTCAGCAGACTCACATTGAAAGACATAGCCCGAGAAGCGGGAGTATCCCCCACTACAGTGTCTCTGGTCCTCGAAGGCAAAAAGACTTCGAGGGTAAGCGACAGGACCCGCAAGCGAGTTCTAGAAGTCATCGATAGGTTGAACTATAAGCCGAATGTAATCGCTCGATCTCTTGTGAAGAAGGAGAGCCACAGCATCGGTCTGATCATCACTACGTTGCTAAATCCTTTTTACGCAGAGATAGCCCAAGATATCATCGATCGGGCGAAAGAAACCGGATATGGAGTTGTTGCCTGTTCTGTAAGAGGGGGAATCGAGGATGAACAACGAAGCGTGGAGGATCTGATCTCCCGCGGTGTGGATGGTTTGATCATCTGCTCTTCGCTTCGACACGATCCAGTCGTCTTTAAACTGGCTGAAGATCGATTTCCGTTTGTTTTGACGCTTCGTTCCGTGGAACATAACCCTGGATCCCCTCCGGTCGACAGCATTGTGGTAGACAACAAAAGAGGGGGGTTTATGGCCACGGAACATCTCATTAAAATGGGGCACAAAGACATTGCCCTGATCGCCGGTCCCCAAGAGACATCCACAGGATATGAAAGATTGGCCGGAGCTCTGGCTGCATTTGAGGCCTATGGGTTAGAACATAACCCCGATTTGATTCTTTACGGAGATTTTCATAGAAACTCAGGTCTTCACTTAACCAGACAGTTGCTAGAGAAAAAACCTGTCCCCACAGCGATCTTTGCAGCCAATGATCATATGGCCATGGGGGTACTTGACGCCTTGAGAGAAAGAGGAGTCCAGGTCCCAAACGAAATGGCGGTGGTCGGCTTTGATGACATTGAGATGTCAGGACTTCCTGGAATTGATCTAACCACGGTCTCTCAAAAAAAGGCCACCTTGGGCAGATTGGCCGTCGACCGCCTATTGGAGAAGATTCGAGAAGGGGAAGGATCCGTGGTGAAGAGAGTGATATTGGATCCCATCTTGGTGATACGACGTTCATGTGGTTTCCAAGATCGAGAGGAAACCTATGAAATTGAGGGCGCAAACAGCGGTCCTGTTCAAGAAAGGCATGACCATGAAAAGAAATCGATTTGATCTTTCCGGACGAGTAGCCGTTGTGACCGGCTCGGGCCGAGGTATTGGAAAGGCCGTCGCCCTGGGGTTGGCCGAGGCGGGGGCGGACGTGGGGCTTGTCTCCAGGACCCCCGCGGAATTGGAGAGGGTGTCGGAAGAGATCCGAAGCCTTGGAAGAAAGGCCGTGGCCGTCTCCGCAGATCTGACAAAGGTGCAGGACATTCCCCACATCGTGAAGGAATTTGTTCGTGCATTCGGCCACATCGATATCCTTGTCAATAATGCCGGTATCAATATCCCCCAAGAGGCTACGGATGTTACGGTCGATGCCTGGGATCGGATCATGGATATCAATCTCAAGGCCAGCTTTTTTATGGCGCAATCTGTGGGGCGGGAGATGATCCGAGAAGGCCGAGGGGGAAGAATCATCAACATCACGTCCCAGACCGGCTCCGTGGCTCTGGTCAAACGAGCTGCATATTGCGCCAGCAAGGCGGGTCTCAACCTAGTGACTAAAGTCCTGGCGCTCGAATGGGCCCCTTACGGGATCTTGGTCAATGCCGTGGCCCCCACCTTTATTGAGACGGAGTTGACCAAGGAGTTTTTATCGGACCCGGAGTTTCGACAATACGCCCTGTCCAAGAACCTCTTGAAGAGGTTTGGGACGGTCGACGATGTGGTCGGGGCAGTCATATATCTGGCCTCACCGGCCTCATCGCTGGTGACGGGTCACGTGCTTATGGTCGACGCCGGATGGACCGCCCATTGATTAAGGGAGGAGAAAGGGAGGTCCCCTTATGCCCGGCGAGAGTATTGAGATCTAGGTTTACGGCTGGCGGAGGACTTTAGGAAAGGAGGTGATCTGCTCGGAATCAGTTTTTTGGAGGAAAGGGGGTGAAATGGCATATCCTGGGTGTAAACCTTTCCTTCGTGTCTAACCTCACAGCATAAAGGGGGAAGAAGACGCCATGAAAAAAAGAGGGACAATTGTTGGATTCCTGGCCGTCGCCTTGGTTGCTTTCTTCGTCTTGAACTGGCAGCCGGTCGCTGCTGCGGAAAAAGAGGTGCGCCTCGGAGTCATCAGCCCATCCAGCGGCAATTACGCGGATCAGGGCGCTGCAGAACGTCGGGGCATTACAATGGCCGTTGAGGAGATCAATGCCAAGGGCGGAATCCTCGGCATGAAGGTGAGAATGATTATCGAAGATACAGAGACAGATCCGGCTGCTGCCGCCCGTAAGGCTAAGAAACTCATTGAACGGGACAAAGTGCACTTCATGCTCGGTGGCATCTCCTCATCCTGCGCCATTGCCATCTCGGAAGTCGCGCAGCGGGCCAATGTGATATATTTCAATACCAACACGAATTCCGATGCCTGCACCGGAAAACACGCCCATCGAACCAACTTCCGCGTGGGACCAAGCAACCACATGCTTGTCTTCGCCATCGGGCCCTGGCTTATCAAGAACATCGGCAAAAAGTGGTATTTCATGACTCACGACTATAGCTGGGGACGTTCGGGGACGGCGGTCAACCGCCAGATCCTGAAAAAATACGGCGGCACGGAGCTCGGAGAGGCGTTGATTCCGCTGGGGACTCGTGACTTCAGCTCGTATCTTATTAAGATCCGAAACCTGCCCACAAAGCCCGACGTGATCATGTGTACAGTTGGCGGGGTCGACCTTTCGGCCATGCTGGAGCAGGTCCATGAATTCGGCATGGACAAGGATTACAATTTCGGCTTCACCCTAAGGGACTATCCAGATGTCTGGGCGGTTGGGCCGGAAAAAAATATCGGGTACTTTGCGGTGGAATGGTACCATAAGCTAGACGCCCCTGGTGTTAAGGAATTCGTCGCGAGATACAAGAAGCGATTCCCCAACGCCTCCATCCCTGTTCCTGAAAACTGCTGCTACAACGGATACATCGGGGCAAGAGAACTATTACGAGCGGCCCAGCGGGCAGGCACCCTGGAGACAACCCCCATCATCAAGGCCCTGGAGGGATATACCTTCTCTGACAACATGAAATACAATCCCACCACAATTCGCTCCTGGGACCACCAATTCATTCAGGATGTGTTCATCGGCCAGGCCAAAAAGCCTGAGGAGCTCAAGGAGGATCCAACAGACTTTCACAAGATTATCGGATACATGAAGGGCGAGGAAGTGGCGCGAACTAGGGAAGAGAACCCCGTACAGCTGGAACCCTATCGGTGATCCACCGATCCGCTAGGAGACCCCCCGCATCCGCGGGGCGGTCCCCCGTTTCTTTCCGCAAGGGGAAACCAAAGAGGAGAGCAATATGGCGGAATTCCTTTCTCAACTCTTTAACGGCCTGGTGTTGGGTCTCCTATTCGGGGTGATGGCACTGGGCTTTATGATGATCCTAGGAGTGATGGAGGTCATCAATTTCGCTCACGGAGCCTTGTTCGCTTTAGGGGCCTATTTCGCTTTGACCCTTCAGAAGGTGCTGGGGTATTGGTTGGCTCTCCTCATCAGTCCCTTGATAGTGGGAGTAGTGGGACTTGTGATTGAATGGACCGCCGTGCGGAGGGTGTATCAAAAGGATCCTCTCTTCGGTCTGCTCATGACCTTTGGCTTGGCCATGGCCCTAGAGGAGGTTATCCGTATCGTATGGGGCAAAATCGGATACTCCATTGCAGCTCCCAAATTCGTCGCTGGCCCTGTGGCCATCGGTTTTCTGTGGTACTCGAAATACCGTCTCTTCATGGCTTTGCTTTCCCTTATCCTGCTGACCGCGGTCTGGTTGTTTCTCGAGAAAACCCCCTATGGTGCCATCATCAAAGCGGGGGTCTCAGACAGTGAGATGGTCCTTGCCTTGGGGAAGGACCTCAAGAGACTTCGAACTCTGGTGTTCGGATTTGGGGCTTCCTTGGCGGGTATAGCCGGAGTGATTGCCGGGCCTATGTGGAGCCTCAAGCCCACAATGGGTACCGACGTCCTTATGCCTTCTTTCGTGGTAGTGGTCATCGGGGGTATCGGGAGCTTCTGGGGGGCGGTCATTGGGGGGTTGATCGTGGGGCTTTCGAAGAGCATGAGCGTGTTGGTGTGGCCAAGGCTGTCCGATCTCATGATGTACTTCATCATGGCCATCGTTCTGTTGCTGAGGCCCAGAGGGATCATGGGGGAAAAGTCCCTTCTTGAGCAGTGAGACAGAGGAAGACACTATGAAGATTGTGCGATATATGTTGCATCCCATGTTCATCATCTTTGCTGTTTTTCTCGTCGCTCCGATTTTCATTATGAGGGTCGGGGGGATGTCTTTGGCAATAGAGGTAATGATCTGGGCCATTTTCGCGGTGGGATATAACATCCTTCTGGGATATACAGGCCTGCCCTCGTTCGGCCATGGCCTGTTTTTCGGCACTGGTGCATATCTCTGCGGGTTGATCCAGCACCACTTGATCCCCGGAACATGGATTTCCATCTTGGGAAGCATGTTGGGGTGCTCCATTATAGCTGGCATCCTGGGATTCTTTCTGGCCAGAAAGAGGGGGATTTACTTTGCCCTGCTCACCATCGCCTTCACCCAATTGTTTTTTTTCATTGCCTTCCAATGGGATTCAGTCACAGGAGGGGAGAACGGGCTCATGGGAATTGAACGATATCCCCTGAGTATCTTTGGGTTGTTCCGCATCCCCATAGACGGGGTCCTCTCCTACTACTATTTCGTCTATGCCATTCTTGTGGCCAGCATAGTCGTCCTTTGGAAGATCGTTCATTCGCCTTTGGGAAGCGTTCTTTATGCCATTAAACAGAACGAGGTCAGGGCCAAGTACCTTGGATACAATACATGGATGTACAAATGGGTCTCTTTGATCATCTCGGGGCTGTTCGCCGGCCTTGCAGGTGCATTGTATGCTATGCTCCAACATGGGGCCTTTGCCAATCCCATCCACTGGACGCGTTCCGGGGATGTCGTCATGATGGTCCTAGTCGGAGGAGGTCTAACCAACTTCTTCGGCCCGGTTTTGGGAGCCGCCATCTTCATTGCCCTTCGAGACATCGTATCCACCCTAACGGAGCACTGGTATCTCTTTTACGGACTTTTGATCGTCTTTATCATACTGTTCCTCCCTGAGGGGATCTTGGGCTATCTCAAGGTCGGACAGACCTCCAGGAAGATGATAAGTGTTGAGGAGAAATGGTCCCCATCCCTTTCCGGAGGTGCAAGCGATGGCCATCCTTGAGACGATTGGCGTTGAAAAACGTTTCGGCGGGTTGACGGCCAATGCGGATATCAATATCCAGATCGAGGAGGGGGCTATTACGTCCATTATCGGACCCAACGGTGCGGGCAAAACCACGCTCTTCAACATTCTCACAGGTTACTACAAGCCCGATCGGGGGGAGGTGCACTATCTGGGCCAGAACATTACGGGGTGGCCCGTTCATAAGATCGTTCGAAAGGGAATCGCCCGCTCTTTTCAGGTCCTCAACATCTTTAATGAAATTCCTGTATTCGAGAATATACGCCTAGCAGTTCAGGCCGATCAGAAAAAGGGGTTTCATTTCCTGAAGTCCACTAGCAAATTTCGTTCGATCAATGAGCGGGCCGAGGAGATATTAGATGAAATTGGATTGTTCAGGGTCAAAGACGTTATCACAAAGTATCTTTCCTACGGCGACAAGCGGATTCTGGAGATCGGTATCGCTTTGGCTTCTAGGCCCCGTCTGCTGCTGATGGACGAACCCACCTCGGGCCTCCCCTCTTCCGAGACCGAAAGGGTCAAAAATTTCATCAAGAGGATATCGGAAAAGATGACCATTGTGGTCATCGAGCATGACATGAACGTCGTTTTGACCATTTCAGATAATATAATCGTTCTTCATCAGGGTCGGGTGATAGCTCAGGGGTCTCCACAGGAGATCAAAGCAAACGATCAGGTGCAAGAGGCCTATCTAGGAGGGATCGTTTAATGGCTGAACCTGAAACCGTGCTCGATGTCGACAAAATCAATTCGTTTTACGGGGAGGCTCACATTCTCCATGATGTCCACCTTAAGGTGCACAAAGGGGAATCAGTAGCTCTGCTTGGTCGGAACGGCGCGGGTAAGACGACCACATTAAGGAGTATCCTGGGATTGACGCCGGTGAAAGGCGGGAGGATCACTTTTAAGGGGCAGGATATCACTCATCTTCCAACCAATGAAATCGCCAATCTGGGGATCGGATGGGTGCCCGATGATCGTCGTATCTTTCCCACCTTAACGGTCCAGCAAAACTTGGAGATCGCCCGGAAGAAGAGTGCCAGCGGGAGATCGGACTGGAACCTTGACAGGGTCTACAGCCATTTTCCCATGCTCAAGGCCTTGGCACGACACAAAGGCGAAAATCTCTCGGGGGGTGAGCAGCAGATGCTCTCCATCGCCCGGACCTTAATGGGCAATCCGGATCTGATCCTTCTGGATGAGCCTTCCGAAGGTTTGGCACCAATTATTGTCCGTGAAGTCATGAAGATCATTGAAGAATTAAGTAAGATGAATATCGAAATCATATTGGTGGAGCAAAATTCTGTGCTCGCCCTGCGGGTTTGCTCAAAGGTTTATGTCCTGGACGATGGAAAAAATGTTTTCGAGGGGAAATCCGAAGATCTTCTGAAAAACGGGGAATTAAAGAAAGAACTGCTGGGCATATAATACCTTAGAAAATAACCGGGATATGACAATGTATGTTCCTTCCCAACTACTATACCTGCTTCTTGGAGGATCTGGAAAAATTTCCATGATATTTTCATGAAGGGCTCGACTTCGGCACTTTGTTCGCCTTTTCGGCGCCAAGGGCCAGGGCGGCTAGGCCTCTGACTGGGGAGTTTTGAAAGAGGGGCATACTTGGATGGAGGTTCCTCTTGCCACGACGATCCGGAGAAAGTTGAGGGGGAAATGAGAGAGATAAACCGGATTCTAGTGATCGGGGCTGGAATTATGGGTCATGGATTCGCCCAGGTATTTGCTGTGAACGGGTTGCATGTGGATCTAGTCGATCGAGCCGAAGATATCCTGATCCGTGCCCGGCAGTGGATTCGGGAAAACTTGGACCACATGGTGGAATTGGGGGAAATTGGGGCTGACTGTGCAAGTGATGCAATCGATCGAATTTATTACACCGTCCATCTGGATGCCCCTGCCAGGCGGGCCGATTATGTCTTGGAGGCCGTGACAGAGGACCTGGAGATAAAAAAGGCGCTCTTCCGACGTCTTGACCGTCTAGCCCCATCGGATGTGGTTCTCGCCACAAATACCTCCTCCTTTGACATCAATGAGTTCACCAAAGTGGTCACACGCCCCCACCGAGTGATAGGCACCCACTGGTTCCACCCCCCACACATCACCCCGTGTGTTGAGGTCATTCCAGCCGAGGAGACCAGCCAGGAGACCATCGATACTGTCCTCTCCCTGATGGAACGGATAGGAAAGTTTCCCACCTTGTGTAAGAGCGCTCCCGGTTTTGTGGCCAACCGTATTCAGTTGGCCATGGCGGCCGAGGCCCTAGCCATTGTGGAGGAGGGGCTCGCCTCCCCACAGGAGGTGGATCGGATCGTCAAGTCCTCCTTCGGATTCCGGCTGAGCGCTTACGGCCCCTTGGAGATCTGCGATCAAGCCGGACTGGATACGTACCAAGCCATCTACCATTACCTGTATGGCAAGCTGAGGAGGGAGCAGTTCAGGCCCCCTCAGATCCTTCGGGACTATGTGGCTCAGGGGTTCTATGGACTGAAAAGCGGCAAGGGCTTCTATGAATACGAATCCGGAGGGGCGGATGCCTTTAAACGCCAAAGGGACCGAAGGCTTTTCGCCCGTTTGAGGATCTTCAAGGAGGAGATGAAATCCTGAGGATGGCCACGGGAGGATCCTTCCCCCATCCGACCATCCGTCCGGAGGCGAAATAGAGAGGAGGCCACGATGTTGCATCGGGTGATCATCAATTGTGCCATCACGGGTGCGATCCATATACCCAGCATGAGCCCTTACCTCCCCATTACCCCCGAGCAGATCGCTGAGGAGTCCATCGCCGCAGCCGAGGCTGGAGCGGCCACGGTCCATCTGCATGCGCGTGTGCCGGAGACGGGCCAACCTACACCGGACCCCGCCCTTTTCAAGGAGTTCTGTCAAGAGATCCACCGGAAGAGCCAAGTGGTCATCTGCATTACCACTGGCGGTGGTCTGGGCATGACTCCCGAAGAACGCATGGAGGCTGTCATGGCCCTGAAGCCAGAGCTGGCGTCCTTGAACATGGGCTCCATCAACTTCGGCCTGTTCCCTCTCAAGGATCGCATCCGAGAATTCAAGTATGAATGGGAGGCACCTTATCTGGAGATGACCAAGGACTTCGTCTTCAAGAATACTTTCTATGACATGGAGCGGATCCTCGCCATTATGAAGGACAACGGGACCAAGCCAGAGATGGAATGTTATGACCTGGGCCACCTCTACAACGCGGCCTACTGGGCAGACAAAGGGGCAATAGATCCTCCCTTCTGGTTCCAGTTCATCTTCGGCATCATGGGGGGGATCCAACCTTCGGTCGACAACTTGGTCCACATGAGAAACACGGCGGACAAGCTCTTCGGCAAGGATTATCAGTGGTCCGTACTGGCTGCTGGTCGGCATCAGTTCAACCTCTGCACCGTAGGGGCGGTTATGGGTGGACACGTACGTGTAGGCCTGGAGGATAACCTCTATTTAGGCAAAGGGCAATTGGCCAAGAGCAATGCAGAGGCCGTCTCCAAGATGGTGCGTATCCTCAAGGAGCTGAGTCTGGAGCCTGCCACTCCCGAGGAAGCCAGGCAGATCCTACGACTGAAAGGGAAGGAGGCCACGGGCTTCTGTTAACCCTGTTGATGAGGGGTACCAAAAGGCTTTTTCCGTCCTCCTTGGGTCGACCCTTCCCGGGAGGAGAAAGAAAGAGGAGGCTCTGTCGGGCTTTTAATTGCAGGAGGAGCGTTTTGTCAGAGGAGTTGAGGAAGTTCTTTGAGCCCAAGAGCGTGGCCATTATCGGCGCTTCGGGGACAAGACACAAACCCGGAAACGATGTAATTCGAAACATCCTGGCCAACGGATATAGAGGCAGTATCTATCTGGTTAATCCCAAGGGCGGGGAGATCCTCGGAATCAAGGTGCATCGTTCCGTACAGGAGCTCCCTGAGGGTATTGATCTGGCCATAGTCATTTTGCCGGCAAGGCAGAATCCCCAGACAATCAGGGAGTGCGCGGCTCGAGGGATCAAGGCAATCGTCCTTGCGGCCGGAGGATTCTCCGAGGTGGACGAGGAAGGGGAGGAGCTCCAGGAGGAACTTATCCGTGTTATTCGAGAGACCGGGGTCCGCGTCATCGGTCCCAACACCTCTGGCCACACCTCCACTCCTTACAACTTCACCTCCAGTTTTTTCCCATTGGGCAAGATCCCTCGAGGGAGGATCTCATATATCGCTCAGACGGGAAACTTCGCCACCCATACCATGCGATATATCATCACCGCTGAGAATTTCGGCGTGGCCAGGGTGGTGGGAATGGGCAACAAGGTGGACGTGGACGAGAGCGAACTGCTCGAGTACTATGGTGAGGACCCGGAGACTGAGGCCATCTTCGTCTATCTGGAGAGCTTCAAGAGCCCTCGACGTTTTCTGGAGATCGCCCGGAAGGTCACCCGGCGCAAGCCTGTGATTCTCTTGAAAGGCGGGAGCACGGAGCGCGGGGCCAGTGCGGCGGTGGCCCACACCGCTGCTCTAGCCACCGACGACGGGATCATGGACGGCGCCTTGAGGCAGGCGGGGATAGTTCGAGTTCATCGATACTCCCACCTCTTTCTAGCGGCCAAGGCCTTGGCCATGATGCCACTGCCACGGGGGAATCGAGTGAGTTTCATGGCGCCTTCAGGGGCCATGCTCGTGATCCTGACGGACTTCTGCGAACGCGATTTGGGGCTCCGTGTCCCGGATCTGGAAGAGGCCACCCGAAGCCGTCTACAGGAGATCAGCCCGCCGTACATCCGGATGCGCAACCCGGTGGACATATGGCCCGCGGCCACCGTGAGCGGCGTGGAATTCGCCTATCGAGAAGGAATGGAGGCGGTCCTCAAGGATCCCAATATCGATGCGGTTGTCCCCATACTGATGCTTACCGATGAGACCGGGGTGCCTCCATTCGACTTCATCNTCGATCTATCCCGTAGGTATCCCGAAAAGCCCATNTATGTGACGTTCAGTGCAGAGAAGAAGCATATGGAGGCCGCAAAGGCATTCCTTGAACCCCGAGGGGTCCCCACGTTTCCCCTCATCGAGCAGCCCTTCGAGGTTCTCAGCATCTTGGCCCGATGCAGGCAGGCCATGGAGAGGCCATGAAGTTTGCCTCCTAGTCATAAAAAAGGAGAGTTGATATGGCCATTTACTTGAAGAAGGCGAAAGAGAAGCCCCCAGAGGATCTTTCTCAAGTCCGTGAGGTCGTACGGGAGATTCTGGAACGTGTCAGGACTGAGGGTGAAAGTGCTGTGCGGTACTATTCTGAGAAATTCGACCAATGGTCACCCAAAAGTTTCAAGGTCTCCGAAGAGGAGATAAAGGCTGTAAAGTCCAAACTTCCCACCAGCGTCATAGAGGACATCGACTTCTGCCAAGCCCAGATCCGGAATTTCGCTCAGGAACAGATGAAGCGCCTTGTGGACTTTGAAGTCGAGACCCTTCCAGGGGTATTCCTCGGGCAGAAGGTCATCCCTGTGGCTTCTTCCGGATCTTACGTGCCCGGGGGGAGGTACCCCATGCTCGCCTCCGCACACATGACGGTCATAACCCCCAAGGTGGCAGGTGTGCGGCGAGTCGTGGCCTGTACACCGCCGGTAAAAGGCGAGGGGATCTATCCCGCAACCCTCTATTCCATGGCCGCTGCTGGGGCGGATGAGATTTATTGTATAGGGGGTGTACAGGCCTTGGCGGCTATGGCCTACGGGATGGAGGGCCTCGAGCCCGTAGATTTCTTGGTTGGGGCAGGGAACAAGTACATCGCCGAAGCCAAGCGGCAACTCTTCGGCGATGTAGGGATCGACCTGCTCGCAGGGCCCACTGAGATCCTCATCATCGCCGACGCTCATGCTGACCCCCATATCCTGGCGGCGGACCTTTTGGGGCAAGCAGAACACGATCCCAACTCCAGGCAGTGCCTTATCTCCCTCTCGCGTGAGGTGGCCGAAAGGACCCTTTCGGAGCTGGAAAAACAACTGGCCGTCCTGCCGACCAGAGAGGTGGCCGAGGTCTCCTGGAGGGACAATGGAGAGGTCATTGTGGTTGATTCACCGGAGGAGGCTGTTGAGATCAGCGACCGTTGGGCGCCCGAGCACCTGGAGGTGCAAACCGAGAACTGGCGATACTACTTGGAGCATTGTACCAACTACGGCTCCATGTTCTGCGGGGAGGAGACCACGGTGGCCTATGGAGACAAGACCATAGGCACTAATCATGTACTTCCCACCATGCGTGCCGCCAGGTATACTGGGGGGCTTTTCGTGGGAAAGTTCGTCAAGACCGTTACCTACCAATACGCCACTCAGGAAGCGTCCCTCAATATCGCACGGGTCTGTGAACGGGCTTGCAATTATGAGAACATGCTGGCCCATGGTATCAGCTGCAGGGTTCGTATAGACAAGTACAGCAGTCCAGAATAACCAGCCAGTTCTGAAATTACGTAGAAAATAGCTTTCTCTCACCCGGGCTAGGAGCGAGAGGCTCGAGGCTAAAGGCGCATCCGCCTAGTCTTGAATGGGTAGGGGAGGCTTTAGCCTCCCGGACCAGAAGGGGGCGACTAAAGTCGCCCCTCCCCGAACAAAGCTCGCATCTGGCAAGCATTTTCATCCATCGAGGGTGTCACGCCCAGGCGTGACATGGGCAGTTACGCAGAAAACAGCTGGCCATGTAGTCTTGCCATTTTTGTGCCTCAGGGGATTAACTCCGGATAATTCACGAAAGGCCGGTGAAGTTGGGGGCTTCACCCGCAAACCCCGGGATATCCAAAGACAAGCCCTTGGGGGCTTTCCGGGATGGTCGGGAGAGTGGTGGAAAACGGCGAGGAAGTTGTAGGAAGCTGGCGCGTCGCGCGTCAAAAGCAAAAGTGTTAGTTTACCTAATATAAGATAATCCAGTAAATTTAAAAAAGTTTTTAATATGTTCCGCTTGCATTACGGGAAGGTCAAATCCGAGGGCTCGAAGTCGGGGATCTGCTCCACCAAATAGGTTCGAATCTTCTTTTTGAGACGTTCTTCTATTTGCCGGACCCTCTCCCTGGAGATCCCCCATCGGGCCCCAATACGCTGGAGCGTCTCGGGCTTCTCGGCCAGGAGACGGTTTTCCAGGATGTCCAGTTCCTTTTCTCCCAACCGCGCCTTGAGCTCTTCGATCTTTTGCATGACGAGCCTTCTGAGCTGGGCATCGGCCAAGAGCTTTTCGGAGCCCTCCTCGTCGGAGGCCAGCATGTCCTTGTGGCTATACCTGGAGCCTTCTTCCAGCGGACTCTCCAATGAGTACTCCCAGCTGCCCATGCGCTGGTCCATCTCGATGACATCTTCCTCCCGGACATCGAGGCTCTCGGCGATGAGGCGGGGAATCGGCTCGAAGCCGAGGCGCCCGAGCCTCTCCTTCTCCTTTTTCAGATTGAAAAAGAGCTTCCGCTGGGCCTGAGTGG
>MTPG01000007.1 GCA_002010915.1 Desulfarculaceae bacterium JdFR-97 | reverse complement strand
TCAGGTGTCGTTCTCACCAGGGCTGGAACACACAGCCTCCGGCCGGGATACTAGTACTCCCTGTCGTCTCTTGTGCAGGTTTCTCATCCATTCCTCCAGCTTCTCCAGGAGAGGATCGACGAGCTGGGGGGGGCCTTCCGAAGAGAGAATACGCTCCAGAGAACGAAGCTCTTCGGCCAATGCGCGGTCTTCTGGACGACGTCGAACCAATTCCCGAAAAAGGTTCAGGGCCCTCCGTCGATGTCCTTGCTTCCAATAGAGCCTGGCCAATGTAGGAGAGAGGATCTCCTCCTCGGAGTCCCTCTCTTGCTTCCACGACTCCCATTGCGTGCGGACCTCTGCCACAACTTCGGACCAGAGTCGAACCTGCTCTCCCAATCTTTCCCATTGCTCTGGCCGCGAGTCTCTCAGCAATCGCGCCCAAAGCTCCAGTGTCCAGGGGCGTCCAAGGACGGGTTCAAGGATCGGCTCCAGTCGCCTCAGAGCCCCCTCCTCGTTCCCCCCTTCGGCACACTGTCGGGCCTCATCTAGGATCCGGCCGATACGATCCATCCTCGTCCTGTATCTTCAAACCGGCTTAAAACCTAATCTTTTACTTCAATGTTAACATCCCAACTCGCCTTTTTTATTTTTCGAGGACATTTTCCTTCCCTCTCTGCCCTCTATTTCCTCCCTCAAGGCGATTTCATGGGTTGGGTTTTCCCCGGGGAAAGGAATTGGAGCGTCGAAGGCCCAATCATTCTGATTTAGGAATAGGACAGACACTCATTGGCGCAGGATCTCGATCCGTTGTCTGACGTCTTGATACGCCGGGCAGTATTGCTCGATCTTTTTGTAGAGCGCGAGGGCTTTCTCCTTTTGTCCGCGTTTCTCCAAGGCCTGCGCGAGAGGATAGATGGTCTTGGCCAACTCCTCCTTGGGCACACGGGTGCTCTTGAAGACCTCCCGGAGATGGATTATGGCACGATCCAGATCATCTTTGGCAAGATAACAAGAGATCAATTCCTTGTTTGCCTCCAAGGCCGTGTTGGGATCCTGAGTCGCCAGGAGCAATTCCTCTATGCATTCGTCCAAAAGCCCAAGTTCTCGATAGGCCGTGGCCAACTCGTAATGGCTGCGTCCATCCCGCATAGTCCCGCTGGACGAAGCAGAGGCCCCTTCCTCAACCCGAGTCCTCTCCTCTAGCAGATTGAGCCTCTGAAAGACACTTGCCGGATCTGTGGGAACGATCATCTCCTCTCTGCGCTTCCTTACCTCCTCCAACCCCTTCAATGCCTCGTTGTGGCGAGGGTCCAGATCCAAGATCTCGTGGTAAAGGGCCTCTGCCTCATCGAAAAGGCCTTGCTCGGCATAGATACGGGCCTCCCGCAGCTTCGCCAGAACCCCTATTTCCTTTTCCTCTGTCTCCTCAGCGGTGGAGTCCACAGGGACCGTAAGCTCCAAGGTAGCCTCCAAGTCAATCTCCTCCTGGGGGGGTGGGGTGGGCGGCGGCTCGGTCTCCCTTTTATCTTCCCGTGAGGGGGCTCCGAGGAGGGCTGTGACCTTCTGTTCCATACTGGCCAGAGTCCGCTCCTCACCTTGTCGGACAAGTCGATCCTTCAGGAGTCCATAAACTCGGAGGATTTCTCCTTCCATCTCCTTCAATGCAGCAGTATGCCCCCGCTCCTGCCGCTTCAAGTAAAGCCGGAGCATCTCGTCGAGCGCCTGAGCCAAAAAACCCTCCGACTCCAACAATTCCACGAACTTGGCCCTGGCCTCAAGATTGTCGGGCACCAACTCCATCAAGTGTTGAAGCAATTGGAGAATTTCTCCCCGCTTCCCCTTGGAACGATAGGACTGGATGACTTTCTTGATCTGCGCCAGGGCATCGCCCAGAAGGCCGTTAATCATATAGAGTTCCGCGAGACGAATGAGGATCTCCTCGGAGTCTCCTCTCATCCGTAAGATTCTGCGATATAGGGCGATGGCACGGATGTAAAACCCCGCTTCAGTGTGGCAGTCGGCCGCGCGGATGAACTCCTCGACGGCCTCTTCCTTCCGTCCCTTCTCAAGGTAGACCTCTGCCAAACGCTGATGGAGACGGGGATCGTGAGGGTTCTCTTCGATCTTTTGTTTCAGAGCCCGGATCTCCCGGTCAGCCCCTTTTTTGGCCTTCCAGGGGATCCATCTACGACGTCTTCCTTCCAAGGGCAATGTACTCCAAGATGGACGGCAACGTTTTCAACCCCTGTATCAGGGATCCCCGCTTCAAAGTCTACCTCTAAACTCCCACTCCCGTCCAGAGATCAGAGGACAACCAAGGATCCTTTTAGGGTGGGTCAGCCGAGAGTTTGAGTCAGCAAATCGCAAGGCCGCCCTCTCCCGTCCGTCCCGANAGGAACGGGGGATGCGGCCTACCCACCAAGGGTTTCCACACTTCCCCCGTGGGCGCCTCTGGAAAAATGGGTTCGAGGANGTCAGGGAGAATGAAAGGGTCGCCTCAAGGCTAAAGGGCGTCCACATTCAACACGGACGCCTCTTTTTCCATTCGAACTCTCCCAAGGATCGGGGGAGACTCTCCTTTCCCTATTTCCATTGGGACCACTTGTCTTGCCACCACACGATCCACCAGAAGGCCCACTTCTTCGGAATCCTTTTGCACCAATATGATCCGCTTCTCCTGTTTAGGAGCCAACTCCAAAAGCTTTTCCAAACCCAACTTCCTTCCCAAGGGAACGAGAGGTACGACTCTCCCAGCCAGATTGGCCGTCGGCCAACGACGGATCTGGGCGCTCACCCGGGATGGCACCCGATAGACGCCCCGCACCCGATCCATAGGGATTCCAAGGATTCGATTAGAGACGGACACAAATAACAGATCCTGCTCGGCGGGCCCCTCAGGCTCTTCTTGCGGTTCCGAAGGAGGGGCGATCTGAACGTCTTGGAGGGAAGTGAGCCCCCACCGAATGGCGTCGAGGCCTTCCAGGAGGGTGTCGACGAGGGACCGAAGCTTCTGACCGGCCTCCTTAATGGCCGATTCAAGGCCCAGGGGATCTTGAAGCTCCTGGAACTCCCGCACTGCAGCCTCGATACGATCCATTCCTTCCTTCATGGTGCCCCGGGCCTGGGATAGGGGGTCCTCTTCGGCCGACGCAACCTCCGGTCCTTCAATCCCAGGCCCCTCAAAAGGCTCCTCCAATGGAGGCGGTGTCGGCTGCACGGGCTCTTGAGGCTGGTCGACCCCCGTAGTCTCCTCCGTCTCCACTCGGAGATCCGACTCCTCCTGGACGGTCGTTTCTTCCAAGCCAGCTTCCAATGACGGCCCTTCAAAGGCAGGAGCTGGAGTTTCTCGTTCCACTGTGCCGGGCTCCTCATATTCACGGATGGCATCATCCACTGCCCGATCCAGTTCCTCCATGAATATTTCCTCCTCTTGGGCCAAGTCCACCGTGATGGTAGGGGCCTCNTCCAGGGCCTCAAGGTAAGCCGTCACCCTCTCCCTGAGAGGATCCAGGATGGAAGTGGGGTCCATTTTGGGGTCGTCCACGAGCTTCAAGAGACCTTCTTTGATCTCATGGAAGACTTTCATGCTCTCCTGATCGACATCCGAGGCACGGGCGCGGATCCGTTCGGTAACCTGGGCCAGCCAGTCCAACAGTTCCGCAAAGGGCCCTTCCAGAAATCGTGTCTTCAGCCTCGCCACCTCAGAGGCAATCTTCTCCAAGGTCTCCGCATCGATCTCCCATTCCAAGGTGTAGAAATATTCTCGAAGATCCTTCCAAGGATCCTCTTCAGAGCCCTCTTTCTCCTCCAACGCCCCCTCCATCTCCACAAAGAGGCTGTCGACCTTGGCCTCGATCTCTTCCTCCAATTGATGGAGTTCCTTGTCGATCTGATCGTCGCGCGCCATACCCCCTACCTCCTTTCCCTCACCTGGAGATCGCCTTCCGTCCCGAGAGGACCCTCCGGCTGACGTCCTTGGCTACCAGTTTGCTGATGGCCCTCAAGGTCTCAAAAACCCCATATCCCTCAATAGCACTTGCCGGGAAGGAAGGGACCTTAAGCTCGGAATTCAGATCCTTTTCCAAAACCTCTAACGGAAGGATGGGGACGGCTCCTCCCTGCAAGTCCCGTTTATTGTATTGCATAACCAGTGGCAGATCTCGAATGTCAATGGACTCGTCTCGGAGATTATCGATGAGATTTTGAAGACTTTCGATGTTTTTCTCTCGCCGCACTTTAAGGGAGTCAGCCACGAAAACGACACCGTCCACACCCTTCAAGACAAGTTTTCTGGTGGCGTTGTAATGGACTTGGCCCGGAACGGTGTAGAGTTGGATCCGAATGCTGAAACCTCCGACCTTTCCGAGATCCAGGGGAAGAAAATCGAAAAAGAGGGTCTTATCCCCCTTGGTGTCGATGCTTATCATCTTCCCTTTGACGTTGGCTCTGATCCGAGAGTAGATGTACTTCAGGTTCGTGGTCTTTCCGCAGCGCCCCGGACCGTAGTAGACGATCTTGCACTGAATCTCCCTTCCTGCGAAGTTGATGAACGACATGGACGACCTTCCTGCATTCTAACGATGAATCGATGCTTCGATGATCCTGTTCAACTCCCGAGTCGCCTTCTCCACATGGAGACGGACCAATCCCAAGGACGCGTTGTTGTCGAAGAGAGTCACCAGGAGGAAATCCTCTCCAAAGGCGGAAAAATGGATGTTCTCATCTTTACCCTTGTGAAAAAGCAGGGAGAAATCCTTTTCGCCCAGCATCCTGGCGATGGCCGCCGTGGCCCCGAAATTTGCAGCGGTCAAGGCAGCTAGGGCCACCGAATCTTCGGGAGGTTTCTGACCGCAATAGGAAATCAATTGGCCCGAGCGATCGATCAACAGGATCGTGTGTGCCCCCGATTTTTCCAGCACCCCCTCAAGGCACTTCTNGATCCGTTCAAGATCCTCCTGCATCAGAACGATATCCATCGAGAGGTTTCCTCGTGTCCGTCAGTAAAAAAGGAAAAGTGCAGACCCTTTTGCCACAGGCACCATAGCAAAGGGATGAAGAAAATTCAACCGTATTTTCAGACTCCTCGTTTGAGACCAAGGATCTCGGCTATCTGTTTGCAATGTTCCCTGGACTCGATGTGGACCATCCCGATGTTGGCGTCGGGCTTGGCCAGCACCGAAAGGATGGCCTGGGACTCGATGACATATAGATGAATGGTACCTTGCTGACCCCGGAGGTAGAGCTCCTCTAGAGGCCCCCTCCTTAGGGCCCGGACCCCCTTGGCTCCCACCTTGTAGATAGCCGCGGTGAGGGCTCCCAGTTTCTCCCCGGTGAACCCGGCCTCTCTGACATGAGACGCCAGGGTCAAACCCTGAAGGGTGACCACAGCGGCTCCCTGAATCTCCTCCGTCTCCTGAGTCCAGGTCTCAAGGATAGACTGGATGAGTCGAGCCTTTTCCTTTATGGACCGGGGCCGCATCNCCCGAGGCTCACCGATGTCTTCTTTGGGGATGCTCTGGATCACGGACCCCGATGGGATCCCTCCGTCGGGCACGGCACTCGGCCTCAGGTGCCGAGGTGGGATGGGCTGTCCGGTCTCAAAGTCGATCTCTGGGGCGTTGAAGTCCCCGGTGTCGGTTGAGCTCTTGGAAGGCTCACGATCTCCGGTGTCCACCAAATCCACATGGTCTTCCTGAGGACCTATTCCCTCCTCCTCGGCCTGGCCTCCTCCTTCTTCATCTTTTCGTCTCATGGCCTCAATGAGCAGCTCCTGCCATGGGCGATCGATGGTCCTCTCCAATGGCTCGGCTCCACTGATCGTCGTGAAGTCGCCCCCCTCCCAGCCCAAAATGGTATAGAGGGCCTCCTCTCCAGAGAGTTTCCCACACTCCGCATGAACGATCTCTCCATCCTGGAAATAGATGATCCCCTCCTGATCCTCCTTAGAGACCGAAAGGGCGGTCTTCATCTTTCCCAGGCAACTCAACTGAATGAGGTCTGTCAGCTGCAGGTCGGAGACCTGTCCCACGAACCCTTTCTTTTCCACCTTGATCGCCTCAAGGATCAGGTTCCTAAGATCCTCGATCTTGAAAGGCTTCTCCAAATAGTGAAGGCACCCACGCTCATTGGCCTCCTTTTGGACCTCCGGATTCCCGTATGCGGTCATAATGATCACCTTGGTTGCAGGGTGATGCTCTTTGATGTGCTCGAGGAGATCCAACCCAGACATGCCGGGCATTCGAATGTCGGTGATTACAAGGTCTATGGGCACGCTCTCCATAATCTCCACGGCCTTGTTGCCGTCGTTGGCCACCAGGACCTCGTACTTCTTCCGATCCTTGGATAAGGTCTTGGACATAATCCAGGTGAGGATCTCCTCATCGTCCACAATCAAGACCTTTTTCGGGCCGTCCTTCATCCTCTCCTCCTTAAACTTGAAAGCGGGCAAAGGGAACGTGTTGCCACCGACTTCACGATCTTCTTCTCTCTCCTTGCTACTTATGCAAATCTTGTTCCCACTTTCTCATTACATAGAGGACTCGGTCTCCATGCCCAAGGTATCGGTGTCCGCCCGTCCCTTCTCAGAACCATCCCCTTTCCGGGGTTGTTCTAAGACAGCATGCCGAGGGCATGTAGGGTCCGGAAAGTGGGCGATCGATCTTCGGACAGTGACCGAATTTCGGTCATAAGGAGAGAACAAGATGCCGGAGATGACCCTCCTCTTTAGAAGGGTTCACTCATTTAGAGGTCGGGGAGAAGGGATGCCCTTGGAGTAGGCCTTGAGTCGCTCTTGTAGGGTGGACCGGGAGATCCCAAGGCGACGAGCGGCTTCCGATTTGTTGCCTCCCACCAGTTCCAGGACCCGAAGAATATGTTCCTTCTGGACTCTCTCGAGGCTCAGATCCTCATCCAGGGTGAGAGGAAGTCTAGATGTGGGTGTTCGCCCCCTGTGCTGCCTGGGGGCAGGCTCGTCGAGCTTGAGATGATCAGGGCGGATGACCCCCGAGGACGAGAGAATGGCGGCACGCTCCAAGACGTTTCTCAGTTCCCGTGCGTTCCCCGGCCAGGGGTAATCCAGGAGTCTGCTTCGCGCCTCTTCGGTCAAGGAGAGGGACTTCTTCCCCAACTCCCTGGAGATCTCGTCGAGGAAATAGTGGGCCAGCAGGAGAATGTCTTCTCTCCTCTCTCGAAGGGGAGGGATCTGGATCACCATAACCTTGAGTCGATAATAGAGGTCTTGACGAAAACGGCCCTCCTCCACCATCTGTCGGAGATCGCGATGAGTGGCTGCGATGACCCGGACATCGACGTGGATCTCCCGAAGCCCTCCCACCCTCTGAAAGGTCTTTGTCTCCAGAAAACGGAGGAGTTTGGGCTGGAGCGAAAGATCCAGGTCTCCGATTTCATCGAGAAAGAGGCTGCCTCGGTGGGCCATCTCCAGCAGGCCTTTTTTGTGGCGTTTGGCGTCGGTAAACGCCCCCTTCTCGTACCCAAATAGCTCTGACTCCATCAACTGAGGGGGAATGGTGCTGCAATTCAATTTGAGAAGAAAAGCCTCCCTCCGATCGCTCTGAAAGTGGATGGCCTGGGCGACACGCTCCTTCCCTGTGCCGCTCTCTCCTTGGATGAGGACCGAGGTCCTCGGGGTCTGGCTCACTTTTCGGACCAAAGACCGGACCCTGCGGATAGCCGGGCTGACGCCTATAAGCTCATGGGGGGGGATCTCTCCACCGTAATGCTGCTTCAATCCATAGAGTTCCCCCCGCAGACGCCTGATCTCCAAGGCCTTGGAGACCAGGATGCGAAGTTCCTCCAAATCGAACGGCTTGTGGATATAGTCGTGGGCCCCTGCCTTCATGGCCTCAACGGCCGTGGAAGGGTCGGCAAAGGCGGTCATCATGATCACCAACTGGTCCTCGTCTTGTTCTAGAATCCATCGAAGCAGGTTAAGGCCGTCTTCATCCGGAAGCCGGACGTCCAGGAGGACGAGATCGCAGGGCTCCTGGAGAAAAAGCTCCTTGGCCTCCTCACTGGTTTGCGCCCCCAGGGTCTCACATCTCATCTTTTCCAGGGTCGTCCGGAGCCCCTGCAGGATCACCGAGTCATCGTCAACGATGAGGATGCGTGGCCAGGCTTGCTGATCCGTTTTTTTGTTGAGCATCTGTATCCACCGGGAAATGGAGATAGAATGTCGTTCCCTTTGCCGGTTCGCTTTGGACCCGGATGGTGCCGCCGTGACGTTTCACAATACGATAACTGATGGACAGACCAAGCCCCAGTCCCTTGGCCTTGGTGGTAAAGAAAGGGTCAAAGATCTTGGCCTGATGCTCTGGGGAAATCCCCTTCCCTGAATCGGAGACGGCGAGCACCACCTCCCTGCGTCTCCTAGTGGTGCGCAGGGAGGCCTGGATCCGAATCCATCCATCCCGACCGATGGCCTGTATGGCGTTCAGGATCAAGTTCAAGAGGACCTGTTTGATCTGGTTGGGATCCAGGTGAAGCGATGGGATGGATCCTTCGTATTCCTCCTCTACACGTATGGCCCTCTTCTCCATATCCTTTCGGAGGAGAACCAATACCTCCTCGACCAACTTCGGCAGATTGCATGGAAGGAGTTGAGGACGCTGGGGTTTGGCAAAAGAGAAAAAGGATTTGAGCAATTCATTGAGCCTGTCGATCTCCGTGATAATTCGGGAAGCGTATTCCCGGAGGTTTGGATTATCCGAGACCTCCTCTTCAAGGGCCTGAGCTGTAATGCGGATCCCTGCCAAGGGATTTCGGATCTCATGGGCGATCCCCATGGAGATCTCCCCCAGGGAGACCAACCGGTCCATGCGGAGGATCTCCTCCTGCATCTCGTTGATCTTGGTCAGGTCACGAAAGTGGATGATCTTGCCGATCTCTCTACCCTGAGCGTCTTTGTGGGGGGAGATGGTGAAGCCTATGGGGATCTCCACTCCATCCTTACGCATCACGCGGATCTGTCGCCCCATGGACAATTCTTCTTCCTCCCCCCCCTTCATGGCCAACAGATCGCGCTTGTCTTTGGAGGCCATGGCCGAGCTCAAAGGCTTCCCCAAGACCTCGTCGGCTCCGTATTGAAGGATCTTTTCGGCCCCTCGATTGATATAGGTGATTCTGCCCCGTTGATCCACGGAGATCACCCCGCTGTTCATGCTCTGAAGAACGCTCTCCGTGAAGGTCTTCATGGAAAGCCACTGGTCGGTCACCTGTTCCAGTTCCCTGGCACGCTTGGCCTCTTCCTGGGTGATCTGCACCAAGAGGGACTCCAGTTCCCGGGATCTTCGACGTTCCTCCTCGAGGGCCGCTCTAAGTCCGTACGGGGCTTCGATCTCTTGGGGCGTTTCCTCATCTGCCTCCTCTCTCCGGCTAAGGAGGAAGAGCCGTTCTCCAACCTCCCGGCCAAGACCTCCGAGGGCCCTTCGCCTCTCGTCATCCATGAGATCCTCCACGATCTTCCCCAGGACCAGGACTCCCTCCACTCGCTCCAGGGCCCTCAGGGGGACCAGGACATGGGTCTCGTCTCCNTCGCGCATCATCATGAGGTCCTCCTTGCCGGAGGCCTCCTGCATGGACCCTTTCCATTGTTCCAGAAGCAGGACCTGCTCCTCTGGGGAAGGAGGAGATGGGGCCTCCCGACCGGATCTTCCAACGCAGAGNATCGACCACCGCTGGGTCGTCGGGCTTNGGGNCCCTAGGANGCAGATACCAGGGCGATATTCTTCGAGGAGGAGTCCCACCAATTGCTGGCCCAGCTCCTGGGGGGTGCGCGTCCCATAGAGTCTCGTCCGGAATCGCTCCCAAAAGAGGATTTCCCAGGAGGGCCTTTCCTTGCTCTTGTTTAGGGAGCCCGTTCGAGTTCTGGGCATGACCATGAACCCCCTTTTTTTTTTCAAGACCAAAGGGGTACATATCCGACTGTAGCCTCAAGTTTCATAGGGTTGTCCGTGGTCGAGACCGTCCCTCCCTGGAGACGTGCGGGTGTGAGTTCCCGCTTCTGTCCGTTCCACCGGAATCCAGTGCCCCCTGACCAAAGAAAAAATGCACCCAATTCGGGTGCATCCTTCCTCCCCCCAATCCAAGAGTGCATCATGTCTCCTCNACGATGAAGGGAGTGACNAAGATGAGCAGCTCCGTCTGATCTCGTTTCCGCTTCTTCTTCTTGAAGAGCCAATTCAAGATCGGGATATCCCGAAGGCCGGGCACTCCTTCCTCTGAATATTCCTGGGTCTCTTCCAGAATTCCACCGATCACCACGGTCTCGCCGTTTTTGACCAAGACCTCGGTGTAAGCCTGCCGCGTGCGAATGGCCGGTTCTCCCTCGCTTGATTTAATGGCTTCGTCCGGATAATCATCCGTGACCTCCAGCTTGAGATGGACCCTTCCGTCCGGAGAGATAAGCGGAGTGACGGTGGTCTTAAGTTCAGCCTTTTTCCAGACCACGCTGACGTTCCCTTCGGGATTGACCTGGGTGTAGGGGATCTCGAAACCTTGCCTGATGGTGGCCTCNACATTGTCCAGGGTCATGATCTTGGGTCTGGAGACGATCTTGGTCAGACCCTCCGCCTCCGCGGCCGAAAGTCTCAGATCAAGATTGATCAGATCCCCAACCAGACGTCCGATCTGGAATCCGATGCCCGGTGTGCCCGCTCCCAAAAGGGTTGCCGGGAGATTCACCATCCAACTGGAAAACGGATTGAAATCAAACCCCGTATTTCCCGTGAAGGCCCCGGAGCGCCAAGTTGATGGTGAGGCGTCACCTGGTCCAGAGGAGATACCCCAAGCCCACTCCCCTGTGCGATCGAACTCGGCGAACTGGCCGCCCCACTGGATACCTATCTCTCGGGCGAAGTTCTTGCTGGCCTTGACGATTCTCGCCTCGATGAGGACCTGCGGGGTGGGAGTGTCCACCTGCTTGATGTAGTGCTTGATGAATTCGATCTTTTCCGGGTAGTCGGTGATGGTGATGGTGTTGGTGCGTTCATCCACGATGACGCTCCCCACCTTGTTGATATCCGGCTCGCGCGTCAGGAACCCCTTGATTTGCTTCTCCAGATCTTTGGCCTTGGTGTAATTGAGGATGATCGGCACTGTCTCGAAGGGACGAAGCTTGCGCTCTCTTTCCCGTCTCTCGATCTCCGCCTCCTCAAGCCGTTTCTGGGCTTCCAGACGCTCCTTGATCTTCTCTTCTCGAAGGCGTCTCCTCTCCTTCTCCTCTTTAATGAGATCGGCCAGCGGGGCGATGCGGATCACATTTCCTTGCTTGACCATCCCAAGCTTGTGGGTGGAGATGATCAGGTCGAGGGCCTGATCCCACGGGACGTCCTTGAGCCTCATGGTGACCTTGCCCTTGACCTTGTCGCTGACGATGATGTTCAAGTCACTGACCTCGGCCAGGAGACGGAAGACATTGTCGATCTCGATGTCCTGAAAGTCGAGGCTGATGCGCTGCCCCACGTAGACCTTTCCCGGCTCCATCCCCGTGCTGATCTGAAACGGTTCGGCCTCCATCATCTCCCCTGGCGTCGGGCTCACTTGGGCCGCCGGCACGACCTCCTGCTCCANATTCAAAGGGGAAGTCGGAGGCAAAGGGCTTCGAAGGATGGTCGCCTCAACGCCCGCCTCTTTGGTGAAGCTGCCTCGAGCAGGAGTCACCTCCCCTTCCACCGTCTGCATCACGATCTCCTCCCGAATTGGAGGCGCCTCGGTTTGGGATGGGGGGCTCAGAGGAGGCACTATGGAGGTTTTCGTCTCATTCTCGGAGGCCCACGGTGCAGAGGAAGATAGGGTCGTCTTGCTCTTTGTTAAGGGCTCGACCTTTGGTGCCTGTGGAGGAGTCTCCTGAGCCGTTTCTTCCGCTATCAAAAGCGGGCTTGTCTGGGCCTCCTCTCCGGCGATTGCCGCCTCTTGGAGGGTGGTCTCCTGGGACTTCCCCTCTGAAGTGGTCCTTCTCAAGGCCACAGATGCCTCCTTATGGGGAGACTCTTGCGGCTGCGGTGGCGGGCTCAAGGAGGGCGGAACGGACTCCCATGGGATATCTACCAAGGCCCAGATGTCGGGCTCGGGGCTAGCCACGCCTTTGGCTTGGGATGGAGACTCTGCCTTGCTCTCCTCGGGGAATCGACTCAGGGAAGATCCTTCTTGGCGATCAGCGGGCGAGGGCTTCTCTTCGGACGACGACGATTCCAAGGGCTCTACGGCCGCATCTTTGATCTTGGCGGCAAGAAGCACATCCGGCGACTCTCCGGGCTTAAGCAAGGGCAATTGGGTCTCCCCCTCGAGGCCTTTGGCCATGTCTCCCAACCCGAGGATCAATTTGTAGCCTTCCCTTTGGAGGCTGTAAGGGGGGAACCCCGCCACCCGCTCGTCCAAGTCGAAGACCACACGGACCTTCTGCGGGTAGGTCCCGATCCTCACCCGCTTGAGCTCTTGGGATCGTACAGGGATCTTCTTGTCTCGGAAGGTATGGGTCATGTGCCAGAGGTCCACCACGATCCTTGGGGGATCCTGAAGGGTAAAGGCGTTGTAATTGGCGACCTCCCCGTCACCGATGAGCACCACACGGGTCCCATCGGCCTGTTGACTAATGAGGAGGTCCACGAGTCTCGTTGCGGGCTGGACCGCCTCACCCGGCCCCCCCGACGGGGCCGCCAGGGCCACCTTGCTTCCCTGGGCCGGAGCGGACAGTCCCGAAGCCAACGCCCCCAACCCCAGGACGAATGCCGCCAACGCGGCCAGCACAACGGGACATTTAGGATGCCTTCTATTCATAGACCTCCTCCCTTGGCTCGACTGAATTGGAGGGTCACCTCCCGGATCCTCCTCTTTCCGAGCAGATCCAGGTAGGGCTCTTCGATAATCACCTCCTCCAATCCGATCCGACTGACCCTCCCACAGTTCTTCCCGATATAAGTTCCCACTCGCAGGATGTAACCCTTCCCTTCCGAATCCTCCACCATGGCCACAACCT
>MTPG01000068.1 GCA_002010915.1 Desulfarculaceae bacterium JdFR-97 | reverse complement strand
GGGGGGGCTCCGGGTCCCACCTTCATCTCGTCCCAATGATAGGGGACAGGCTGGATCACGGGGACCGAATCCCCCCAATGTACGAGGTCGGGAGAGTAAGAGATCCAGATGGACCACGGCGCTATATGGGTATGAGGGCGGTCGAGGCGGGCGTAGCGCCCCTTGAACCTCTCCGGAAAGAGGACCACGTTTCGGCAGTCGGCCTGAGTGATCAGGGACAGGCGCTCCACGGTTCGGAAGTCCTCGGTCCGCGCCAGGCAGATGCGAACCCCGTGGCGGGAATAGGCGCTGTAGGTGATGTAATAGGCCCCCTCCAATGGGCAGATGCGCGGGTCCTCCACCCCGTATTCCTCGAAAGGAGCGAATGGTCCCTCGGTCGCAGGGGTGAGAAACGGTTTGGGATCCACCCGGAATCGGATTCCGTCGTCGCTCCGGGCCAGTCCGATGANGGAGCGACCGTTCCGAAGGTGGGATCGAAAGAGCAGGATATACTCTCCCATGCACTTGACCGCCCCCGCGTTGTGGACGGTCTCCACCGGGTAGGGGACGTCATCCTTGGTGAGAATGGGGTTTCCTTCATAGCGCCTGACCAGGGGTGTTTCCCTCTTCATGGGGTTATCTCTCCTGCTTCATTCCTGGATGCAGGATGATGGATGTCGTGATGGACCTCCACCACCAGCACTTCCAACTCCTCCTCTCCCGTATTGCGGAGCTTGTGGGGCGTCCCCACAGGGACCTTCAGGGAGTCTCCCGCCCTCAAAGGGAGTATCCGATCTTCCAACTCGCACAGCCCTTGTCCCCGAAGGATGGTCCAGTGTTCCTGGTGGCGGGGATGCGGATGGTGCTCGATGCCCTTTCCGGGAAGGATACGGACCCGGAGGATGCTGAAGCCGTCCNCCTGGGTCAGAGGGCTTTGGACCCCCCAAGGTTTCCTGTCCCCCTTTCGGTATCTCTCGAGGACCATCCGGTAGACCCGAAGGTAGTCGTCCACCATCCGATCCACGGTGAAGCGCTCCTCCACCCAACGGCGACAGTCCTCCCTGCGCAGGCGGTCCACCCGGCGGACCGCCTCCACCGCCTCTTCCACCGAGGTACAGAGAAAGCCGGTCCTTCCGTGGTCGATCACCTCGGGCATGCTTCCCCGGTTGAAGGCCACCACCGGGGTGCCGCAGGCCATGGCCTCCACCACGGACAACCCGAAGGGCTCCTCGAAGTTGATGGGGTGGAGGAGGGCCAGCGCCCCTCCCAAGATGTGCTCCCTCTTCTCAGGACCCACGCTGCCCACATAGACCACCCGATCCGAGTCCAAGTGGGGTTCGACCCATCGTCGGAAGTAGTCCTCGTC
This sequence comes from Desulfarculaceae bacterium JdFR-97, assembly GCA_002010915.1. Classification (GTDB taxonomy): domain Bacteria; phylum Desulfobacterota; class Desulfocorpusculales; order Desulfocorpusculum; family Desulfocorpusculum; genus JdFR-97. The sequence continues at coordinate 11,969 of MTPG01000068.1, read as the reverse complement.
CTGGATGATTCCGGCGAGGATCAGCCGCATGCCGCAACGCCGGGCGATCTCGATGGCCTCCCTGGCCCCCTTATCGTGGTGGATGCGGCCGAAAAAGAGGAGGTAGTCCCCTGGTTCGGGCTGAAAGGTGAAACGCTCCAGCTCGATCCCGTGATGGATGGTGGCGATGTAGTCCAGGTCGGGATGCCGGTCCGCCCGGCTGATGGCCACGTAGTAGGCTCGGCCGTTGTACTTGCGGTATACCGGGAGGATCTTGGGGGAGGAAAACCCATGGATGGTGGTGACCACCGGGGTCCTCGTCATCCCCATATAGGTGAGGGGCAGGTAGTCGAAGTGGTTGTGGATGAGGTCGAACTCGTCGCCCCGTTCGAAGAGCTCTGAGATATGGAGGCACTCCCAGACCTTGGGCAGCAGTTCCTTGTCCTCCTCGTACCCCCGCGGACAGACGGCCACGAGCTTCCCCTGTGTTTGAGAGTCGGCCGTGGCGAACAAGGTCACGTCCACGCCCCGGCGGACGAGCCCCTCGGTGAGCAGGGAGACCACCCTCTCCCATGGGCCGTAGTGCCTTGGCGGAGTTCTCCAGGCGATGGGTGAGAGCATGGCGATCCGCACTGTCTACCCCTCCACTTCTCCATCCTCCCTGAGCCACTGGAGCAGTTCGGGGAGGCGGGCTGTGGCCAAGGCCAGACACTTGTCAGCGCCTCCGTAATAGAGCCAGATTTCCTCACCCTTCAAGACCCATCCACAGGGAAAGACCACCTTGTCCACGTCGCCGAAGATCTCGTAGGCCGTTTCAGGGGCCATGATCCATTGTGAGGATCGAGCCAGGACGCGCTGAGGGTCTTCCAGATCCAGCAGGGCGAGCCCCAGGCGATAGATGGCCCCACTGGCCGTGGTCCTGACCCCATGATAGAGGATGAGCCATCCCTCCTCGGTCCGGAGGGGAGGTGGAGAAAGGCCGATCTTGTTGGCGTCCCACCAGGCCCCCCTCCGGGCGGGGATGAGGATCCGGTGGTCGCCCCAGTGCTTGAGATCCGGAGAGAAGGAGATCCAGATATGGGCACCCACGGCCGGGAAGGTGGAGACGGGCCGATGCAAGAGGGCCCACCGTCCCTGGAATCGGACAGGAAAGAGGGCCGCGTCCTTGTCCTCGGGCGGCATGATGGGCCCTTGCCGCTCGAAATGTCGAAAGTCCTCGGTCAGGGCGAGGGAGACCAGGGGCCCCCCCTCCGAGTAGGCCGTATAGACCACGGCCCACAGTCCCTCTTCCTCCAGATAGGTAATGCGGGGATCCTCGATCCCCCAGATCTCCTCGGGATGGGTCTCGGGGCTCGGCATCAGAGTGGGTTGTTCGTCGATGCGCCATCGATAGATGCCGTTTTTGCTCCGGGCCGTGGTGAGATGGGAGATCCCCCGGCGGTCCTCCACCCTCAAAAGCAGCACGGTCTCCCCGTCCACCAGGGCCGCCCCGGCGTTGAATACGGAGTTGGCCCGGTAGGGGAGGTCCCTCACGGTGAGGATGGGGTTATCCGGATGGCGTTGGAAGAGGTCCCGGACAGGAAGGCCGTTCATATCCATCTCTCCTCCTGTGATCCACGTCTTGAAGATTCCCGTATCAGGTGCATTCCAGGCTGGATCGTTCCGTCGTCGCTTGCCACAGCACGGCCTCACCTGCGGTGGAGCTTCGCAGGAAGTAGAGGGTAAGGAGGCTGAGGAGCCAGGCCAGAGTGGATTCGGCCCCTTGATTGAGATTGGCGCCGTCTGCGGTCAGACCGTCGCAGCAGCCCCCGGTCCGGTAGTCGTAGAGGGGCGTGTTGAGGTCGTTTCGGCCGAGAAACCACTCCAGGCATCGTTGGGCCTCTTGGATCCAGTGGTACTCTCCGGTAACCTCGTACGCGGCCCTGCTCGCCTGGATCATGTTTTGGGCCTCCAGGGGTTGCTGGTCGAACCGGGCGCGATGTCCCCCCTTGGTCATCCACCCGTGATTGCCGATGGGCACGAAGTGGCCGGAAGGATCAGTCTGGACGTCGAGGAGCCATCTAAGGGCCCGAAGCCCCGCCTCGACCATCTCCTCGTGGTGGAGTCCCTGGCCCGAGAGCAGGAGGGCTTCGGGGATCTTCCCGTTGGCGTAGGTGACCGTCTCTTCGATCCAAGGCCAGTNCGGAGTGGCGAAGTCCCGATAGCGCCGGAGCAGACGGGAGGCCAGCTTCTCCCGGGCACGGCGGACCTCGCTGTCCCCCCCGAATCTCTTCAGATAGGCGTGTATGCCGATGAGGGAAAACGCAATGGATCGGGGATACTGGAAATCCAGCGCAGCGGGCAGGGCCTTCTCGAAGAGCTGGAGGGCCATCCCCGTGAGGTGCTCCGAGCTGGTTCGGGCCACCGTCTCCCCAAGGGCCCACAGGACCCGGCCGTGGCTGTCTTCGGAACCTTCTTCCTCCAGCCATGTCCGGTCGAACCCCATGAAATTCCTGAAGCGCCCTCTCCCGTTGTACGCATGGTTCAGAAAGGCCAGATACCTGCATGCCAGCTCATCCAGCCCCCCGTCGTCGGGGAGTAGTTCCTGGGCCATGATGGCCACGATAAGGGCCCGGGCATTGTCATCCGTGCAGTACCCGTGGGTCCGATTGGGCACGATGAAGCTGGCATGTTGGAGGATGCCTACATCGTCGGTCATGCGCCGGAGGTGGTCCAGACGGGGCTGGGGCATCTCCAACTGGGCGGCCTTGAGTGTCTTGGCCACGAACACGGGCCTGGGTCTCTGCTCCCTCTCGCGCTTTACCTCGGAGAAGACCTCGAGATAGCGTCGCGCCACCTCCTTCCAGATCATGTGACGGCAGTAGGTGTAGGCCCGTTTGCGCATGGCGTGGCGTTCCACCTCGTTGGCCAGAAGGTCCAACACCTCCGCGGCCAGGGCCTCCGAGTCTCGAAAGGGGACGATGCGGCCTCGGCCCTCGTCCAGGATCTCCTCGGCATACCAGTAAGGGGTGGAAATGGTGGCCTTGCCCGTCCCAACTGCATAGGAGAGGGTCCCGGAGACGATCTGCTCCCGATTGAGGTAGGGGGTCACATAGATGTCGGCGGCGCCCAGGAATTCGCAGAGCTCCTTCAGTTCCACGAAGCGGTTATGGAAGATAATGTGGTCCCCCACGCCCAGCTCCCGCGCCCTTCGCTGGAGGGTATGCCTGTAGGACTCCCCCCATTCCCTCTTTACATTGGGGTGGGTGGCGCCGAGGACGATATAGACCGTCTCTGGGAAGTGGCGGACCACCTCGGGCAGGGCGTCGATCATGTACTCGATGCCCTTCCCCGGAGAGAGGAGCCCGAAGGTGAGAATGACCTTTCGTCCCTCCACGCCGAATTGGTCCTTGTAGTAGTTGGGGTCCACGAAGGGGACGTCGGGGATCCCGTGGGGGATGTACACGATCTTCTCCTCTGGGATCCCGTAGACCTCCTGGAGGATCTCCACCGCCTTCCTGCTCATGACCACGAAGCGATCCGAGAGCCTTCCCAAGGCCTGGAGGATGCGTTTCTGGTTCTCGCTGGGTTGGGACAGGACAGTATGGAGCGTGGTAACCACGGGCATGCGGAGCCCCTCCAGGAGGTCCAGGACGTATCGACCGTCCTCCCCGCCGAAGATGCCGAACTCGTGCTGCACGCAGACCGCATCCACCTGGTTCATGTTGAGGAAGTCGGCGGCCAGATGGTACTCGGCTAACAGCTTTTGGTTGATCTCGAAGCGGACCTGGGGCGGGTAGTGATAGCCTTCAGGTTGGTCGTTCATGGCCACGGCCCAGGAGTCCATCTCCGGCGCTTCGGCGCTGATGGCCGCCAGCAGATCCGTGGTGAATGTGGCGATGCCGCATTGGCGGGGGAGGTGGTTGCCGATGACCGCGATGGTATAAGGAGTGGTTCGATAGAGATCAGCGCGCAACATGACAATCCTCCGTCTTCAAACCCAAGTTCGGTGGATAGGGTTCAGGCCGCGGATCGGCCTGAGAACTCCCAGGTTCCGATGCGGGCTCGAGGGTCGTCCCGGGGACCGGTGCCTTGGAAGGTAACTCCACAGCGTCCCCGTCCGAGAGGGGATGGTCCATGGGGCGGGGTATCCCGTTGACGATGACGACGCTTACTTGGTCGGGGCTGACTCCTTGTCGTTCCAGGAAATCCCTTACTGTGGCCCCCTGGGGGAGGCGGCAGATGGACCCATCCCCTCCAAAGATGACGATCCTGGGCTNCATGAGTTCCCTCCGGAGCCGTTGGACGAAACGGTCGGGGCCTTCTTCTTCCCCGTCTTCGGTGCCCAAGTGGCTGAGCCTAGAGAGCCACCCTTCCCCTTCCTCCCCTGTCCGGCCATGGACCTCCTTATAGCGCCAGTGGGCTGCGTACCCGTATTCCGCGTGCAGGTGCATCCAGTGTGTCCGGATCTGAAACTCCACGGGCTTTCGGGAGACCTGTCGCACCGGGTACACGCATGTATGGAGGGATTGGTACCCGTTGACCTTGGGCAGACCGATGTAGTCGTCGAAGGTCCCGGGGATGGGCCGGAAGTGGGTATGAAGGACACCAAGGACGCTGTAGCAGTCCGCCACGGTGGGAACGAGGACTCGAAGCCCGATCCTGTCCAGGATCTCTTCCAGGGACGTTCCCTTTCTCTGCATCTTTCGATGGATGCTATATAGGCTCTTGATACGACCGTGGATCGAACCCTCAATGCCGCTTTGTCGAAGGAGTCCTTGGAGCCCCTCCACCAGGATCTGGAGGCATGCTTGGTCTTCTTTCAGGATGGGTTTGACCGCCCGCCAAAGCGAAGCATGGGCCTCGGGCTCGAGTATCCGAAACGACAGATCCTCCAGTTGCCTTCGGAGAGAGGCCATCCCCATAAGGTCCGCCAGGGGGGCATAGATATCCAGGGTCTCCCTTGCCATCTGCCTGGCTCGTGGGCAGTCCCATTCCATTGTCCTTAGGAGCTCGTGGAGTCGAAAGGCTAGGAGCAGGACCAAGACCCGCAGGTCCTCCACCAAGGCATTTCTCAAGGCGCGGGTCTCCGGCGGCCGCTCGTCGCTGGATGCCAGATGATGCAATCCCTCGACGAGCTGTACGACCCCTTCCCCAAAGCGGTCCCGGAGCTCCTTGTGGGAAGCCGCTCCCCTACGGAGAACGGGTGTGAGAAGACCCGCCGAGACCACAGAGGGCTCCGCATGCTGGTGGAGGAGGATTCGGGCCGGTCCCAGCCCGCAGGGTAGCTCGGGGCCGAGCTTTTGGGAGACGAATTCCAGGACCCTGTGGATCAGGTCGAGGTGATTCCTTTGGTATGAGCTCTTCACCTCCTGGAGGAAGGATCGTCTCTGCTCCAGGAGGTTCTCCTGAGTCGTCATGCGCTCACAACACCAACCGGACTCCGACGCTTCCATATCCGTCAGGGGCCTACTTTTTCCTTAACGGGCAAAGGGATCTGACCGTGCGCTTTTGGATTCGCTCGGGTCCTCTTGGAAAAACGGGCTTAGGCGGATGAGGACATCCGCCTCCCTGGAAGGGTATATTCGCAAATATATTCAATAAGAAAGTAAGTGCGCTACGTCCCACGTCAAGGAGAGGGATCGGGGGTCGGTATCTCTCAACGGATCTCTCTTCCGGAGGTCTGCGGGTCTCCCTGAGACGGGGCTCGGAGAGTGAGAAGGGAAGTGGGAGGCCCCTCCAAGATCGAGGTACGGATGGGCCTCCAAGGGGAATGTGGGGGTATTCAGGAGTGGAGTTTGGTTGCCGCGATCACCCCGATCCCCGCCCTCAGCAGGGCCTCGGCCGTTCGGTTGAGGGCATCGTGCTTGTCCAGGTAGTTCAGGACCAGGGCATCCCAGAGCCCCTGCTCGTGGATCTCCTCCTTGCTGAGAAAATAGTCGAGGACATCGCTGGGGTGCTCCCGGGTGGCCTCGACCTCCGGGTCTCCTCCTTCGTGCTTGGCCGCGATGTTGGGCACCTCTTGGGCCACCTCCACCAGTTCCTCGCGGCGGTTGTAAGGCTGCCGGACAATGGACTTGTAGGTCTCCGTGATGTGGTGCTCCAGGCGCACAACTCTCTCCAGACCCAAGGCCCTGCGGATCCTTGCGGCCCGCCGGAGGGTGTCGTTGTTGACGGAATTGGAGAGGTTGAACCCGATGAGTGAGGTGGTCCCGTCCTCTCTGGCCAGGAGCCGCGCGGTCATCAGGATCCAAAGCACGGACAGGGGATTGTCCGTTCCCAGGAATACGGAGATCTTGAACTCGTTGTTTACCCCCAGCTTGTGGAGCAGGTAGGCGGCCAGGATGGTCCCTGCATTGACGTTCAGGACTTGGCGGACACCGTAGGTGGTGTAGTAATGGAGGTATTCGTCCAGCCACCTGTAGGGGTAGTCGTTGGGCTGTCCGATCCCCCCGAAGTATCCTGTGAGGGTCTCCGGTCCGCCGAGGTGGACATTGGATCCGTCGGTCCCCTTTGTGTCCAGGGTCTCCACATAGGAGGCCCCCATGATCTGCATGGCCGCGGCCGTGGCCAGGATGTCCCCGTGGTCTGCGACCTGCTCTTTCATGTTCCGGACCCGGATGAATCGACCGGGCATCAACTCCCTTCGATCGAGGGCCTCTCTTGCCTCCTGGATGAGCCAGGGAAAGAACTGGAGGGCGCTGATCTCCAAGGTAACAGCGTTGGCCTGGTTGAGGGGGGCTCTGGCCCCCACCCGCTCGCAGAACTCCTCCATGGAGACGAAGCTCCCCTTGTCCCGTTCCTCGGCGAGCCACTCCAGGTCGGCCACATAAGGGGAGTTCATCTGGCGAAGACGGTCCATGAGGGTATCGAGTCGTCCCGCCTCCGCCGCCTTGCGATTGATCTCCTCGGGCCCACCGTACCTCTCCACGATCTCCAAGATGGGGTTGATCACTTCGTTGTCGGGGTCGGTGAGAAAGGCGTTGAGCTCTGCCAGTCTCTCTTCCGCAATCCTCAATTTAGAGCGGAGGGCATCCACCTTTCAGACCTCCTTGGAAAAATTAGGACAGAATCGGGTCCTCGCGGCCCGTTATTTCTTCATNATTGCCAGGAACTTTTCCTCCTCCCCCGGGAGCATGGTGTAGCAGTGTTCGGCCTTGGGGAACTCCCCGGCCTTGACCTCCTCCACGTATTCCTTCATGGCAGTGGTCACCACCTCAGCCACGTTGCAGTACTTCTTGACGAACTTGGGGGTGAAGGCCTGGAACTGGCCGATGGCGTCCGAGACAATGAGCAACTGGCCGTCACAATAGGGCCCCGCCCCGATGGAGAGGACGGGGATCTCCAGGGTCTCCGTGATGTACTTGCCCACCTCCGGGGGCACGGCCTCCAACAGAAGCATGTGGGCTCCCGCCTCCTGCACGGCCAGGGCGTCCTCCACCAGCAGCTTGGCCGACTCGGCCGTTCTGCCTTGGGCCTTGTGCCCGCCCAGCTGCCCCGAGGATTGAGGCGTAAGCCCGATGTGTCCCATGACCACAATGCCCGCATCCACGATAGCCTTGATCTGGGGGGTCACCCGGACTCCACCCTCCAGCTTGATGGCGTCGCAGTCGCACTCCTTCAGGAACCGGCCGGCGTTCTCCACCGCCTTCTCCAAGGATGACTGATAGCTCATGAAGGGCATATCGCCAACCACGAAGGTATTGGGAGCTCCGCGGCGGACCGCATCCGCATGGTAGATCATCTGGTCCATGGTCACAGGAACGGTGCCCGGGTAACCGTACACACACATCCCCAGGGAGTCTCCCACCAGGAGCATATCGAGCCCCGCCTCTTCCGCGAACTGGGCCGTGGGGAAGTCATAGGCAGTGAGAAAGGTGATCTTCTCGCCGCGTTTCTTCATTTCATAGAAGTCCAGGACACTCTTTTTCCTCTTGGCCATCTCTTCTTCCTCCTCCTGAGCGTTGTCGTTCACTGTGCTGAAAATCCTCTTGGAACCCCCCACGGTCCTTTTGTCCCCCTGCCACGAGGGTCCTTAGTCTCTCAGGGCCTTCTTGTGACCGGGTCCTTGGGAGAAGGATTCCCGAAAGAGAAGGGGGGTCCCGGAGAGGGATTCCACTCCCTCAGAATCTCAATCCAGGCCCAGCTCCTTCCGGATTTCCTCTAGGGCCTTGAGGCTCGCCTCCCCGAAGACGTCATCCGGGTCCATCCTACGTTGGGCGTCCAGGATGAGGGCCTCGACGCTTTCTTTGCCGTCTCGGGTCTTTACAGCCTGTCTGGGGGTCTTTCCTCCCAGTGCGGGGATCTTCTCGTCCATCCACGACATCCATCGGTGTCGGGCCATCTCTTGGAAATACTCGCGGATTTCAGGGATCTCCAGGGCTTTTTGCTCTTTTTTTCTTTCGGCCGGGGGCCCGCCAGGATCGCTCTGTTGGAAGGATTCGAGGGCTGTGGTGACCGTGGTCTTGTACACGGCTCGGTCTCCGAGACGCCTTTTTATCTCGCGCTGGATCTTACGTGCCCGCCTTTCGGAGTTGACCTCCACGGTCATTTTCCTGCCCTGGATGTGAATCGATCCCAAAAGAGTGCTTCCAAAGTGAGGGTCTTTCTCCCGTCCCTTTCGGATCCAGGGGATGGTCACCTCCACGAGGTTGCCCTGATGGTCGCGTTTGGCATCATGGAGGAGCTCCTCTTCGGTTTCCTCCACCGAGAGGAACTTGAGTGCCTCGAAGGCCGTCTGGGGAGAGTCGATCTCGTAGTGAATGGTGTGGAAGAGTATGGGATCACCGTCCGTATTGCGCACCTGCGGCGGCCTCTTAAGGTCACGGCAGGCCTCTAGGTACCAGAACCGCAGGTCCTCCTGATACTGGGAGAGGACCTTCGGCGTGACTTTACGGTGAATCCTTCGGAATTCCTTTCGGAGCCGGATCAGATCCGGCTTGAAGGACGGTGGCAGAGGAAGTGCCCCGCATCCCACGAGTATGGTTACGTGATCAACGCTGACCCAGCGGGCGAAGAGTATGTCTCCGACCCCAAGACTTTGAGATCCCGACTTTTCTTTGACCTCCTTCTCCTCTCCCGTAAAGATATCCCGAAGCCGCACTCCGACTCCGGGCTGGCAGTGGAGCACCTCGTAGAAACTGAACGGCCGACCCGCTGTCTCTTGGATCAGGCGTTGCCCCAAGGCGTCCAACCGGGCTCTCTCGGACTCAACGTAGTGCTCGGCAATGGTCTTGGAGGCAGGCCTCCTTCCCGAGGGGCCTTTCTCGGGGATCCAATTAAAGAGAAACCAGGGAACGAAGAGCTGGTCCTGCCCTTTTAGGGCCTCGCTCGGGTCATCCTCGCCGTCGGGGAGGAATTCTTGAATGGCCTCCTGCAGGCCCTGTTCCTTCCCGAACCGTGTGGCGAACTTCAACAGTCGAGGCATAAGTCGATCGTGGGCTTCCCTGATGAGGATCCACAGGAGGTCCGAGGGGGGCTGGATTTTATTCAGGCAGCACTTCTTGTATTTTTTTCCGCTACCGCAGGGGCATGGCTCGTTCCGGCCGATCTTGTGGGAAGGAGGCCGGGGATTCATCCCCAGGGCTTTTTCCATAAAGATGACATCGTCCTGCATATCCGCCTGAGTGACCTCCTGGGGAGGATCTCCCTGGGCCGGGGCCTCCCAGAGCGAGAGCTGCCGCGGGGGTTGGGGATCAGGTAATCCCTTGTCCTCGAGGCGCTCTCCTTCTCCCTCCTCGAGCCGGGGAGGGCCGAGGAGAGGCAGTGCCTTGATTTTCACTGTGGGGCTTCCCGGGAGGTCCTTGAGGAGATACTTTCCGGATATGGGCCTCTCCAAGTCGGTTCCCTCTTCCAGATCCTCTCCGTGGCGCGTGAAAAACCTGGCCAAGGCCTCCGAGCAAGCCGTGGCCATCAGATAGTCCTGAGACCGCAGTGGGAGGCGCAGGCCGTCCTCGCTGATCTTGAGGATGGTGGGGTAGGCATCCGCAGATGCCACTTCCCACCTATGCCGACTGATCTCCTTCCTCAGGGCCTGGGGGATCTCCGAGCCCCGATCGAAATTGACGGAGAACAGGGGAATTCCCATGCTCGGGACCTCTTCGGGAGTATTCGAGGAGAACTCCACCAAGCGCTCATAATCCTCGATGGAGCGAAAGATGATGTAACCGAAGCTTTCTCCCAGGGCTCCGATGATGGAGATGCAAGCCTCGTGTACGTCCAGGACGGGGATATCCACCTCGAACAGGTCGCAGTCATCCACCGTCTCCCATGGGGCGACCCGATAGAGCCGGGCTGCGGCCTCGAAGAAGCGTCCAACCTGCTCAGGGGTGATGCTCTCGTCTTCCAGGTAGGTAGTCGCCCCTGCGGGCTCCTCGAGCATCTGGAAGAGATCCTCGGCCACTGCCTCGAGTTCCGGAACAGGACCCACCTCCACGTGGATCTTGGCGCCGAATCTGGAGCGGATCAGCTCCGCCAGGTCTTCGTTTTCCACCCGGACCTTTTGAGGTCGCCTTGGGGGGCCTACCACAGGGTGGCGCATGGAGGACTCCAGGAGATCCGCCACTTTCTCCAGAGAAGTGGGGGGAGTGTGGAGCTCGAAGCCCACGATGCACTCCCGAGTCACATCTATCCAGACCGCCAGATCGGGCTGGCAGGGCCCTTTCTCCTGTATGAGGAAGGGAGTGGAGATGATTCCACCAACCCACTCCCCTTCGTGTTTTTTGCGCTTGGTCATGATTTTCTTTCCTTCAAGAGGGTCTTGGCCCTATCTCCTCGACTATGAAAAACCCACCGAACCGAATCCGAACTCCGAGAGGGCCTCCATGATCCCTCGGGCGTCCGTCCAGACCGTCCGAGACCTCTTCCGAGGGACAAGGATATCATGGGCCGGGGTCTTGCCCAAGGGTGAGGGCCGGGAGGGAAACCGAGGTAACCGCTGTGGCCCCGGATTATTTTTTCAGCCATTGCCCCCTTGTCACGACCTTCCCGCACAGGGAGTTCAGGTACTGCTCGTTCATGTATGAGGCCGCCTCCTTGCGGTCCTTGAGAAAATAGTCGCAGAAGAGCGCCATCATCGCCTTGGTGATGCGCTGAAGGTCTTCCCTTGCCCTGGAGGGGAGGAGCCTGGCATCGGGAAATTCGTAAAAGCCCAAGTGGTCGGCGTTTTCCAGCCACAGGAAATGTTTTTCCCCTTCGGGCAATAGCTCGAACACCCTGAGGCGGGTCTCTGCGGGCATGAGCCCGCGGTCTGCGCTTTTCTGAAGGTCCCTCGATCCGCTGATGCACACAAGGGGGCGATGGAGGCTCTTGTAGCTGTCTTCCTCGAAGAAGGTGGAGCCCGGGCCCTGGGGAGAGAGGGCGATCCCGAAGGTCACTCTAGTATCACTCAGATCCCGTGCGAGGCCCCTTCCGGAGTCCATGCGGGGCTCCAGGTGGTCCAACCGGGGCCTCGCCCCGCACACAGCGAGGACCGTGTAGGCCCCGTACGAGTGGCCTATCACCCCCACTCTGGTCGGGTCGATCCTGCCGTGGAGCTCGCCTTTGTCCTGGTTCCACTGCACTGCCTTGTCGATGGCGAAGCCTATGTCGCGCGGTCTTCCCATGACAGCCCTGGGATCCTTGGTGATGGCGTGCAGGGCCTGCCAAAATGTCATGCCCCCGCCAGCCTGGCTCATGAGGTGCCGGATTCTCGATCGGTCACTGAAGACATGCTCCAGGCAGAAGACCACGTAACCGTGGCTGGCGAGGTGCCTGGCCTGGAAATAGTGGGAATCCCAGGTTCCGCCTCCTCCGTGGGAGAAGATCACAAGCCGAGACCTGATGCCCCTTCTTGCGGGGTAATGGACTTTGATGGGGACAGGTCGGCCCCTGCGGCTCTCGTCCTTGAGTCCAGGGAACTCCAGGCTCTGGACCCTGTACGGCCCGTGTTTGTGGTATTCCGGCCAGGCATGCTCCAATTGTGCCCATGCAAGCCGAGATGAAAAGGGAAGGATCATGAGGAGGATCAGGAG
>MTPG01000015.1 GCA_002010915.1 Desulfarculaceae bacterium JdFR-97 | reverse complement strand
AAAGTCATAGAAAATCAGCTGCTTAGCTAACATGTAGTCACGAACCCCAAATTTGGCCCTAATAATTCCAATAACTTACAAATCAACTGTCAAACTTGGGTGGTAAAAGGTGGATACACTTTCCGCACCGCACTTTTATATCTTCGTCTGGGTGGACGGCCCTTCAGCTCCAAAGCTTTATGCGGGAACTGATAATCTCCGGCTGACCCTTGACCCGTAAGCAACCTTACAACCTTCATCGTATTGTTCTTGACATATAGTCCCCTCTTTATTAAGGTGAAAGCGATTCGCCATGATGGGCGGAATCACCCATTCCAACTCATTCTCTTTTCTACTCATCCTCTGAAGCTAAAAATTCTGTCTGAATTGGCATCCGGAAGATAAAGATATTCTCTTTCATTCATCCTAACATTCTTCAAGTACCAAAAAAATGAAATGCCCAAAATGTCAATTTGAAAATAGAGAAGGGGCCAAATTCTGCCTTGAGTGCGGGAAGAGACTAGAACTAGACTGCCCGAAGTGTGACAAGACGTTTCCCCTTTCAGCGAAGTTTTGCGACGAGTGTGGCCAGAGGCTGGGAGGAGTTGCGGAACCAGTAACGGTAGTACCTGCAGCCGAGGGCGAGCGCAAACATGTCACAGTTCTTTTCTCCGATCTCTCTGGATACTCTGCGATGTCAGAGAGGCTGGACCCAGAGGAAGTCAAGGAGATCACCAGCCGGATCTTCGCTCAGATTTCCGAGATAATAACCAAGTATGATGGATTCGTTGAGAAATTTGTCGGTGATGCGGTCATGGCCCTATTTGGGGTGCCAAAGGCCCACGAGGATGACCCAGTCAGGGCCATCCGGACTGCCAGAGAGATACACGATATGGTCGATACCATGAGTCCCCAACTCCAAGATAGGGTTGGAGCACCCCTGTCGATGCACACCGGCATAAATACCGGCCTTGTGGTCACGGGGGAGGTGGATCTGGAAAAGGGGACGCACGGTGTTGCGGGAGATACCATCAATCTTGCATCCCGGTTGAGCAGTCTGGCCAAGGCGGGTGAAATTTTGGTTAGTCCTGAGACCCACCGTCAAGCTGAGGGGCATTTTTCTTTTGAAGATCTGGAGCCCACCAAGTTCAAGGGAAAGGCGGATCCGATCCCGGTGTATAAGGTGCTATGTGCAAAGGANAGGCCGATTACCATGCACCGCCCTTCGGGGCTTAGGGCCGATCTGATCGGGAGGAAGGCCGAGATGTCCCAACTGGCCGAGGCCACCAAAAAGCTCCGAGAAGGAAGNGGGTCGATCATTTCCATTTGTGGTGGTGCGGGCACTGGAAAAAGCAGACTCGTTGAGGAATTCAGGGCCACTTTGGATCTCGAAGAGATCCAGTGGCTTGAAGGACATGCATATGCCTATGCCCAGAACATTCCCTATTTTCCATTGATCGATCTTCTCAACAGGACATTTGAAATTGAGGAAGGAGATGAACCGGCAAGGATTAGGGAGAAGGTCGAATCAGGGGTGAAGGATCTTTTAGGGGAAACCGATGACATCGTGTCATATGTGGGGAGCCTTTATGCCTTGAGTTACCCTGAGATCGAGGAGGTGAGCCCCGAATTTTGGAGATCCAAATTGGAGGATGCAGTCCAGGCGATTCTTTCAGCACTGGCCCGCAGATCACCGACCGTTTTCTGTCTGGAGGATCTGCACTGGGCAGATCCCTCTTTTATTGAGCTCCTACGAAACGCCTTGCAACAGATCCAGCAACCGGCCATTGTCCTTTGCGTTTACAGACCGACTTTCAGCCTTTTCACGAGCCATCAGTTGAGCACTGTCGAAAGGATCTACGAAGAGATCCAGCTCCAAGAACTTTCGCCTTCAGAAGCGCAGAATATGTTGGAATCTCTGTTAAAGACAGAGGACATCCCCTCTGAGCTCAGGCGATTTGTTCAAGAGAAGGCAGAGGGGAACCCNTTCTACCTGGAGGAGTTGCTNAATTCGTTGATCGAGTTCGAGGTTTTAGTGCAGGAATATGGCCAATGGAAGATCACAAGACCGATCAGTGACTCTGAAATATCGTCAACGATCCACGGTGTGATTTCGGGCAGGCTCGATCGGCTGGAAAACCAGACCAAGCGGATACTCCAAGAGGCATCAGTGATCGGCAGGGCCTTTCTCTATGAAATCCTCAGAATGGTTACCGAGCTCAAAGAAGANATCGACCGATGCCTGAGAGGACTCGAACAGCTCGATCTGATCAGGACTAGATCGCTGCAACCGGACCTCGAGTATGTGTTCAAACACGCTCTGACCCAGGAGGTGGTTTACAACGGGCTTCTCAAAAAAGAACGCAGGGAAATCCACGAACGCATCGGCCGGGTCATCGAACATCTGTTTCCCGACAGGCTATCGGAGTTCTATGAGACCCTGGCGTTTCATTTCAAGCAGGGCCGCTCTACCTTCAAGGCAGTCCATTATCTCATGAAGTCCGGTGAGAAGAGCCTGAGGAGGTATTCGCTGGAAGAGGCGCACCAGTATTACCAGGGAGCATATGGGCTTCTTACCGCCGGGGAGGATGGAACGCGGGAGGAAGAGGAGCTTCTCGTTGACCTGCTCATTGATTGGGCCATGGTCTTCTATTATCGAGGAGACTTTAAGGGCCTGACTGAATTGCTAAGCGCTCATGAAGATGTGGCTGTGTCTCTGGACGACATGGCAAGACTCGGGATGTTCTATGCATGGCTGGGTTTTTCTGTTGGAATTTATCGGGCAAGTGGCAAAGCGGCCCTTCACTATCTCGGCAAGGCCCTTGAGCTTGGTGAAAAAATCGGTGACCAAAGGGTCATCGGTTACGCCTGTGCGTGGCTCCCTTGGATTTACGTGTGCTTTGATATGGAAAAAGCCATCAGTTTTGTTGAGAGAGCGCAGAAGGCCTACGAGGTTATCAAATCGGACCAGTATCTGTATTTCAAGTCCCTAGGAGCGATCGGCTGGATATCCTTTCTCGCAGGTGGCCATAATAGAACCATGGAGGTCGCAAATGCGCTCCTCGATTTCGGCAAAAGGCATTCGAACATCAGGAGCATGGTCCTCGGTCACTGTAACATTGGCTGGGGCCATTTCATTGCCGGGGATTATCTATCTGCTATCCAATCAATGGAAAGTGCTGAACGGGTCTCAGCCGACATATTCTATGCCAATTTTTCGAAAGCTTGGCTTGGCCTGGCGCAATTAGGGGATGGCCGGGTGCAGGAGGCGGAAGATACCTTGCGGGAGGTCTTGAGCTACATCGAGGAATTTGGCGTCGGGATCCTCCATCCTGCGGTCAACGCCAATCTTGGCGTGATAGCAATTCTAAAGGGCGAGTTCGGCCGAGGAGCGAAAATGCTCGAGGAAAGCATTCTTGCGTCCAGAGACAATCAGCCCTTTAACGCTATGTTTGAAAACGCCCTGGGTAAGGTCTATTTGCAGCCTGTACAAAGGGCTGAGCCAATAAGCACATCAACGATAGCCAAGAACATCGGATTTCTCATTAAGAACATCCCGACTGCCAGTAAAAAGGCGGAATACCACCTCAGCAAAGCCATTCAGATTGCAAAAGAAATCGGAGCCGAGAGGATTTTGGGTCAATCACTTCTGGATCTGGGCCTATTGAACAAGGCTAAGGGTAGAACAGACCAGGCCAGGAAATGCATCTCCGAGGCTATTGGGTGCTTTGAGCAATGTGACGCTCCGGGAGATCTAAGACAGGCGGAGGATGCCCTGGCGTCGCTGAATTAAACTCATAGCACGAAGGCGTCTTTTGAGGATCCACAGTCGCAGGGGAAGCCCGGCCATCATCCATTATTGGTGTCGGCAAGGGAAATCTTTCTCCTCTCCGGTCACCTTTTGAACAGGAGTGTCCTCCTCTCCCAGTTCGATTATAGTCGATCCACCCGTTGACAATAGCCCTTACAGGTTGACCTTCCCGATTTTTGATTCTCCCACAACCAAATTGACAGAATCGAGATTCAGTGGTAAATACGGAGCGCGGCCCATGACTGGCCGCTTTCGAGCCATGACTGCTCTCTAGGAGGGAGGGGATATCCGCCGGGGTTTTTCAGTGTGCTGGATGCTGAACCAAGGTTGCCTCATCGTTCAAGACTCGATCCACCGTGTCCTGCGGAAGTCGTCTGAATCCCCTTCGGGCCACCGAAATTTTTCATACCATTGAGCTGTCCCTCAAAAAATCGAGAGGGCCTTCTGGTGCAAACATCGTAAAGTGTTGTGCTCCAACAAGAGGGGTTTCGGTCATGAAGGTCGGGATGCCTCCTCCGGATAGGGACCCTTCTCGCCTATCCCGAATCCTCCCTCGTCCTCGCCTGATTCGACGATTGCAACAACACAAGGATGTCAAACTGATTCTCATCCTGGGCCAGGCTGCTCAGGGCAAGTCCACGCTGGCTGCATCCTTTGCGGGGAGATCTCCGGAGAGGACGGTCTGGGTGAACCTGATGCCCGAGGATTCCCATCCGGCAAACCTCTTTCATGCGATCCTGCACGGCCATCGGGAGATCCTGGACAAGGACGCATACGATTTCCTCTCCGGGTATCCGGGAACGAGCATGGGTCCGAGGGAGGAAGCTCCTTTCTACAGGGAGTGGATTGGTGCTCTCTTCAGGCGAGTTTATGGACCGGTTCTGATTGTGCTGGACGGCCTCGACCGATTGGATACCCATGCCCCCTCTTTTGGTTTTCTACAGGCCCTTTTGGAGGAGTCCCCCGAGAGTGTGCGTCTGCTAATGACTTCTCGGGAGGTCCCTCCCCTGGATGTTGATCGTCTCAAGATGCAGAGCCAGGTCCTCATCCTGACCAACACGGATCTGGCTTTTACCCTGACCGAGACGCGCTCATTCTTCCAGAAGCTCTATGGTCTGGAGCTCGATGGAGATTCTCTGAGGAAGATCCATCGAATGACNGAGGGATGGGTGGGAGGATTGGTTCTTTTGGCCGAGGGTTTGGCNTCGTTGGATNAAACGGAGCATAAGAGATACCTCGATGAGACCGTGCGGGGGAGATTCAGGAGGGAGGTCTTCCAATATTTTGAGAGGAACATTTTGGCACTCCAGCCTCCAGCTGTTCGCGATTTCCTCGTTAAGACGTCAATTTTCGAGGCGCTCGATTCGACACTCCTTCAACAGTTGCCGGGATTGGATGAGGCCGAGGATATCCTGCTGAGTTTCGCNAGGAGAAACCTCTTTGTTCAGGCAGAATATCATGAACGCCGCGGGTGGACATTTCGATACCATACTTTATTCAGGGACTTCCTGCGCTTCCGTTTTGAAGCTAAGTTGGGAACCGAGCAGAAACGTTTGTTTTTGGTCGAGATCGGGAAACGTCTGGATCGCGCGGGGGAAAAGGAAAAGGCCCTTCCCTATCTCCTCGAGGTTGGGCGTTACCAGCAGGCGGCCTCCATTATCGAGCGGATCGGACCGGATGCGGTACGCAAGGGGAGGTATTCGGATGTGGCCAATTGGATCCGAGCCCTTCCCCAGACGATCATCCAAGAACGTCCCGAACTCCTCCTGTTGTTTTCCCTTTCCACCCGGTTTACAGAGGTCGACGAGAACATCCTCCGGCTGCAGAACGCCCTGAATCTGTTTGAACAGCAAGGCGATCTGCGAGGACAGCTTCTCTCCATGGCCCATCTGCTGGAGGCCCTGCTGATCCGCGGGAAGTACTCCGTGCCCATCGCGGATCTGCTCGAAAAGGGCTCTCGGTTGCTCCACTTTGCCCAGGGTCGGGAAATCCTCTACGAGAGGGGTGTGATCCTGGCCCAGATGGGTTTTGCCTATGCGGCCAGCGGATATAACCCGAGGCGGGGTTTGGAGTGTTGCGAAGACGCGGTCTTGATCGCACGGCATTTGGGGGATCGGTCCCTGGAGGTCTTCTCTCTCTGTCAGGCCGTGAACTCCCTTTCCTGGCTCGGGGAGTTGGAGAAGGCCAACGAGATTTCTGAAGGGCTCCGGGCGAGAATGGAAGGCGTCGAGTTCGTCGAGCTGAAATATTACCACCTGATAAGCGAGATGATCCGGCTCCATTACGGNGGGTCCTGGGAAGAAGCCAAGAAGTTGGCNGAAAAAGTTGAAANAGAGATCAAAGAACAAGGTCTTATTTATATGTATTACATTGTTTCCTACCGGCATTGTATGTTGAATATCCATCTCGGAAAATTTGAAGAGGCGAGGAACCAGTGTAACTTTCTCGCTCGTCTTACGGAATCTTTTGATATCCCCATCTTGAAAGCCATTGTACACTACCTTATGTCTCTACTCGGCCATCACACAGGTGACTTCCAGAGTGCGAGGAAACAGGCACAGACGTCCTTGGAGGTCGCCTCCACCACAGAGGCCCGGCAGGACTACCTCAATGCTTGGAATCGACTCCTCATCGGGCTTTCTTCCCTCCATCTTGGGGACGATCGGGAGGCGGAGCGCTTTCTCCGCCGATCCCTGGAATACTCGGAGGCCATGGAGGTGCCTCTCCTTCAGGCCGAAGCCCGCCTCGCCATGGCCTTGGTCCGTGAGCGGCAGGGACGGGAGGAGGAAGCGGTCGAACACCTCAAGGAGGGTTTCGGGATTGCGGAATCCAAGAAATACGTCCGCTTCATAGGCCTCAACGCTGAGGACATGCACAGGGCCTGCGTGTTGGCCCTAGCTTTGGAGGTCCCGCAGGCGTCGGGCTATGCGGAGCACCTCCTGAGGGGCCGCTATGTGGCCTTTCAGGGGGCGGAGACGCATCGCCTCTCCAACCATCCCCGCGCAGAGGTCCGGAGACGAGCGCTGAACATCCGTCGAGCGATCCATAGGGCCGAGATGCCCGTGATCCGTATCCAGACATTGGGTGGATTTCGCGTGTTGCGCGGGGAGACCCCCATTGAGGAGGACTGGGGGATGCGGAGGCAGCCAAAGACCTTGCTGAAGGCCTTAGTGGCCCGTGGGATACGAGGCGTCCCCAAGGAGCGACTCATAAATGACCTGTGGCCTGAGGGAAAATCGGAAACCGCGGAGAGAAACTTCCGGATCCTCCTCCATCGCCTGAGAAGGGCCCTGGAACCCTCCATGGTTCAGGCCCTGGGCTCATCGTACATCCTTCTTCAGGGGGGCCTCGTATCTCTGGACCCGGAGCTATGTCACGTCGACCTGGATGCTTTCGAGGCCCGGCTTCGGGAGGGAGCGGACAAGGAATCCAAGGGAGATCGCAAAGGGGCCCTCTCCTGCTATGAAGAGGCCTTGTCCATCTATGAGGGGGATTTTCTCCCCGAGGAGCCCTATACCCCATGGGCCATGGAGAAACGAGAGGAAGTCGTGCGTCGGTACAAGGACCTCCTCTCCCGCGTGGCTGCAATCTACGAAGAACGTGGTGCCCTGACCAAGGCAATTGCTTATTACCGTAAGGTCCTTGAAGTCGACCCTCTCTGCGAAAGGGCTTATCAGCGGCTGATGTCCCTTCACATGAGGCGTGGGCAGAAAAATGAGGCGCGGAAGGTGTACGAGATGTGCTGTAAGGCTCTCCGCGAAGGGCTCGATGCAGAGCCCGACGAACTGACAAAGGCCCTCTACCGGAAGATCGAAGAGCCGTGAAGGGGTAAATCTCCTCTCATCATCTTTTTGAAGGGACCTCAAGGTATTTGAGTTCTAACGTGGCCAGGCACACCGGTAAATCGGGATGAGGACCGAGCCCCCGGGACCTTCCAGCCCCTTTCTAGTCCGTCTGTCAGCCCCCTTTTTTCAGGAAGGGAGGTCCCTTCCCAACACCATGGTGTAGAAGGCCTCGAGATCGGGCTTGAAGTCGAAGATGACGGGGTAGCCTGGAGGGACTGCTTCCACCTCCAGAAGCGTATAACAACCTGGGCAGATAAATTCCCTAAGTTCCATCCATCGGGGGTCCGAATGCTCGAAGGGCCTGTAGATCTCCCTCAGGGACTCCACGGTATCCCGGACGTAGACCCTGGCTTTGTGTTTCCAATTCTCCCTGTAGTCTCCGAATTCGTATCCGCAGTCGCACTTGACGATGCGCTCCGTCCCCTTTTGGACGATATAGAGATGCTCGGCGAGTGGCAAGAGGATCCTCTCCTTCCAGGGGACCCTGGATTGCAGGATCCGGACCACCTGATCGAATCGTTCCGGGTCCTTGGGGTTCGAGATGATCTCCTTGACCTTGGCCCAGTCCAGTTTTCCGTCCATGAGATCGGCGAGGGTCCTTTCGTCGTAAGTCGCCATGATCCCTCTCCCTTCAGAAGCTGAAGTCTTCCGGAAGGTCCCAAAACTTCCGATATTGTTCGGCCCATTGTGGGGAGAGCTCCATGCTCTCCCGTAGCATCTCTTTGACGGGCTCCGTCATATCCCCATCGAGGATCTTCCTCCTTTGGGCTCGATAGAACTCCGAGAAGGGGACGCTTCGTTCCTTGCGGATCTGTCGGATTCTCTCTCTGCGCTGCCGTGTGGCCTCCTCGTCGAGTGAGAAGGATTGGGTCGTTTCGTCGTAACTGGCGGCCAAGCCATAGACACGTTCAACGGCCTCCAGGGTGTAGATCCCCGCCTCAAGGTCGGCCAGGAGACGTTTGGGATCCCTCTCCAGGGGATCTCCGAAGCCGGGAGATCCCGACATATTGGAGAGAACCACGTCGAAGTTGCTGAGGATCTTCCCGAGGGTCTGGGCACGCTCCGAACGGATGGACGTCCCCTTCAAGAAGGTCTCGATCTGCGATCGCCTCGGATCTTTCTCTCCAAGAGGATAGGGCCGTTTGGCCTTGACCACTTCCTCGAAGTCGGTTCCGAGCATCCAGACTTTGTATCCCGTGGCGTGGGGATAGCCCCCCATGAGCCCTGGTCCGTGGAAGGTCAGTCCGTCCGTGCGTACCACGTAATGGACCATCTCGCGCACGCCGTATCCCATTCGAAGGTTCTCCCACCCTGTGGCACCTCGGTACTTTCCGAACCCTGCTGTGTCGGGCTTCACCCCGCGCCCCAGCCATGGGAGTCCCAGCTCGAGACTCTCCCAGACCTCCACATCTCCCATATCCGCCTCTGGGTTCCACATGGCGTACCCGAAGTCGAGCCCGTCGCGGACCGCACCGGCTCCCAATCCCACGCTCGAGAGATCGAAGGCTGCGAGGGGGAAGTAGATCCCGTTTTGAAGGTATCCCCCTCCTTGGGTGGCATCGCCCGTGAAGCCGTACCCGCTGAGGACCTCCTCTCGATATCCCCTGGCATAGAATCCGCGGCTCAGACAGCGGAACAACCCGGTGAATGCGGGGATGAGAAACCCCCACGCCGTCCCGTATGCGGCGTAAGGATCCCCAGGGTTGGCCCAGGAGCCGAGGGGAAAATGATGCTCCACGGCCAGATAGGCCCCATCGTTGACCCTGCCGTCGTAGAAGAGGGACTGGCTCAACAATACCCATAACGCACCCTGCATTGAGGAGAGGGAACAATTGAAAGGGTGCTGGCCGTATTTGTTGGCCCCTTCCATGGAGAAGCGGAAGTCCCCCTGAGGGCTGACGACGAGTTCGATGGGGGCGTGCATGAGGATGTCCTTTCTCGGCCTCTCGATCTGGCCGAGGGGGGTCTCGGCGAAGGCGACCTCGCTGAAAGTGGCCGTCCTATAGANCCCGGGGATCAGGCGCTCTTTGACACGGGCGCGGAAGATCCGCCTCCCCTCCTCCACCACCTCTCGGATGAAGCGTTTGTAGTAGTCGATACCCTCTTCCCGGATGATACGTTCCACCGCGGAGCGGATCATGTGGCATCCAGCCAGTCTCGCCTTTTCGTCCAGGTCCCAGAACATGGGGGTGCGGACCGCCATCTGCGAGCGAAGCCGGTGNGTCTTATAGATGGTATCGTTTTCACCGATCTTCTCGCATGGGACGTGGTACCCGTCCTCAAACCGATTCTGCGTCTGAACGGGATCGTGGCCTGGCACCGAGGCCCCGATATCCACTTGGTGAGTCACCCCTGCGGCCCAGCCGATCAATTCCTGTTCGTAAAAGAGGGGGACGAAGGTGGCCACATCCGTGGTGTGGACGTCTCCCAGGACCGGATCGTTATTGCAGAAGACGTCGCCGGGGCGGATGCCGGGCTCCTCTTCGTAGCCGTTGCGGATCATGTACTTGATGGCCTCGCTCATGGTATGGACATGGACGATAATCCCGGTAGACAGGACAATGCTGTCTCCCTCCGGGGTGTAGAGGGCGAAGCAGAGCTCGCCGATGTTCCTCACAATTGGGGAGGAGGTCACGTGCATGGCGGTTTCTCGTGAGGAGACCAGGGCCCCGCGAAGTTTGGCAAAGACCTTTTCGAAGCGCATGGGGTCCTGCTCTTTCAGCTCCAGTTTTTCGAGTCCACAGTAGGTCCCGGTCCTTTGGAAGAGCTCCTCCGACTCGCGCAGCATCTCCATAAGGCGTTTTCCCCCCCATCCGATTCCCGAATAGGGTCCGGAGGGTGCCTGATCCTCGAGCTCGATCCTTGCGGCTCCGGTCATTCGGGTGATTTCGTCGTCTTTTTTCATGGCTCCCCTCCTGGGTCAGGTTGGCATGACCTCGAAAATCTTGTGGGCGTTCAACAGGGTCTCGAATCCAGGCGGCAGAAGGAATGTGGTTGCCGGGGCCTCGATGACTGCAGGGCCTTGAATCCGGTTTCCTGGCTCCAGCAGGTCCATTTCATACAGGACGGCCTCGGTCCAATCCCCTTCCCAGAAGATGGATCTCTTTCCCTTCTTGGAACGTTCGGGAGGGGATTCTTGGCCTAGGGGGTACTTTCTCAACATGGGCTTGTCCGTTTTGAGCACGCCCTGGGCCACGGCCCTGGTGATGAGGTATCCCAGCTCTGGAGATTTGGGGGCCGTGGGGAAGACCTTGGAATAGACCTCCTCGAAATTCTTGAGCAGCACGGGGATGTGCTCCTTGGTGATGGGAAAGGCGGGCGAAGGGATCTCCAGATCGTCCAGCTGACCCTGGTATTGCATTCGGACGGAGGTCTGAAAATCCATGGCCTCCGGCTCCAGCCCCTCCTTCTTCATCTCTTCTTCCACCCGGGCCCTCAGATTCGTCCAGGTCCCGTTCAGGAACATGGCCAAGATCTCGGCCTCCTCTAGACTCGCGGAGAGGGGGAAGTCGAGCTGCTGATCGTATCGGAACGAATAGTCAGCGCAGGCACACCCGAAGGCCGAAAACGCAGGCGCCCAAGTGGGCACATAAATTCGTTCGAAGTTCAGCCCCTGGATATATCCGCATACATGGAGTGGCCCTGCCCCGCCGTAGGACATCAGGGAGTAGATCTCGGGAGAGAACCCCCTGCCCAAGATCATTGCATGGAGGTGATCTCTCATCTGGGTGTTGACGAGCTCCCAGACCCCCCAAGCCGCTTCCTCCACTGTGATCCCCAAGGGGTTGGCGATCTGCTCGTGGATGCCCCTCAGGGCCCTTTCCTTATCCAGTTTGATCTCTCCCCCAAGGAAGTAGTCCGGATTCAGGTACCCCAGGACGAGACTGCAATCGTTGAGGGTCGGCGTCTCCTCGCGGACACACATGCCGATGCGGTATCCAGCACTGTCCGGACCGAGCTCTATGCGATGGATCACACGGTCCAGACGCACATACATCCCCGTGCCCGCTCCAATGGAGTCCATGACCACCGAGGGCAAAGCGAGTTTCATCCTTGCGATGGCGGGCTCGATGTCCAGGGAATATCGCCCCTCGGTTATGAGACCCACATCGAAAGAAGTCCCACCCACATCGGAGCAGACGATGTTCTGCAGGCCGAGTTCTTCCCCCAGATATTTGGCCCCGGTCATTCCTCCGATGGGCCCGGAGATGAGGGTGGAGACCATCCATTCGTGGGTCGGGGGTATGGAACCCCCATAACAGGTGAGGATACGCAAGGGGGCCTTGGAGCCTTTTTCCCTCAGGGATCTGTGGATCGCTTGGATGTGCTTGCGGCTGGGCGAGGCCGCATAGGCCTCCAGGATCAGGGTCTGCATCCGCGGCAACTCCCCCCGCACGGGGTTGTGTTTTGAAGATAGAAGCACGGGGACCTCTCTGCCCTTTTGCTGCATCACCTCCTTGGCGATCTGCTCCACCTGCATTTCGTGGGAGGCGTTCCGGAAGCTGAAAAGGAGGCACACGCAGATGGCCTTGACACCTTCGTCCAGGAGTTCGGAGACGGCATCCCTCACTTCATCCTCGTAGAGCGGGGCCAACTCCTGCCCGAATACATTGATCCGTTCCCGCACCCCTTTGACATACCGCAGGGGGACGATGGGCTCGTTGTGATAGTGGGAGGCCGAATGGAGACGGTCGGCATAGCTCAATCCGAGCCAGACCTGGATCCCCCTCTCGAATCTCAGGGTATCCTCGAAACCAGCGGTCACGATCAGCCCGATGGGACCTTCCCCCTCCCGGGTGAGGACACGGTTGAGCATGGCCGTCCCTGAATAGATCGTCGCCTGGAGGCCCTTNGCCCCCTGCTCCACCGTGAGATCCCACTGTTTTAGGGCATCCGCAAAGGAGTTCAAGACCCCGATGGACTCGTCATGACCCGTGGTCAAGGCCTTTCCGATCTGAAATGCTCCCATTCGGTCCACAAGGAAGGTGTCGGTCATGGTCCCTCCAGCATCCAGGGCAAGCACAGAGGGCTGTCGATCCGTTGATGTCATCTCCTCCTCCTTTCTCTTTCTTCTCCCGGAGTCCAACCTCTCCTGCTTTGCTCCATGGACCCGTATGGGGGTGGTCGAAGGGCATCGCACCACCCCCACAGGGCAGAAGAGACGATCCACCCTCCCTGGGAACGGAATCGGATCCGCTCCGGCCTCTGGGGCTGACTTCGCCGAAATCGGGCCCGCGGAGCAGGTCCCGGATATCCCCGGGCAAGGGAGACCTAAGAGCCCTCACCCCTCAGGGGTCTGACTGCCCCTGATCGCGGCGCTTCCCCCTCCCTACTTCAAGAGGCGAGGCAGACAGAGTGAGAAAGAGGATCCAAAGGAGGTCTTTCCCCTTTTTGAGCTTCCAGCGTGGTGTGTGTAGAGGAGTAAATAGCGTAGATCAACACAAGGGGAGAAGGCCGTAAGACATATCTATAGGAGGCATAAAAGGTCTGTCAAGGAGAAAATGAAGGGGGAATTTAAAGGCCGGTCTTCCAGCGAGACGGCTCTCCGTTGTTCGGGCTCTTGGGAGCTTTGAAAAATAGCATTCGTTTACCCGGGCTAGAGGCTCGAGGCTAAAGGCACATCCGCCTGGTCTTGTTCGTTGATTTCGTTCATTTCGTTGATTTGGTCTTGGTTGGATAGGGGAGGCTTTAGCCTCCCAAACGAGGGGCGACTTTAGTCGCCCCTCCCGAATAAAGGCATTGATCCTCGCCGAAGATTAAGAAACGAAATAGACGGAACGGACCAAAAGGACCAGATAGACCAGAGGGGGGCGGTGTAAGGCGGATTAGCATGGAGTTGCCAAAGGCTGGAGTCGAGCAAAAGTGGGAGACAGACGAAACGAACGAAATGGACGAGACAGACCAGATAGACGAGAC
>MTPG01000078.1 GCA_002010915.1 Desulfarculaceae bacterium JdFR-97 | reverse complement strand
CTCGTTGCTTGTCAGCAGTAGTCATCACTGTCATCTCGACACCTCCTCGGGCTTCTAAATTATCCCAATTCGGTGTCCAAGAAAACCCAGGGGCGGGGGACAATGGTTGAACTGATTGCCATCTTTGGGGGTTCTTTCACCTTGGCTCTTTCCGGGGCCTTGATGCCTGGCCCTCTTTTGACGGTGACCGTTGTCGAATCGACCCGCCGCGGCTTCAGGGCTGGACCGCTTCTCATCACGGGTCATGCCCTCCTGGAACTTTTACTGGTGGTGGCCGTCATCCAGGGGCTGGGACCTTTCCTCAAATCCCCTCGGGTAATGGGGGTTATCGCTCTCTTTGGAGGCGCGATGCTGGTGTGGCTGGGTGTGGATATGGTGAGGACCTCCAGCAGCCTCTCGTTAAATGGGCAAAGCGCTGGAGATCCCTCTAAACGCACACCACACCCCCTTTTGATGGGGCTCCTCGCGAGCCTTTCCAACCCTTACTGGACGCTCTGGTGGGCGACCATTGGACTGGGGTATCTCGTGGCTGCCATGAAGTTTGGTCTCGTGGGAGCAAGCGCCTTTTTTTTGGGACACATTGGTGCCGATTACGCCTGGTACAGCCTGGTTTCTTTTGGAGTCAGCCGGGGGAAAACCCTTCTTAGCGACAAAAGTTATCAGATCATTATCCGTATCTGCGGACTTTTTCTCCTCGGTTTTGGGGGATGGTTTCTGCTCTCTGCCAAGGAATATTTGAGCAGGGGGATATTTTAAAGGAAGGCGTGGATTGGTTACGCAGAGATACTGGTTTATCTCTTGGAGGGTCAAGATGAAAGATGAAGAGAAGACCAGGGACCAGCTCATAAATGAATTGGCGGAAATGCGCAGGCGAGTGGCAGAGTTGGAAGAGTTATTAACCGAAAGGAAATGGGCGGATGAATTTTCCAAGATATTAATCATTACCTCACCTATTGGCATCTATGTTGTCCAGGACGGAAATTTTAAACTCGTCAGCCCCCAGTTCCAGAAAATCTTAGGTTACAGCGAGGATGAATTGTTAGGCATGGATTCTTTAAGCCTGGTTTTGCCCGAAGACAGGAATATGGTGAGGGAAAATGCTGTAAAGATGTTGAAGAAAGAACGATTGTCTCCGTATGAATTCAGGGTCGTTACCAAAAGTGGGGAGACTAGGTGGATTATGGAGACGGTTACCTCCATCCAGTTCCAAGGAAGACGGGCAACCCTGGGAAACTTCATGGACATCACCAGGCGAAAGCAGGCGGAAAAGGTCAAGACTTCAATGTATAAAGTCTCGGAAGCTGCGAATTCGGCTCAGAATCTTGAAGAGCTTTTTCGTTCAATCCACCAGATTGTTGGGGATCTGATGCCAGCAAAAAATTTTTACATTGCTCTTTATGATCCTGCTCTTGAGACGCTAAGCTTTCCATATTTCGTGGATGAACGCGAGGAGAAGCCTTTGCCCAGAAAAGTCGGTAAAGGGCTGACAGAATATGTACTTCGCACCGGAAGGGCTCTGCTCGCTACCCCTGAAGTATTTGAGGAGCTTGCAAGGAAAGGGGAAGTTGAGCTAATCGGGGAGCCTTCAGTTGATTGGTTGGGTGTTCCATTAAAGACTCAAGATAAGATAATTGGTGTGCTGGTTGTTCAGAGCTATACCGAAGGTATCAGATTCGGAGAAGAAGAAAAGAATATCCTCATGTTTGTTTCGGA
Organism: Desulfarculaceae bacterium JdFR-97; assembly: GCA_002010915.1. Taxonomy (GTDB): domain Bacteria; phylum Desulfobacterota; class Desulfocorpusculales; order Desulfocorpusculum; family Desulfocorpusculum; genus JdFR-97. Next base: position 12,044 of record MTPG01000078.1, on the reverse strand, counting down.
GCAGGTGGCTCAGGCCATTGAGCGCAAGCGGAAAGAGGAGGAGCTGCGGGAGAGGGAAGATTTACTGAACAATATCTTATCTTCCTCCCCGGTGGGGATAGGCCTGGTGGAAGATAGGATTATCAGATGGACAAATCAAGCCATGGTTGAAATTTTCGGATATGACAATATGGAAGATTTTATGGGTCAGAGTGCCAGAATAGTCTATGCCTCAGAAGAAGAGTATGAACGGGTTGGACAGATCATTTATAACCAGCTTAAAGAAGGTAAACCAGTCGGAATCGATGCAAAATTTAAACGGAAAGACGGTTCCATCTTTGACGGCCACCTGAAGATGAGTGCTTTAGATCCTTCTTTTCCTATGAAAAGAGCCGTTGTCACCCTTTCGGATATATCATGGAGAAAGGAGGCGGAGGCGGCACTAGCTGCCGAAAAGGATCGCCTGGCTGTGACCTTGCGCTCAATCGGTGACGGTGTAATCTGTACCGATGCGGCCGGGAACGTTGTCTTGATGAACAGAGTAGCAGAAGAGCTGACCGGGTGGAGGGAGGAAGAGGCTATTGGCAAACCCCTTACCGAGGTCTTCCATATCATCAATGAAAAAACACGCAAGCGCTGCGATAATCCTGTGGAGAAGGTCCTGGAAACCGGTGGTGTAGTTGGCCTGGCAAATCATACCGTACTTGTATCCAGGGATGGCACTGAGAGAATTTTAGCCGATAGCGGCGCACCGATTCGGGGTAAAGATGGAGAAATCATCGGTGTGGTTCTGGTATTTCGCGATGTCACCGAAAGGCGGAAGATGGAAGAAGAACTTCAGAGAGTAGAGAAACTGGAATCCATCGGTATTCTGGCCGGTGGTATTGCCCATGACTTCAACAACATCTTGATGGGTATTTTAGGGAATATTAGCCTGGCAAAGATGGATGCAAAACCTGAAGATAAGGTCTTTGAAAGATTGACAGAGGTGGAAAGGGCGTCCCTGCGGGCCAAGGATTTGGCCCAGCAATTGCTCACCTTTTCAAGGGGTGGAGCGCCAATAAAGAAGACGGCCTCTGTTGCGGAGTTATTAAAAGATTCAGTCACTTTTGCCTTGAGAGGTTCCAATGTGAGGTGTGAGTTTTCCCTGCCAGACGATCTCTGGCCAGTGGAGGTTGATGAAGCACAGATAAATCAGGTCATAAACAATCTGATTATCAATGCCGAACAGGCCATGCCAGAGGGAGGGATAATTAATGTACGGGCTGAAAATATGGTTGTGGGAACAGAACAGGGTCTTCCCCTGAAAGAAGGTAGATATGTAAAGATAGCCATTGAGGATCAGGGAATTGGTATATTGAAGGAACATCTCCCCAGGATATTTGACCCCTATTTCACCACCAAACAGAAAGGGAGCGGTCTTGGATTGGCTACCTCTTATTCCATCATCAAAAGACACGATGGTTACATCACTGTGGAGTCCCAACTGGGGGTTGGCACCACCATTTATATCTATCTGCCCGCTTCAGAAAAACCCATCTCGAAGTCCGAGGGAAAAGAAGAGAAACTGAATTTGGGCCAAGGCAAGGTCCTTTTAATGGATGATGAGGAGATTGTCAGAAAAGTCGCCGGGAAGATGCTGGAGCATCTGGGATATGAGGTAGAGTTCGCAAAAGATGGCGCTGAAGCAATTGAATTATATAAAAAAGCGAAAGAATCAGGCGAGCCCTTTGATGCGGTTATCATGGATTTGACCATACCCGGGGGTATGGGAGGCAAGGAAGCAATCCAGAGACTGCTGGAGATAGATCCTCAAGTCAAAGCCATTGTTTCCAGCGGTTATTCAAATGATCCGATCATGTCCAATTTCATAGAATATGGCTTCAGCGGTGTTGTTGTCAAACCTTATAAAATCGAGGATTTGAGTAAGACTCTACACGAGATAATGAAGGGGGAGAGAGAATGATTCTTAAATACTGGCCACGATAATCGTGCATTTTAGTGGATACCACAAAAGAGCTGCCCACTTTATGCAAATAGTCCCAAGTGTATGGGTATCACGACCTTGGTTGAAAACTTTAAGTGGAATAGTGGAATTAGTATCAGAATTTCAGGAGGTCGTGATACCCATTATTAAATTCAACACTAAAGTTAAACAAATGTATATTTTGTTCAATCTAGCTTCGATTCCCTTCGTGGGCTTTTCCATACCTTCTTATAAATGATTCCAATATATTGTCCGATTCCCCGTCATCATAAACCAAATCCCCTAATCTCCGCTATTTTTCCGGCAAACATGCTATTTATTAAACAGTTAAGTAAATTGTTCAATAAAAACGAATAGGAGGAAGGTAGCATGTTGGGCCGTTGCATCGCTTACACGGACGAAGGGTTCATCTGTGGGGCGCCTGCCCGTCACATCGACATCCAAAAAGGAGGAATGGTGTGTGACAAACATGTCTCACCGCCATCGCTCTCTAGGCCTCAAAAGGGCCGAAAGAGCGAAACCGGGGGCAAGAAAATGGATCTCACCTCCAGTATATATACCATTGACCCAAGAAGAAAAGGTGTTTGAAATACTCCCACGAGAGGATAAAATACCATGAGCCTGCCCATCAAGTCTGGATACAACGCCTTGGTCAGGGCCTCTCGTTCTGTCCTACCGAAATATTTCCGCAAGGACGAGGTGGACCGGATATTGGAGATTTGCGAGAAGAAGGGGGAGGAGAACATGGCACTGCTTGTAGACTTCCTCTGGAAGACCGGAGTGCGTGTCTCCGAGCTCATCAGGGTCCGATTTAGCGACATTGACCCGAAGGCCAAGACCCTCCGGGTAGTCACACTGAAGAAGAGCCGGCGGAAGGGCCCCGGGCGTAAACCAGCTTATCAGGCAGAGCGTGTCATCCCCATCCCAGACGACCTTCTACACCGGATCGCCTTCAGGAGAATCGAGACCCAAGCAAAGGAAAATGACCTCATCTTCTCTTTTTCCAGGACAACCGCCTACAACAAGGTCAAAGCGGCCTGCGCCCTGACGGGAATAACCGACGAAAGGGCCCATCCCCACACGTTTTGACACAGTTACGCCATTCACCTGCTGCTGAACGGTGTACCTATCGCCATGGTCCAGAAGCTCCTCGGACATTCAAGCATTGAGAACACCGCTATTTACCTGGCAGTAGTCCAAAGCGACATAGCCGAGTTCGTAAGGAAGGTGGAGTGGTAGGACTTTTTACCCTTTCAGAGGATATCAAGCGATTCGAAAAAGCAATAGAACTGATTTCCACTGCTCCAGATCCAGATGAGACATGGACTCAAGGGCCGGAACGCTAGGGGGCTACCCCGCTTTGAAAAGCGGAGTCTCCGACCGAAAGGAGGATTCATGGCTGAGTTTAGATTGAAGAAGGCCACCCAGAAAGAGATGTGAACCAAATAGTTCGTCAAGTTCTATGTGATTTTCCCCGTGACATAAGAGTCATCTCAGAGAGTTCAATCCCCGTGATAAAAAGATGGTTGATCTCGCCCTTGAACAGGAACATATTTCCAGAGAACTGGATCTTTGCGTGGGGGACGACAAAGACGACAAACTCAACAGACTGATAGACGGTTCGATAGGCGAGCTGAGCCTTTTTGATGAAACTTTTGGGATCTATGCCCATCCGAATCCAATAGAAGGTCTTTTTCGCGCTCCCTTATCCTGGATAAAAAGAACAAAGATACGAGGTAGAACCCGGTAGTCGGATCAAGATAATCGTGCCTCACTATCTGGATTTAATTGTGTCAAAGGTCATTGCCGGAAGGCCCAAGGATAAGGATATGGCTTTTGCGGTGAGAGCCACTGAGTTTTTTTAATGTTCCTCAGGAGAAAATCGAGGAGCTGATGACGGAATACGTGGCCGAGAAACTAGAGGACTCAAAACGTGCGAAGCATAATCTCGCTTTATTTGAAATAGGCTTATCAATCTAACTCAGCAAAATTATTATTGGTAACGTCAAGAGTTTTGTGTCAGGAGGAAAGGGGCAGAAGATTTCTTCCTTAGGTTTTCATATGCAAATACTGCATAAAGGATTCCTTCCATGCTGGTACGGTCTGAGAAGACACCCATAGGTCGGGTTCTTCTCCGCACCTCCCTAAACCTCCTCTCAATAGCATTAGTGGTACGAATCTGAGACCATAGGCCCTGGTCTTTGACCTTAAAGAAACTAAACAGTTGTTCCTCATCAGCTAGCAGACAGGCTACAGCCTTGGGATAGGGGCTTTTCCATTTCCCCACGAACTGCCCTGAGCATCCCTAATTCCCCTTGCATGCTGGATCCTGTGAAGATCCTCCCTGATAGCCTCTCTGTCTTTTTTCCTCACATAATTAAGAACATTACGACTCTTATGAGCCCAACACCTCTGCACCTCTACACCAGGATAGACTAACGGCAGGGCTGCCAAAAGCCCCTTGCCTCCATCAACAACTATCAGCTCAACACCTTCACCATCCAACCCCCTACGATACAAATCCGTCAGAAAAGCCTCCCATGCCTCTCGACTCTCTCCCTGGGCAATATAAAAATCAATCACCTCCCTCTTCATATCCCATCTAATACCAAGAGCTACCAGTACCACCCTCTTGACTGCCCCTCCTCCAGTCCTGCGCTTCAGCACAACACCATCAAAAATCAAAAATCTATATCTCCCCTTAATGGCCCTCCTATGAAAGCCCTCAACCGCCCTATCTAGAACCTTCGCTACCCTACTTACAGTACCCGCACTTACCCTCTCTCCCAACACCGGTAACAGTGCCTCAGAGACCTTCCGCGTAGATAGCCCCAGCACAAAACAACTCAATATCATCCGATTTATATGATTAGAACGCCGGGCATATCTCCTCACTAGATCCACTGCGCTTATCTTTCGAGTCCTAGGTATATGAAGCTCAATGTCACCCAACTCCGTCAATAAATGCCTAGAAAAACAACCATTCCTCCTGTCCTCCAATCCAACCCTAGCAGCTTCCTCCAAGTACCTATCAATCCGATATCTCATCTGCCCTTCCAGTATCTCTGCCAAGCTCCTACGTCCTGCACTCCGATAATCAGATTCCCATCCCACCGAAATATCCATCTCCTTGATTATCTCGTAGGCTTGTGGCAAACTCCTTATTACTATCTTTCTCATGGGGATCCCTCCTTCCTCTCCTCTTCTCAACCTAAGGAGGTACCCCTTTTCTCTATCTGACACAAGATATAATACACTACCTTCCGGATTTTCCGATTGACAACGGCTGTGTTCGGTGATACATTGTATTTACGAAAGGCATTGACATTGGAGGTGTCGTTATGGTCAAGCGCCTGACAAAACACGGGAACAGCCTGGCGCTCGTTATCGACCGGCCCATACTGGAGCTGCTCAAGATCGACGCGGACACGCCCCTCGATATCTCCACGGACGGGCAAGTCCTGGTCATCTCTCCGGTCCGTGATGCCGAGCACCAGGAGAAGTTCGAGAAGGCCCTCGAGAAGGTAAACCGGAAATACGGCCGCGCCCTCAAGCGCCTCGCGGAATGATCCATGTCTCCCGTCTTCCTGAATCTTAGCGAGGTGCTGCGCATCCACCGCGACCAGATCGAACGGTACGGCGGTGAGCCGGGCATCCGAGACCTCGGCCTCTTGCAGTCTGCCCTTGCCATGCCGGCGGCAGGGTTCGGAGGCCGCTTCCTGCACAACGACCTGTTCGAGATGGCCGCGGCATACCTCTTCCACATCACCCAGAACCACCCGTTCGTGGACGGGAACAAGCGGACTGGTGCGGCTTGTGCGTTGGTCTTCCTTGAACTCAACGACATTGAGGTCGAAGCAAGCGAAGACGCCCTGGTGGACATCGTCCTTGCCGTCGCCGAGGGCAAGGCGGACAAGGCCTCCGTTGCTGAGTTTTTCCGCAAGCATGCTCATGAATGACCTCTCACCGCGGCTAAGACTGTAGCAGGTGTATCTGCCGACAAATCCGCAGGAGAGTAGATTTGGTCGGCCCGAGGCCGCACCGCATTCATCAAGCAGAAAAGCAAAGACCCCGCCGGGTCATCCCGACAGGGTCTCGCGTTAACCAAGAACCGCCAGGGTTGGCGGATTGAAATCTGGCTCCCCACCTGCAACCCTCTTCATAACCACTCTCCGCCGCCAGGATATCACCTAACCCGTTGATACGAAACATCTTTTCAAAGAGCGGCACGTCCCCAAGGGGGCGGAAACGGCGTCAAGACCGATTTCCATTCTATCCGGCCCCGAGTTCATGTCACAGATCTGAGCAGCGTCAATCATCCGGACCCCTGTGCGAGGTCGCGTCCTCGTCGACCCAGTCCTCTTCGGTGTAGGACATGCCTTTTCGCCCCGGCACCTTACGTGTGGGCCCGGCCCGGTAAAAGGAGCAACTTTTGGGGCCGTAGCAGAATGTCTCGAAACGGTAGCGCTTCTTGGACGGATTCCAGTGGTCGACAATGATCTCGACCGGCATCCTGCATCCCCAAATACAGGCCGTACATTTCGCAGTGTAAGTCCTGACGTCCAAACGTCGGTGCCCGCGTTCCCGGTATGTCGGCAGATCAGGCGGCACTCCAAGAAAAGGCGGACCCTTGGGCGGAGTATCCTCCACGTTCTTTTCTATCCTGATCCGACTCGTCTTGTAGTATCCGGCCGTCTCCAGTCGCGGGTCATCGATCGGGACCGAAAGACCACTGAGTTCCATTCCCACGCGAAACTGATGCTTTTCATGTGCGGTCTTCCCAACGGCGATCAGGAACTCACCGGTCTCGTCTCCACACGTTCCGTCCACGCGGAGCACATACCCCAGGTAGCTGTGATGCCGCTCATCAAAAGACCGGGTGAGGCGAATCCGTGGCTGAACGGCCACGAGCCGACCGCGCCAAGCGACTTTCTCTAAATTGGATTTCGTCCTCGCCATCAGCCTTCCTTCACACCGTCCAGCTTGCACAGGACCCGGTGGATGCGCCGGACCCGTTCGTCGTCCGTCATGAACAACGTGATCCCACGGTTGAAGACCGTGATCTCGACCGTATCGCCGGCGTTCTTGTCCCCGTACACGCCGCCAAGGTTGAGAAGGTCCTCATCGTTGACCGCCTTCCTCACGTCTGCGGGAATTTTGACCCCGCGCCAGACCTTTACAGGAAGGCTATCGGGCTTCATGCCCTTTTCGAGCATGCCCTTCCGGTACTCGATCTGTTTCAGGTCCTGGATCATTGTAGATAGTCTCCTCCAACTCCTACCGCGGCTCAAAGTCCCAACCGGGCTGCCACGTCCTCGTAGTCCGGGGCCTCGGCGTATCCCGCCATGGCGGGATCAAGCTCGCTGCGCGCCCGCCGGCGCTAGCCGAGGTCCTCGTAGACCAAGGCCCGTTCATACCTGAGCGCCCGAAGCAGTTCCTCGGACCGGCCTTTCTTCCGGCGCAAGGCGCCCGTCAAGGTCTCCCGCGCCGCGTCCAGAAGTCCGAGCCCACGCAGGGCCCTGGCCTTGTACAGCAACAGCGCGGTGTGGACCGGGGTCTCGTTCTCGATGCCCTCGGCCAACCGCACGATCTTCCGGCACACGTTCTTCTCGCCCGGGCGGGCGTCCAACAGCAGCTCTGCGAGGGACAGCTTCACCACCACGTCGTCGGGTTCAAGCCGCTGCAGTCTCTCCAGGCAGGCAATCGCATCCTCCCAGCGCTCCTGACGCTGGTAGACCTCCACCAGGCCCAACAGCACGCCGCGGAGATCCGGGCCCACATGCGCGGATACCTCGCCTGCCTGTGCGTGCCCGCACGCAGACAGGTCTGTGATGGGAAGGCTCATGGTGGCGGAGATGCCGTATTTGGAGAAGTAGCGGCCCAAGCGACTGTGCTTCTCGGCAGCCGTGGCCAGGTAGTCCGCAGCTTCCTCCAGCTGGCCCAATTTGAGTGCCAGGAAACCGGCAAGATACGCGCCGTCGGCCAGGTGAACTGCTTCCTTGAGGTGTTCGAGGGCCTTCTCCTCGTTGCCAAGAACCAACTCCCGGTCCTGCCCCCGGCAGGATCCACCAGGGCCTCCTCGTCGTCCGGCGTGATGAGCCGCTTGAAGAAGCTCAGGGTCAGGCGATCTTCCGGGCGGACCGATGGGGTGGCCGGAGCAGAGTAGGATGCGCCTCTCCTACTGCCTGACCTCCCGCTTGGAAGCGTGGTCGTGTAGAAAAGCCCCGTTCCCGGAATACCCACCGTAGCCCGTTTGCCCCTCGGACCGATGGTGAACTTCGCCCCGCGCGGTCCAAACGAGAGGGACCCGCCCGACTTGCTCAAGTTCAGGGTTACGCCCGGTGCGATTCTGATTCGTCTCCAGAAGCGGAACGACATGTTTTAGTTTCCCATTATGTGCTTTCGTGGATTCGCACCCTTGCAACCGCTCGAGTTCTAACACGTTCGCGGAGTTCTTGGTAAATACGAACACGTTCACTCTCATGCCAGAAACGAAATGCTAGCGCATAACGTTGTCGCGAGTCTTCTCCCGTACTAAATCGTCGCTGGCATCCCACTACTACGTGTAGAACAGGAGTGTCTTGTTCTCCAATTATGGGTAACCTGGGAGAACGACTCCAAATTCGCCTTCGTACCTGCAGTGTTGACCACTGGAGAGGTTCTTTCGTTGGGCGCAAATCAAGAACAGCCCTCTGCGGAAGTTTTGGGGCATCAGGAATGTGTCAATGGAAATGAGACACCTCCGAGCTGAATTTAGTGTAGTATCGATGGTGTTTCATAGGGGTTTTCCCTTGGGTTTGTTGATCCATACGGCTTCAGGCAGTGCTGGTGGTTCAGGGGGTTTTCTGACGAACCTTTCGGGATGGTCACGAAAGGCTGCCATAAGCACCTCTTCTCTTTGTTCCCAGCTCTCCCTGGCCTTTCCGTAATGGACCATCTCCGGGGTCATCAATCCGATTCCCGTGTGACGATGCTCCGTATTGTACCAGTGGAAAAAAGGCACGCAGAAGGCACGGCTGTCCTGGATGGATCCGAATCTCTCCGGAAACTCCGGACGATACTTCAGGGTCTTGAACTGGGATTCCGAAAAGGGGTTATCGGTGGAGCAATAAGGCCGGCTGTGGGTGTTGGTCACCCCCAGATCGGCCAGCAGTTGCGCAACAGTCTTTGCCCTCATGGAACTGCCACGATCCGCATGGATGGTCAACTGACCCTCCACAATACCCTGTTTTCTGCAAGTCTCCTCTATCAGCCGACTGGCCAGGTGGGCCGACTCCCGGTGAGCCACCCATCCAGCCCACAACGTAGCGGCTGAAGATGTCAAGGATCACGTACAGGTAGAAGTAAACCCATTTCATGGGCCCTTTGAGCTTCGTTATATCCCACGACCACACCTCGTTGGGCCCCCTGGCAAGAAGCTCCGGTTTGTGGTAAGAGGGATGGCGAAGTTGATTTCTCCTCTCACGGACCTCCCCGTGTTGTGCCAAGATCCTATACATGGTGCTTATGGAACAAAGATAGGTCCCCTCGTCCAAAAGCGTGGCATAGACCTCCCGGGGAGCCATGTCCACAAACCGTTCGCTGTGCAATACATCCAGAACCCGGGCCTTCTCCTGCAAACTCAATGCCCTGGGGGAGCTGTGGCGCCCCTGGGGGATCACCCTCAGGGTTCTTCCCCGATAGAAACTCGATCGGGCAACCCCAAGAGCCCTGCAGGCCTCGGCCGCCCCAACTTTCTCGGAAAGCCTCCTGGCTGCCTCCATCAGCTGTCCCCTTCCGGCTCCTCCAGGGGAATCCCCAGCAGCTCGGAGAGTTTTTTTTGGAACTCGATTATGACCTCGGCCTTCTCAAGGCGCCTGCGCAACCTTTCGTTTTCCCGCTCCAACTCACGGATACGACCCTCCAGCGGGTTGACAGGCCTGGCCTTCTTCCCCCGCTTGCTGGGAGCCAGGGCCTCCAATATCCCCCGCTCACGCTGCCTGCGCCAGGCGGTCAAATTCGATGAATACAGCCCCTCCCTGCGAAGCAGAGCGCCGATCTGCCCCGGTTCAGTGCATCGATCCGCCTCCCGCAAGATCCTCAGCTTATACTCGGCCGTGAACCTCCTTCGCACCGGCCTGTCCAAAACCTCGGGATCCATGGCCTTCAGTGCCCTTCCGTCTCCCTCGGGCTTGCCCTCGGTCGACTCCAGGGCACTGACCCCTGCTGCCACAGCTTCCTTCTTCATGCGCCCTTCCATCGCTGCCACCTTCCCCTCCCCCAACACTAATTTGTCACAGGAAAGGTGTCCCAGTCACGTTGACACAGAGGGCAACAGGGCACGACCAATAATTTTTGCAGAGGGGATTCGTGAACGAAGACGGTCACTCGACATATTAGAACCATAAGCAAAGTATAGAACTCGCATCGTCACGCAGCTTCTGATTTGCAATTCTCTATCACTGCTTCCATCTTCTTTCTCAGATGTTGCCACACCACAGAATCCCAACCAGATTGTTTCAGCGTGTCACAATAAAGCTTCAGAGCCTTCTCAAGTTCATCATGAAACTTGGTCGCATTTATTGTCTTGGTGTCGGAGTTGTACAGTGGTCCTTCCGTGCGAATACGCCAGCCACTGGTCGTTTCTGCTTGATGTAGAATACCGCAACGAACCCCTTGGTAAAAATCATCTGCCAATTCGTCCTCTGAAAAGTTACCCAGTTCGAGCCCCTGATCCGAACATCGCTGGAAAAACGAATGAAACGCTTGTCTACTTCTGCCTCTCGTCTCAGGCCAGCCCTGCCAAAAGGATTCCAATGCCTCTATCATTAAGCAGGAGCTAGCCATCGTGCAGAAGCCATGTTTCATAGTGGGGTCGCCGCGCAAAGGGCTGATGTAACGCTCTGTAAAGCGCTCCATTATAAAATCGGCGATCGCAACCCTGCTTTTCTCTGCCTCCAATTGGCGATACTTCGCGATCGTCACTGAAGATGAAAGCAGAACTTCTTCCATTTCCATGCTCCATCTGGCGGGCTAACGGCCGAGCTGAACAGAATCCCCATGATGGAGGGACACGATTAGTGTCCTGTAGTTATGGGGATTTTTGCTCGAGCGTTTTGTTGGTGACGCGCAAGTCAGCGCGCAAGGTATCTTTCTTTGGGGCGAGCAGCTTCGTTTAACCGTAGTCCTTCGAACAGAGAAGCGGCAGGCAATTGCTGAAAGGCGGAAGCTTAGCTCGCACGTTGCCGCCGCGCGCAGCGTGGCGGCAACGTTGAGGGTGAGCCGCCGAGTTTACGAGGTCGGCTCCACCCTTTTGTTATACGCCTTGGGCAAATTTAACATTTTTGCTTGGGCTGCTTCCAGTATAGAATCCCGAATAAACGAGCTTGCCTCCAGAATCTCTATACCAATCAATTCGCCCTTTTCATTTAGCTCCGCTGTAATATTTGGGCTTAGCTCAACGCTGCCTGCCTCTTTTTCATCAGAAATGACCAGATGCAAGATGTCCTCTTCTTTGAAATAATTCATTCTTGGCTTATCCATGTCTAAACCTCCCCGCCTTGAGGCGGAAGTTTATTTGTTGCCGAGTGGTTGTATGAATAGTGATTGGTATTACCTCAGACCCCCTTTTTTCATAAGGAATCAGAACCAGCCTATCATCATGTCTTCCCACTACGATCGTCCTTTGCGTTATTGTATCAAAATACCTCTCTGTGGAATACCGCAATATGGCCTCAATTTTGGCTAAATCAAACCCTCTCAAATTGGCTCTGTACTTCATATAACTGGTCCAAACGATGGAAAGCTTCTCCAGGCTGTTCAAATCTGCCTCCGAGTTTCATCCTCAATCTTTAGAATCCAATACATATAACGTGCGAGCTCAGCCGCCGCCCGAAGGGCGGTCGGCTGCAGCGGGTGTTAGGCCGGAGGTCTGTACATAATATGAAGAAAAAAGAATACCCATGGCACAAAGGTTTCAATGTGGGTAAATGGTTTGTTGCATCGCCCTAGGGTTTCTTGGACACGTTTTTGGTTTATTACGCTGCGGCCAGGGCGCTGGAGGACCGCTCCTTCCGGATCTCGGGTGGTGTCTTGTTCC
>MTPG01000021.1 GCA_002010915.1 Desulfarculaceae bacterium JdFR-97 | reverse complement strand
GACGAAACGACGATATGGACGAAATAGACGAGAGTCTATTTACTTCCCCTCATTGAAGGACGGGCCATGGCATTTAGAAGGGAATTCCTAGGACAAGCGACAAACCAAAGGACGGGGAGGAGACTCCTCTTTCTCTGCTGGGCCAACCCTTGACACGGAAGTGAAAGGCCGACTCCGGCTATTAAGGGATCAAGATCCGCTGTCCTGGATAGATGAGAGAGGCATTTTGGATCCGATTGATCTCCATCAAGTCCCGGATGCTCGTGTGATAGAGAGCGGCGATCTGGGAGAGGCTCTGTCCGGGCTTCACCACGTGGGCACGGGGTTTTGAGGACTCGCAAAGGGCCAGATTCGCCTCCCGGGTCCGATCCGGCCCTCCCGTGCAGAGATAACGGCAGATCCCTTCTTCCAAGGCCTGGGCGATCCGACCCTGAAATCGACCCATACGCAAAAGCTTCTCCTCCGTAGGGTTGGTGATAAAACCCACCTCCACAAGGAGCGAGGGAATCTCCGGGGCCTTCAACACCCGGAACCCAGCCTGCTTGGGCACGGAGTACCGGAGCCGATGGGCTCTACGGAGCTCCTTCAGGACCAGGCCTCCCCACTTCAGGCTCTCGTTGATAGTCCGGGTCTGGACCAGATCGAGGAGGATGCGGTTGAGGTCCGGGTCTTCGTCCCGAGGAACGCCTGCAATAAGGTCCGATGCATTCTCCTTCTCCGCCAGGATCCGGGCGGCCTCGTCGGTGGCCCCCTTCAGTGAAAGGCAGTAGACCGAAGCACCCCGGACACGTCGGTTGAGGGAGGCGTCTGCATGTATACTGATGAAGAGATCTGCTCCGTAGTCCTGGGCCACGGCGACCCGACGACTCAGACTCAGATAATAATCTCCCTTGCGTGTAAGGAAAGCCCGAATCCCGGGCCGCCGATTCAGACGGCGGGCCAGCTCCCGGCCGATCTTAAGGACCACGTCCTTCTCCTTGGTCCCTCGACGGCCCACGGCTCCTGGATCCTCCCCTCCATGGCCTGGATCGATGACGACCACCCACTGCCCCTGCTGGGTCCCGGAACGGCCCATGACCCTCCGCCTCTCGGCCATCTTGCTCTCCAATTCGGGGCTGCGCACATCGATGACCATGCGATGGGGTCTTCCCTCCATGGCCTCCAGGAGGAAGGCACGGTGTCGGATACGCAAGGAGGAGAGGTCCAGAACAACCCGCAAGTAAGAGCTTCCATGCTGGGAGAGACGAACGCGCTGAACAATGGGGCCCCCGATCACAGCCCCTTTCAGTGAAGGATCGGCAAGCAGGACCTCTCGTAGATCAACAACGAGTCTGGGAGGAGACCTGAGAAGGAAGACGCGAAATGAGATCTTGTCGGTGAGATCCAACACCACTCGGGTGTAAGTGGGGGCGGACCAGTGCCGGATCCCCAGGACTCGAGGGGAAGCGTCCACGATCGAGGGAGAAACAATGGAGACAAAAAGACCCAGTACCATCGTCCCCACCAATCGGATCCGAGTCCTAAGGGAGAACCCGACCATGGATCCGCATCTCCTGCCGAGGAATCCAGCTCCTCTCCTAAAAAGACCATGGTGGTCCGATCCGTTTTCTCTTGTATAATAAAATTCTATTTTAAAATCAAGTGGTTTTTTCAATAGTATCATGCTTTGTGGAGCTTTTATTCTATATCAATCTGATTTTATTGGAAAATTTCCGTTAAAACTCCCTTTTTTCCATTGACCTCGTTCCCTTTTTCCTATAGACTCGGTTTTAGGTAAGGAGGGAGCTGTGAAGGCCCTTCAGGCGGGAGGGAAGAGATGGCCGAAATCATCGATCTCGGCAAGCGTAAGAAGGAGGAGAGGGAACAGAGGGCCGCCCGGGAGCGCATGAAGAGGATGGAGACGGTCCTCAAGATGTTCCAGTGCACCCGTTGCTCCATGAAGTGTATGAAGTGCGGGAGCCAGCTGGACACATCCTCTCCGAGCAAGACCTCCATCCCCTATCGCCTTTGCGGAAACTGCACTACAGAGTATGAGGAGTTCATGCAGCGACTTCAAGGCGGAGGCAATCCCGAGTATTATTGGTACAATCAGCAATGGATGGATGTCTGGAAGGCCTGGATGCACTATCAGGATGCCCTTGGACGCTACGAGATCTCCGAGGAATTCCGACGTCTTTTGGAGGAAATCCGGAACCTCTGACTACCATCGGAAGAACAAACAGGGAAGAGGTGACCGGGTAACGGGGCTGGGAATGTCCTCTTCGGCCTTGCGGACGATCCCCTGACGGGCAGCACAGGCGCAAAGCAAAAAGAACAGGAGGACAATTATAGCATTCCGCCACATTTTTCGGCCTCCCCTCTCCAGCTTCTCTCGGTTGTCTCCATGGGAAGCAGCGAGAGGATTCTAGCAAAGGGGGAGACCTCATGCAACAACGCCGTCATCTCTCCCGTCCGAACGTTGATCCCATTAGACCCTTGCGCTAATATGATTACTTCCGAATTTCCATTTCGTTAAGGAGAGTCACACTCCCATGAAAGTGCGAGATATCATGGCCACCGAGGTGGCCACCCTTCGGGTCGACGACGAGTTGAGCCTCGCTGAGGATATCATGCACCTAGGTAGGATCCGTCACCTTCCCGTCATGGACGGAGACCGGCTCGTGGGCATCATCAGCGAACGGGATCTCTTCAAGGCCTCCCTGGCCTCGGTCATCGACTACGACTACCAGATCAAGCGCGACTACATGAAGACCGTGGTGATCAAAGAAGTGATGAAATCCGATCCCATCACCATCCATCCCGACGCCACGGTGAAAGAAGCGGCCCAGCTCATGCTCCAGCACAAGATCGGCTGCCTCCCCGTAGTGGAGGGTGACCGCATGGTGGGCCTCATCACCGAGACGGACATCCTTCGGCATTTCGTGGATCAGAGTCCCTGATCTGCCCGGGCCCAGCATCCCACAGGGGGTCTCGTGCAGACAGAGCCTTTTGTTCCAATGCTGGAAGGGATGAGGGAGGGCCCACATCCCTTGGAGGCACAGGCCACAGATGGGGGTAGAGGCGGATCTCTATCTTCATACCATCGATCCCTTGCGATACCTCTCCGCGACGGACTGCAGGAAATGCGGCTTCCAGGACTGTGGCGAGTGGCTGGAGAAGCTCCGCCAGGGGCGCCTCCGACCCGAAGAATGCCCTACACTCCATCCCAATCAGGCCTACGCCCTTGGCCTCGTCCTCTCCATGGACCGGATCCTTCCCCGTGTGGAGATCACCCACCACCCTGTTGCGGGCCTTTTGGGGCACCATGAGATCAACGGCCCCGGGATCGAGGCCCCGGTTCTGGTCACGGGGAACGCAGCCATCACCCAAGAGGTCATGACGGCGGTGCTCTCCACCACCACGGCCCCCTTCCACCTCCTGTTCCTGGACACCTTGGGTCATACAGTCGACATGGCCATGATCTACGGCACCTTCACTGCCCGGCGCCTCAAAGAGGCCCTGGAAAAGTCACGGCTCGATTCCAAGGTGCGACATCGAGACCTGATCCTGCCCGGTGCCACCCTCCCTCTGCGCTCCTCCATGGAGCAAGCCACTGGATGGCAGATCCACATCGGGCCCCTCTGCGTGGGCGAGCTCCCGCTCTTTTTGGGGGAGTACTGGAGCCGCCCTTAGCAGCAACTCCAGGAGATTCAAACCACCGGCCGCGTCGGTCTGTCTCGTCTATCTCGTCTGTCTCGTCCATTTCGTCCGTTTGGTCCGTTTCGTCCATTTCGTTTCTGCCCTCGGGTGGGTTCATCACGCCAACAGTGCGGCTCCATCATGGGGCCATTGATTTCCCCTTCTGCGTCGGTTATGGTTTCCATAACGCTGCTCGAACCGGGGAAGCACCCATCCCCCCTCTCCAAGGAGGGTCACATGGGTAAAGTCATCAGGTGGAGTGCCTTTGTAGTGGGAGGGCTCGCCGTCCTTTTCTTGACCGCACTGATCCTCATCCCGCTCTTTGTAGACATCAACCAGTACAAACCGGAGATCGAAAAGCAGGTTGCCGAGGCCACGGGGCGTCCCTTCCGGCTCGGGGGGGACCTGAAACTCTCCCTCTTCCCCTGGGCTGGCATCTCGCTTTCCGGCCTCCGCCTGGGTAACCCCGTGGGCTTCAAGGAGGAAAAGGATTTCATCTCTGTCCGTTCCTTCGAGGTGCGGGTCAAACTCCTCCCCCTCTTGTTCAAGGACATCCAGGTCAAACGTCTCGTAATGGATTCTCCCAAGATCGTCCTTATCCGCACCAAGGACGGGCGAACCAACTGGGGAGGCCTCGGAAAGACGGTCAAGTCCAAGGGACCTTCCGAGGAAAGGGCAGGAAAGGAGAAGGCCCCTCCAGCAGGCCTTCCCATCAAGGCCCTGGCCGTGGAGGAATTCTCCATAACGGGGGGCTCTGTCATCTGGATCGACCAGGTGAAGGACGACCGGAAGGAGATCCGGGACTTCACGCTCCGCCTTGAGGACGTCTCTCTGACCCGCCCCATCCGGCTCCACATCTCGGCCAAGCTGGACGACCGTCCTATCTCCGTGAGGGGAACAGTGGGGCCCATAGGAAAGGAACCCGGCAGAGGGATTCTCCCCCTTGCGGTCGTCCTCAAGGCATTCGAGACCCTGGAGGTAAAGCTCGAAGGGAAGCTGGTAGATCTCGCCGCAGGGCCCAGGTTCGATCTTGCCTTGGTTGTCTCTCCATTCTCTCCGCGAAGACTGCTCTCCGATCTGGGTCAGCCCCTCCCCCTGCAGACGGCTGACCCCGGTGCATTGGAGAAATTGGCCCTCAGTGCGCATCTCCGCGGATCCCCACGGGCGCTCTCCCTCTCCGAGGGGGTCCTGGAACTAGACCAATCACATATGACTTTCGAGGCCGAGGCCAAGGATCTCCACAAACCCGACGTCCGCTTCTGGCTAAAGCTGGACCAGATGGATCTGGACCGATATCTCCCTCCTCCCTCGGAGGAGAAACCCTCCCCCCAGAGGGCCGGGAAAGAGGAGAAAGGCGGAGGGAGACCAGCCAAAAAGAAGATGGACTACACCCCGCTTCGCCGAATGGTCCTGGATGGGACCGTGGACATAGGGAAGTTCAAGGTCCACGGGGCCAAGATGCAGGACTTACACTTTAAGGTCCTGGCCAAAGACGGTTTGATCCGGATGGACCCACTCCGTCTCAAGCTCTATCAGGGGGGGCTCAACGCCAAGGCCTTGGTGGACTTAAGGGAGGAGACTCCCCGCAGCCGGCTGTCCCTGGACCTCAAGGACGTGCAATCCGGTCTCCTCCTTCGTGACGTGGCCCAAAAGGACCTCATCGAGGGTGTCATGAACGCCCGAATGGACCTCGCATCGGAGGGGGACGAGGCGGAGCGTATCAAACGCACCCTCAACGGCAAGGGGGAGCTGCTCTTTCTGGATGGGGCCATCAAGGGGATCGACCTTGCGGGGATGTTCCGAAACGTCAAGGAGACCTTCACCCTCTCCCCATCCGCAGGGACCGCGGAGAGGCCCAGGACCGACTTCGCCGAGCTTCACGTGCCCTTTATCCTCACTAACGGCCTCTTCCAGACGCCGGGAGCAGCCCTCAAATCCCCCCTGCTCCGGGTGCGTGCCAACGGCAAGGCTCATCTGGCCGAGAAGACCCTCGACTTTAGGGTCGAGCCCAAATTCGTGGCCACCCTCAAAGGCCAGGGAGACACCATGGAGAGGACGGGGCTTATGGTGCCGGTGCTGGTGGGGGGGACCTTTGACTCCCCTACGTTCGCTCCCGACCTGAAGGGGATAGTCAAGGGAATGATCCCAAAGCCCTCTGCCGTGGAGAAGCTCCTGCCCCTTCCCGAAAAGTCAGGAAAGACGGGAAAAATCTCTCCCGAGGAGCAGATCAAGGGATTGATGAAGAGGCTCGTCCCCTTCGGGGGAAAGTAGCCTTGGTGTTGAAGAGCCTGTGCGAAGGCACAGCCTTTGCTTTTATGAACCCTGAAGGGGTCGACTCGTCACCGTAGGGACCTTTCCTACGGAATTGGACCATCCTCCATCCCCTTCTTTCAGGGACAAGACCTTCCCATCCGTGGAGGATACGACCTTGATGCAGGCATCCACGACATCCGGATCGTAGAGGACGCCCCTCTTAGAGGAGATCTCTTCCAGGGCCTTCTCGAGCCNCAAGGCCGGCCGGTAGGGTCGATGGGAGGCCATGGCCTCCACCACGTCGGCCACGCCCAGGATTCGGGCACCCATCAGGATCTCTTCGCCCGAGAGCCTGTCCGGATAGCCCGATCCATCCAGCCTCTCGTGATGCTGAACCACCATATCGGCGATGGGCCAAGGAAACTTCACATGCCTCAAAATGTCGTAGGCTACCCGAGGATGGCTCTTGATGAGGAGGAATTCCGCGTCCGTGATCCTGCCGGGCTTGTTCAGGATCTCCGAGGGGACGGCGATCTTGCCCAGATCGTGAATCATCCCCGCCAAGTGCACCCCTTTTACCTCATGGTCCCTCAGGCCCAACTCCGCCCCCACTGCGCTGGCCAGCTGGGCCACCCGTGCCTGATGCCCTGCCGTGTAGGGATCCCGCATCTCCACCGTCGCTGCCATGGCCCGGATGGTTCCCTCCAGGGTAGCACGGAGCTTCTTGAGGCTGCGGTAGAGCTCATCGGTGCGCATTCGAACCAGCCGCTCGAGCTGCTCTGAATGGGCTCGGCTCTCCAACTCCAACTCGCGGCGCCTCAGCGCGTTGGCCACGCTGATCACCAGCCGATTGAACTCGACGGGCTTGGTGATGTAGTCGTAGATTCCCGCCCCCAAGGCCTCCTTGGCCACCACGAAATCATCTACTCCAGTAATCAGGATTACCCCGGTCTCGGGGTACATGGTCCGGATATNACGGGCGAGCTCGATCCCGGACTTCCCCGGCATCATGACGTCAGAGAGAACGAGGTCGAAGCGGGCGTTCTTCAAGTGCTCCAGGGCCTCCTCCGCATGGGCCGCTGTCTCGCACTCGTGGCCATCGCGCTCCAGCATGAGCTTGAGAAGCTTTCGAACCGATTCTTCATCGTCGACTACTAGGATCCTTGCCATGCTCCCTCCTCACCGTCTGAGACCGCCACGCAGGAACTCCTCCAGCTTCTTGCGGTCCTTGGGGGCCATCTCCATATACTCCACCCCCAGATGGACCCCTTTTTCCTGGTCTTTGCCATCGATCACATTTCGAAGGACCCCGAGAGACCGGATCGCCCCCCAAGGCTCCGGAAGGGCCATCTCCAACCGGAGTCGACACCCCGGAGGAAGGCCCACGACCGAGGGGTCCGAAACAGCGATGCGCACGCCAGTCACGGAGACATCCACGGTCCGGCCCTGGAAGACCCTGGATTGAAACTGCCCGGAGACGGACTGTTGGGGCGCCACCCAAAGGCGGACCAGAAGCCCCACCCTGTACCGGGGATGCCTTCTGCGCTCTTCCAGGCCCAAGGCCCTCCTTCTGGCCCGGATCTCCTCGAGGCGCCGGAGGCGGAACTCCTCCAGCATCTCCCGGAGGGAGGGGTGACTGGCGAGGATCTCTTCCATGGCCTCACGGGTCAGTTTGGCCACCAGGGTCTCTTCCATGGCCTTAACCGTGGCCGAGCGAGGATCCCCAGTGAGGAACGAGATCTCTCCGAAGAAATCGTTGGCGGAAAGCACCGCCAAGGGAACCTCCGAGCCGCTGGGGATCCGGATGGAGACCTGGACCTTCCCGTCGAGGATGATGTACATGGAGCGGTCTCGCTCTCCCTCCTGGACGATGGTGCTGCCCTTCTTGTAGACCACCAGGCGACAATTCGCCCCCACCCGCCTCAACAGCGCCTCGTCCATCGACTGGAACAGGGGCACCCGGGACAGAGCCTCCAGGACTCGCCTCGAGGGCCTCAGGGAGGCCTCCCTCTCTGTGGAAGGCTCCCGCCCCTCCTTAGTGCTCTCCAGGTCCCTGGTAGTCAACTCCCCCCTCTCCTTCGGGGAGATCTCCTGCTGATAGAACCGCATCGTCATGTTACCCACGCGCAGCCGGTCCCCATGGGCCAGCAAGGATTTTCTCACCCTCTCTCCGTTCACAAAGGTCCCGTTCCGGCTCCCCAGGTCCTCCACAAGGACATGGGGGCCGATACGGAAGACCACGGCATGGTTTCGCGAGACGCTGGGATCCAGTAGCTTGACGTCGTTGTTACGTCCGCGACCAATGGTCAGTCTTTCCTCCAAGAAGAAGACCTTCTCTTTAGCCAGGCCCTCCTCCACCACCAGATACCCCTTGATCATAATCGCCCTCCGGTGGACTGAAGGAATATGAGGATTTGTGGAAGAATCCATGGGGATTTCCAACCACGGGATGAATCGGATCCCAATCTCCGAAGGACATGAGGGGCCCTCTCAGCCTCTATCCAAGACCGCTCGGACCTTCCGTGCCAGGTCCTCCGGCGTGAAGGGCTTTTCTATGAAGTGAAACCCCTCCCTGGTACCTATCTGATGGAGGACCACGTCGTCCGGATAGCCCGACATGAAGATGACCTTAAGATCGGGTCTCCCCTCCTTGAGCTGCTCCGCCACCTCCCCGCCGTTCATCCCAGGAAGGACCACGTCGGTCAACAGCAGATCGATCTCCCCCTGGTGTCGGACGGCTGCCTCCAAGGCCTCCTTCGCGTCTCTTGCCTCAATCACACGGTACCCGCAATCTTCCAGAACCCGTTTGGCCAAACCTCTCACCGATGTTTCATCCTCCACCAGCAGCACGGTCTCGGACCCCCCAAATAGGTGGAAGGACTTCTCCTTCCTGGTGATTCGACGGGCCTTTTCTTCCACACGAGGCAGGTAGATCTTGAAGGTGCTCCCCCTGCCAGGCTCGCTGGAGACCTCGATAAATCCCCCGCTCTGCTCCACAATGCCGTAGACCGTAGAAAGTCCCAGTCCCGTCCCCTTGCCGGGGGTCTTCGTGGTAAAGAAGGGATCGAAGATCCTCGAGCGGGTCTCACGGTCCATGCCCACGCCCGTATCCGTCACCGCTAGTCTCACGTAAGGGCCGGGCCTGGGCCGCATTGCATGGCTGCGGAAGTAGTCCTCTCCCAGCTCCACATTGGCCGTCTCGATGGTGAGCCTCCCACCCTTAGGCATGGCGTCGCGAGCGTTTACCGCAAGATTCATCAGGACCTGCTCCATCTGGGCCGGGTCCACCCTCACGGCCCCGAGATCCGGGGCCAGGGAGGTCACCAGCTCGATGTCCTCTCCGATGATGCGGCGAAGCATCTTCTCCATCTCCCCGATGATGATGTTGAGATCCACCACCTGGGGACGAACAACCTGCTTCCGGCTGAAGGTTAGCAGCTGCCGCGTGATGGAGACGGCGCTCTGAGAGGCTCGCTTGATCTCCGCGGCGCTCTCATAGAGCGGGTCCTCTGGACGAAGGGAGGCCAGGATGAGGTCCGCATGGCCCACGATGGTCGTAAGGGCATTGTTGAAGTCGTGGGCCACCCCGCCTGCGAGGCGCCCCAAGGCCTCCATCTTCTGGGCCTGACGGAGCTGCTCTTCCATGCGCCGCTTCTCGGTAACATCCTGGTAGATGGCATACAACACCCGCACCCCTCCGTTCATCTGGATGGGGTGGCCGGTGATCTCCACATCCAGCAAGGACCCGTCCTTCCTCTTCCGGATCCCCCTTGCTCCGACAACCTCTCCCTTGAGGGCCTTCTCAATCAACTGCCGGGCAGCCTCTTTTTCCTCCTCTGGGACGATCAGTTCGTCCAACATCCTGCCCCGACTCTCCTCCTGGCCGTATCCAAAGGTCCTCTCAAAGCCCCGGTTGACCCGGAGGATCCGGCCTTTCTCGTCCAGAACAGCGATGGGAAGGGGAGAGCCTTCAAATAGCTCCCGAAACAAGGCCGAAGACATCCTGGCTGAGACCTCCGTCTCCTTCTTTGGGGTGATGTCCCGAGCCAAACCGATGACTATCCGCTCTCCCGCCATAATCACGGGAACCCAATGGACCTCCGCGAGCAGGAGGCTCCCGTCCTTCTTCACCAGTTCGATTTCCACAGGCATGGGAGGAGGGTGGCCCTCTCGGGTCTGCTCCAGCATCTTGGCCGCCCGAGGAATCTCTTTGGGGGGAAGGATCCCTGCCTCGAGGAAGGACTTTCCAATCAGTTCTTCCTTCTTGTACCCTATCATCTCCTCCGCAGCCCGGTTTCCATCCAGAAACCTCCCATCCAGGTCGTGCAGGAAGTAGGCGTCCGGGGCCAGATGGAAGAGGGCCCGAAAGCGCTCCTCCGCTCGATGGAGCTCCTCATGCTCCTTCCTCCGCACCAGGACCCCGGCCAATGTGTGGGATACGGCCTGAAGGAACTCCTCTTCGGTCTTCCGCGGACGGCCTTCTGGGACGAAGACGTTGAGCACCCCGAGGGTTCTGCCCGATGAGACAATGGGCACACATAAGCTGCCGGAGTCCGGAATCGACTCGAGGCAGGCCGCTCGGCGATCTTCCCCTCCGGGCTCATACTGAACTTCCTGAGACTCGGCCGCCCTACCGCAGAGGCATCGGCCGAAGGGAACCTTCGCGCATGCCCGGACCGCCCCGTCGGGAACGCCGTGGTTTACAGCCAGGGAAAGGACGCCGTCATCCTCCTCTGCAAGAAAAATTACCCCCATGCCCCGGAAGGAGAACCCCGGGGCCGATACGATCTCCTGCAGGGCCCTTTGAAGCAGCTCCTGAACGGGGATCTCCTNCAGGGAGAGACTAAGGAGCTCCCTCTCCACCGCAAGGAAGGAGAGGACGTCCCTTCTGACCTCGTGCAGATCCTCCTCCCTTGCCATCCCCTCCGAGGCCAGTTGCTCCTTGAGCCTTTGGACCTCCACCAACAGGGAACCCTCGGGGGCTTGGTCTCTCATCTCTTCTTCCTTTCTCTTCTACACTAGCACATGGCCTGGGGCCGAGCTGGACCGCCCCTCCAACCTCGGTCCTTCACGGGCAGCCGTGGTCCGTGTGGCGGCCTCGGAATCACACAATCCATGCGAATCGGATGGCCATAACCCTTTCTGTCATCCTATTTTATGGAAACATCTCGAAAAGGAAAGCAAAATGCGAGCATAGAGAGGTCCTGACTCCCTCTCCATTAAGGATCCGACTCGGGAGCTATGAGCATCACTCCGCATCGTTGTGCAGCAGTGCGAGGAAGGCCTCCACGACCCGGGGGTCGAAGTGTTTCCCGGATTGCTCGCGGAGGTAGGCCAGCACCCTTTCAGGGGTCCAGGCCGGGCGGTAGGAGCGGTCACTGCTCAGCGCGTCCCACACGTCCACCACAGCGAAGATGCGCGCCGACAACGGGATCTGCTCTCCCTTAAGGCCGCGGGGGTAACCGGTGCCGTCCCACTTTTCGTGATGGCAGTAAGGGATGTCAAGGGCCGGGCGCAGATAGGGGATGTGGGAGAGCATATCATAGGCCAGCTGGGGGTGCCTGCGCATGATCTCCCACTCCTCCTGAGTGAGCTTGCTGGGCTTGAGTAAGATCTCATCGGGCACCCCGAGCTTGCCCATGTCGTGAAGCATGGCTCCGCGGCGCAGGTGGACGATCTCCTCCTCCCCCACCCCCAACGCCAGGGCCAGNCTCACGGTCATCTCGGTGACGCGTCGAGTGTGGCCTTCGGTCTCTTTGTCGCGCATGTCCATGGCCCGGGACCAGCCCTCTATGGTGGCGTCGTAGGCCAGGCGAAGCTCCATGTTGGAACGATCCAGCTCGTGAAANAGTTGGGCGTTTTCAATGGCAATAGCCGCCTGACCAGCCAGGGACTCCAGAAACTCCACCCACTCTCCATCGGTTTCANGAGGCCTGCGGTGGAAGGTCTCCAGCACCCCGAGCACATGGCCTTTGGAGATCATGGGGGCGGCATAGTAGGCCACGAAGCCCTCGTTCTGGAAGAGATCCCGTAGGGTATCTTCGGCCCCGGCGGGGTCGGTGATGCCCAAGGGGCTACGCTCCAGTGCCACGCGCCCTGCGTAGCCCTCGCCCAGCCGAAGGCGGGTTCTCTGGATGCCCTTGGTGCGGAATCCGCGCCAAGCAGTGCACTCCAGCACCTGAGAGTGAGGGTCGAGGAGCAACACATCCGCGGCGTCCACATCCAACTGCTTGGTGACTTCATCCAAAAGCACCCTAAGGGTGAGGCGGGGGTCGAGGCTGCTGGTGATGGCCAAGTCCACATTTCGAAGCGCCTCCACCTGCCTCAGGCGGCGCAAGGCATCGTGGAATAGCTGGACCCGGCGTATGGCGTTCCCCGCCATCTCGCCCATGGCAGCGCAAAGGCGCCCTTCAAAACTCGAGAAGGGCCGCGCTTGCGGTGAGCGGCGCCGAGCGACCATGAGGACCCCCACCAGTCCCTCCTCTGATCTCAGGGGCACGAAGACCGCAGGGCCTGTCTCTCTGGCATGACCCAGAGCCTCAAGCCGGTGCGGGTCAGCCCCATAGTCCTCTATCATGTAGGGCCGGCCCGTTCGCAGCACCTGCCCTGTAATTCCCTCCTCAAGGCCGAAGGTGAGCCCGGTATCCGGCTCGAGGAAACCCTTTGCCGCAGAAATGGTGAGGTTCTCGCCCCCGCGGTCGAGCATGGCTACCAGACCTGCGTCGGCCTTCACCGCGGATATGGTCTCGCGAAGCACGATCGGCAGTATCTCTTTGGCGCTCGAAGCCACGCGCATGTGGGAGGAAAGGTTGAAAAGGACCTCCAGTTCCTGGGTCCGAGCCCGCAGCATCTCCCCCGCCTGTTTGCGCCTGGTGATGTCTCGGAGAAAGACTTGAAAGGCAGGACCCTCCCCATCGATGAAGGACGTGGCCATAGTCTCCACATCCAAAACCGTTCCGTCGAGCTTGACGATCTTCTCCTCTAATCTGATCACCGCACCCTCCTGCATTTCCTCGCTTCTGCTGAGAGTTTCACGGAGGCCAGGATGGCAATCGGGATGGACAAGATCGAAGGGGGTCTTGCCTAGAATCTGCTCCGGAGAGGTGGCACCAAACAGTTTAAGGCCGGATTGATTGATAAAGGTAACCTTCCCTTGGCGAACGACAATAATGCCTTCGGGGGAAAATTCAATGAGGTGGCGGTAATTCTCTTCGCTCTGCCGCAGGGCCTCTTCCATCTGCTTCCGCATCAAGGCCTCCATAAAGGCCATCGAGAGGGCTTCCACGGATTGCTTGTCGTTCTGGTCGAAATCGGCTTCTTTATTGGCCAGGGCGATCATGCCCACGGTCCTGCCCGCCTGTTTCAACGGAACGCCCAGGAACCGGGTGATCGGNGGATGGCCCTCGGGGAGGCCGAGCCGATCCGGATCGGAGCCCGGNTCGTTCACGATCTGGGATTCCCCCTCCTTGATCGCCCTTCCCCAGAATCCACGGATCTCCATGTCCTTGAGAAGCCTCAAGGCCTTTGATTCGGCCATCCTGCAGGCCTCCCACCCAGGATCGCTCAGTGCGAAGGTATCAAAACGACCGTCTCGCTTCACCTTGCCGACAAAACCGAAACGGCTCCCGGTCANCTCCTCTGCCACGGCCAAGCACGTGCGGGCCACATCCGCGTCCGTCTCGCATGTCAGCGNCTCACGAAACACCCTGTTGATCCCCTCAAGCACAGCCTGCTGCCAGNGCACCTCCTCTTCCGCACTCTTCTGTGCAGTGATATCCTTGAGAAGGCCCTCGTAATACAATACCTTACCCTCGGCATCANGCACCGCNTGACCGCTGTCCACAACCCATTTGATCCTGCCGTCCGAGCACCGTATGAGCATTTCCAAGTCCTGCACCACACCCTCGTCTTCCATCAACTGCATCCAGCGTCCACGGTCTTCAGGGCGTTCGTAGATGTCCGTCACATAAGTGTTCAGCAGGGACTCCCTATCTGTGTAACCAAGGAGTTGCACCAATGCTGGGTTTGCTTCGAGAAACCGGCCTTCCGGGGCTATCCTGTACAACCCCACCGGTAGCCTGTGGAACAGGTTGCGATATTTTTCNTCGCTTTCCCGCAGGGCCATTTCGGCCNTGAGTCTGGCTTGGCGGCCCCTAAAGGCCTCGATGCCGTGGGCCAGATTTGCGGCCAGATTCATCAACAGGTCGACTTCGTCTTTATGGAAGGCATCGGGT
>MTPG01000030.1 GCA_002010915.1 Desulfarculaceae bacterium JdFR-97 | reverse complement strand
TTTGCCTCTATCGGAGAGGGGCAACTTCACCGCCCCCCTTCCAAATAGACCAAATCAACGAGATGGACCAAATCAACCAGATAGACGAAATAGCCTCCCCTACCCAACCAAGACCAAATAGACCAAATAGACGAGATAGACGAAACAGACGAAACGACGATATGGACGAAAGACTATTTTCTAACTAACTGCCATGCCCCTGCGGGGCACCCTAGAGTCATGAAAATAGCAACCCAGAGTTCCGAGGCCGGACAGGAGGTGCCCTGAACGAAAATGAAGGTCTTTTCGCAAATCCCGCCTCTGGCGGGATCGAAAAGAACTCCTCCAAGTGAAGGGCACCTCCTGTCCGGGCTATTTTCTACGTAACCATGAAGATGCCCGCTGTTGCATCCGTCTGGTCTATCTGGTCCTCTCGTCCGTTTCGTCCGTCTCCTCCATTTCGTCCTCTTGGTCCGTTTGGGCCATTTCGCTCTTTGACCCCTGGCTGGGTACATCATGCCAACGGCGTGGCTCCATACTTGCTGGGTCCCTCGCCTCTGGCCTTTCCGCCATCAGCCTCGTGCCTCTCGCGCGATATAATCGCCTCTCCCCTCTAGCCCGCATTATTCCACCAGGCAGGGAAATAGTGCAGGCCATGAAGCACCTTCAGCTCACTCGATCAAGGTCTCAATGCGGGATTTCAAGTATTCCAGGAGGGCTTCCACCACTCGGCTAGGGCCCTCCTCTGATGTGATCAAAGGGTCTTTCCGCAGCTCTTGCCACGCAATGCGGACCCACTGTTCAAGGGCCTCGGCCATAAGCGAATCGTACTGCTCGGCCACCGTAAAGGCCCTCCATTTGACCCGTTCCTCCACAGGCAGATATTGTTGCAAGAAAGCCATCTCAGCCGGCCACTTCCTCGGATCGGGCTCCCGTAGAAAGATCTTCATGTGCTCGTCGGAAAGCCGTTCGATCTCCTCTGGAGGGATCCGCCCCTCTCCCATCAAAAGGACTCTCTCCTGAATCAATGGCCTGACAGACGTCATCGCTCTCACTCCCTGCAAGGGGCCAGCTCGCACGGGAGCATCCTCGCGCCAGCTGACGAAGTCTCCTTTGCAGCCTCTTAGGAGCCCCCTTGCCCGACCCCTCAGGAAACCCTTTGAGATTCCTTGAAGATATGGCTTGGTACTTATCAGTCGTTGGACAACTCGTCAAGATTTTGGTCTTGACAAGGACGTAGATTTTCTGAAAAATTATCGTAATTTTCATTTGAGGGCTTGGGGGCGGATTTGACCCCTGACGGAGGTGAGAAGCGAGGAACGATCCTGCCTAGAGATATCCGAGTTTCCCCCCTTGGATGGTCATCGGAAGATTCCAACAGAAAGGAGGCTGGTAGCTACAAGGGCGACAGGCGGATGGATTCGGCGCGATAGCACTGAAGCGGAACACCAGAGCAGCAGAAAGGAGAGAGAGTATGGCTGAGATTGGACACGGTGGCAAGGAGATTGTGGAAAGGATTCTCGAGCCTACCGAGGCGGCGGAAAAGATCAAAGGGCTTACGGCGATTCCCATCCGGAGCCAGATCGCCAACGAGGTTATCGACCTGGCTTACGGTTTCTTTACTCCTCTGGAAGGATTCATGGGCAAGGAAGACCTGGATTCGGTCTGCAAGAAGATGCGTCTTGCAGACGGCACCATCTGGAGCATACCCATTCTGTTCGACCTATCGGAACAGGAGATCGCTGACTATGGGATCAAGGTCGGCGACACGGTCCTTTTGACCTACCAGAACAATCCCATGGCCATCTTCGAGATCTCGGAGATCTACGATTACGACAAAAGGGCCATGTGTCAGGCCGTCTTCGGAACCGACGAAGAAAAGCACCCCGGCTGCGCCAGGACCTACGCCTATAAGGACAAATTTTTGGCAGGAAAGATCACACTGGTGAACCGACCCAAGATCAACCCGCCCTTCGACCCCTATTTTCTCCCTCCCTTGGAGATGCGTAGGAAGTTCAAGGAGAAGGGGTGGGTGCGCATCGTGGCACATCAGACCCGCAATGTCCCTCATACGGGCCATGAGTGGCTCATGAAGGGTGCCTGGTTCCAAACTTATGCAGAGCTGCCCATTGAGAAGCCTTTGGTGGGCGTGTTGGTCAACGCCATTATCGGGGAAAAGCGCAAGGGGGACTATATCGACGAGGCCATCATTCTGTGCCAGGATCAGCTTCGGAAGTCAGGGTATTTCGGCGATCACAACCACCTGACCTCCTTGACCTTTTGGGATATGCGCTATGCTGGCCCCAGAGAGGCGGTCTTTCATGCGATCCTCAGGACCAACCTGGGCCTCACCCACCATATGTACGGTCGGGACCATGCCGGTGTAGGCACGTACTACGGTCCCTACGATGCTCATAGGTTGTTGGCCACGGTTCAGGACGAGATCAACATCACGCCCGTCTACTCCATGAACTGGCTTTACTGCCCCCACTGCGCAGAGATCACCTCCGAGGGGCTCTGCAACCATCGTGACGAGTGGCAGAAATTCAGCGGCACCGTCATCCGAAGTATCGTGCAGGATGGGGTCAAGCCACCCAGGCTGATCTTCCGGCCCGAGGTATTCGATCTCGTGATGGAGTGCGCTGAGAAGTACGGATTCGGCTCACCTTTCGTCACCGATGAGTACTTGGAGAAGCGAACCCCCGTCTTCACAATTCCACCCCTGAGCGCGTAATGATCGAGGAGGAAGCCATGGCCGAGGAAAAATATCCCATCAACATCTGGGTGAACGAGGAGAGGTTCGAGAAGCTTCAGAAGGCGGGTCTCGCCGACATGTGCGAGGAGATGCTGGCAGGACTGAAGGTCATCCGCGTCTACTGCAATGAGGCCCAGAAGGATAAGATCCTCAAGACCTTTCCCACTGCCAAGTTCGACAGCGCCACTACCAAGAGCATTGAGCTGCTTCCTCGCGAGGTCAAAGATAAAATCTTCGACAAGATCGTCGAGAAGCAAAGCATCGACATCATGGACGACTTCTTGAGCCAATATTAAACCGCCAACCAGGGATGGCCCTCAAGAGGGCCTTTCCCTTAACCACTTAGAGGGGGACATAAGTCCCCTCTTTTTGTGGCCCCCCGACAACTTACCTTCCCAGAGCCCTTGACAGGATTCTGCGCCTTGACTACG
This sequence comes from Desulfarculaceae bacterium JdFR-97, assembly GCA_002010915.1. Classification (GTDB taxonomy): domain Bacteria; phylum Desulfobacterota; class Desulfocorpusculales; order Desulfocorpusculum; family Desulfocorpusculum; genus JdFR-97. The sequence goes on along the minus strand of MTPG01000030.1, from coordinate 11,092 downwards.
CTTCGTTGAAACGGCTCCGGACCTCAAATCTCAGGAAGAAGTTGGAATCGCCTCTGGTCGACTATGGAGGAGCGACGAAAGAGTCAAAGGAAGAGGGCCAAGATCCCCGTCAAGTTCAGGATTGTTCGGGAGGTCGATCCTGTGCAGATCTCTGAGCCTGCCGAGGGGGTCCTCCGCAACTTAAGCCTGGAAGGCCTCGCCATCGAGACTTCTTCTATCATGGTTGACGGACTGCACATCTCCTATAATATCCATCCATCCCGAAAAAACCGGGTCTATCTCCAGTGGGCCCTTCCATCCGGTCGAGTCATCAAGGCCGTCGGGGAGACGATCTGGTACGAGCGGACCTCGGCATCCAAACCCGCCTTTGTTGTGGGCCTTCGGATCCGTGAGATCGCCCCTGAGGACTACAATGCCCTCAAAAACTTTATCCGGGAGAGTCAAGGAGACCGTCCCTTGAGCATCTAGCCTCTCTCCAAATCTCTAAGTTTTAGTCCCGGACACACCCCATCCTGTCCCGAGGTTGGCCGCCAGCGTACCGGACAAAGTGGGATCCTGCCTGTAGGATCAGCCGAGGATCAGCCTGGGAAGGGCCAGGGTAATGGGAGGGACAAAGGTAACCAACATCAACATCCCAACGTCCACGAGGAAAAACGGGTGCATCCCGCGGCTTAAGGGATGGGAGGCTACAGACCCAACAATTGTATCGGATTTTCCCGGATCATCAAGGAGATTTCATCCTCCTGAACCCCGCATCGGAGCAACGCACGAAGAAAGGCCTCGAACTCCTCCACGGGAAGTGAGTTCTCCACCTGCCCCATATCCGAGGAGAGTATGGTAGAGCCCGCCCCCACTTCTCGGATGCTTCGGGCAATAACGCAGGGGTCCAGCCCTGGACCAAGCTTGCTGGAGGCGAACCAGCATCGCTCGAAGTAGGCCCCCAATGAGGCCAGCTCTCTTTGGTCTTCATCCGGGATCCGGGTGATCTCCAACTCCGGATGGGTAATCACCAATTTCCGAAGTCCTTCTCCGTAGGAGGCCTCGGCCAAGGCCTTGACCTCGGGGAGGCCGAGATGCCCTGTGGCCAGGACTCCATCCGCATCCCGGACCAGGCGGATGACCTCCAAGACCTCGGGGAGGATCCTGCCCGAAGAATCCAAAATCGTCAGTCCCTCCCCTCGGCCGCCGTGAAGGGAGCGCAGGTGGCCGCCGTTGGGGGAGCTCCGAACCCTCTCCACATGGTTGCGGGCCGAGACCGTGGGCATCCAGACCACTTTGGCCCCAAGTCGAAGCGCGGCATCCACGGCGGCTGGATTGACCCCTCCCACGGGATGGTTGAGGGCCACCCCTCCCAAGACCCGCACACCCGGAACCCTACTTTCCACCAGGGCGGCTACCGGGGCCGTGTTGTAGGCATGACTCTTCAAGACCACGGCCCTGAGCCCGGCCCGTTTGGCATGCAGGGCTACATCCATGGCATCCAGTTTTCTGGGAACCGTATCCGGTGCGCAGTGCACATGCATGTCCACGGCGCCCTGGAGAAGCCCTTTTATCTTTTTTCGATCCATGACCTCCTCTCCCGCCCGAAGACTGGCCCGAGGCCCCCTCCCGGAGTAGTCTCTCCTACCTACAGCCACGTGGGCCTGTATTATCTCCAATGCCCCTGCGAAAACCCTCCTTTTCCCTCAAGACCCTCTTTANGACCTTGCCCGAGCCCGTTCTTGGAAGATCCTCCACGAACTCCACAATCCTCGGATACTTGTACGCCGCCATCTTCTCCTTGGCCCACGCGACCATCTCATCCTCCGTGACCTGTCCACGATATTTCGGCTTCAGNATCACAAAGGCCTTGATATTCTCTCCCCTATAGGGATCGGGCACCCCGATTACGGCCACCTCGCTCACAGCCGGATGCTCATACATCAGGGCTTCGACCTCCGCGGGGTACACGCTGTATCCCGAGGCCTTAATCATGTCCTTCTTCCGCCCCACGATGTAGAAGTATCCGTCCTCGTCCATCTTTGCGATATCTCCGGTATACAACCACCCATCCCTGATGGCCCTCTGGGTCTCCTCGGGTCTGTTCCAGTATCCCTTGGTGACCATGGGGCCCCGAATGAGCAATTCTCCCTCCCTCCCGACGGGGAGATCCTCACCCGTGTCCAAGTCCACGATGCGGCAATCCACGCCGAAATGGGGGATTCCCACGGATCCATACTTGGGCCTTTGGTAGGGATTGACATGGGTCTGGGAGATGGTCTCGCTCAGTCCGTAGCCTTCGACAAGTTCGGTGCCCACTATCTCGCACCATTGCTTCAAGATCTCTTCCGGAATCGGGGCACCGCCCGACAAACACCGCCGAAGGCTTCGAAGGTCATATGCTCTCACATTGGGTGCTTTGACCACGGCAATATTCATGGTCGTGATACTCACCCAGGTCGTACACCGGTACGTTGAGATGGCCTTGAGAACCGTATCCGTCTCGAAACGCGAAAGCATCACGTTGGTGGTACCGGTATACACTGGCATGTTCATGCTATGGACCATCCCTGTAACATGAAAAAACGGCAACACAGAAAGGTGGATATCCTCCTCTTCGATGCCGCTCCAGACCGCAGATCCCACTGTATTGTGAAGCAAGTTATAATGCGTGATCATGGCCCCTTTGGGAAGACCCGTTGTCCCCGACGTATACTGCAGAAGTGCCAGATCTTCACGCACGTTGACCTCCACGGGGGGAGGGGCGGGTCCATATCGCTCCAGCAAATCGATCCATTCGAAAGTTTCCGAAAACTTCTCTCTCGATGCCTTCATGGAGGGATGAAGAGGTAGGGCAGGTTCTTCGGGAAGATAATCCCAATAACTGGTTACAATGACGTGGGATACTGAAATTTCGTCTCGAATGTTTCTTACTTTAGAATATAGATGATCCAATGTCACCACTATCCTTGCCCCTGAGTCTTTCAGTTCATACTTCAGCTCGTCGTCCTTGAACATGGGATTTGCGGCCACCACCACTCCTCCAGCCTTGAGCACTCCGTAGTAGGAGATAACAAACTGGGGGCAGTTTTCCAAAAAGAGGCTTACCCTTTCTCCCTTCTTCAGCCCCAAGTCGCAAAGAGCGGCGGCCAGTTGGTCCGACGATTCATCCAGCTCCTTGAAGCTTATCATGCGCCCATAGTAGTTGATGGCGGTCTTTTCCGGATGCTTCCTTGCATTCCCCCTAAGAAACTCGAACAAGGGCCTTTCATCCAGCACCAGTTCTTTAGGCATCCCCTCTGGCCATGATGAAAACCACGGTTTATCCACGGCTCACCTCCTTGGAATTTCCGTCCTTATTCCGATCCTTCTTCAGCAGGCTTTTGTCGACGGCAAGCCGATATGATCTGAAGCCATGCCTCTCCCACCTTGGACCTGCATTTAAGGGGAGATGGACTCCTCCCTTTTTGCTCCATTTAGGCAACCGGGGGGTTTTACCGGGCTGCTCTTTTTTTTCGTCTTCCAAAGAGGCTTCTGCTAAAAAACAGGCTATCTTGTGATAAGAAGTTGCACCTCAAAGTGTGTCAAGAGGTGCCGGAAAGGGGCAGGCCAGCTCGCAGGCCCGACAGTATCGGATGGCTGGCAAGGCGTTTCCCCCTTCGTCCGTCTCCCCGAGTGGCGCCTTGTCGGCCATGTCCGCCTCCATTTGCGCGATGCAGCTCGGCTGGTCGTACGCGCCTGAATGGAAGGCGTCTCGGGGGCAGGCCTTCCTGCAGGGCTCGCTGCAGAAGTTGCATGGGAAGAACCCTTCCATGGGCCCGGTGGGCTCCAGATCCCCTTCAAGTAGCACTGCTCGGAGCCGGATCCGGGGCCCCCACTCCGGGTGCAGCAACAGGTTGTTGTGTCCGATCACGCCCAGCCCGGCCAGCACAGCCGCGTCCTTGAGAAACAGGCCGCCCCACTCCACGTAGTAGGGGAGGGGCTGGGCACCAAGGCCGTATTGCTCTCGCACCCACTGTCTCAAGGACTCGGAGATTTCCATCAACCTGCGGTTGCCTGGGGTATTCCCCTGGATCCACCAATCCAGACGAGGATCTTCCCGGGGATGATGTAGGCCTAAGACCAGAACGGATCGGCCCTCAGGAGGCCATTCGCTCACTTTTCCCTGATGAAAGGAAGAGAGGGCCGTGATCCATTCTTCTTCCGGAACGACCTGGTAGGAGGGTGCCCCCAAGACGTCCTCCAGGCGTGCGACCCCCGCCCGCACCTCCGGAAACGACTCCGCATAGGCAAGGATCTGGGAGGCCGTGGACGATTCCGATTCCATGCCCATGATCTCTCCATACTAAAAAGCGTCGGGTAAAGAGTTAATGAAGTGATCCCATAAACTTACCAAACCATGGGCATGTAGCCCTCCTTGATGTGGTTGGAGATGATATCGCCCACGAATTGGATGTCCAGGCCTAACTCCTCGAGTTTCTGGGTGATCCCCTGCTGGTCGGCGATGAACTTGCAGGCCACGGGGGAGGTGTTGGCCATGGCCTGCTTGAGGGCATCCTGCACCTGGGGGTCTGTGGCGGCGAGCTTCTCCGAGGGTCCTAGGAGGACCACCTTGACCTCGTCCATCCACCCCTGGGCCTTGGCCATGGTGGAATAGAGGATGCCGGTGAGGGCCTTTTCCTTTTCCCCGGTGGAGATGATGGAGATGATCTTGCTGCTCATGCCTTCCTCCTTGCTTGTTTGGAACCAAGAGTTCTATATATAACTTCTAGATTAACATTATGTCCACCAACTGGTAACATACCAAAAACTCTTAGCCCAATTAAACTGCCGGCCTCTCAATCACCGTCTCCCCCATCTCCATCACCGCCATCTCCATCGCCGTCCCCATCACCATCACCATCACCATCGCCATCTCCATCGCCGTCGCTGTCCCCGTCATCGCCATCGCTGTCTCCATTATCACCGTCATCAGAATCATCACCCATGTCCACATCAGCCGTTCCACTGGGTTCACCTATGCTCAAACCCCCACCCATATCCACACTCTCTGTGCTCATCTCTTCCAGACCCATCCTTGCTGCTTTAATGCCGGTTATGTCCTCCTCTTCTTGACTAGACAAATCGAGGTCTGCCTGGACTTCAGCCTCTGCTTTTGCCACTTCAGATTGACTCTTGAAGAAAGATTGCAGGTCAGCGGCCTGAACCACACTGGTGACATCAGAATTCATGCATAAGCGTATCAAAATGATAATTCCGGCAAGGAGGAATAATACACGATGGTCATGTTGTATTATTTTTTGAAAAAACAGCAGCATCTCTTTCTCCTTTTTATTACGCCTCTTAACGTACAGCAGTCAGAAATTTGCAGGAATCCTTTTCAACATATGTCTTTTCACCCTTCTGAATCACTTCCGCTTCGCCGAACCAACTCAGAATAAGTCTATCCGGGGCTACTTCCGGGTAATTGGAGATAATATATTTTTTTATGCGAAGCGCCCGTTTGCGAGCCAATTCGGCATTTCCATAAGAATAGACGATCACATGGAGCCCAAATCCCTTGTCTTGGGCCAAGATCCTGCCCAGCATCTTAAGGGGAATTTTTCCACGACTTGTCAGTCGATCGGAATCGGCCTCGAATTCAACTCGGGGCAGGGTGACCCTCTTTCTCCCGATCAAATGGTTCCGAAAGCTGAAGTCCCCCCGCTCATTCAATTTTTCTGCAGCCCGAAGCGCCCACTTACCCTTCGGATAGTGTCTGAGAAACTTTCTCCAGGCCTTAATTTCCTCCTCTATCCTTCCTAACCCCCTCAGCGCCATGGCGCGATTATATAGGGCCTCAGGATGCAACTCTTTCATCTGTAAGACCCGATCGTACATAGCAAGGGCCTTTTTCCATTCCCCGGCATCTAAATAATTATGTCCTAGATATAGCCGGGCTAAGATGTGGGATGAATCGATTCGGAGGGCCTCAATATACTGCAGACGCTCTTGGTCAAAGTCGCGGACGGCCCAATAAGCGATCCCCAGCCAAAAATGGTAGTCAGCTACTTCGGGGGCGAGGGAAACGGCTCGTTTCAAATACGCTAGAGCTTCTTCAGGACGATCGAGCGCCAAAAGAAACCTGCCTGCGAAATAGTGATTAGCAGGTTCTTTTGGATCTTTTTCAAGATCCCTTCTCGCTCGGATGAGACCCTGCTTATATTCTTTCTTCTTCAAATATTCTTTCATCTCTTGATGAGTGAAACTTGTGGTCACCATCAAAATTGCTGCCATCCCGAGAGTCCAGCCTCCTCTCAAGAGGATATATTTTTTGTCCCTGTACGCAGGTCTTCTCATCGTTCACACCCAATTTTCTTGTAATAAGTTTCAACAAATCAGAATTTCAACCGTACCCCGCCCGGTCTCATTCATCATTCGATTGGGTTTCGCCTTATGGCACGATCGGTGAACTCCAGCAACTCCATGAAATCTTCAAAAGATTTCCCTTTTTCCAAGATAGAAATGGCTGCATCCCCTATACGTTCGTTGGAAAGACCTCGTTTTTTTGCCACAGCGACCACTTTGGCCAGATATTTCCACTTTTTCGTCAAGCTTCTCTTTTGAAGACCTACAAACACGATCCTTCTTGTTATGTTCGGATCAAAACGAATCTGCTTACAGTATCCGAGAATATAGGCCCCTGTAATCCTCATTTCAATCGGTGCCTCAGGAACATTTTCAAACAACAAAATAAGTTCCTCTCGACTGACCCCTGCACGCATGCTGTCTGTCAGCTTGACGATATCTGTAACCTGGATATCTTCATCGCCCTGCATCGTAGTCCTGACGAGATCTCTGACAAAAACGAAATTATCCCTTTTTCTATCCAACATAGAGATGATCTTTTGCTCCGAAACCCTCTTGGCTAGGCCTTCGTCAATCTTTTCTTCCAGAATCTGAAGAGGAATTCCTTCCTTTTGAGCTCGAATAAGCCGCTCTATAATATGAACCAATTTTTCAACAGAAACCCGTTTTTCTAACACAGCAATCAGAAGTCTGCTAATGGTCTTCTCGGAAACACCAGCATCCCGAGCCGCTTTAACCGCATCCTCCACCGTCATTACAGGTAATTGAGCAAAGACCGGTGTCGCATCAGTAAGTGGAGTGGGCTCCGACAGCCGCACAATATCCTGGGCTTCCTTGCCCATGGCAAACCCCGCCCATATTATCAAGCCCAATATGGCGAAAGTTTTATAATACTTGATCATCCTTGGTATCCACAAACAATACGGAATTCTTCTGCCCGAACTCGTCATCCTTGAAAAATATGGCCTGTGGATCGGGTAAAACTTNTTNGCCGTCTATGACATACACGTATTCGTGAATTCCTCTATGGAGCTTGATCTTGAGAACCCATGCACCCAGCTCATCGCTGTATTTCATTTCATACCCTTTAGGATTCCAATGATTGAAGCTTCCGATCACGGACACAGATCGGGCATTGGGATACTTCAATGTCAACACCACAGGTACGAGATCATTCACCTCACTGCCAGATCCCAACCGGAAACCTTGGGGCAGTCCGACGAAATAGGCTGCGACCCACCCCAAAAGGAGAACGCCTACCGCAGCGNATGCAAGCCGGATGGGAGCGACCGCTATCGATCTTGGAGTAACAGCCCACCGATAAATCCGGCGGATCCAGCCGATCTTTTTTGGGGCCAGAGAGCGCAAGACGGCCTCGGGAATCCCGGCTGGTGGATCCTCGTAGGGCAATTCTTTCAAAATGTTTTCGAGCTCGGTAAAGATTCTTTCCGGTTCATTCCCTTTCATTTTTTTTAACTCCCAATATATCCCTAAGCATAGCCAGACCACGTTTGACCCTCATCTTAGCTCCGCTCACTGAGATATTTAAGACGTCAGCAATTTCTTTCATGGTAAACCCTTCTTTATAATACATTATCAAACTTTCTCTGTAATGTATCGGCAGTACATCCATTGCCTTCATGACTTTCTCCAGGTCCAATCTTCTGTTGAACCCCTCTTGGGTTTCCTCACAAGAGAAAGATGAGATATCATTCTTTAATTCCCCCTCCATTGCATTCTTCGACCTGTTGCTCCTTATGTAATCGCGCGCCAAATTCAATCCAATACTATAAAGCCACGGGAAAAAAGGCCTGCCAGGCTTAAACCTCTCAAGGCTTTCATAAGCCCTGATAAATGTCTCTTGAGTCAATTCAGCTGAAGACTCACGCGACTTCGTCATCCTGAGCATCAGGTTGAACAATGGTCTCTGGTAACGCTCTACAAGCTCACCAAATGAGTGAACATGGCCATTGAGGACCTCCTCGACAATCCGTTGATCGTCCGCCCTATGCATGAATCTGGATGCCTTTTCACACCCGTTTAGTACTAGTTATACGGGAAACGGGCCGCCTTGGTCACACGTTCCGAGTATGATCCTATCATGAAACCCCACATATCCATCCGGAGAATATGGGAATCCTGACCCTTTCAGTAATTAGAATCAGCCGTGTGACCAAAAAACACGATTCTCCGTATAAGGATATGAGAGCTTTTGATCCGGGGTTGAGGGTAATGAATTTGGCCGGTCTTTGTGAAGTCGACCAGGGGAATCCAATTTCAGGGAGGTGGGAGTTGAAGATGAACGATCTCCACGAGCGCCTCTCCAGGGCCAAAGCAGCCTTTACAACCCGCCGAGTGGTCCTCGAGGAAACAGCCGTTCTTCTCCACGAAGGGATCGTCCCGAGGCCGGGAGACTTGGTATTGGCTCGGGTAGAGGAGATAGGCCAGCACCACCGACTCGAGCTCACCGACGGGCGGCGAGCTCACCTGTTTGTGGGGGATGAGATTCTCGTCTGCTATGGAAACCGTTACGCTCAGGATCAGTATGAGGCCATCATACCTGAGAACTTGTCGTCTTGCCATCTGGTCGCTGCAGGAGGTGTTGCCGCAAAGGTCCTCTCCAAACATGAGAACATGAAAAAGCCTACGAAGCTCAAGCCCATCGGAATTCTCGGAGGTTCTTTTGGGCGACCCCTTAACCTGGCTCGCTTCGCACTTAAAAAGACCCACCGCCAATTCAGACAGCCTCTAACTCTGGCTGTGTTGGGGACGGCAATGAACAGTGGCACGACGACCACAGCCGCCTGGCTGATCAAAGGCTTGACAGCCTCAGGCCTGAAAGTGGGTGCTGCTAAAGCTACGGGAACTGGGGCTGGAGGCGATCTCTGGTTCATGAAAGATGCCGGAGCCGATCCAGTGCTCGATTTTGTAGATGCCGGATTTGTTTCCACGTATCTGATCAGCAATGAACAGGTATTGGATGTCTGGTCTCTTCTGATAAGCCATTTAACCAATGCAGGGGTGGATGCCATAGTAATTGAGATCGCCGATGGGTTGTATCAGAGGGAAACTTCCGCTTTGATTTCATCGCCAAATTTCAGAACTACACTGGACGGAGTCATCTTCGCCGCCAGGGACGCTATGGGTTGCAAGGCAGGGGTAGATTGGCTGTTGGAGATAGGGCTCCCTGTTTTGGGGCTCAGCGGGGTCTTCACCAAGTCGCCCCTGGCAGTCCGCGAGGTCAAGGAAACCGTCGGATTGCCGGTCTTGAACAAAAAGATTCTATGTGACTCGGAAGTTGCGGTCATACTTGAGAGTCAGATGGCCATCCACAGACGCAAGTCCGTTTTGCTGAGGGTTGTGTGATGCGTCTTCCAGGGATCATAAGGGGACGGCGTCGAAAAATCTTTGTGCGACTCGTTGCTAACGGCCTGCTGCAGGCAGGAATAGCAGTAGGGGCCGTCTTATTGGTAAGACTGGCCTTCGATCATCTCATTGCAGGCCAAGCACCCAACGGCTGGCCGATCATATTCGGCGTGGGCACGTGCTTGGTGGTGGTAGCCGTTTGTATGGCCTGGCTGCAAATGATGGAGCGCGTCGATGCGGAGCGCATGGGGCAGGAATATACCCACCGAATCCGCCTTCTCCTTTTCGATCGGTTGAGCGAGCTTACTCCCAGGGCATTGCAGAGGAGAAGTCGAGGAGCTGTAGTGCTCCGTTTCGTAGGGGACCTCAACGCACTGAGGAGATGGGTCAGCCTGGGGCTTATGCGGATTACTGTCGCAGGCGTCACCACAGTGGGCGCACTCCTGGCCCTGGCTATCGTCAATTGGATCTTGGCCTCCGCCGTGGCAGTGGTTATCGCCCTCGGCGCCGTCTATTCCCTGAGGCTGGGAAGACAACTCCGTGAAGCCATCAAGGAGAGCCGACGACGACGATCTTATCTCGCGGCCAATGTAAATGAGAAGGTCGCTTCCATTGCAGTTGTCCAGGTCTTTGGACAATCCATTCGGGAGCGTCGGCACTTGATACGCCAAAGCCGACGTTTGAAAAACTCTATGGTGAAACGGGCCCGGAAAATTGGGCTTTTGCGAGCCGTCGCCCACGGCACCACGGCGTTTGCCAGCGGTGTCATCGTCCTGCTGGGGGCAAACGAAGTGAGTTCCGGTAGGGCCACCCCTGGCACAGTGGTGGCCGCCATGACCATTGTGGGTCTCCTAGTGCCGGCATTGAGGGACCTGGGAAGGGTGCACGAATACTGGCATGGAGCTAAGGTATCTTCACGGAAAATAAAGGAATTTCTCGATACGCCGTCCTTAGTTAAGGAGGTGCCAAATGTCCCAGACCTGAAGATGGGACCCGGCCGTCTGGAGTTCGATCGTGTGAGCCTTTCCGGATGCCTGAAGGAGGTGACCATTGCTGCCGAACCAGGGAGCGTGGTTGCCTTGGTGGGACCCAATGGCGCAGGAAAATCCACGCTACTTTTCCTTGTGGCCCGTCTGGTCGATCCGGATGAAGGCAGAATCCTGGTCGATGGGCAGGATCTACGACTGTGCAGTCTGGCGTCTATAAGGCGGTCCATCGGCATGGTGAGCCCCGATCTTCCGTTGTTACGGGGAACAGTGGACAAGAACCTCCGGTACCGTTGGCCGGAAGCCCCACCGGAAGAGATCGAGAAGGTCTTTTCCCTGTGTGAAATAGACAAAGTCCTGGCCGAGCTACCCCAAGGTGCACAGACGAGAGTTACCGAGGGGGGGGGGGGAAC
>MTPG01000017.1 GCA_002010915.1 Desulfarculaceae bacterium JdFR-97 | reverse complement strand
GTCGTTCCGCTGGCGGCAGGGGGCTGAGCCCTTCCGGGCGGTTAAGATCGTTTAGAAGGTTTAGATGGTTAGGATCGTTTGGAGTCACGCCACAGGCGTGACCATAGGCGTGATTACGAGCGTTGAGTTCATTATCGGGTAGGGGCGACTTCAGTCGCCCCCCTTTGGGAGACTAAAGCCCGACTAAACACCCCCAACGAAATAGACGAGACAGACGAGACAGACGAAACCACAAAACAGACGAGATCGACGAAACAGACGAAATCAACGAAATGACCAGATAGACGACATAGACGAAATCGACGAAATCGACGAGACAGACGAAACGACGAGATAGACGAGACAGACGAGATAGACGAAATGCCTGAAATCCTGATCACAGGAGGGGCTGGTAGCCTGGGCCGGCGGCTTGCGGAGCGTCTCCGAGATGAGGGGTGGGGGGTTCGCGTTTTGGACCTACCTGGCCGGGACTTTTCGCCCTTTGAGGGGTGGGCCCGGATCCACTCGGCCGATATCTTGGATAGGGATCGGCTGCAGGAGGCCGTCGATGGTGTGGCCTGGGTCTATCACTTGGCCGCGGTCCTTCCGCCCATGAGCGAGGAGGATCCCAATGAGACGCATCGGGTGAACGTGGAGGGGACTCGCCTCCTGCTGGAGGTCTGCCGAGGGCAGGACCCGCCGCCTCGGGTGGCCTTGGCCTCCTCGGTCTCCGTGTACGGGGACACCTCCTCCCTTGCCGGGCCGGTGGGGCCCGACCATCCCGTATCCCCCACGGACCACTACGCCCGCAGCAAGGTCATGGCCGAGGACCTGGTGAGGGAGTCAGGCCTGCCGCATGTGATCTTGCGGATCTCAGCGGTGGCCGTGGCGGCCTTCCTGGATCCGCCCGATCCTTGGCCCTTTCAGCCTCACCAACGGATCGAGCTCGTCGCCCTGGAGGATCTGGTCTCTGCCCTGGGTCGTCTGCCAAAGAAGGAGGAGGCCCTGGGCACCACCCTCCTCCTGGCCGGGGGCTCCAGCTGGCAGGTCACGGGGCTGGAGTATGTGCGCCGGTGGGGGGAGGTGATGGAGGTCCCCCTGGAGGAGATGAACTTTCAGGAGAGGCCCGGTTGGCTTCACTGGTACGACACTCGGCGCTCCCAAGATCTCTTGGCCTATCAGCAGACCCCTCTGGAGTCCTTTTTGGCTAGATTGCGCGAGGCAGTGCAGGAGGCCTTGGCCTGAGTCACTCCGGACCGTCCCACCGGCGTCGGGCCGTGGTGATGAAGCCCGTATGGGCGGTCATGCGGTGGACGGGCCGCACGCTCAGTCCCTTGACGTGCCAGGGCCGAAGGAGGGTCTCGAAGGTCTCGGCCAGCGCGAATCCCCCCACCTGATCCAAGCCGTCGTGGAGGCTCTTGACCTGAAGGGCATTGGCCGTGAAGAACAGGGCGATGCCTCCGGGACGGAGGGCCTCTTTTACGGCCGGAAGGAGGGTCCAGGGCTCGGCCACATCCACCACGATGCGATCCACATCCCGCTCTTTGATCCCCTTCCCGGCGTCCTGGAGATGGAGGGTCCACTGGGGGGAGGGCCCTAGATAGCGCCTGACAGTCTCCTGGACGGCCCGATGAAAGTCCTCCCGGATCTCGTAGGAGATGAGGCGGCCCGTGGGGCCCACGGCCCTGATCAGGGCCATGGTCAGGGCCCCGTACCCCGTTCCCACCTCCACCACGGTGGCCCCGGGAAAGATGTCGGCCCAAAGGAGGATGGTCCCGATATCTTTGGGGTAGATCACCTGGGCCCTGCGGGGCATATTGAGGATGATCTGGCCCAGGGTGGGGCGAAACACATGGAATTCGTGCCCCCTCGATGAGGTGACCATCCGGCCCTCGGGGCCCTCCAGGATCTCGTCGTGTTCCACGTACCCGTGATGGGAGTGGAAGCGCCCTCCCGGCTCCAGGCGGACCAAAAACTCCCTTCCCTTCCGGTCCACAAGGAGGACGATCTCTCCGGCTTTGATTCGATCCGCCATTTTATGACCTTACCAGACTCCCACCGCCCCTAACGATCTAAACGCTCTAAACGAAATGACGAGATAGACCAAATAGACCAAACAGACGAGACAGACGAAACAGACCAGACAGACGAGATCGACGAGACCGACGAAATAGACGAAACGACCAGATAGACGAAATAGACGAACCGACGAAATAGACGAACCGACGAAAACAAAACCCAGGCGTGCAGCCTGGGCCTCTGGAAGATCTGGTGCCGAAGCGGGGACTCGAACCCCGACGGGCGTAGCCCACCACCCCCTCAAGATGGCGTGTCTACCAAATTCCACCACTTCGGCGTTTGTTTATCTTATAGCAGATCCAAGGCCCGTTGACAAGACAAAACCAACCCCGCCGCAGGCGGGGCTACATGCTATTTAGTTAGCCCCTATTCAGGGGTTGTTCTCTTCGGTCCCCTTTTCCGCAGGGGCGGCCGAAGGCGGAGGGGCCTCTGCCGGCGCCTCTTGGACTGCCTTGGGCCCCTTTTCCTCCACGAGGGCCGAGGCGGCCTGGTGTTCGAAGATCCTCGCTGCCAGGGCCAGGGATGTGAACATGAAGATGGCCGCCACCACAGTGGTGAGCTTTCCCAGAAAGGTGGCGGGTCCGGCGCTCCCGAACAGGGCCTGGGATCCGCCACCCCCGAAGACCGCCCCGATGTCCGACCCCTTCCCGGTTTGGAGGAGGACCACGAGGATCAGAAAGACACAGACGAAGATATGAAGGATGGCCAAGATCGTAAACATGTCATAGCTCCCTACCCAAATTTGGTCAAGCCGGGTTTGTGTAAGCCGTAAGCCTTACGCCTTGCTCCATCAGCCATTCGCCGAAGGCGGATGAGCCATGAGCCATGAACCGTCCGCCCCACGTCTCACGTTCATCCCCCGAAGGCCACGATCCGGGCAAAGGCCTCTGCCTTCAGACTCGCTCCACCCACCAGGGCCCCGTCGATGTCCGGCTGGGCCATGAGGGCGTCGATGTTGTCCGGTTTAACGCTCCCGCCATAGAGGATCCGTGTGGAGCTGGCCCGTGCTTCGGAGAAACGCTGCCTGAGCCACCGGCGGATGGCCTCGTGGACCTCCTGGGCCTGCTCGGGTGTGGCTGTCCTCCCGGTCCCGATGGCCCAGATGGGCTCATAGGCGATGACCCATTCCGGGGTCTCTGCGTCCGAAAATCCCCCCAAGGCACCCTCCAGCTGGGCCTCCACCACCTGAAGGGTCATCCCTCCCTCCCTCTGTGCCAGGGACTCGCCAACGCAAAGGATGGGCGTGATGCCATGTCCCATGGCCGAGACCACCTTCCGGGAGATCATCTCATCGGTCTCCCCGAAGTGTTCCCTGCGCTCGGAATGTCCCACGATCACGAAGCGGCACCCCAGCTCCGCCAGCATGGGAGGGGAGATCTCTCCGGTATAGGCCCCTTCCTCTTCCCAAAATACGTTTTGGGCCCCCAGAAACCATCCTGTCCCCTCCAGGGCCTCGGCTACGGCGTGGAGGGCCGTGAAAGGAGGGGCCACCACCACCTGGACGCCNGAGAGGGGAGGGTCCAGCCGGTCCTTGAGCTCCTGGATCAGCTCCACTGCGTGCGGGCGATCCATGTGCATCTTCCAGTTTCCCGCGATGAGGGGGGTTCTCACTTTTCGGACCTCCTCTGCCTCCTTTTGGCACAAGTGGCCAGTGCGCGGATGCCGGGGAGGGATTTCCCCTCCAGCAGGGCCACGAAGGCGCCTCCTCCTGTNGAGATGTAGGAGATACCGTGGGCCTGCCCGGCTTGATGGACCGCGGCCACCAGATCCCCTCCTCCCAGGATGGTGTAGGCGGACAGGGAGGCCGCCTTGTTCACCAATGCCGATGTCCCGCGGCGGAAGGGCTCCATCTCGTACACACCCACAGGCCCGTTCCAGACCACGGTTCTTGGCGTCCTCCAGGACCTCNGAAAAGAGGGTCACCGAGGCCGGACCGATGTCCAATCCCATCCAGCCGGGAGGAATCTCCCATACAGGCCGAACGCGGGTCTCCGCATCTGGGCTCTTCTGTCGGGCCAAGACAGCATCCACCGGNAGGTACACGTGCACACCCCTTCGCCGTGCCTTCTGGAGGATCCTCNTGGCCTTGGGGACCATCTCCTCCTCCACAAAGGAGCTCCCAGTCTCCACCCCTTGGGCGCGAAGAAATGTGTAAGCGATGGCCCCACCAAGGATGACCCGATCGGCCAGATCGATGAGATGGCTGACGGCCCCCACCTTGTCAGCCACCTTGCCTCCTCCAAGGATGGCCACAAGGGGCCTTGAGGGCCTCTCCATGGCCTGAGAGAAGGCGTCCATCTCCTTCATCATGAGGAGTCCCGCTGCACATGCGGGGACATACCGGGTGACGCCCACCACAGAGGCGTTGACTCGGTGGGCCACGGCGAAGCCGTCGTTGACGTACACATCGGCCAGCCGGGCCAGTGCCCGGGCGAAGGATGGGTCGTTGTCCGTCTCCCCTTTATGGAAACGGAGGTTTTCCAGCAGCAGCACCTGGCCCGGTTCCATCTCCTCCACCATGCGTTCCACCTCGGGTCCCACGCAATCCGGAGCCATGCGGACTTCCCTGGAGAGCAGCCTGCTGAGGTGCTTGGCCACGGGCATCAAGGAGAACCGGTCGTCTCGCTTTCCCTTGGGCCGTCCTAGATGGGAGGCCAGGATGAGCTTGGCACCCTTATCAAGGGCGTAGTTGAGCGTGGGGAGCACGCTTCGGATGCGGGTGTCGTCCGCTATGCCCCCCTGGTCATCCAAGGGGACATTGAAGTCCGCCCGGACCAGGAGGCGTTTGCCCTGAATATCTAGCCGGTCGATGCCTACGACCTCCACTGCGGATCACCTCCTTCGGCCCTTGGGTCTGTATCTATATGGGGAAACACCGCAAGGACCCGGCAACATTTATTTATCCTACGGGATTTTCTGGAAGATCGTCAAGGTCCTCCCTTGGTCCTTCGACACCCCTCCTTGCACTAGGCCTTGCCGGATGTTATATTCCCTTATGTACAGGCCTGTAATTGGCCGTTGTATCGTGCGGAAAAACGGCTTCCCCTCACCCAGAGGGCTGGCGATATGGATCCGACGCTCGCATGTTCGGCGAGCAAACGGATGCCCCACGCAGCGATTGCACATAACGATTGTGCTGTAGCCGCAGGCTTCGGCCCGCCGGCCTTAAGCAAGCTCTAACATGATGGCGGGCTTCAACCTGCGCCCCCACGAAGGATGCGCGGAATCATGATCACCCCCAACAACCCCGACGAAACACACGAAACGACGAAACAGACGAGATAGACGAAACAGACGAAACAGACGAAACGACCAGATAGACGAGATAGACAAAACGACGAGATAGACGAGATAGACGAGACCGACGAGACAAAGGAGGATCGCATGGGTATCCGCGTAGGGATCAATGGGTTCGGCAGGATCGGGAGGAGCGTCTTTCGGGCCGCGTTGCTCTCCCCGGAGTTTTCCGAGATCGAGATCGTCATGATCAACGACCTGACGGACAACGCCACCTTGGCTCATCTCCTCAAATACGACTCGGTCATGGGCCCCTTGAACCGGGAGGTGAAGGCCACGGACCAGGGGTTGGTGGTGGACGGCAAGACCGTCCACGTGTACGAACAGAAGGACCCTGCCGCCATCCCCTGGAAGGATCATGGGGTCCAGTATGTGGTGGAGGCCACGGGCCGGTTTACCGACGCCCACCTGGCCCGCGCGCACCTCGATGGTGGTGCCGAGCGGGTGGTCATCTCGGCCCCGGCCAAGAACGAAGACATCACCATCGTCATGGGGGTCAATGAGGA
The DNA here is from genome assembly GCA_002010915.1 of Desulfarculaceae bacterium JdFR-97. Taxonomy (GTDB): domain Bacteria; phylum Desulfobacterota; class Desulfocorpusculales; order Desulfocorpusculum; family Desulfocorpusculum; genus JdFR-97. The sequence continues at coordinate 9,389 of MTPG01000017.1, read as the reverse complement.
CGACTACGACCCCAACAAGCACTTCATCGTCTCCAATGCCTCCTGTACGACCAACTGCCTGGCCCCTGTGGCCAAGGTCCTCTTGAACCGCTTCGGGATCGTGCGNGGGCTCATGACCACGGTCCACTCCTATACCAATGACCAGCGCCTGTTGGACCTTCCTCACAAGGACCTGAGGCGGGCCCGGGCCGCAACCCTCTCCATGATCCCTACCAAGACGGGGGCAGCGGCTGCCGTCTCACTGGTGATCCCCGAGCTCAAGGGAAAGTTCGACGGCCTGGCCGTTCGCGTCCCCACCCCCAATGTATCCCTGGTGGACTTGGTGGTGGAGGTGGAACAGGAGACCACCGCCCAAGAGGTCAACGACGTCCTTCAGGCGGCCACTAACCGGTATCTCGGGTACACCGAGGAGCCCCTGGTCTCCATCGATTTTCAGGGTGATCCCCGCTCTTCCATTGTGGACGGGCTCTCCACCCGGGCCATGGGCCCCATGGTCAAGGTCATGGCCTGGTACGACAACGAATGGGGATATTCCAATCGGATCCTGGATCTGATCCTGCATATGCACGCCCAGCGGCCCCTCTGAGTCTTCCCCAAGCGGGGGGCCCGTNCNGCAACGGGCCGCCGCCGGGAGGGGAGGAGCGCTGCGCCGTTGGTAAGAGGTCGGGATGGACTCCACGGGGAGGACGGAGCAGAATTCTCGGATCCTGGAGGAATCCGAGGCCCTGAGGCGAAACCTCCAGGAGACCGCGGTGGAGGAGGTGGTCATCGCCCCCCGCTACCGCGTGCTCCAGGAGGTGGTGTCCGATTACCGGGGGCTTCGAAAGACCGTGGACGGGCTCCTCTATGAGCTCAACCATCCCTTCCGAAACTGGGGGGTCATCCTCCCCGAGCTGCGGAGCTTCGCGCTGAAGAACCTGGGGTCGTACGGACGTCATCCCAAGGGACCCCAGGCCGTGGAGCTCATCATCCAGATCTTTCTGGAGGCCATGGCCGAGGCCCGCAGGGAGCCCCTTCGGTCCCAGGCCATGGAGGCCCTTCTGAACTATCTGGAGAAGATCGTCCAGACCCCCCTTGATGGAGACTTCCGACGCCTCACCCCTGTATTGAATCGGACCTTCCGACGTCTGTTGGACCTCTCCGATGATTGGATCCGGCTCCTCTCTCGCAGCTATCATCCTCTGAAGCGGATCGGCCGGGCCCTCCTGCAGTGGCCCCTCGACGGGGACGGGCTCGCCAACTTCAATCGACTGTTGATCCGCTCCCTTCGCCTTACCTACGAGTATTGGATCTCCCAGGAGGAGGATCCACTGCAGTGGTTCCACCGCAAGTTCGGAAAGGGGAACCTCCCCGGGACCGTGGAGGAGGCCTTACAATCCCTCTCCCACGATAGGTTTCGGGAGTGGTTGCGCATCCTGGAGAAGCAACAGGGGGAGGTATCCCAACGACATTGCGCCGAGCGGCTCATCTCCCTTCCCGGCCACCTCGACATCGTGCGCATGTATCGGGAGATCCCGGACCGCCTGGACGACCTCGCCACCACCGAGGCCCCGTCCAAGGAAGAGGAGGGGGAGTTCCTCCTCTCGGATGGAAAGATCCACTTCCTCTTCAAGATCATGGAGACCCCNGGTCTGGGAGAGATCCACGAGGAGACCCTCCGGGAGATCCAGCGCAGCCTCTCCGCAATGATCCGCCAGGAACCTCCGGAGCGGTTGGAGAGCTTCCTCCTTAAGACCTTTGCCCTGCTCAAGGGGCAGGTGGTCCATTATCCGAGAACGGCCCTCCAGTCTATTCAGGCCATCGGGCAGGAGGTCTTCCGAAAGGGACAGTCNCGCCTGGTGGAGGTCTTCCTGGAACAGGTNGTCCAGTTNGGGTTTCAGCCCCCCGAGGTCCGGGGCGTGGATACGGAGTGGCAGTGGCTTTACAACCCTTGGCACCTGTTGAACATCCGGGTCTGGTTGGATCTCATCCGTCTCAATCCCAAGTGGTGCACCACGCTGCTGTCCGCCCTGATCATCAACCTCAAGCTGGCGGGCACCTGCATCCGCGATACGGACCTCTTCCAAAAGGACATCAGCCGCCTGCTCAACAGCGAGATCGAGCCCGTCTACAATCTGGTCAAACAGTTGGCCAAGCTCATCCCGGCCTTCTTCAATGAGATCGGGGCAGAGGGGTTGCTCCGGGAGGTCTCCACGGATGTGGACGAGATCCACCTCAGGAAGGATCCCCTCATCCACTTCCTGAGGAAGCAGAGTCACGTGGAGAGCAGCAACCTCATTGTGGAGTTCATCGAGGAGATCTTCCGCTTCTGGCTCACCAAGGACAAGGGCGGATTGAGACGCTTCCTCCCCCCTGAGGTGCACGCCCAGGTCAGGACATCCGGCCCCTTTGTGGACGAGCCCCACCACATCCTCCGGGAGGTGGCCTCCCATTATCCCATGGAGCCCATGCGCAGGATCCTGGAGATCCCGGAGGAGCGGATGGTGGAGCTGGTATCCCAGGTGGAAGGGGTCTCCGAGGAGGAAAAGACCAGGGTCCTCCTCCTCTTCCGCATGTACAGGCTCGTGTACCAGAAATACTACTTGGGGTTCCAGGAGATCCGCTATCACCTCAGCCAGGCAAGGGCTCACGGCTTCCCAGGCTTGGACAAGCTCCAGGAGGTGTTGGACCGCGGAGAGACCGAGGAGTGCCTGGAGGCCCTGCTGGACTACCTGGAGCAGCTCAAGGGGATCATCCTCTCGCCCGAGACCTTCCAGGTCACCGAGGACATCTATCACAAGCGGCATATCGCCGCGGACATTCCCTCCATGTACGGACGCTATCACGAGCGGAAGTTCGACGCCCTGGGTCTGTCCTTCCGCCTGGAGAATCTGGCCAATGTATACTTCGAGAAGCTAATCGACTCCATCAACCTCTCTCTCATCACCCGGGCCACCTTCGTGCGGATCGTCCGGTGCATCCGGCTCTTCGTCCGCGCCATGCAGGTGGACGGGATCTCCTANCAGCGTCTGGACCTCTATATCAATCTCCTGGAGAAGTCCCTGGAGGTCCGTCGTTTCACCTACACCCAATACNTGGACATCCTTCGGGGACTCTCCGAGGGGGTCAAGGACATCCTCAACGTCTATTACACCGACGTCCACAAGGACAATCTCACATTGATCATCCATCAACTGGGTCGTCGCCANATCCTCCCCACCTATGTGGGCTCCTCGGAGGAGGACCACGAGGACATGGACGCCTTCGTCCATCGCGTCTCGGAGCGNTTCCTCCGGGATCTGGTGGCCTCCACCTTCGGGCTTCAGTACCTGGACAATTTCCTCACCAAGATCCATCAGACCCTCGAGATTCAGCGCGAGACCCTGGACGAGGACGGTCTCGACCTCTTGATGACCTATGATCCGGAGAAGGTGATCTGCCCCATCCATGAGCCGCGTCCCCTGACCAACGACCTGATCCACCTGGGGTCCAAGGGCTACAACTTGGTGGTATTGGCCTCGGACGGAATCCCGGTCCCTCCGGGATTCATCGTGACCACGGAGGTCTTTCGATGCCATCGGGTCATCATGGAGTTCCGGTTCGCCCTTGAGGACTTCTTGGATCAGGTGCGCCGCGAGATGCATCGCCTCGAGCAGATCACGGGGAGGCGCTTCGGAGACCTCGAGAACCCCCTCCTGGTCTCGGTCCGGAGCGGGGCGGCCATCTCCATGCCCGGGATGATGGACACCCTCCTCAATGTGGGCATCAACGAGGAGATCGCCCATGGACTGGCCCTTTCCACGGGCAACCCCTGGTTCGCCTGGGACAACTACCGGCGGTTCCTCCAATCCTGGGGGATGTCCTTCGGCATGGAGCGCGAGGTCTTCAACGAGATGATGCGCATCTGGAAGGTCCGATACGGGGTGGACCAGAAGAAGCAGTTCACCGGGGAACAGATGCGCGAGCTGGCCCTGGCCTACCGGCAGGCCCTTTTGGANCGGCACGTCAACCTCTANGAGGATCCCTGGGAACAACTGGAGGTGGCCATCAACCAGGTCATCCGATCCTGGAANTCCCCCAAGGCCCGGGACTATCGGGAGATCATGGGGATCTCGGACGACTGGGGCACCGCCGTGATCGTCCAGGCCATGGTCTTCGGAAACCGCGGGCCCGAGTCGGGCAGCGGGGTCTTCTTCACNGCCAACCCCATGAAGCGGGTCCGTCGGGTGGTCCTTTGGGGGGANTTNACCCCCTGGAATCAGGGCGAGGACATTGTGGCGGGCTTGGTCAAGACCTACCCCATCTCCAATGAGCAGCGTCTCCTCTCCAACCGGCAGGAAGAGATGACCCTGCAGGACCAGTTCCCCGAGATCTACCGCTCTCTCCGCGGGATCTCCAGGCACCTCATCTACGAGCTGAGGTGGAACCCCCAGGAGGTCGAATTCACCTTCGAGAGCCCCGACCCCGGCCAGCTCTACATCCTTCAGACCCGGGACATGGTCACCATGAGGCCCATGAAGAGCCTGTCCATCTTCGTGCCCACTCCCTCATTGCAGGAGAGCTTTCTGGCCAAGGGGACCGGGGTGAGCGGGGCCGCCATGTCGGGGAGGGCGGTCTTCACCCTAGAGGACATCCATTGGTTGCGACGTGAGGACCCCGACACCCCCCTCATCCTCATCCGCTCCGATACGGTACCGGACGACATCAAGGCCATCTCATTGTCGGACGGGCTCCTTACAGCCAAGGGGGGGCAGACCTCGCATGCGGCCATCGTGGCCCTTCGGCTGGGAAAGACCTGCGTTGTGGGCTGCGGCAGCATGGTCCTCCTGAGCGACAGCGGCCCCTGCCGGATCCACGAGACCATTATCCGCCGGGGCGACGAGATCAGCATCGACGGACGGGAGGGCTCCGTGTACCTGGGCCGCCATCCCATCGAACGCAAGGCCATACAATAAGATTGGTTCTTAGTTCCTGGTTCTTAGTTCCTGGTTCAAACGATCCAAACGAGATCAATGAGATAGACGAAATCAACGAGACCGACGAGATCGACGAGATGGACGAGACCGACGAACCGACGAAATGACGAAACAGACGAGACAGACGAAACAGACGAAATGACGAGATAGACGAAATAGACGAAATCAACGAAACGACCAGATAGACGAGACCGACGAACCGACGAGATCGACGAGATGGACGAGACAGACGAACCGACGAAATGACGAGATAGACGAACCGACGAAACGACCAGATAGACGAGATAGACGAGACAGACGAAGTCTGACGGAGGTGATGCTGTTATGAGTCTTCAAGCCAAGGACCATCCGTTCCTTTCGGAGCTGGATGAGCCGTTGCCCATGGCCTTGGGCATCAACGGGGTGGGGCGTATCGGAAAGCTCACCTTATGGCATCACACGGCTCGGCGATCCTTCCGGCGTCTGGTGGTCAATTTGGGGAGGGAGGCCGGCGGAGGTCTCCACGATGTGGCCCATTACCTGGAGCATGACAGCACCTATGGTCCCTTGGGTCGTTTCCTTCACGGATACCGCGGGGGCCGCGTGATCGAGGAGGTGGACGACAGGGCAGGCACCATGAGGGTCAACGGGGTCCCGGTGACCGTCCTCCGACAGGGCCGAAACCCCGCGGGGATCCCCTGGCGGGAGCAGGGGGTCCAACTGGTGGTGGATTGCAGCGGGGCCTTCCGGGATCCCACGGCCCCGCCCGATACCCCCAAGGGGAGCCTTCGGGGCCACCTGGAGGCCGGGGCCAGGAAGGTGATCCTTTCGGCCCCCTTCAAACTCAAGGACAAATCCCGTCCCATGCCCGAGGATGCGGTGACCACCATCCAGGGGATCAATGAGGATGATTATGTCCCCTCGCGGCACAACCTCATATCCGCGGCATCCTGCACCACCACGTGCCTGGCCTTTATGATGAAGCCCCTGCTCGACCACTTCGGGGCCGAGGCCCTCCTGAGCGCCTCCATGGTGACGGTCCATGCGGCCACAAGCTCCCAGGAGGTCCTGGATCGACTGCCCGGTGCCGGGGCCAAGGACCTCCGGAAGTCCCGCAGCCTGTTCAACAACATCATCCTCACCACCACGGGAGCGGCCGACGCCTTGGCCCAGGTCCTGCCCGAGATGCGCCAGGTGGGCTTTATGGCCGAATCGGTCCGGATCCCCACCAATACGGGATCCCTGGTCNTCCTGGTCCTCAACTTCCAGGACGAGATGGAATCCCCCATCCGAAGGGATCTGATCAANGACCTCTATAGGAAGGCGGCCGAGGGATACCTCAGCCGCTATCTGGCCTATACNGAGGATCAGAACGTCTCCTCGGACATCATCGGGACCTTGGCAGCGGCCGTGATCGAGGGGCGCGAGACCCACACCCGCACGGCCCATATCCGGGTGGATCTGGGGCGCGTCTGCGCCGTCCCCTTGGACCCTGCGCGTCAGCTCGGGGGGTCCATACTCGAGGTGCCGGTTACCCAGGTGGTCGTCTACGGGTGGTACGACAACGAGATGGGCTCGTACGTGCACATGCTGGGCGAACGCACCTTGGACGTCGCACAGAGCCTCCTTTGATGAATATATAGCTTTCTTTCACCACGGACTTTCCGCCTTTGGCAGCCCCCCTCGCCGCCACAGGCGGAAAGCCATCCCAGCCAAAACAGCCGAAATAGACGAGATCAGACAAGATGAACCAGCCTCCATATTGGCGTTTGGTGTTTCCCATACGCCGTACACCTTGTACCTTGCACCGCTTAGAGTCCTTTTCTGCTTTATTAAAAATGGTACTTTAAGTTCAACCGAAAGATCGAGTTCTTCCTATTCTCCCCGGGCAATAGATTGAAGTTTTCCACCTTCTCCATGGCAAAGCGTGCCCACAGTTCCACCCGATCATTAAAAAAATATTGAAGGTCGATTCCCCCTTTATAGTGTTTCTCCTGGGCCTTGAAATTAAGATTTTTAAGCAGAAGCTCCCCTCGCCAGTGGTAATCGAAATCCAGTCCCAGGGTCGCCTGTTGGGATAGCTCCCGGGTGAGTCGCCCGAACATCTCCCAACTATCTCCCCCCGTCGGATGTCCCAATATCATGCCTTTATATGTCCAACCGGAGCTATACGTACCATGTGTATACCAGATCGTTGGAGAAATATCCTGTGAGAATGTGTTTTGCATCCATTCGAATCGAAAGGTAGTTCGGCCGTCATCTGTGAGACGCGGAACATATACGCCTACCAGAAATGCGTTATCCCCTACGATATATTCTGGACCTTGGGGACCTTGATGGATAGTGCCTCCTGAGTCCTCCCCGCCGTACTCGAAGTAAAGTTGGCTATATCTAAGAAAAGGAAAGGTGAATCGGATATCAAAGGCCAGGATTTGGTTGGTCTTGTTTTCTTTTTCTCCTCCAATGCTTTGAATGCGAAAAAATGGAATGATATCGCGAAAATTAAGCCCTGGTACGTCTTCTCCATCGAACTGCATGCCTCCTGTCACTCCCATCTCCAGCCAGGGAAAGGGCTTAATTTGGAGTCTACCCCCCCAGAGTTTGGCTTCTGGAATGTCTCGGTCTGATTCCAGTTGCGAGAGAAACATGGCCCCCTTTATCAATCCGATATGTCGAAAAATCCAGGGGAGAAGGATAGGGTGAGGGGTGGATATCTGGATGAAGTCCAGGGGTGGGGCGTTATTAGTGAAGACCAAGGTCCCCTGATACCCCTGCCCCCAATAAATGGAGTCTCGACCGATTTCCATTTCAAAAGGGCCCAGATGCCCCTTGAGATAGCCCTTGTGAAGGCTCGCCTCTCCATGCCATGAATCGCCGAATCGCCCCTTCAAGGAGAAGAGGGGCTGCACCCAGAAGGAGAATCGATTGCAGAGCTTCCCGTGAGTGACGGTGCTGAGCAGAAGATTCTCTCCATCCTTATATCTTATCCCCTCATTATTACGAACAAGAGGGCTCCCCTCCGTTGCATCGATTTTTGACTCTGGCAACATTCGAGCTGGCTTACCGTCTAGGTGCACGTATTGAAAAGAGAGCTCATGGATGGGTTTGAGGAAAGTGGAGTAGACTCCTGTATATATCTTTTTGCGCAGGTTCACTTCATCCTGGAACGCTTTCGTCAACCGTTGAATAAGCGCTTCAGCAGTCTCTCGCTGATTGGGCTTTAATGTTTCGAGCCGCCAGGCGGCTTCCACAACAAGACGCCCCATCTCGTCGCGCGTGAAGGGCTTGGTCCCCACCATAGCACTCTGGATCAGACCAAAGCCGATCAATGTATCGATGGCCCGGTAGCTCCAGTGGTCCAAAGGGACATTCACGGAAGAAGAGATACCCGGTTCCGGGAATAAAAGTCCTACCATCAAGACCCAAAGTCCTATCCAAGAGATTCCGATTCCTCTGAAGAAAGCCGTCCGTACCAAATCTATGGCCTCGATAGCAATGGAAGTAATCTCAGCCGTAATGGATCACAAGACAGCCTTTTATCCAGGCTACTCCTGCTCTGCATCACATAAGACGGAGCTAAGACATGAAGCGGATTCCCATCACCAACGACTCAATGATTTGATAAAGACCAAACACACCAAGAGCAAACTGGATTTATCCCAAATTATGCGTTAAGCATGTAACTTTGTAAAGTATCCACCTCCTTAGGGGGTGGCTTTAACTGAGCCCCCCATAGGGGGGCGTCTCAGATAGCCCCTGTGGGCTGGATCGGGTCATGTTGTCTTTGGATTTCTTATGCACGCTGCGTGGAATCTCTCCATTGTCCGGGACGGATCAAGCAATGTTCAGGGTGTGAATGAAGCACGTGTTCTCCGTTCAGGTTCCTCCTTTTGATTCGACCCTCACCATATGCCTAAGTCACACGGCCTCCCGGCCAACCCCATGCGGGACCGGCCTAGCCAGTCCCACATTACCACACCCAAGGGGTGTGGGTTTCTACATCGGACTAAACAAGAGTGCCTCCGAAATGTAGTAATAGTAAGGCAATGAAAAGAACCACCAGATCTGCAAAGGAGACGCTTACAAGGTGAGACAGAGGATATCGCAAAAGTCCGGCAATAGCAAGCAAGATGTGGCCCCTGTGAGGGAAGAATTCACCGGCAGAAACCTCAGCCGATTTGGTGCTAGCGGCCTGATCAGGCGATTCTTCAAGCGCCGCAAGATCCAAGAGATGCTCAATGACAATGTTGAGGTAGAGAGCCGAAGGAAGAGCAAGTATAGCGTGGGTACCCTGCTCATAAGCTGTCTGTAAGGGATGTTCCTGGCCTATAGCAGGCCATATCAGATGGAAAGAGGAACTTACCCCCATTGTCTAGACAGAGATTAGGGATGTATTTGGTGCATAGACTGGTCTTTTACCCCTGCCTTCAAAATAGACCTCATGGGGTGTTCGAT
>MTPG01000051.1 GCA_002010915.1 Desulfarculaceae bacterium JdFR-97 | reverse complement strand
CCCATTGCGATGGAGAAGGAGTTGAGGTTTGCGATTCGGGAGGGGGGCAAGACGGTCGGTGCAGGCGTCATCAGCGAAATCCTGGAGTAGGGATAAAAGCCGACGGATTGAGAGCATAGGCCATGCGAGAGATTGTCACCCTGGCATGCACCGAGTGCAAGCGCAGGAACTATACGACTACGAAGAACAAGCGGACGACGCCCGACCGGCTGGAGTTCAAGAAATACTGTCGCTTCTGTCAACGACATACACCGCATCGGGAGATTAAATAGCCGGTTTCAGCGAAGAAGGGACGTCTACGCCCACGCTTGAACTGTGTAGGCCAGTAGCTCTAACGGCTAGAGCACCGGACTCCAAATCCGGGGGTTGGGGGTTCGAATCCCTCCTGGCCTGCCATGTTTTTTCTTGGATGATCTGGAGGTCCTCTTAACGGAGGGGCCCGATCACTTGTGGAAGCCCGATGGGGAAGGCGCTGGAAAAAGCGAGACAGTTCCTGAGGGAAGTGCGAGCCGAACTGAAGCGTGTCACCTGGCCCTCCCGGAAGGAGACTCTGGGGTCCACTTCCGTCGTCATCATCCTGGTGATCATCGTGGCGGTTTTTCTCGGCCTCGTCGACCTAGGACTGCATGCCCTCATCCGTCAGATTTTGAGCTGATCCCCCGATGCGAAAGAAATGCTCGAGGGGACCCATGGATCCCTCAAGGCGGAGACACACGAACGCCGTGTGGTTCTGCTAAGCGACGGTCATGTGCGGGGAAGAGGGTCGGAAGTGGAGCATCGGGGGTGTGGCTCGAGGGAAAAATCCGCCGAAGGCCAAGGTCCTTTAGAAGGTGGCAGGGTTAGCCATGGCACATCAATGGTATGTGGTCCATACGTATTCGGGGTATGAAAACAAGGTCAAAGCGGCCTTGGAGGAACGGATCAAGTCTTTCGGGAAAGAGGAATACTTCTCCGAGATCTTGATCCCCTCCGAGAAAGTGGTGGAGATGGTCAAGGGAGAACGCAGGACCTCCTCTCGGAAGTTTTTTCCGGGATATATCTTCGTCAAGATGGAACTCAACGATGAGACCTGGCACATTGTCCGCAATACCCCGAAGGTGACCGGATTCATCGGAGGGCGTATGAAGCCCACCCCCATCTCCGAAGAGGAGGTCCAGGAGATCATTCAGCAGGTCAATGAAGGAGTCCTCAAGCCTAAGCCCAAGTTTGTCTTCGAGAAGGGCGACAGTGTTCGTGTGGTGGATGGGCCGTTTACCAACTTCCATGGGGTGGTGGATGAAGTCCGTCCCGAGAAGGGTAAACTCCGTGTCCTTGTGAGTATCTTCGGAAGGGCAACCCCGGTGGAGTTGGACTTCGTTCAGGTCGTCAAGAACTGAGAGGCGAATTAGAGGAGAATCATGGCCAAGAAAGTCATCGGGATGATCAAACTTCAGGTTCCGGCAGGACAGGCCACCCCTTCCCCTCCCGTGGGTCCTGCCCTCGGGCAGCACGGGGTCAACATCATGGAGTTCTGCAAGGCCTTTAACGCCAAGACCCAAGGACAGGAGGGGATGATCATACCGGTGGTCATCACCGTGTATGCGGACCGGTCCTTCTCCTTCATCACCAAGACCCCTCCCACCTCCATCCTTTTGAAAAAGGCCGCCCAGATCGCCAAGGGCTCGGGCGAGCCCAACCGGGAGAAGGTGGGAAAGGTCACCCGGTCCCAGGTTCGGGAGATCGCCCAGACGAAGTTGCCGGATCTCAATACGGACGATCTGGAGAAGGCCATACGGATCGTGGAGGGGACCGCCAAGAGCATGGGGATCGAGATCGTGGAGGATGCCTGAGCCCTCAACTCGGAGGTTGGAGAGAACAATGCCGAAGCGGGGTAAGAATTATCTGAAGGCCAAGGAGAAGATCGATCCGAGCCGTCGTTACACATTAGAGGAGGCCCTGGACCTGATCCTGGAGACCCACTACGCCAAATTCGATGAAAGCGTAGACATCGCCCTTCGTCTCGGCGTNGATCCTCGGCACGCAGATCAGATGGTCCGGGGCGCGGTGGTGCTTCCGCACGGGACGGGGAAAGACGTGCGGGTGCTGGTCTTCGCTAAGGGTGAAAAGGAGAAGGAGGCCCGCGAGGCGGGGGCCGATTACGTGGGCGGCGAGGAGATCGCAGAACGGATCCAGAAGGAGGGATGGCTCGACTTCGACAAGGCCATCGCCACACCGGATATGATGGCTGTGGTAGGCAAATTGGGCAGGATTCTGGGTCCACGAGGCCTCATGCCCAATCCCAAGGTAGGGACGGTGACGTTCGACGTGGCCAAGGCCGTCAAGGAACTCAAGGCCGGAAAGGTGGATTTCAAGGTGGACAAGGCCGGGGTTCTGCATGTCCCTGTGGGGCGGGTCTCGTTCGGAAAAGAAAAGCTGATGGAGAACATACGGGCCCTGTTGGAGACCGTCATTCGATTGAAGCCCCCTAGCAGCAAGGGTGTCTACATCCGAGGGGTGGCCCTCTCCAGCACTATGGGGCCTGGAGTAAAAGTGGACCCTGCATATGTCCGAAATATGATGCGGTAGTTTTCGGTGCCTTCCTAAGGACGCCTCAACGGGCCTGAACCCTTAACGAGAGGAAATTGGAGAGGGCGGCTGGGGCCTGTGGGAAAGGAGTGGTGGCGCGTGAAGAGAAGGGAGAAGGAACGGATCGTCGAGGAGTTGAAGGAGAAATTCGCCCGGAGCGATGTGGCGGTCCTAACCCGGTTCACAGGGTTGAAGGTCAGCGAGATCAACCAACTTCGCAATGACTTCAAGAAGATCTCCGTAGACTACCATGTGGTCAAGAACACCCTCGTTCGTCGAGCCATGGAAGGGACCGACATCGCCCTCCTTCGAGAGCACATTCAAGGCCCTCTGGCCATCGCCTTGGCCCAGCGAGACGTGGTCCCGGTGGCGAAGGTGCTCACCAGTTTCGCCAAGGAGCATCCTCAACTGAAGATCCACGTGGGGGTGGCCCAGGGCCGAGTCATGAAGGCCGAGGAGATCGAGCAGGCGGCCACCCTGCCGGGTCGAGACGAATTGGTGGCTAAGCTGTTGTTTCTACTCAACGCGCCGGTGGTTCAATTGATGAGCCTCCTGAGGGAGATCCCAGGAAAATTAGTGAGAACCCTGGCAGCGATTCAGCAACAAAAGGAAAAATCGGGTGAGGAGGATTGAGGCCATGGGACAGATCAGCAAAGAGGACTTCATCGAGTTCATCAAAAACGCCTCCGCCATGGAGCTGGCCGAGATCGTCAAAGAGCTTGAGGAGATCTTCGGTGTAAGCGCAGCAGCAGCCTCCGTGGCAGTAGCCGCTCCTGGGGCCGTCGCCGCAGCGGCGCCTGCGCCCGAGGAGGAGAAGACGGAATTCGACGTGATCCTCACAGGCTTCGGCGACAAGAAGATCCAGGTGATCAAGGTGGTGCGGGCCCTCACCGGCCTAGGGCTGAAGGAGGCCAAAGAGCTGGTGGAGGGGGTACCCAAGCCCGTCAAGGAAGGAGTCTCCAAGGAAGAGGCCGAGGAGGCCAAGAGCAAGCTTGAGGAAGCGGGTGCTACAGTGGAGATCAAGTAGTCCTCTAAAGGTCGGCCCTTTCGGAGGATGCGGAGAGGCTGCCCCCCGGAGGGGATTCCTCCGCCTCGCTTTTTGGAGATGTTGGTCCGTAGGGGCCTGCGTAGAACTCCACCCCCCCGATTGAGGGAGGGAACAGAAAAGGGGTGTGTGGTTCATGAGGCAACCAGAAGCCCAGCCCGGGAACTGGCGGAAGAGCTTTTCGAAGATCCAGAAGATCCTCGATCTTCCGAATCTCATCGACATTCAGAGGAAGTCCTACGAGCGCTTCCTCCAGAGCCGTGTACGGCCCGAGGCTCGGGAGGACGTAGGTCTTCAGGGGGTCTTCAAGAGCGTCTTTCCCATCCAGGACTTTAACGAGACGGCCTCCCTGGAGTTTGTCAGTTACTCCTTGGGGGAGCCCAAGTACGACGTGGAGGAGTGCCTTCAGCGGGGAATGACCTACTCGGTCCCGGTCAAGATCACCGTCCGGCTCATCGTCTGGGATGTGGACAAGGAGAAGAAGCGGCAGAGCATCCGTGATGTGAAGGAACAAGAGGTCTATTTCGGGGAGATCCCCTTGATGACCGAGAAGGGGACCTTCATAATCAACGGGACCGAGAGAGTGATCGTCAGTCAGCTTCATCGTTCCCCCGGCATCTTTTTCGAACACGACAAGGGGAGGACCCACTCCAGCGGCGTGTTACTCTACTCCGCGCGCATCATCCCCATGCGGGGATCATGGTTGGATTTGGAGTTCGACGCCAAGGACATCCTCTATGTGCGCATTGACAAACGCCGAAAGTTCCCCGTCTCCGTCCTGCTGAAAGCCTTGGGATATACCACGGAGGAGATCCTCAACACCTTCTACCCCACCGAGACGCTCATCTTCGAGGGGGAGAGGGTCTATCGAAGACTTCCCCTGGAACTTCTGCTGGGGACCAAGGCTTCGGAGGCCATCCCCGCCCCGGACTCGGAAGAACCACTCGTCAAGCGAGGCGGTCTCATCCGCAAGAAGCACATCAAGGCCTTGCAGCGACATCAAGTGGATCAGGTTCCCCTTCATCCGGACGACTTGGAGGGGAAGGTGGTGGCTCGGCCGGTTGTGGACCCCGAGACCGGGGAGGTCTTGGTGGAGTGCAACGAACCTCTGACTTCGGAGACACTCGCCCGCATCCGTCAACGGAGAGTGAAGGAGGTGGAGGTCCTTTTCATCGACGACCGGCGCTATCTGCGTGCCATGCACGATACCCTCCAGTTGGACCGGACCCAGAACCAACGGGACGCCATTCTGGAGATTTACAAGCGCCTTCGACCGGGTAACCCCCCCACTGAGGAGACGGCCAGGGAGTTCTTTCACAATCTCTTTTTTAACCCCCGATACTATGATCTGTCCCCGGTAGGGCGATGGAAGCTCAACCGCAAACTGGGGATCTCCATGGAAGAGGCCCCCTTGGATCAGACCGTGCTTCGGAGGGAGGACATCTTGGAGGCGGTCCGATACCTCCTGAAGTTGCGGGCTGGCGATGGGCAGATCGACGATATCGATCATTTGGGAAATCGGCGCGTGAAGGCCGTGGGAGAGCTCATCGAGAACCAATACAGGATTGGTTTGGTCCGCATGGAACGAGCCATCAAGGAGCGGATGAGCCTTCAGGAGATCGAGACCCTGATGCCTCACGATCTCATCAATGCCAAGCCCGTCTCCGCGGTGGTGAAGGAGTTCTTTGGCAGCAGCCAGCTGAGCCAATTTATGGACCAGACGAATCCATTGTCCGAGATCACCCACAAACGGAGGCTCAGCGCNCTGGGACCCGGTGGACTGACGCGGGAGAGGGCGGGGTTCGAGGTGCGCGACGTCCACCCTACCCACTACGGTCGGATCTGCCCCATTGAGACCCCGGAAGGACCCAACATCGGTCTCATTGTCTCTCTTAGTACCCATGCCAGGGTCAACGAGATGGGTTTCATCGAGACTCCCTACCGAAAGGTGGTGAATAAGAGGGCTACAAAAGAGGTGGAGTACCTGACCGCTCTGGACGAGGAGGACCATATCATTGCGCAGGCTAACGCCCCCCTGGATGAGAAGGGATGTTTCGTCAACGAGATGGTCTCGGTTCGACACCACGGAGGCGAATTCGCCCTGAAGCGGGCCGAAGAGGTGGACCTCATGGACGTCTCTCCCAACCAGTTGGTCAGCGTGGCCGCCTCTCTCATCCCATTTCTGGAGAACGACGACGCCAACAGGGCCCTTATGGGATCCAACATGCAGCGCCAGGCGGTCCCGCTACTGGTAACCGAGGCCCCCCTGGTGGGCACCGGGATGGAGCATATAGTGGCCCGCGACTCCGGTGTGACGGTGGTGGCCCGCAGGTCCGGGATAGTGGAGAGCGTGGACGCAATGCGGATCGTCATCCGAGCCGATGACGGGGGCGATGGAGGCAGTACCTCCATCGACATCTACAATCTGATCAAATATCAACGCTCCAACCAGAACACCAGCATCAACCAGAAGCCCATAGTCCGAAAAGGGCAACGCGTGGAGGCTGGTCAGATCATCGCCGACGGTCCCGCCACCCACCATGGGGAGCTGGCCTTGGGCCGCAACGTCCTCGTCGCTTTCATGCCTTGGGGCGGTTACAACTTCGAGGATTCCATTCTCGTCAGCGAGAAGATCGTCAAAGAGGACATCTTCACCTCGGTCCATATCGAGGAGTTCGAGGTGATGGCCCGCGATACCAAGCTGGGCAAGGAGGAAATCACCCGAGACATCCCCAATGTGGGCGAGGAGGCCCTCCGGAACCTGGACGAAAGCGGAATCGTGGCCATCGGGGTGGAAGTGAAGCCCGGCGATATCCTGGTGGGCAAGGTGACCCCCAAGGGGGAGACCCAACTGTCGCCCGAGGAGAAACTGCTGCGGGCCATCTTCGGAGAGAAGGCCGGGGAGATTCGCGACACATCCTTGAGGGTGCCTCCCGGTGTGGAGGGGACGGTCATCAACGTGAAGGTCTTCTCTCGAAAGGGTGTGGAAAAGGACGAACGGACCAAGGAGATCGAAGACGAGGAGATCGCCCGGCTGGTCAAGGATCAGGACGACGAGATCCGCATTATCCAACGAAGCACCATGGACCGCATGCGCTTCCTGCTGGAGGGGAAGACCTTGGCCGTGGATATCCGCGACCACTTCACCGATGAACTGCTGGGGAGCAAGGGTCAGGTCATCGACCGGCAGTTCCTCGATCGTCTGCCTATGCATCGATGGGTGGAGCTCCGTGTGGAAGAGGACCCGAACCTTCACAAGGAGATCCGAGATCTCTATCAGCATTTTCAGGAGCAGGTGGACCTCATCCGGGTGGTCTTCGACGAGAAGATCCTGCGTCTCAAACGGGGAGATGAGCTTCCTCCCGGAGTCATCAAGATGGTCAAGGTCTATGTGGCCATCAAGCGGAAGCTCTCCGTGGGGGACAAGATGGCGGGTCGGCACGGCAACAAGGGAGTCATTTCCCGCATCCTCCCCGAGGAGGATATGCCCTACTTCCCTGACGGGACCCCGGTGGACATCGTCCTGAACCCCTTGGGGGTCCCCTCCCGAATGAACGTAGGGCAGGTCCTGGAGACCCACCTAGGATGGGCGGCCAAGGGCCTCGGAGAGAAGATCGGCAAGCTGCTGGAGGCCCACTATGGGCCAGACGCCCTGAGGAAGTACCTCTCCAAGATCTATTCCTCCCCCAGTTTCGATGAGGTCCTGGAGAGCCTCTCGGACGAGCAAGTGGTGGAGGTCGCACGAAGGCTCTCCAAGGGCGTACCCATGGCCAACCCGGTCTTCGACGGGGCCACCGAGCCGGAAATCCACGAGGCCCTCAAAGAGGCGGGGTTGCCCGTGACCGGACAGGCCCTCCTTTTCGACGGGCGCACCGGAGAGGCCTTCCATCAACCCATCACCGTGGGGATGATGTACATGATGAAGCTCCACCATCTGGTGGACGACAAGATCCATGCCCGATCCATCGGCCCCTATTCCCTGGTCACCCAGCAACCGTTGGGGGGGAAGGCCCAGTTCGGTGGGCAGCGCCTCGGGGAGATGGAGGTCTGGGCCATGGAGGCCTACGGAGCTGCCTATACGCTTCAGGAGTTCCTCACCGTCAAGTCGGACGACATTGCTGGCCGCAACCGCATGTACGAGTCCATCGTCAAGGGGGAGCACCGGCTGGAGCCGGGGCTGCCCGAGTCGTTCAACGTCCTGATGCGGGAGCTTCAGAGCCTGGGGTTGGATGTGGAGCTGTTGGAAGAAGCGGAGGAATCTTAAGGCTTCGAATCCGGGGCGAGGCCGGAGGGGGTGCTTCCGTCTCTCCCATCCTCGTCCATATCCCAACCGCAGCATAGGAGGGAGCCTTGGAAGATCTTTACAGTCTCTTTGAGAAGCCGAAGGACCCATTGAATTTCAACGCCATCCGCATCGCATTGGCGTCGCCCGAGAAGATCCGTTCCTGGTCTCACGGCGAGGTGAAGAAGCCGGAGACCATCAATTATCGGACCTTCAAACCGGAACGGGACGGGCTGTTTTGCGCCAAGATCTTTGGCCCCACAAAGGATTACGAATGCAACTGCGGCAAGTATCGACGTATGAAGCACCGGGGTGTGATCTGCGAAAAATGTGGGGTGGAGGTGATCCACTCACGTGTGCGCAGGGAACGGCTGGGGCATATCGAACTGGCCTCTCCTGTGGCGCACATCTGGTTCCTGAAGAGCCTCCCCAGTCGGATCGGGACCCTGCTTGGATTGACCCTCAAGGATCTGGAGCGGGTGCTCTACTTCGAGAACTACATTGTCACGGATCCCGGGGATACGGACCTGAAGCCGCGCGAGTTGCTCTCTGAAGAGCGCTATCGGAAGAAGATCCAGGAGTTCGGCGAGGGGAGCTTCAAGGCCGGGATGGGGGCCGAGACGATTCGGGACCTTTTGAGGGACCTGGACTTGGAGAAAGAGGCGACCCGTCTGCGCCAGGAGATGAAGGAGACCGCCTCGGAAGCCAAGCGCAAGAAGATCGCCAAGCAGCTCAAGGTGGTGGAGGCCTTCCTGCACTCGGGCAACCGGCCCGAATGGATGATCATGGAGGTCATCCCCGTGCTGCCACCGGACCTGCGCCCCTTGGTGCCGCTGGAGGGCGGTCGTTTCGCCACCTCCGACCTCAATGACCTTTACCGCCGTGTGATCAACCGCAACAATCGCCTCAAGCGGCTCTACGAGCTCAACGCTCCGGACATCATTATCCGGAACGAAAAGCGGATGCTGCAGGAGGCCGTGGACGTCCTGTTCGATAACGGTCGCCGCGGCAAGGTGATCACGGGCCCCAACAAGCGCCCGCTCAAATCCCTCAGCGACATGCTCAAGGGGAAACAGGGGAGGTTCCGTCAGAACCTTCTGGGGAAACGGGTGGATTACTCGGGCCGGTCGGTGATTGTGGTCGGGCCGGATCTGCGGCTCCATCAGTGCGGCCTCCCCAAGAAGATGGCCCTCGAGCTCTTCAAGCCCTTCATTTATCACAAGCTGGAGGAAAAGGGCTACGTCACCACCATCAAGAGCGCCAAGAAACTGGTGGAGAAAGAGACGCCGGAGGTCTGGGACTGCCTGGAGGAGGTGGTCACCGAGTATCCCATCCTCCTCAACCGGGCGCCCACCTTGCATCGCCTGGGGATCCAAGCCTTTGAGCCCATTCTGATCGAGGGCAAGGCCATTCAGCTCCATCCCCTGGTCTGTGCAGCCTTCAACGCGGACTTCGATGGCGACCAGATGGCCGTGCACGTTCCTTTGTCGGTGGAGGCCCAGGTGGAGGCCCGGGTGCTGATGCTATCCAGCAACAACATCCTAAGCCCCGCCCACGGCAAGCCAATCATCGTGCCCACCCAGGAGATCGTGCTTGGTCTCTACTACCTCACCCGCCGTCGTGAATTCGTCAAAGGAGAAGGCAAGGTCTTCAGCGGTCCCGAGGAGGTCCGGGTGGCCTACGACGCCGGAGAGGTGGACCTCCATGCCCAGATCAAGGTACGGCTCGACGACGGCTTGGTCGACACCACCGTGGGGCGCATTCTCTTGCGGGAGATCGTCCCTCCCGAGGTCCCCTTTGAGATCTACAACCGTCCCATGAAGAAGAAGGAACTGGCCAATCTGATCGATCACTGTTATCGGCTGGCCGGTCACAAGAGGACGGTGGTGCTTGCCGACAGGCTCAAGGACCTGGGTTATCACTACGCTACCCAGGCCGGGATCTCCATCTCCATGAAGGACATGATCATCCCGGAGACCAAGGAGCAGATCATCCGGGATGCCCAGGCTCAGGTCCAGGACCTGGAGGACCAGTACGCCCAAGGATGGATCACCGACGGCGAGCGCTACAACAAGGTGGTGGACATCTGGGCCAATGCCACTGAGCAGGTGGCCGAGGATATGATGAACCGGCTGGGGACCGAGACGCTGACCGGCCCGGAGGGAAAGCCCGTGGAGGTGGAGAGCTTCAATCCCATCTACATGATGGTGGACTCCGGCTCAAGGGGCAGCCCGTTGCAGATCCGTCAGCTGGCTGGCATGCGAGGCTTGATGGCCAAACCCTCCGGCGAGATCATCGAGACGCCCATTACGGCCAATTTCCGTGAGGGGCTCACTGTTCTGCAGTACTTCATTTCCACTCACGGAGCCCGCAAGGGATTGGCCGATACGGCCCTGAAGACGGCCAACTCCGGCTATCTGACCCGGCGTCTCGTGGACGTCTCCCAGGATGTGGTCATCCAGGAATACGATTGCGGGACCACCGACGGAATCGAGATGACCTCCTTGGTGGAGGGCGGCGAGATCATCGAAGAGGTGGGCGACCGGGTCCTGGGGAGAGTGGCCTTTGAGGATCTGGAGAATCCCCTGGCAGAGGGGGAGGAGGACCGATACATCGTTCGGGCCAATGAGATCATCGACGAGGAGGCCGTCCGCAAGATCAAAGAGTCCGGCATCGACCGGGTCAAGATCCGGTCTGTGTTGACCTGCCGCTCCAAGTACGGGCTGTGCGCCATGTGCTACGGCCGCGACTTGGCCCATGGGAGGTTGGTCAACATCGGGGAGGCTGTGGGGATTATTGCGGCTCAGTCCATTGGAGAGCCCGGCACCCAGTTGACCATGCGGACGTTCCACATCGGTGGGATCGCCGCTGGCAAGGCCGAACAGAGCAAGCTCTTCAATCGTCATTCGGGCCGGGTAGTCTACTCCAACCTGAAGACCGTGCGAAAGGGCTCCGACTTCGTGGTCATGAACCGTCACGGGGAGATCACCATTGTGGATGCCCAGGGACGGGAACGCGAGCGTTACCCCGTCATCTATGGGGCCTATCTCAAGGTGGCCGACGGTCAGGAGGTGGAACGGAACACATTGCTGGCCGAGTGGGATCCCTTTACCACTCCCATCCTCACGGAGGTCTCGGGGAAGGTCAAATTCGGGGACATTATCGACGGGTTGACAATGGCCGAGATGAAGGACCCCGTAACGGGCCACTCCACCAAGGTCATCGTGGAGACCAAGGACCCTGACGTCAGACCCCGCGTCTCCATCAAAGACGAGAAGGGGAGGACGCTTCGGGTGCCGGGGAGCGAGCATCTTGCCCGCTATCCCATGCCTGTGGGTGCACTGCTGGCCGTGGAGGAGGGGGACTTCGTGGAGGCCGGAGACATCATCGCCAAGATCCCCCGCGAGACCACCAAGACAAAGGATATCACAGGGGGTCTCCCACGGGTGGCGGAGCTGTTCGAGGCCCGGAAGCCCAAGGAATACGCTGTAATCAGCGAGATCGACGGCGTGGTCTCATTCGGCAAAGACACCAAGGGGAAGCGCAAGGTCATCGTCACCCCCGAGGTAGGGGAACCGCGGGAATATCTCATCCCCAAAGGAAAGCACATCGCGGTCCACGAGGGGGATGTGGTTCAGGCAGGCGAACCCCTAATGGACGGCTCTTCCAATCCCCATGACATCCTGAGAGTCAAAGGGGAGAAAGAGTTGGCCAAGTTCCTGGTGGACGAGGTCCAGGAGGTCTATCGTCTGCAGGGGGTGAAGATCAACGACAAACACATCGAAGTGATCGTCCGGCAGATGTTAAGGAGAGTGCGTGTCAAGGAAGTGGGCGATACGGACTTCCTGGTGGGCGAGGCCGTGGAGAAGCATATCTTCGAGGAGGTCAACGCCAAGGTCATGGCCGAAGGGGGACGTCCCGCCATCGGAGAGCCTTTGCTTTTGGGTATAACTAAGGCAGCTCTCAGCACTGAGAGCTTCATCTCGGCCGCTTCCTTCCAAGAGACCACAAAAGTGCTGACGGATGCGGCCGTGCACGGAAGGGTGGATCGGCTAAGGGGCCTCAAGGAGAATGTGATTATGGGCAGGCTGATCCCCGCAGGGAGCGGCAGAAGGGAATACAAAAACTTGAGGTTGGAATACGAATCTCCACCGGATGAAGAGGAGGAGCTCGAAGAGCTACAACTTGACAATTTGGTGGAAGGGGTGTAAAAAGATTATTTTTGAGTCTTGAACGATCTTCCTGCAGAAGGAGCCGTGAATGCCCACGATCAATCAGTTGGTGCGCAAGAGTCGCAAGAAGGTTCGAAAGAAGAACAAGGTCCCTGCGCTGCAGGGATGCCCCCAGAAGAGGGGGGTCTGTGTTCGGGTCTATACCACGACCCCAAAGAAGCCAAATTCGGCCCTTCGCAAGGTGGCCCGGGTCCGCCTGACCAACGGCTATGAGGTGACCTCTTATATTCCCGGAGAGGGTCACAACCTGCAGGAGCACTCCGTGGTGCTGATCCGCGGCGGTCGCGTCAAGGACCTCCCGGGGGTGCGGTACCACGTCATCCGAGGGACACTCGATGCCCTGGGGGTCCAGGACCGGAGACAGTCTCGCTCCAAGTACGGGACGAAAAAGCCCAAGTGAGGTTTGAGGGAGACGTCCTTGAGACTCAAAAGGGGGCCGCAAGGAGTGGCCCTTGCGAGCGGTGCCTGAAGGAGAGGAACGGAAATGCCCAGAAAGAGGGTGGTCACCCGGAGGCAGGTCTCTCCGGATCCCATTTACGGCAACGTGCTGATTAGCAAATTCATCAATGTGATAATGAAGGACGGCAAGAAGAGCGTGGCCGAACGCATCATGTACGGGGCCCTGGACCTCATCCAGAAACGGACCAAACAGGACCCGGTCTCCCTCTTCGAAAAGGCCGTGGAGAACGTCAAACCCCTCGTGGAGGTCAAATCGAGACGGGTCGGCGGGGCCACCTACCAGGTCCCCGTGGAAGTCCGGCCCGAACGACAGATCTCCCTGGCTATCAGATGGTTGGTCCAGTTCAGCCGAAAGCGGCCTGAAAAGACCATGCAGGAGCGATTGGCCGCAGAGCTGATTGAGGCGGCTCACAGCCGAGGCAGCGCCATCAAGAAACGGGAGGATACGCATCGGATGGCCGAGGCCAACAAGGCCTTCGCACACTATCGTTGGTGATCGGCCGAAAGATTTACTGTTTTTATTTTCAATCCCGCCTTTTGGCGGGATTGAACTCTCAACAATGGGTTAAGGAATTGGCCGTGGGAAGAAAGGTCCCTCTACAGAGACAACGCAACATTGGTATCATCGCCCATATCGATGCGGGCAAGACGACCACCACCGAAAGGATCCTTTACTATACCGGGGTCTCGCATCGGATGGGAGAGGTGCACGACGGTACCGCGGCCATGGACTGGATGGCGCAGGAGCAGGAGCGGGGCATCACCATCACATCCGCGGCCACGACCTGTTTCTGGAAGGACCACCGGATCAACATCATCGACACCCCCGGTCACGTGGACTTCACCGTGGAGGTGGAGCGATGCCTGCGGGTGTTGGACGGAGCCGTGGTGATCTTCTGCGCTGTGGGAGGAGTGGAACCCCAATCCGAGACCGTCTGGCGTCAGGCTGACAGATACGGCGTGCCCCGCATCGTCTTCGTCAACAAGATGGATCGTTCCGGGGCCAACTTCCACTGGGTTGTGGATAGCATTCGGAGGAGGTTCGGGGTCCGAGCCGTCCCCGTCCAGCTCCCCTTGGGCTCAGAGGATTCCTTTCGAGGGGTCATAGATCTCATCGAGGAGAGGTCTTTGGAGTGGGACGGAAGCCTGCTGGGCGCCCGATACCATTCCAGGGAGATTCCACCAGAATACGCGGAAGCCGTGGAGCAGGCCAGAGAGGAACTCTTGGAGGCCCTGGCCGACACGGACGATACCTTTATGGAGCGCTATCTCTCGGGTGTAGAGCTGTCCCCACTGGAGATTCGGGAGGTGCTCCGCAGGGCGACCCTGAAGCTGGAGGTGGTCCCAGTGCTCTGCGGGGCGGCGTTCAAGAACAAGGGGGTACAGCCCCTTCTGGACGCCGTGGTGGATTACCTTCCATCTCCCCTGGATGTCCCCCCGGTGGAGGCCCAACATCCGGAAGGAGGTCGGGCCATTCGAGAAGCCGATGACGAGGCCCCCTTCTCCGCCCTTGTCTTCAAGGTGATGAACGATCCCTATGTGGGTCATCTCAGCTTCCTGCGCGTCTACTCGGGACGTCTCAAGCGGGGCTCCTCGGTGTTGAACGTCTCTTCCGGGAAGATGGAGCGGATCGGACGGCTGCTGAGGATGCACGCCAACAAACGGGAGGAGATAGAGGAGATCCGAGCCGGAGATATCGCCGCCGCAGTAGGTCTCAAACAGGTCCACACAGGACAGACCGTCTGTGATCCCGCGCATCCCGTGCTTCTGGAGGCAATGGAGTTTCCTGAACCGGTCGTCTCCATGGCCCTGGAGCCTCGAACCCGGGAGGACCAGGACCGGATGGCGGATGCCTTGCGTCGTCTGACCCAGGAGGATCCCTCCTTTCGGGTCACCCAGGACGAGGAGAGTGGGCAGACCCTCATCTCCGGGATGGGCGAGCTCCACCTGGAGATCGTCACCGATCGTCTAAAGCGGGAGTTCCAGGTCGATGTTCGAGTGGGGGCCCCTCAGGTGGCGTATCGGGAGACCGTCACCTCCAGTGCCCGGGCGGAGGGGAAGTTCGTGCGTCAATCCGGAGGCCGGGGTCAATACGGTCATGTGGTCCTTCAGGTGGAGCCCCTGCCTCCGGGAGGTGGATTCCAGTTCGAGGATAGGACAGTTGGCGGGGCGATCCCTAGAGAGTACATCCCCGCGGTGGAGGCCGGGATCCGTGAGGCCATGGCACGGGGGATTCGTGCCGGGTTCCCAGTGGTGGATGTTCGGGTGGTCCTTCTCGACGGGTCCTTCCACGAGGTGGACTCATCGGACTTGGCCTTCAAGATCGCTGCGTCCATAGGATTCCAGGAGGCGGCCAAGGCGGCCTTGCCAGTGGTGTTGGAACCCTTGATGGCTGTAGAAGTTGTGGCACCTGAAGACTACCTTGGAGAGGTCCTCTCGGACCTCAGTGCCCGGGAGGGGGAGATCCAAGGGATGGAGATGCGCGGCAGTTCCAGGGTGATCCAGGCCAGGGTTCCCTTGAGGCGCATGTTCGGATATGCCACATCCCTGCGGTCCCTGACTCAGGGGAGGGCTACATTCAGTATGCAGTTTGGAGAATACCATCCCCTCCCCCTTGGAATGGCGGAGGAGGTGCTCTCCTCCAGTGCGGCCCGTATCTGATCGCCGCCGCAGAGACCGAACCGGAACCGAGGATTTCTCGGCGCAAGGAGGGTGACCGATGTCGAAGAAGAAGTTTGAGAGGAAGAAGCCGCATGTGAATGTAGGTACGATTGGTCATGTGGATCATGGTAAGACGACGTTGAC
>MTPG01000001.1 GCA_002010915.1 Desulfarculaceae bacterium JdFR-97 | reverse complement strand
GTGTTCGCTGGGGGCGATCTCGTAACCGGACCCGCTACAGCCATCGAAGCAGTGGCCGCAGGAAAACGAGCAGCAGAATCCATCCATCGATTCCTCAGGGGCTGGGACCTTCGTGAAGGACGGCAACAGCAGCTACGAGGGGAGGATTGGGCCGCCATAGAGGAAGGGATCGAATCCGCGCCGAGGGCTGAACCCCAAGAGCTGCCGCCGGAGGAGAGACGTAATTTCAGGGAGGTAAATCGAGGCCTTACCGAGTCATCCGCTCGGGAGGAGGCCCAACGCTGTATAAGCTGCGGGGTATGTTCGGAATGCATGGCCTGTTTGGAGGCGTGCAAGGCCAAGGCCATCGACCATGGGATGAAGGACGAGATCCGCGAGATCAAGGTGGGTTCCATCATCGTGGCAACGGGCTACGACCTTATGGACCCCTCCTCCATGGAGGCATATGGATACGGCCGCTATCCCAATGTCTTAACGAGCCTGGAATTCGAGAGATTGAACAACGCCACCGGACCGACCTCGGGGAAGATCCTGCTTCGGGACGGGGCGGGCAACTTTACCCATCCCCCTCAGAGTGTCGCCATCCTTCACTGCATTGGAAGCCGTGATGTCAATTACCACGAGTACTGCTCGAGGGTTTGCTGCATGTATGCCTTGAAGTTCGCTCACCTCATTAAGGACAAGGTGGGGCTTGAGACAGCCGTCTACAATTTCTACATCGACCTTCGCTGCTTCGGGAAGGGCTATGAGGAGTTCCTCAAACGAGTTCAGGATGAGGGTGTGGTGATGATCCGCGGGAAGGCGGCCCAGGTCACCGACGTGGCCATCACCTCCGAAGAGCAGGGGAAGCTTGTGGTATTGGCGGAAGACACCCTCATCGGAGAGATGCTGAGGGTTCCTGTGGATATGGTCATACTCTGCCCTGCCATTGAGAAGAGGAGAGACGCCGAGGAAGTGGCCCGCAAGTTCGGGATCAGTGTTGGCAGGGACGGCTTTTTTCTGGAGGAACACCCCAAACTGGAGCCTGTATCAACGGCCACCTCCGGTGTGTTTGTGGCTGGGGCATGCCAGGGTCCCAAGGACATCCCCGATTCAGTTGCCCAGGCCAAGGCTGCGGCAAGCGAGGCCTTGGCGCTGAGCAGCTACGGCAAGGTGGAGGTAAGTCCCACCATTTCCAGTATCGACCCCGACATCTGCATTGGATGTCAGATCTGCATCGGACTGTGTCCCTATTCTGCCATCGAGTTTGATGAGCGCAGGGGTGTCTCAGAGGTCAATGAGGCTGTGTGCAAGGGATGCGGCAGTTGCGCCGCCTATTGTCCGAGCGGCGCCGCCAAGGTGAGGCACTTTACGGACAGACAGGTCTTTGCGGAGATCGACGGATTGCTGGATTCGATCTCTTTCAGGAGAAGGGCTGCAGGGGGTGAGGCCCCAACTTGAGGGCAGAAGGACAGCGGGGCACCCGGAATAAGGTCTTCCTCGCGTGGGGGACCGTACGGAGCAGGGAACGAGGAGGTGGACATGTCGGATTTCGAGCCGTTGATCGTCGCCTTTGTCTGCAACTGGTGTACGTATACCGCAGCCGATTTGGCGGGGACCTCCCGCCTGGCCTATCCCCAGAACGTCCGATTGATTCGGATGATGTGCAGCGGAATGGTGGACCCCAAGTACGTGATCAAGGCCCTGCTGGAAGGAGCGGACGGGGTGCTCATAGGGGGATGTTGGCCGGGGGACTGCCATTATATCAACGGAAATTTGAAGGCCCGGAGGCGGGTGGCGCTTCTGAAAGAGATCCTCGCGCGGTTTGGTTTCCATGAGGACCGGGTATGGCTCCGGTGGATCGCGGCCAGCGAGGGCAATCGGTTCGCCGAGACCATCGAGGAGATGGTGCAGCGGATCAAGGCCTTGGGCCCCAGCAAGGTCAAGGAGGTCTTGGTGGCCTGATGCAGCGGTGTGATCTAAGAATCCCATCCTAAACCTAGATTGGCGAGGGAAAAGGCTGGAAGGAGAAGGACTGGCCATGACGCAGGTTGCAACAAGGATTCCCATGGAACAGGGTGATCTTTTGGGGGCAGTGCGTGGATTCCTCAAGGCCTTGATGGATCAGGGAGTTGTTGATGCTGTATTGACTCCCACTCGGTTGCCCTTCACTGGGGTGGTGATGCAGAGCCTGATTGTGGACTCCCAAATGCTCGACAAAGCAGATCCGCTGGCCCCGATAGTCCCCCTGAACGGGGCGAGGGTCTTGGCCCCCTTGACCCGGGACGGGACGGACCGATCCCTGGCCGCTGTGCTGCGGCCCTGCGAGATACGGGCCTTTGTGGAGCTGGTCAAATTGAAACAGGCAAAAAGGGAGGATCTCCTCCTGATCGGGTTGGACTGTCTCGGCCGGTATGAGACCGGGGATTTCCTCCAACTGGATGGGGAAGATNCCAATTTCACATTAACGTTCTACCGGGACCTTTGGCAGGGAAAGGGGACCCTTCGTGATGGAAGGGATCTTGCACAGGCCTGCATGGCCTGCGAGTATCCCCTGCCGGAGGGGGTCGATCTCCGACTGTGTCTTGTGGAGCCCAGCCCCGAAAGGGGAATCTTGATGGAGGCGGGCACCCAGAAGGGGGAGGAGGCCCTGGCGAAGTTGGGCCTGAAGGCCGTGGAGATGCCCGCTGGTCTGGAAAAGGCGGCNGAATCCCTGATTCAGGAGCGGATTGCCCGACGAGATCAGTGGATAGAGGAGATTCGATCCCGCACGGAAGACATAGAAGGCCTTATGGAGGTGCTTGGCAATTGCATCAACTGCTATAACTGCCGTGTGGTCTGTCCGGTGTGTTATTGTCGGGAATGCGTCTTTGTCACCGATACATTTCAGCATGAATCCGAGAGGTATTTCCGCTGGGCAGAGAAGAAGGGGATGTTGAAGATGCCTCCTGAGACCTTCTTCTATCATCTGACACGTATGCAGCACATGAGCATGCTGTGTGTGGGCTGTGGACAGTGCTCCAGCGTATGCCCGAGCGACATCCCAGTGGCCCAGCTGTTCCGGAGTGTGGCCCTGCAGACGCAGCGGCTCTTCGACTACCGCCCGGGGCGGGATCTTGAGGAGGCCATGCCCCTGTCGGTCTTCCATGAGGACGAATTCCAACAGGTGGGAGTGGGATAACTCCGCTGTGGATCTCCTGGGAGGAGGATGAAATCCGACATATAAGGGCCTTTGGATCACCATGGGGACAGGAAGAGGCCTTGTTGAAGGGCCTCCCGGAAGCCAGATAACGAGAGGGCCAGGATGGGAACAACGGGATCGGTTTTGGTAGTTGGGGCGGGCATAGGGGGGATCCGGGCGGCACTGGATCTTGCAGAGGCGGGCTATGGAGTCTATCTCCTCGATCGATCCCCCTCCATAGGGGGGATCCTGAGCCAGTTGGACTATCAGTTTCCCAACAACCATTGCGGAATGTGCAGGATGCTCCCTTTGGTGGGGCGCGATCATGCATCGCAGTTTTGCATGAGGAGGGCCTTATTCCACGATCGCATCTCCATTATGCCATTCACACAGATCGAGGCGGTGACCGGAGAGCCCGGGGCCTTTCAGGTCCGTGTAAGAGAGAGGACTCGGCAGGTTGACCCGGATCGCTGCACGGGTTGCGGCAAGTGTGAGGAGGTCTGTCCGGTGGAGGTTGAGGACTCCTTCAACGAATCGCTCTCCATGCGGAAAGCGGTCTTTCGACCCGTCCCCCACAACCTCCCCAATTTCTACCTCATTGACCAGGACCACTGCACCAAGTGCGGCCAGTGCATGATCGCCTGTCCCACCGGGGCCATCGATCTGTTTGTTGTGGACACCACGAGGCAGCTCGATGTGGGGGCTATACTGCTGGCAGGGGGCTCCGGTTTCTTCGATCCCGATCCACTTCGCGATCAGTACGGCTACGGGGAACACCCCAACATCGTCACCAGCCTGCAGTTTGAACGCCTGCTCAGCGCAGCGGGCCCGACCAAGGGAGAGCTCCGTCGGCCATCGGATGGAGGGAAGGTGAGGAGGATCGCATGGATCCAGTGCGTGGGATCCCGCAACCTCCATATGGACCGGGATTATTGTTCGTCCATCTGCTGCATGTTCGCCCTCAAGGAGGCCGTGTTGGCCAAGGAGGTGGCGGGGAATGCGTTGGAGACCTCCATCTTTTACATGGATATGCGTACATTCGGGAAGGGATTCTACCGCTACCAGGTCAGAGCTCAAAGAGAAAAGGGTGTCCGCCTGGTACGTTCGCGTGTGCATACCGTGGTCCCGGCCGAAGAGGGAATGCTGAGTATCCGATATGTGGACGAGGATGGTGAAATCAGGGGTGAGTCGTTCGATCTGGTTGTCCTCTCCACTGGAGCCGTGCCCCGAGAGGAGAATAAGGCACTGGCTCAAGATTTGGGCGTTTCGGTAAACCAGTGGGGGTTCCCGGAGCCTGAAGGGTTCTCGCAGGTGCTAACGGCCAACCCCGGCGTTTTCCTGTGCGGGTCCATGTCGGGACTGAAGGATATTTCCGAGACCCTTACACAAGCCGGTGCGGCCGCCTGTGAGGCCGTGAGGTTCCTCTCGGTCAGGGGCTATGGGGGACGTCCCGGAGAGGAGAATCAATATGAGATAAGGGACGTGTCTCGTGAGAGGCCATTGGCGGCAGTGGTCCTATGCAGATGCAAGGGGGAGGTTGCCAACGGGATATCCCTGGAACGCCTCAGGGAGACTATCCAGACCCTCTGTCCTCAGTGCCCCATTGTGGAGGCGGATGAGCTGTGCACACAGGCAGGCTTGGAGGAGGCCTTCCGGGCCCTGGAAGGGACGAGGAGCAATCGACTCCTCATAGGGGCCTGTCTTCCTCAGATCTACAGACAGGAATTGAAGGGGCTGGGCCTGCGTCTGGGCCTGGATCCCTCTCTGGTGGATGTCTTTGATCTACGAAGCCTTTCCATCAGCGGGGGGGCCTCTCCCCAAGGGGTATTGAAACGGGCACAGATCCTGATCTCCGAGGGGCTTGAACGGNTGAAAGCCGTGGATCCCGTCTCGCCGGCGAAGGTCCCCATCACCCAAAGGGCCTTGATAGTAGGGGGTGGGATCGCCGGGTTGACCGCCGCGTTGGCCCTGTCCGAGGCGGGCTACCCGGTGGTGTTGGTCGAGAGGGAGGACCAACTGGGTGGACGTCTCCAGACAATCCACTACACCCTGGAGGGGGATGATCCCAGACGATTTCTCATGGAGACCGTCGAAAGGGTTCAGAAGGATCCCCGCATCGAGGTCCTTACTGGAAGCCGCGTCCTCAGGCATTGGGGCACCTTGGGAAATTTCCACGCCGTGTTGGAGGATGCCTCGGGAGATCAGCGGTTGGTCGATCATGGTATCGTCATTGTGGCTACAGGTGCCAAGGAGGCCCAGGTGGACGAGTACGAATACGGACGGTGCCCGAGGATCGTCACCCAGGCGGAATTGGAGGAGACTCTGGCGCAGTTTTCCGTATCCAAAGAGGATCTCAATACGGTGGTTATGATTCAGTGCGTCGGGTCGCGGGAGGACTCCCGACCCTATTGCAGCAGGGTCTGCTGTAGAACGGCCCTGAAGAACGCATCCAAGATCCTGGAGAGGAACCCCGCTGCAAAGATCTTCATTTTTTACAGAGACATGATGACTTACGGTTTTCTTGAGCATCATTTCACCGAGGCCAGGAGAAAGGGGATTCTCTT
Organism: Desulfarculaceae bacterium JdFR-97; assembly: GCA_002010915.1. Classification (GTDB taxonomy): domain Bacteria; phylum Desulfobacterota; class Desulfocorpusculales; order Desulfocorpusculum; family Desulfocorpusculum; genus JdFR-97. The sequence continues at coordinate 9,779 of MTPG01000001.1, read as the reverse complement.
TTTCCCGTATAGGCTCGAGAGCAAACCCCAGGTCAGCCTGGAGGGGGACCAGCCTGTGGTGCGGTTCGAGGATCCCGTATTGAAGAGACCATTCGAGATCCGGCCTGACATTCTGGTGCTCAGCTCGGGAATGGTGCCCCGTTCCAGCGAAGAGATCGCCTCTATCTTCGGCCTGGAGATGGATGAAGACGGGTTTCTCAGGGAGGCGGATTCCAAGTGGAGGCCTGTGGATTCTTCCAGGGAGGGGATCTTCATCTGTGGGACGGCCCATTCCCCCCGTTCCATTAGCGAGAGCGTTGCGCAGGCCCTGGCTGCTGCCGCCCGTGCGCTTGCAGTCCTCTCTCGAGCGGAGATCCGCCCGGCGAAGACCGTAGCCGATGTCAAGGCGGGCCTCTGTACCCGATGCGAGCTTTGCATTGCGGCGTGCCCCTATGGTGCCCGCTTCCTCGATGAGGTGGAGGGGCGGATCGGGGTGGATCCTCTGGCTTGTCAGGGTTGTGGGGCCTGCGCCACGGCGTGCCCCAGTGGGGCTGCGTTCGTCATAGGAATGAAGGACAAACAGACCATGAGGGTCATCGATGCTGTGCTGGAGGATGCATGGCACCGGGCCGAGGCCCCTGAGGATGCCGAGGCCAGTGGCTGAAAAGGAGGTCTGCTGATATGACGGCGGAGGCGATACATCTGGAGGAACAGGTTGCCCGTTTCAAAGAGCGCGTCCAGGGTCTGCTTCCCGACGGCGGAAACCTGGATATGTGTCTGACCTGTGGCACGTGTTCCGGGGGATGCCCTGCCTCGGGGCTGGAGGGGATGGATCCGAGGAAGTTCCTCAGGATGGTGGCGCTCGGCCTCGATGAGGAGGTCTTGAGTACCCCGTGGGTGTGGATGTGCACGCAGTGTGAACGTTGCATGCATGCCTGTCCCATGAAGATCAACATCCCCCGGCTGGTCTATGAGGCCAGGTCCAACTGGCCCCGGGATCAAAGGCCGCGGGGCATTCGGGAGTCTTGTGACTTCCATGTCCAACGCGGAGGCGCCATGGGGATTCCCAAGGAAGACTGGATCTTTGTGGTCGAGGACGTGCTGGAGGAGGTGCGTCAAAACCAGCCGGGATGGGAAAAACTCCAGGCCCCCATCGACAAAAAGGGGACAGGCTATTACCTCAACCAGAACTCCCGGGAACCCGTTACAGAGCCTGAGGAGATGGTCCCCCTCTGGAAGATCCTGCATCTGGCCGGAGTCGACTGGACCTATTCATCGGAGATGTGGGGGGGGGAAAATTATTGCATGTTTCTGGGGGATGATGACGCCTGGGCAAAGATCGTCGCCACCCAGTCGCGGATCATAGATGATCTGGGCTGTCATACCTTTATCGAGACGGAATGAGGACATGCGTTCTATGCAATCCAGGCTGGATTGCAGAAATTCAACATTCCTCACAATTGGGAGCTCCGCAGCATCATTGAGTTTTATGCCAAATGGATCCGCGAGGGGAAACTCAAGGTCAACTCGGACTGGAACGTGGAAAACATCAAGTTCACGGTCCAAGATCCATGCAAACTCGTGCGTCAGTCCTTGGGCGACTGGATCGCCGAGGAGTTGCGCTTCGTGGTCAAGGCGGTAGTGGGAGAGGAAAATTTCGTGGATATGGTCCCCAACAAGTCCAACAACTACTGCTGCGGCGGAGGTGGTGGATTTCTCCAGAATCCTTATGTGGAACAGCGCCTCGCCTTCGGGAAGATCAAGTTCGACCAAATCATGGAGACCGGGGCTCGTTACGTCATCGCCCCGTGCCACAACTGTCACTCCCAGATCATGGAGCTGGCGGAGCATTACGGAGGTGGATTCAAGGTGACACATCTCTGGACGCTCATCTGTCTCTCGCTGGGCATCTTGGACGAGAACGAGAGGCTCTACTTGGGAGACGATCTGAAAGAGTGCAACCTCCCGGCCAAAAAGAGGTGATTCCTGAAGATGGACCAAGGGTTCCCGCGACCCTACAAGGTCAGGGGGATAAACAAAAATCGCTGCCATGCTGGAGGGGCCTATGGGTAAAGATATTCTGGTTATTGAAGATGAGCCAGACGTTGCCATCTATTTGGCTACCCTGCTGGAGGAGCACGGCTACGAGGTGAGGGTTGCCTCCGATGGTAAGAAAGGGGCCGCGATGATCTCGGAGAAGCGTCCAGATCTCATCTGCCTGGATATCCTTATGCCCCAGAAATCGGGCATCGCTTTGTACCGGGAGCTCAAAAAGAGCGAGGATTACAAGGATATTCCGGTGGTGATGGTCACGGGGTTCAAGGCGGACGATTATCCCTTGATCGACTTCAAGAAGTTCATTTACGAGCGTTCCGTGCCCGGTCCTGAGGGGTATGTGGAAAAACCGATAGATCGCGATCTCCTGGTGAAGACCATACGAAATATCCTCGAGGGGCAAAGGGCCTCACCGTCTTGAGGCAAGAGATGCCGAGAAGGGGGGATCGATTATGGAGAAGAAGAAGATCATGGTCATCGACGACGAGGAGGATGTGGTGACTTATCTCACCACATTCCTGGAAGAGCAGGGGTACCAGACCTGCTCGGCGTTCGATGGTACGGAGGGACTGGAGAAGATCCAGAAGGAGAGACCCGATTTGATCTGTCTCGATCTTTTGATGCCCGAGAAGTCTGGCATCCTCCTGTACCGGGAAATCCGCAAGAATCCCGAACTGAAGGACATACCAGTGATCATGATTACGGGTTTCGTGGCCCCAGAATACCCTCTGATCGACTTCAGGAGGTTCATCTCCAAGCGTTCCATCCCTCCCCCGGAGATGTTCATGGAGAAGCCCATTGACCGCCAGGCCCTCCTGAAGGCAATCCAAGAGACCTTAGCGGCACACTGATGCCCCATGTCCTGGTTATGAAGGGGCCGGAGCCCGCTTCCCAAGGGCTTTTTTTCGAGGACCCACAAAACATGAATAGAACCAAAGGGAGTGAGCGATCCAGGCCCTTCCGTCGAGGTCTCACCTTCAAGTTGGGCCTCTCCATGGGACTTCTCATCCTCTGCGCCCTTGCCACCTTCGCCTACTTCTCCATCCATGTCCAGAGGGACCGGTTGATGGACCAGATGGTGGAGAAGGCCTCCTGCTTCAGCGAGACCCTCTCCGAGGTTATAGAGCACAGCATGCTAAGACACGATGCAGAGGGTATTGATGCCATGGTGCAGAGCATGGGCCGCCAGCAGGGGGCCTACGTGGTNAGGGTCCTCAACAGCTCCGGTGTGGTCCGCTTCACCAATCGGGCCGTGGAGCTAGGAAAGAGCGTTGATAGGGAGGCCGAAGGCTGCACAAAATGCCATATAAGAGGGGACGGGATTCTCACATCTCCTCCCATGCAGCGGACCCGGATATATTTCTCGCCCCACGGAAACCGAGTCCTGGGTATGATTACCCCTATTTACAACCAGAGGGCCTGTTTCACCGCTCAATGCCACGTCCATAAAGACGGGGATAGGGTGCTGGGAATCTTGGACGTAGGCGTAAGCCTGGATGAGATGGACCGGACGATTTCTCAGGCCNTCAGGAGGACCTTGCTTTTTGCCATATTCCTCTTTTTGGGGGTGACGGCTCTTTTGACCTTGGGCTTGGTTCGCTTCGTGGAGAGGCCGGTGTGCCGGCTGATGGAGGCCATCGACCGCATCTCTCGGGGNGAGTACGGCTATGAAATCGAGAGCACCTCAGGGGACGAGTTGGGCCAGTTAGCGCAGTCCTTCAATCGAATGAGCGATCTGATCCGTCTGCGTGAAGAAGAGCTCGAGCGCAACCGAAGGGAGTACGAGACCCTGTTCGAAAACGTCCCCACATTGATCGCTGTGGTGGATCGGGAGTACCGCATAGTCCAGGCCAATCGGAATTTTAAGGAGACCTTCGGACACAGGCTGGGCGAGAATTGTTTCAGCGCTTACAAGGGCCTCGATTCCAGGTGTCAGAATTGTCCGGTAGAGAAGACGTTCCTGGATGGGAACCCCCACAGGAGCGAGGAGACCGGGCTGACCCGAAAGGGCGATGAGATACAGTACCTGGTATATACTGCTCCCATTTTCGACGCCCATGGAGAGGTCCAGTATGCTATCGAGATGTCCGTGGATCTCAGGGAGACCAAACGCCTAGAGAGGGAGCTTCGGGTGAGCCAGGAGTATTTGAACAATCTGGTGGAGAACTCCATACACGGCATCCTGGCCACGGACTCCAGCGGCCGGATCATCATATACAATCGATCCGCCGAGCGCATTATGGGATATGAGGCCAAAGAAGTATTGGGCAGCCGCGATCTAGAGCGCTTCTTTCCCAGCGAGTTCGCCCGAAGGGTCAGGATCGGTTTGGCGCAAGGGGACAAGGCAGAAGAGTTAAAGATGGTGAGCCAGGAGACCGGGGTCCGCTCCAAGGACGGAGAACTGATACCGGTGAGATTCTCCGGTCTGATCTTGCTAGAGGAAGGTTCGGCGGTCGGGGCTGTGGGATTCTTCCAGGATTTGAGGCCCCTTAAGGAGCTGGAGCGCCAGAAGATCCAGGCAGAGAGGCTGGCCGTAGTGGGCCAGACGGTGGCCGCCCTTGCCCATGGGATCAAGAACATTATCACCGGGCTCGAAGGCGGAGTCTACGTGGTTCAGACTGCCTTGAGGCGGCGGGATGACGCCCTGCTGCAGCGCGGATGGGGGATGGTGGAGCGAAACATCGAGAAGGTCTCCAACCTTATCAAAGACTTGTTGAGTTATTCCAGGGTGTCTGCAGCTGAGATCAAGAGGGCGTCTCCAAACAAATTGGCCGAGGAGGTCTTCAACCTCTATTCGGAGAAGGCCCGACAGGCGGGGGTGGAGATGGCCCTGGAGACGGATGCTGAAATGGATGAGGCATATCTGGATCCCCAAGCCACCCACACTTGCCTGGCCAACCTCATCGCCAANGCCATCGATGCCTGTGTGGATGACGAGGAAGGGAAGGCCCACCGGGTGGTGGTTCGGACTCGAAAAGGGGAGAGCGGGGAGGTCGTCTTCGAGGTCGAAGACAACGGTGTGGGGATGACCGAGGAGGTCCGAGAGCGATTGTTCCGGAACTTCTTTACCACCAAGGGGACCAGGGGGACCGGCCTGGGGCTCATGGTCACCCACAAATTGGTACACGAGATGGGGGGAAGGATCGAGGTGGAGACCCAGTCAGGGGAAGGGTCATGTTTCCGGATAATGATCCCCCAATTTCAGATCCTTAAGAGCTGAAGGCAGACAGTGGGGAAAAATCAGGTTGGAGGCTTGGCTTCGAGGCCGGGGCTGTGGGCGTCCAGGCCGTGCCGCTTGAGTTTTTGCACCAGGGTGGAGCGGCCGATCCCCAGAATTCTGGCGGCCTGAGAGATATTCCCCTCAGTGTCCCGGAGGATTCTCCGGATGTGGGCCCTTTCCATCTCCTTGAGGGTAAGTCCTTGTCCCCCCCTCTCCTCCCTTATGAACGAGAGGTCCTTGGGCGTAATCATGGTTCCCCTAGCAGTCACCAAGGCCCTCTGAATCACATTCTGCAGTTCCCGCACGTTTCCCGGCCAATGGTAGGCCCGAAGCACAGCCATGGCCTTGGGAGAGATTCCATGAACCGGGAGGCGCGAAGTGGATGCCGCCTGCTTCAAGGCGTGGTAAGCCAGGAGGGGGATGTCCTCTTTCCTTTCCCTCAAAGGGGGAAGGAATATGTTTACCACATGGATGCGGTAGTAGAAGTCCTCCCGCAGTTCACCCCTTCGGCAGGCCTCCTCCAGATCCTTGTGAGTGGCGCAGATGAGCCGGAAATCCACGGAGATGGGTGTCCTCCCCCCCAACCGTGTGAAGGCCTTTTCCTCCAGCACTCTGAGGAGATCCAACTGGACCCGTGGAGAAAGGTCCCCGACCTCGTCCAAGAAAAGCGTGCCGCCGTGGACCTGTTCCAGGTATCCGCGATGCCTCCTCAATGCCCCAGTAAAGGCCCCTTTCTCGTACCCAAACAGCTCTGCCTCCAAGAGCCCCTCGGGGAGGGCCCCGCAATTGACGGCCACGAAGGGGCCGCCATGCCGGTGGCTCAGATCGTGAATGGCTCTAGCCACCAGTTCCTTTCCCGTGCCCGTCTCCCCTCGGATCAATACCGTGGCGTTGCTCCTGGCGCACAGATGGATCAGGTCGTAGACGCGCCGCATGGAGGCCGAACGGCCGATAAGGGGTCGGGAGAGGGCGACTCTTGCAGCCCCCGGAGAGATGGTGTCATCGGGGACCCGCGGGAGACTATAACGACGAAGCAACGANAGGACGCCCCTTCCCGTGAGAGGGGCGATGCGATATTCGGTAACCCCGGCCTTCATGGCCGCCACAGCCGCTGTTGCCCTCGGGTCCTGGGTGAGGAGGATAAGCGGCAGAAGGGGATAATCCGTTCGGAGCCGCCGCAAGGAGGCTAGCATCCCTCGATTGAGTCTCGGGACTTTCAGCAGGACCACCTCGACCGGACATTCCGCCAAACGGCCTTCCATTTCCCGCAGGTCCTTGACCCAGATGGGGGTGATCCCACCGGCCATCAGGGATTCCGCATCGAGCGGGGGGGCTACGCTGGAATCTTCGAGGATCATGGCCCGGGGTTGCGCCCTTGACCGAAGGGGAGGACAAGGGTGTCCTCGAGGTTCTGACTCCGGATGCCTGCCACTCATTTCCCCCCGCCCCCGCTGTCCGATGTCCCGGAGGTTCCATCATTCCCTTCCAACGGAATCCAGATGGCGAAGCAGGTCCCTCGGCCTTGTTCGCTTTGGACGGAGATACGGCCTCCGTGGCGTTCCACGATCTCTTTGCTCACGGATAGACCCAGACCTGTACCTCGGCCAGCCTCTTTGGTGGTGAAGAACGGCTCGAAAATGCGGTCTCGAATCCCCTCCGGGATCCCCCTTCCTGTATCCTCCACCTCGATGAGGATCTCTCCCCGATCGGAGTGGTATTTTGTCCGCACGTAGATGGTCCCCCGACCCTCTATGGACTGGAAGGAATTGTTCAGCAGATTGAGGTAGACCTGAGAGAGCTGATCGTGGCGGGCCCGAAGGGGCGGGAGGTGAGGGTCGAGGTCCCGTTCTATCTTTACCCCCTCCAGGGCATAAGCATGCTCAAGCAGGTCCAGTACCTCTGTGAGCCTGGTATTGACGTCCTGGACCTCCGACTCCTCTCCCTCCTTTCGAGCCACCTTGAGCAGATTCATGACGATCCTGCGACAGATGCGGGCGCTTTTCTCTATTTGCTGAATGTCTCCGTAGATCTTGGTGCCTTCGTCGCATTCCCTGAGGAGCAGTTGGGCGTGACCGAGGATGAGGTAAAGGGGATTGGCAATTTCGTGGGCCACGGCCGCCGTCAACTGGCCCAAAGCCGCCATCTTCTCCGTGTGATGGAGCAAGGACGAGGCCCCCTGGATATCCACAAGGCGCAGGTGCCCCACATATTGTTTGGCCGCATATCGATCGATCCGGATCATCCTCTGGGTCAGTTCTTTCATCCTCCTGCATTCGCGGACAATGGTTTCCAGATCCTTCCGAAGGGACTCCTCTCCCCCCCACTGCCTCAGGGCCAGTTGGGCGGTTCCGAGGACGGTGAAGAGGGGGGTGTTCAACTCGTGTGCCACCGCGATGGCCATCTCCAGCACACCCTCGAGGCGTTCCTGTTCTCGCGCCTTTTCCTCCAACTGGGTCCGCTCTGTGATATCCCACAGGGTCTCCACAAGGTAATGGATTTGACCGTCTTCTCCGAAGACAGGGAAGGCCTTGATCTCCATGACGCGAACCCGGCCGTCCCCCCGCCTGTGCCGATGGACCATGGTGGCGGAATTGCCCGTTCGTCCGATCTCCTCCCAAGGACAGAGGTGATCGCGGGGTCCCTCCCGGCAGGATTCCTGACCCTCGCAATGGACATGGATGGCCTGGTAACAATATTTTCCCAGCAGTTCTCCCTCCGACATTCCCAGATCGTGACAGAGTTTGGAGTTGGCGAATCGGATCCTATAGTCCCGGTCGACCACCACCACTTGGGCATCCAGGCTGTCGATTATCTCCCTCAGATCGATGGATGCCTCCAGGTCGTGGTTCCTCTTTTCTTTTCCTCTCAAACCTTTCCCTCGCCTGGGGTTCAAAGACGGAAGCCCTCGGGCCCTGTGGTCCTCCCACGAGCCCTTCGGGCCCCCTGGAGGAGAGACAGCGTTTCCGGCTCAGGAGCCGGGAATCCACGTTTCTCCCCCGGCCTGATCCACAGCCCGGATCCGTCGAGCGCATTGGGGGCAGAGATTTCGAGAGACCTCGGCTCCGACTCGAGCGTCCACCCGCGTCCGNAGATAATCCAGATATGCCCGAGGGGCAAAGGGTTTCCCGCAGGCCTCACAGGACTCCAAGGGGAGCCGGGCAATTTCGGTACCGCAAAAGAAGATTCGTCTTTCTGCACCCCTGTCCTCCATGGTGATATTGTGATGAGGACAGACCTGCACACAGCTTCCGCATCCGATACAGTATGCAGCGGGCCGGAGGAAATCTGTCAAGGCCAACCTCCCCTGCTTGGTCTCGGACAAACGGATCGCCCTTATCCCCATTTCCTCGCATACCATTTGGCACAGTCCGTGGCCGGCGCAGAGATCACACCTCAGACACCGGCCCGCTTCCTTTCGGGCCGTCTCCTCTGTGAGGCCCTCCTCCACCAGGGCAAAGGATCCCCGTCGTGCCTCCACAGGCCTGAGTGGCACCGAGGGCCTGCTGCTGGATGCCTTTTCCAGGGCCGACAGGCTTTGAGGACCTATATACGCCCGACGCGAGGGACTTGAGGGAGATCTGGAAAGCTTCTCTCCCCTGAGGAATCGATGGATGGATTCTGCTGCTCGTTTTCCTGCGGCCACTGCTTCGATGGCTGTAGCGGGTCCGGTTACGAGATCGCCCCCAGCGAACACACCTTGGCGGGTGGTCTCCAGAGTCACACTGTCCACCTTCAACGTCCCCCGAGAGGTCCACTCCAACCCCTCCAACCCCTCCAACAACGAGGTGTCAGGCACCTGCCCTATGGCAGGCACAACCATGTCCACCTCCAAATCGAACTCCGAACCCTCCACAGGAACAGGCCTCCGCCTGCCACTGCTGTCCGGCTCCCCCAACTCCATCCGAATACAACGAAGACCCACAACCCTCCCCCCCTCAGTCAAGACCTCCTTGGGAGCCGCCAAATAGAGAACCTCTATCCCCTCCTCCAACGCAGCCTCTATCTCCTCCTCGTATGCAGGCATCTCCCTGCGAGTCCTGCGATAAAGCACAGTCACCGAATCCGCCCCCAACCTCCAAAGAGACCTGGCAGCATCAATGGCTACATTGCCACCACCCACCACCACAACCCGAGAGCCCACCCTCACATCATCCCCAAGATTAATGGCCCGAAGCAAACGAGTGGCCTCAACCACCCCCTCGGCCTCCTCCCCCGGAATGCCCAAACGCACCCCCTTGTGAGCACCCACAGCCAAAAAGACAGCCCCAAACCCCTCCTCAAAAAGATCGTCCAGCGTCCTGTCCGGACCCAAGGGAGAATTGCATTGGATCTCCACCCCAAGACGCCGAATATATCCGATCTCCTGCTCCAAGATCCGGGGCGGAAGCCTGTAATCAGGAATGCCCACTCGAAGCATCCCCCCAGCCACCGGAAGGGCCTCAAAAACCCGCACAGAATAACCCTCCAACGCAAGAAAATAAGCCGCCGATAAACCAGCCGGACCACTACCAACTACTGCAACCTT
>MTPG01000002.1 GCA_002010915.1 Desulfarculaceae bacterium JdFR-97 | reverse complement strand
AGGACGGAGAAGGAGATAACTGAAGCTCCAGGTTCTGTGTCGGTCGTGACAAAGGAGGATATGGAGAAGAGGAATATCCAAACGATCGACAGTGCTGTGAATCTCCTTCCCGGAGTTTTCAACAAACGGGCCAAGGGGTTGGACACGACAGCCCGGGTGACTTTGAGGGGGATTCCAGAGCAAAAGAGGACCCTTGTCCTGATAGATGGTCAGCCCATGAATGATGCCTACACCGGTGCTGTGATGTGGGATTCGTTTCTGCCAGAGAATGTGGAGCGGATAGAAGTCGTGCGTGGACCTTACTCGGCACTATACGGCGGGTACGCCATGGGAGGTGTTGTCAACATAATTACCAAAATGCCGGAGGAGAGGGAATTCACCGTCAAGAGCGGCTACGGAAGTCACGACCTCTGGACCACCTATGGGGCCTATGGAGACAAATTGTTCGATCGTCTGAGTCTGTTCGCCAGTTATGGATATAAATCCTCCAATGGTTATCCAAACAACCTTGTGGTGAGGAAACCTAGCAGCCCTGGGGCCGGGACTATCGTTACAGGATGGGAAAGGACCACGGACAAATACGGGAACCTGGCATACTTGGTGGGCGACAAGGGTGACAATTCGTGGTGGCAGGATAACGGAACCCTGAAGCTTTCTTTTGATTTTGATGATGACACCAAGGCCTCTTTCTCCTTCATGAGAAGACGATATGAATATGACTATGAAGACCCACATAATTATCTAAGGGATGCAACCGGGAGGCCTGTCTGGTCCGGCAATGTAAATGTAGATACGGGCCCGCAAAGAATAANGCTAAAGGAGTATTATTTCCTGTCCGGAGGCGGGGGGAGGACCCAGAACATCTTTAACCTCGGGTTTCAAACAGATATATTCAAAAATGCCAACCTCAAAGTCTCTGTGGGATTGGTAGACATTGAAAAAAACTGGTACGTTAGCCCCTCCTCGACTGCGACTAGAATAGGTGGTCCTGGAAAGATAAACGAGACTCCCTCTCAGGCCTATCAGGCTGAGCTGCAACTCTCTTTCCCGATTTTCCAGAGACATCTCATCACTGTTGGCACTGGTTATAGAACCAGTTGGGCGAATACTGCGGAGCACTCCCTCGCCGATTGGAGAGATAATGGAACAAANGGGGCCCTTACCTATCAATCCAAAGGCAAGGACAGGACCTTTTCCCTTTATGGACAGGCAGAAATCGTCCTCCGGGACAATGTCACTGCCTATTTAGGGGTCCGGAGTGACTGGTGGAAGTGCTATGACGGGATGGTCAATCAGGTTGGAACGGCTGGTTATCCCAAATACTATGAATCAAAGAGCACATTTTCTGTAAATCCCAAAATTGCGGTTGTTTACAGCCCTTTTGAGAAGACGACCCTGAGGGGTTCATTTGGAAGGGCCTTCAGACCACCGACGATCTATGAACTTTACAGGACGTGGGTTTGGTGGGGAACCACGTATGCGGGAAATCCCAACTTGGATCCTGAGACGGTCACTTCAGGGGAGGTAGGGATCGAGCAGGGCTTATGGAAAGGCGCAGTCTTTAAGGCGACCTATTTTCATAACTGGATGAAGGACCTTATTTATAGAAGAGACGTAACCCCCAAACTTAAGGAATACATTAATGCAGGGGAGGCGGAAAGCAGTGGTGTCGAATTAGAAATAGAGCAGAAGTTTGATAAATGGGTGAGGCTNTTTGCCAACTTTACATATACCCACAGCGAAATCGAGGAAAATCTGGCAAAACCAACAACCGANGGAAAGAGATTGACTATGGTGCCNGAGAAAATGTTCAACATTGGGGGGGAATTGACATATGGTCCCTTGTCGCTTAGCCTGACCGGCCGTTATGTGAGCAAACAATACAATAACGATGAGAACCTTGACAAGGAAGACCACGTATTCGGTTCCTATGACCCCTATTTTGTTGCGGATGCCGATGTCTCTTTCGACGTCACAAAGTGGGCCAAACTCTATTTTTCTGTGGATAATATATTCGACGAAGACTATTTCACATATTACAAGGCTCCGGGAAGGACGTTCTTTGGTGGACTGACCCTTAGGTTCTAATGATGAACAAAAGGCCTCTTTTCATAGTCATATATTTTCTTTTAATGGTGGTGGCTCCTGGAGCAGGAGCCACCACCATTACCATAAGGGACGAACTCTCCAGGGAGGTGGAGGTATCCTTGCCGGTGAAAAGGGTCGTCTTCATCTCCCTCTATGAATTCATCCCGGCCCTGCAAATCTGGGAGAGGGTTGTGGGGATCAATCGCTGGGCATTTGATAACACCCTCCTGAAACGGTTTGCAGAATTGAAGAGGATGCCTCCGGTAGGTACTGGGGGTGAGGTTAACATCGAGGCCCTGCTTGCCCTTAGACCTGATCTGGTGATCACCTGGACCTATAAGCCCGAGGTGGTGGACTTTATGGCCAGAAAGGGATTGCGGGTTATCTCCGTATATCCAGAGAGTATAGAGGAACTCTACGAGGTCCTCGAATTGTGTGGCAGGCTCTTCAAAAAGGAGGGGAGGGTAAGGAAAGTCCGCTCCTATATGGATCGGCTATTCGACCTGATCAAGTTCAGGGTCTCCGGGATACCGGCAGAGAAGAGACGAAAGGTCCTATGGCTCTGGGGGAAGCCAACGACAGTAACCGGTTGCATGGGAGTGCAAAGTGACATCATAAAGCTGATCGGCGGGATAAACCCTGCGGAGTGTATCCAAGCTAAGTATTCAGATGTCTCCATCGAATGGATTGTAGCCTGGGATCCTGATGTTATCTTCATCTGGGGAAATGCCAGATACGGGTCACATGATCTGATAGGGAATTCCCAATGGGCCACGATAAAGGCGATAAAGGAGGGTAGGGTCTATAAGGCCCCTTCCTGGTCGAACTGGTCGCCGAGACTCCCTATCCTCGCCCTCTGGATGGCAAAGAAGACCTACCCAGAGGCCTTCAGTGGGATCTCTTTCACTCAGTTGGCCGATGATTTGTACGTGAAGTGTTTCGGCATACCTTTTGAGGGGAGAGAGTTCGATTAGGAGATGACCGTGGGCAGAATTGCCGTTGTTCCCGTGATATTGCTTTCGCCCCTCTTTGTGGGAGGGATTGCCCTCTTCTTAGGGGCCTATCATGTTTCCTCGCCCCTTGTAGCAAAGATCATGCTCTCCAAGATCCTTTTCATGGACATAGGGGATATCCCTGAGAAGTCGATCATATTGAATATAAGGCTCCCGCGGATCATCCTCTCTGCTCTGGTGGGGATGGCCCTTTCGGCCTCTGGGGTCACGCTTCAGGGTATATTCCGCAATCCGCTGGTTGACCCCTTCATTCTTGGGCTTTCCGCAGGGGCAGCCTTTGGTTGCGCTATCTGCGTGGCCTTTGTCCCCGAGGTCCCGATTCAGATCGCTGCATTCGCATTCAGCCTCATTGCCACCTTTATCACCTACACAATAGCGAGGAGCCAGGGGGAAGTGTCGAGGCTTCCCCTTGTGCTATCAGGGGTTGTGGTCTCCGCCTTTTTCACGGCTCTGGTCTCCATCGTCAAGTTCCTGGTCGACCCTCATAAACTGGTGAGCATCGTGTACTGGCTCATGGGGAGTTTCTCCCTTTCGGACTGGCATTCGGTCTCGGTGGCCGCCGTTGGGATAACCCTCGGGTGCCTCCCACTCTTCCTCATGAGGTGGCGTCTTAATGCCATGTCCATGGGTGAAGAGGAAGCAAGGGCATTGGGGGTCAGTGTGGAGAGGGACAGGCTTATCTTTATCACTGCGGCCGCTCTTGCCGTGGGAGCTGCTGTGTCTGTCAGCGGGATCATTGGATGGGTGGGGCTTATGGTGCCCCATCTCGTCAGGATGACGGTCGGNCCGGACCACAGACGGCTCATGCCCCTCTCCATGGCCGCAGGCGCGGCCTTTATGATATTTGCCGACACACTGGCGAGGAACTGCACCACCTTTGATATACCCGTAGGGATTATAACCGCAATAACCGGAGCGCCATTCTTCATCTATCTCATGAAAAAGGGTGCCAGGGAGAGCTGGGGGAGATGATAGAGGTAAAAGGGCTGTCCTTTTCGCATAAGGGGGAAGGGAACCCGGTCCTCAAGGGTGTGGATTTCAAGGCGTCACCAGGTGAGGTGACTACAATCCTCGGCCCCAACGGTTCTGGAAAGACCACCCTTTTTAAATGCATCCTTGGGATCTGGAGGTCTGAAGAGGGTGATGTACTCCTCAACGGGAGATCCATCAGGACCTTGAAAAGGGCTGAAATAGCAAAAGGGGTGGCCGTCGTTCCTCAGGATCACGAGCCCCCTTTTCCCTATTCTGTCTTCGATGTGATCCTCATGGGTAGGATCGCTCACGTTGGGCTCTTTGCATCCCCCTCGCAACGGGACAAGGAGGTAGCCCACAAGGCCATGAATACCATTGGGATAGAGGACATGGCAGAGAGGCCTTACACCAGGATAAGCGGCGGTGAGAGACAGCTTGTGCTCATCGCCCGCTGTCTCGCCCAAGAGGCATCTGTGATGCTTCTCGATGAGCCCACTGCCCATCTGGACTTTAAAAACCAGATCATGGTGTTGACTAAGGTGAGATCCATAGCAAAGGAGAGGGGTCTCACCCTTATGATGACCCTACACGATCCAAACCTCGCCCTCCTCTATTCGGATCGAGTGTTGCTCCTGAACGATGGCACTCTGATCGCCAAGGGTGAACCAAAGGAGGTAATTACAAAGGAAAATCTGATGAGGGTCTATGGCCTTGAAGTGGAGTTCATCTCTCAGAATGGGATGGAGATGATATGCCCGAAGGTATGATTAGGGTCGAGGGACTGGGAAAGGATTACGGGTCGATCCGTGCCNTTGATTCGGTTACTTTCGAGATCATGAGGGGGGAGACCTTTGGCCTTCTCGGGCCAAACGGTGCGGGCAAGACGACCACAATTAAGATCCTCACTACCCTCAGCAAACCCTCTTCTGGCAGGGCATGGGTGGCAGGGATCGATGTTGTGAAAGATCCTTCTGCTGTTAAACCCAAAATAGGTGTGGTTCCCCAGGAGAACAACCTAGACAGGGAGCTTACAGTCCATCAGAACATGTTCATCTATGCCATGCTTCATGGTGTAAAAGACAAGCACCTGAAGATAGAAGAGAAACTTCGGATGGTTGGCCTTTGGGAGAGGAGGGACAGCCCTGTTCAGTTTCTCTCGGGAGGAATGCAGAAGCGGCTACTTATTGCAAGGGCACTATTATCAGAGCCATCGATCTTTTTCCTCGATGAACCGACCGTCGGCCTGGACCCCCAGGTGAGGAGGGAGATCTGGGACACCATCAGACGGATCAGGGCACGGGGCGGGACCATCCTTATCACCACCCATTATATCGAGGAGGCAGAAGCACTATGCGACAGGGTGGGAATCCTCTCCAAAGGGAGACTGATCGCCATGGATACCCCCAAAAATCTCAAAACAGAAATAGGCAGTCATGTGGTGGAGTTTTTCAAGGATGATGGGAGCCTCAAACGGGTCGTCTGCAAGAGCAAGGAAGAGGCCCAGAGGATTGCAGCCCGTGTAAATGACACCGTGACCATAAGAAGGTCAAACTTGGAGGATGTCTTTATAAAACTTACAGGGGAAAGAATAGAAAGGTGAAGTGGTATCCGGTCTTCCTCAGAGAGATGCTCCTTTTCAGGGCAAAGCTCTTCAGGCTCGGATATATCTTTTCGTCCATGTTCGTCCCTCTGCTCTATCTTCTGGCATTCGGGCTGGGGCTTGGAAGGAGCGTGAGGATTTCGGGCGGGAGCTATCTGGAATTTCTTCTCCCAGGACTTATAGCTATGAGCTCCATGACGAATTCTTACAACTGGGTGGCGAGTGGACTCAACCTGGGGAGGCTGTATTTCAAGACGTTCCAGGTCCTCGTCCAGGCACCGATCCCGCCATCCGCCATCATGATAGGGGAGATCCTCTCTGGAATGGCAAGGGGGCTTTTTGCATCCCTGATGATTATCATTGTGGGCATTGTAGTTGGCAAGGGCGCTTTCCTCACCCCTATCTTCTTAGCAGCCCTTTTGTTGAACTGCTTCTTGTTCTCCAGCCTTGGAGTGGTTGTGGGCATGATAACAAAATCTCATGAAGATACATCCACATATTCAAATTTTTTCATCTTACCGATGGCATTTTTCAGCGGCACATTTTTCCCAATCGATCACATGCCCACTCTCCTCAAAGGAATCGTGTTGATGCTTCCGCTGACCCATACAAATATACTCATGAGAAAGGCCCATGTAGATGCAGGATTCATCATATCAGCAGGGGTATTGGTCATCTATTCTATTCTCATATTCCTTTTTGGAGCCAGTCTTATAAGGAACTACAGCGAGTAATACAGANAGGCAAGAGGAAGTCATGAAACTACTCTCCATCATGTGGTCAACCTATATCCCCCTTCTCAAGGAAGCGGTCGAGAAGATCGGAATCTTCCGCCTGAGGGCCTATTCCAACAAACAGATCAACCTGGAGCCCGGGCTTCTTGAGGAGGTAAGGCGGGAGATAAAGGATGCGGATTTAATCCTCTGTTATCGAACGTCAGATCCCTTCTGGGAGGTCATTGAAGAGGAGATAAAGGATCAAGGCAAGAGGATACCGGTTGTGGTTGTTGGATCTGACCCCTCCTACTGGCAGCTATCAAGAGCAAGCCCTGAGATAGCAGGAACCACCTACCAGTATATCCTCTACAACGGGGCTGAGAACTTCGAAGAGATGTTGAAATTTCTCTTGTCAACACTTTTTTCCAAAGAGACTGAGTTCAATCCCCCAAAAGAGAGAGCATGGGAGGGCATCTTCCACCCGGAATTTGGGGGGCCCTTCGACTCCACAGAGGAATTCCTCAAGACATATCCCCTCAAACACAGGCCACTGGTCGGCCTCCTCTATTCCAGGTCGAATTGGATTACAGGAAATATGGATGTTGAAAGGGCACTTATCAGCGCCCTGGAGAGGCAAGGGATAGGTGTTATCCCCATATTCTTCTACTCCATTAAGGACAACAACCTCGGTAACCTGAGCGGTGAAGAAATTATTGAGAAATTTCTTCTGAAGGATGGCGAGCCCGTTGTAGATGGCCTGGTCAAGCTTACTATGTTTTTCCTGGGGCAGAAAAAGGGCGGGATGGAGGAGTCCCAGGCAGAATCCGGGGCAAGGCTTCTGAAGAGGCTGAACGTACCGCTGATCTGTCCGGTTATCTCCTATTATAAAGAAAAGGATAAATGGCAAGATGACCCCCAGGGCCTTGGGCAGCAGGTGGCCTGGAGCATGGCCCTGCCCGAGTTTGAAGGGGCCATTGAGCCTATAATCGTGGGTGCCACAAAGGGGGTAAGCAATCCAGAGGAGGAGGCGTACGAGCCCATCGCCGATCGAATGGAAAGGCTCGCAGCCAGACTCTCCAGGTGGATAGAACTCCGAAGGAAGCCAAACAGCCAGAAGAGGATCGCCTTTATCCTGCATAACAATCCATGTGCTTCTGTAGAGGCCACGGTGGGTGCGGGGGCGCATCTGGATACCTTGGAAAGTGTGGCCAATATCCTAGCAAGGATGAAGGAGGAAGGATATTCGGTAGACCCTCCGGAAAGCGGAAAGGAATTGATCGATGAGATCCTAAATCGAAAGGCCATCTCGGAGTTTCGCTGGACCACAACTGATGAAATTGTCGAAAAGGGAGGTGCCCTGGCCCTCTTGGAGAAAGAGCAATACATGAAGTGGTTTGGGGAGTTGCCCGAGGCCACGAAAAAGAGGNTGGTGGAGGCCTGGGGTGAGCCTCCCGGTGAGCCTAAAGACGGAATCCCCGNAGGGATGATATATGACGGAAAGATCCTCGTTACCGGGGTGAAATATGGAAATGCGGTCGTCTGCGTGCAACCAAAAAGGGGATGCGCAGGTGCAAGGTGCGACGGACAGGTCTGCAAGATCCTGCACGATCCGGATGTACCTCCTCCTCATCAATATGTGGCCACTTATAAATGGCTCTCCAGAGAGTTTCGAGCTGATGCCATAATCCACGTTGGTACTCACGGAAATCTTGAGTTTCTGCCTGGTAAATCCACCGGTCTCTCCACTGGTTGTTTCCCGGATATTGGGATCGATGAGATGCCCCACCTCTACATCTACAATGCCGACAATCCCCCTGAGGGAACAATCGCCAAGAGGAGAAGTTATGCAACCCTCGTCGATCATATGCAGGCAGTGATGGTGGAGGGCGAGCTATATGGTGATCTGGATGAGATAGAAAGGCTCCTCTTCGAATATGAGAAGGTGAAGTATATCGAGCCAGCAAGGGCCCATACCATAAGTCACATGATCGAAGAGAGACTCAAAGAAGGGAATCTCATCTCCATGATAAAGGTTCCGGAGGGTGCGCCCTTTGACGAGCTGGTTAAGGCCGCCCATGAGACCCTCTCGCTCCTCAAGAACTCCTACATACCAAAGGGGATGCATGTCTTCGGTAAAATCCCTGAAGGGGAGAGACTCTCGGAGTTTATCTATGCCATCGTCAGGTACGAAAACACCCCAGAGTCTCTCAGGGGTATGGTGAAGAGGCTCCTTGAGGAAAACCCTGAATTCGAGCGCCTGAACGAGGCCGTAAAGAAGGATATGGTGGACAAAAGGGCAAGGGAGGTCTGTACACGCTATCTGGAGGGAGGGATACCTCTAATCCAAAGCTTGAAAGATATATCTCCAATTGCTGAGCATTATTCAGAAAAAATAAAAAATATCCAAGAAAGGATAGATGATATGAGGGAGAGGATCCTTCTCTCCGATGAAGCCGCGTCTCTTCTGAACGGGATGAACGGCGGGTATATCCCTCCAGGGCCTTCGGGCATTATCACACGTGGAAGGGATGATATCTTGCCCACGGGCAGGAATTTCTACTCCCTTGACCCACACAAGATCCCTTCTCAAGTTGCCTGGGAGGTGGGCGTCAAGCTTGCGGAGAAGACCCTGCAGAAATACTTGAACGAAGAGGGCAGATACCCTGAAAATATCGCATTCTATTGGCAGTGCACGGATATCATGTGGTCCGATGGAGAGGGGATGGCGCAGATGATGTGCCTTCTCGGCGCAAGACCNCTTTGGCATCAGGGCGGCAGAGTAAAGGGCTTCGAGGTCATCCCTCTCGAGGAACTTGGTAGGCCGAGGATCGATATCACAGTTAGGGTCTCTGGCATCACAAGGGACAATTTCCCCGCCTCCATCGAGTTAATGGACGAGATAGTCCAAAGAATTGCAGAGCTGGATGAACCCATTGAGAAGAATTTCGTCAGGAAACACGTCCTTGAGCAGCTTGCTGAATCTGGAGGGTCTTTAGCTGACCGTGAATCTTTCAGAAAGGCCACTTACAGGATATTTGCGAGCATGCCTGGGGTATATCAGGCAGGTACACAACTTGCGGTCTATGCCTCTGCCTGGAAGGATGAAAAGGACCTCTCTGATATCTTCCTCTACTGGAACGGCTATGCTTACGGAAAGGGAGTCTTTGGTGAGCCAGCCAATGAGAGCCTTATGAAAAACCTCAAGACCGTGGAGCTCACATTCAGTAAGACCGTTACAGACGAATACGATCTCTTTGGATGCTGCTGCTATTTTGGCACACACGGCGGCCTGATAAATGCAGCAAAGGTGATCTCGGGCAAGGAGGTCAGAACCTANTACGGCGATACCAGGGAGCAAGGAGAGGTCGAGGTGAGGGACCTCGCGGATGAGATAAGGAGGGTTGTTAGGACAAAGCTCTTGAACCCAAAGTGGATAGAAGGGATGAAGGAGCACGGCTATAAGGGCGCAGGGGATATCAGCAAGAGGATAGGCAGGGTATATGGGTGGGAGGCCACAAGCAGGGTTGTGGACGATTGGATCTTCGATGAAATCGCCAGGACCTACCTGATGGACCAGGAGAACAGAAGGTTTTTTGAGGAAAGCAACCCTTATGCCCTTGAAGAGATAGCGAGAAGGTTGATTGAGGCAGTGGAAAGAGGGCTATGGAGCCCTGCCCCTGATGTAAAGGATGCCCTCAAGGAGATCTACATCGAGATAGAGGGATGGATCGAGGAGAAGATGGGAGATGTGAAGGGAGATTTTCAGGGTGGCTCCATTGATGTAATAACAGCAGAGGAAGTGGAGAGCTGGAAGAGGAAGATGAAGGCAATCTTGAAGGAGAGAGATATGTGAGAGGAGACTCAAGGATGATCTTCCCTTTTTCAGCGATCGTCGGGCAGGATGATATGAAACTCGGCCTCATCCTCAATATTATAGACCCAAGTGTAGGGGGGCTCCTGATTGCAGGAGAGAAGGGCACCGGCAAGAGCACGGCGGTTCGGGCCCTTGCAGAGCTGCTTCCCGAGATGGAGGTGATAAAGGGCTGCCGCTTTAATTGTGAGCCGGGCTCCGATGGCCTCTGCACTGACTGTAAGGGACGCCTCGAAAAGGGAGAAGTGCTCGATACAGAGAGTAAAAAGATGAGGGTAGTCGAGCTCCCCCTCGGGGCCACAGAGGACAGGGTGGTCGGCACACTAGATGTGGAACATGCGATAAAGCACGGTGAGAAACGCTTTGAGCCGGGCATCCTAGCAGATGCCAACAGGAACTTCCTCTATGTGGATGAAGTAAACCTGCTGGAGGACCACATCGTGGACCTGCTTCTCGATGCGGCCGCCATGGGGGTCAATTACGTGGAAAGGGAAGGGGTATCTTTTGTCCATCCTGCAAGGTTCATCCTCGTGGGGACGATGAACCCGGAGGAAGGGGAGCTTAGGCCGCAATTGCTAGACCGCTTCGGCCTATCGGTCCAGATCCAATCTATAAAGGACAAGGCCTTAAGGGCTGAGATCTTGAGGAGGAGGGAGGAGTTCGACCTTGACCCNGAGGGCTCCTCGAAGCAGTGGGAAAGGGAGCAAGTGGAGCTCTCCAAGAGGATCACAGAGGCNAAAAGTAGGCTTTCGGCTATAAAGGTCCCGTATGAGATCCTGNAGAGGATCGTCACCCTGACCTCCCAGTTGAACGTTGACGGCCACAGGGCCGATATCGTCATCCTTAAGGCCGCGCGTGCCCTTTCTGCCTTTAGGGAAAAGGAGGAGGTGGAGATAGAGGAGATACGGGATGCAGCGAGGCTCGGTCTCGGCCATAGGCTCAAGAGGTCCCCCTTTGAGGAGATAAAGGCAGAAAGGGAAAAGATGGAGGAGCTGCTTTCGAGCTTATAAAAATGTATTTCACCGAGTTTATAGGCCATAAGGACGCAAAGCTTTCCCTGATCCTCAACCTGATAGATCCTCAGATAGGCGGGGTGCTCTTCGTGGGCAAGAGGGGTACCGGAAAGAGCACCCTGGCGAGGGCAATGAGGGTGCTCGCCCCCGATCTTCCCTTCATCGAACTTCCCCTGAATATCACTGAAGATGCTCTCCTGGGTGGGATAGACCTCGAAGAGACGGTCAAAAGGGGCGAGAAGGTCTTTCAGCCCGGGATCCTTGCCAGAGCCCACGGTGGAGTGGTTTATATAGACGAGGTCAATCTCCTCAATTCCGGGGTCCTCGATCTTCTCCTTGAAGTTCAGTCCCGTGGGGAGAACCTGATAGAACGGGAGGGGATGAGCTTAAAGCACCCTTCAAGCTTCATCCTCATGGCGAGCATGAACCCGGAGGAAGGGGCCCTCAGCCCCCATTTCCTTGACAGGTTCGGGATGTGCGTGGACTTCAAGAACCCGGACAGGGCCGAGCGCATCAGGGTGATGAAGCGGACCTTGATGGAGGGACAGGAAGGGTACAAGAGAAGGGATGAAAAGATCAGGATGAGAATAGCCCTTGCGAGGGAACTGAAGGATGAGGTCTTTATCAGTGATGACTTGAATGAAAANGCTGTGGAGCTTTGCCTTGGGGCCATGGTGGTAGGGCACAGGGCGGATATCACCCTCATCAAGGCCGCCCGCGCCTATGCGGCCTTCTGCGGGGAGGAGGAGGTCTCCGAGAGACATCTGCTGAAGGTGCTTCCATTGGTTCTGTTGCACAGGAGGCGCAACCTCGAGCATTATGAGCAGGAGCATAGTGAACCACCTCAAAGGGAAGGAGAAAAAGACAGAAAAGATGAGAGGGAGGATAAGGAGCATCCTCAGGAAGTTCGCTCGCATGGGGAGGAGTTCGCCCCGTCGTCCTTGGATCAGGGGGGTGGTAAGGAGGAGGTCTTTGAGGTAGGCGAGACCTTTAGGGTGAGGAGGCTTTTNCTCAGGAAGGACAGGACGGAGAGAATTAACCTCGGCAGGAGGACGAAGACCCGTTTTTCTGGAAAGGGCGGCAGATATGTAAGAAGCGTAGTGCGTAAAAAGGAGAAGGACATCGCTCTGGATGCCACTCTGAGGGCTGCGGCCCCTTGGCAGCTCCTAAGGGGGGGAAGGGATTCGATCATAATCAGGGAGGAAGATCTGAGGTTCAAGGAACGGGAGAGGAAGCTAAAGCACTTGGTGATCTTCGTGATGGATGGCTCTGGCTCCATGGGGGCAAAGAAGAGGATGGTAGAGACAAAGGGGGCAATTCAGTCGCTTCTTCTTGATTGCTACCAGAAGCGCGACAAGGTCTCGATGGTTGTCTTCAGGAGAGACAGGGCTGAGGTGGTGCTTCCGCCCACATCGAGTGTGGAGCTTGCCTCCAAGAGACTAAAGGAACTGCCAGTAGGCGGAAGGACACCCCTGGGGGCAGGGCTCCTCGCNACTTATAACCTGATCAGGCAGATGAGGCTGAAACACCCTGAGACGAGGTTCCTTGTAATTCTTGTCAGCGACGGGAGGGCGAACCAAAACGTATCCGATCTCAGGGTATGGGAGGAGATAGAAAGGTGCTCAATCTCCCTCAGGGAGATGAGGGAGGCGGATTACATCGTCGTGGACACGGAGGACAAGTCCAACTTGCTCAGGACGGACCTGGCCTTCAAAGTCGCCTCGCTCCTTGAGGCGAGGTATTTCACCATGCCCGATCTGAGGGCAGAGGGGCTTGTGCAGATTGTGGCCGAAAACCTTTCTCCATCTTCATAGCGTTTTTAATCCTTGGACAAACGTTTATCGATACTTACAATCTTCATTATAGATCCTTTGCTGCCAAGAAAAAGGGACGCAATCTTTTTTGCCCTAGAGATAGTTAGAAAATAGCTTTCCCTCCCAAGGGGGGGCGGCTTANGGCGTACGGCGCAGGGCACAAGGCGCACGGTGCAAGGCGTACTAGCATGGAGCATGGAGCAAAGAGCATGGAGAAATGCCGAAAAAGTTGTAGCCGCAGGCTTTAGACTGCGCATTGAAAGAGGATGCATTGCTAATAGCTGTGCAGTCATTTTCATGGCTCTAGGATGCCCCGGAGGGGTATGGCAGTTAGTCCAATACTTAATGCAGAGTACTTTGCTATCGCCGATAAAAGGCAGAATATTTAACAGGGATAGTCAGGCTAAAAGAGGCAAAATGAATGTAGAGGAGGGATATCAAGATGTGTCAGGCAACGGTTTATCTAATTTGCAATGGACAGGAAGACGAGATCATGAAGGATGTGATCTCACTTGAGCCCACNGAAGGGGGATTGCGGTTAAAAAGCCTGTTTGAGGAGNCGAAGATAGTCCAAGGGAGGATAGAGAGGATAGACTTCCTTAAACATAAAATTACCATTGTCGCTGAAGAGGAAGGGAATTGACATGAAGGAGCT
This sequence comes from Desulfarculaceae bacterium JdFR-97, assembly GCA_002010915.1. Classification (GTDB taxonomy): domain Bacteria; phylum Desulfobacterota; class Desulfocorpusculales; order Desulfocorpusculum; family Desulfocorpusculum; genus JdFR-97. The sequence goes on along the minus strand of MTPG01000002.1, from coordinate 1,781 downwards.
CACAGATCTCGATAAGCTTAGGATATTATTACCACACTGGATAGAGCACAATACCGAACATGCTTCCGAGTTTCTCAAATGGGCGGAGAGTGCCGAGCAGGGGGGTTACGGAGATATCGCCGAGGAGATTCGGGTTGCGGCCGGCTGCCTGGAGGAGGCAAACAAGGCTCTCTCTGTAGCTATGGAGAAGACAGAGGCGGCTATCCAAAAAACNGGTCTCATGGCTGAGTGAATCTAAGGCCTTCGTAGGGGTCTATAGTCTCTTCGCCCCTGGTAGGCCCTCTATGTGCTCCAGATAAAAATTAGGGAAATGAGAATAGGAGTTACTCCACTCTTAGGAGTTTTAAAAAATGTTGACAAGCCAGGGGAGCTTTGGTAATTAAATTTTTTAGATTTGCCAACCTCGCCAAGGCCATGAAGGCCAGGAAAAGAGCGAGAAGCTAAAGTAAAGCCTTTAAATAAGGCCACGGAAGGTCCGTTCAGACAGAAGTCTGAATCCTTTCGTGGCCTTTTTATTTATTGAACAGATCTGACTAGTCTTTTAAAAGGAGAATTAAAGAAGTATGTGGTTTATCATTGAAAAGGGCGGTATTTTCATCTGGCCGCTGTTGGCCTGTTCTGTCATGGCAGCGGCCATTATTCTTGACCGTGCTTTTGTTTTTATTCGTAATCGAGCCCGTTCTTCTAAATTAATTAAGGACGTAATTGAAAACGTTAGAAAGGGAGACATCGAAAAAGCCCTCGATCTCTGCCACCACATTCGAGGACCCTTTGCCCGAATAGGCTCCGTATATCTAGAAAACCTTCATCTTCGTAGGCAAGATCGGGAAGAGTTGCTCCATCGCGAGGGGAGCATGGAACTGGAGCGGTTAGAACAGCACCTAAACAAGCTCTCTACTATAGCCCAGATAAGCCCCCTTTTAGGGCTCTTGGGAACGGTAACCGGTATGATCCGGGCCTTCCAGCGGATCCAGGCCATGGGCGGGCAGGTGGATATCGAAGTGCTGGCCGGTGGTATCTGGGAGGCACTCTTGACCACGGCTGTGGGCCTCACCATTGCTATCCCGACGATGGCCATGTACAGCTATTTCGAATCCAGAGTGGACAAGATTCAGGCTAAGATGCACTATTTTATAATGACTTTGAATGAGCTGTTAAACTTCGGGTCAATTGCCGACCGCAAGCACAAAATAGGGCATCGAGAAACGTGATTAAGGGTATTAACCAATGGAGTTCAGGCGTAGAAAGAAGAGCCAGGTCAACCTCACTATCGCCCCCTTGGTAGACATCGTCTTTTTGCTGCTCATCTTTTTCCTGCTGGCCTCGAGTTTTGCCAAACCTTCCATTAAACTCACCCTTCCAAGCGCAGAAAACCAACAGCGCACCAGGCGCGAAAGGATCATCATTACCGTGGATGCACAAAAGCGTATCTACGTAAATCTGAATCAGGTGACCCTCCGGACACTAGGCGATCATCTGAGGACGCTCATGGCTGAGACAGGAAGCCGTACGGTTATCTTCCGAGGGGACCGTGTTATCCCTTATGAGATATTCGTTCAGGTAATGGACGTGGCCAAACGAGCTGGTGCTGAACATATCAACATATCTCATAACTATACTGATTTACGTAGAAAATAGCCCGGACAGGAGGTGCTCTTCANTTTGAGAAGTTCTTTTCGNTCCCGCCAGAGGCGGGATTTGCGAAAAGACCTTCAATTTCGTTCAGGGCACCTCCTGTCCGGCCTCGGAACTCTGGGTTGCTATTTTCATGCCTCTAGGGT
>MTPG01000016.1 GCA_002010915.1 Desulfarculaceae bacterium JdFR-97 | reverse complement strand
TCCCGCCAGAGGCGGGATTTGCGAAAAGACCTTCAATTTCGTTCAGGGCACCTCCTGTCCGGCCTCGGAACTCTGGGTTGCTATTTTCATGCCTCTAGGGTGCCCCGCAGGGGCATGGCAGTTAGTTAGAAAATAGCTTTCCTTCACCAAGGGAGGCGGCTTACGGCGTAGGGTACACGGATACGGCTCAAGGCGCACGGCTTACGGCGCATGGCATACTAGCATGGAGCATGGAGCGCGGAGCGAATAGCAAAGAGCAAAGGGCATGGAGCAAAGAGCAGGGAGCTAAGCCTCGGAGTGATAAACCCCACCGGTGGCGTGGGAGCGTGGAGCAAGAGCTTTAGACGCAGGCTTTAGCCTGCGCATTGAAAAAGGGAATGTAGAAGATAGCTGTGCGCTCATTTTCATGACTCTAGGATGCCCCGCCCAAGCGGGGCATGGCAATTATGGAGATGATCAGACGACACCGACTAACATGGTTTGTTTTGTTCTCTATGATACTACACGTTGCAATCTTCTGGGGGATCAGATGGAATCCGTCCTTACAGGTCAAAAGAGAGGAGTGTGTTTTATCTATTGACCTAAACAGGGTGGATACAGATCCATTGCCAAAGTCCCTTGATATGGCTCCACTCCTTCCCCCTCCCCCTATTAAGATTAAGAGACAGGAGATCAAGCCGCATGTGCCCCTTGTCGCTTCAAAGGTGCCACTGCCTCCCATGCCTATTAAAGAAAGGGCTGTCACACCGGATCCTCCGTTGATTTACAAAGGCTTCAAGAATCCCCTTCATACTCAGCTCTTTCATGCCCCAGATCCCCTTGAAAAAGAGATTCCTCGAATGGTCGGCCGAGTATCTAAGGGCATGGAGAGACCTAAGGGGTCCTTTTCGTTACCGGTGCCGAGGTATCAACCTACTGTCTTCCCCTATGTCGAGCAATCCAGGGAGCTTTTGGATCTACCCGGTTCGGTTATCGAGGGATCCGGCCTGGACTCCTATCTTGCGGCCATAAGGGAGAAGATCGAAAGGTCAAAGAGATATCCCTACGCCGTCCGTAGGCTTAATCTCCAAGGGAAGGTCGGAATCGTATTTAAGTTTGGCCGGGATGGAAGGCTTATTGGGCCCGTCCGGGTGAGGGCCAGCAGTGGAATCCGAATCCTCGATCAGGCTGCCATGGACTGTGTCAGGCGGGCTGCACCGTTTCCCCCCTTCCCTGATGGCTCTGTNGCAAAAGAGCTTGTGCTCTCCATTGATATCAAATTTCGTCTGAAGGAATCGTTATGAAGCCGAAGCTGTTGATCAGATTAGGGGTCTTCATCTTTTCTCTCTTCATGGCGGAGACTTATGCCCTCGCCGATATATGGGAAAGCCCTTCTTTTAAAGACTACCAAAAAGGAGTGACCCTGTACAATCAGGCAAAGCTCGAGGAGTCCCGCAGGGCCCTCCTGAAGGCGGTAAAGGAATGCCCCAATAACCTTCCGGCCGTCTATCTTCTTGCCGAGGTCTCTATGGCCTTAAAGGACTATGACGAGGCCCTTAATTATTACATGCGTGCGGCCGAGCTGTATCCTGCCTTTACGCAGATCCAGGCCAAGATCGCCTACATCTATCACCTAAAGGGAGATCTCGCAAAGGCCAGATCTTTTTATGAAAAGGTGTTGGCACAGGAGCCACAGAATATCCTGATCCTGAAAAATCTGGCACAGGTAGTCATCGCTCAGAAGAAGGATGACCAACTGGCTATCGAATGTCTTGAGAAGGTCCTGAAGCTCAACAGCAATGATGTGGAGACCATCCAGGCACTGGCCGACCTCCTGGAGCGAAAGAAGAGGACCGGAAGGCTGAAGGAACTGCTGAGGAAGGGCTATAAGGTAACCTCAGACCCCGATCTGGGGCTTCGGCTCGCATATCTCCTATTTAATCAGGGAGATCTAGGTGAGGCAAAGGCAGTCTTTCTGGAGGTAGCGGGTCTCCGCCCAAGGGATGCAGACCTGTTTTATGCCCTGGGTATTATCGAACACCGCCAGGGAAACGATGATGCCAGCCTCGGGCATCTTCAGAAGGCGTTGGAGCTACGCCCAGATTTCTTCGAGGCCGCTTATAATTTGGGTATTCTTTATCTAACGAGAAAGGAGGCTACTAAGGCCGTAACCTACTTTAAGAAATGCGTCAGTATCCGACCTGATGCGAAGGAGCCATATGAAAGGCTGGCCCAAATTTATCAGCACCTGCTTTTGGATATAAAACAGGCGCGCATCTATAGTGAAAAGGCAAAGGCACTGGGGAGGTGAGTTGAGCTTGGGAGGGAACCAGGAGAGTGAATATGGAATTGGGCCCCCCGACTTCATGTGTATAGTCAGTCCAATTGATATGGAGGAAGCTTCGAGTCCTGAGGCCTGCAGATCATGGGGCCTACCTCTCCAAGATCTACCCGCTATCTTTGTCCTCAGAACCTCAAGGGGTATCAGTTGGGGGTATTAGAAAATGGTACGTAAAATTACGACATGGTAACTCTTTCCTATATGGTATCTAATAATCTTCTAATAATCTCAATAGGTTGGTGTTGGCAAGACTATTGCATAGATCGAAGACCGAAAGGATCAATTCAGAGGGTTCCTTAAATTAAGCCCAGACCGAAAGGGAGGAGCTGTATGGAAGTAGCTCATGATAATCTGACCAAGACCTACGAGATCCTGACCCAAAAGATCGCCCTTACCCGCATCGAGTCCTTGGGAAAGGAANAAAAGGGCTCTGTCATCGGTTGGGAATATGCCCCACCCAAGAAAGGGGAGCGCTACAGCGTNTACTTGGGGGAGAGAAAGGTCCTCCGGACGAGCCCTGTAGAGGAGATCAAGCACACCATCAATGCCGTCATGATCAAGACGGCCAATTCCATCTATAAAATTCAATATCTGAAATAACTCTTCGAGCATAATAAGGAACGGGAAAGATCCTTGCCTTTGACCGCATGGTTTCATGAGTTCCATGGTAAGACGGGCGATATGGGTCTTTAAGGTGGAAGGCAAGCACAGAAGCCGATAACCAGCGCTGTGAAGGAGCAGTCGGTACTGGTTTTGGCCAAAAATCGATGACAGTTGATTCAGACCATACCGGTTAGAAGGAGGGGCAGAATGAAGAGAAACGTCTGGCTTGTAGCATTTTCTTTGTTTCTCGTCGGGGCCTTCGGCGGCCATGGAGCAACTTTGGCCCAGGATGAAGGGACGCTCATGTGGATCAATCATCTGGATTTCCTTCCCGGCGACCCCAGTGTGATCGTCTCCTTCAATCCGGTTGATTCGGGCGTCGGCAGTGGCCTGAGCGGCCTGATCATAGAGTCCACAACGACNGGAGAGGTGGGCCAAGAGGGTGGCGACAAGCTGATCGAGAAGGCCCTGCTGGTGCCACCGGGGTATCTGGTGAATGGGGTGCGGGTCTGCTACGAGTTGTTCAGCTCAACCAGCTTTATCAGCGGGATCCGCTTGACCCAAGTTCAGGACCCCTCCCAGGACGCCGCCTTGCTTTTGAATGATGATACGGACCTTGCGGATGGTGGACCTGTGTGCACGGACAGCTCGGCTCCTTCACTCGGTCCCATTAATCCTTCAGAGGGTCCCCTCCTTCTCAGCCTCAAGGTGAACTTCGGCGACACCAATGATCGCATAGTGCTTCGGGGGGTGGGCTTGAAGCTGGTTCCGGATCCTGAATCTCTTCCTGTTCAGGAACTACTCGAACAATTGCAGCAACAGATCGACGAGTTACGAGAGGATCTGGCCAATCACAGTCACACCTATCTGACAGGTCGAGGAAAAGGACACAACAATACGCTTGCCATCACCGGCCCTGCGAGCTTTTCGGAGTCCCCTCCGCCTGAGCCCGAGCCATGGAAACCTAGCAAGGGAAAGGGAAAAGGAAGAAAAAAGTAATCGAAAAAAGAAAGATCCAAAAAGGAGAGGCGGGACAAACTTCCCGCCTTTTTCCGTTTTAATCGATGGTCCAGTCTGAAGTGCCTCGATTCTTGCTGCCCTTCAAACGGCCTGACGAGGCCGCAGTGGGCGCTTTGCTCCTTTGGTCTTTCTTGGGCCCCGGCGAAGCGGACGGGACGGAAGGGCCGAGCGATATTTGGCATAAAAATTGCTTAAAATTTTCGTTCTCCCCCTGGACAATCCCCGTTGCGTGCTTATTGTTTGATAAAGCGGTTTTACACCGACCTTAGAGGCTTTCGAGGAGGGATTTATCATGGCCAAAGCAGTGGGAATCGATCTCGGGACCACCAATTCGGTGGTCGCCGTGGTGGAAGACGGAAAGCCCGTCGTTATCGCCAATGCGGAGGGCTCCAGGACGACTCCTTCGGTTGTGGCCTATACGGAGGACGGCCAGAGACTGGTAGGGCAGGTGGCTCGACGGCAGGCCATCCTGAATCCAGAGGCCACAATCTTCTCGGCCAAGCGATTCATCGGCCGAAAGTGGGGGGAGGTGGACGAAGAGGCCAAAATGGTCTCCTATCGGGTGGTGAAGGGGCCCAACGATGCGGTCCGCTTCGAGATCCGCGGAAAGCATGTGGCCCCCGAAGAGGTCTCTGCACAAGTGCTAAGGAAGCTCGTAGAGGACGCCTCCAAGTATTTGGGCGAGCGGGTCACGGAGGCGGTCATCACGGTTCCGGCCTACTTCAACGACGCCCAACGACAGGCGACCAAGAATGCTGGAGAGATCGCGGGGCTCAAGGTCCTCCGGATCATCAATGAGCCCACGGCCGCGGCCCTCGCTTATGGGTTCGATAAACGGAAGGACGAGACCATCCTGGTCTTCGATCTCGGCGGCGGCACCTTCGACGTCTCCGTGCTAGAGGTGTCCGACGGAGTCATAGAGGTGAAGGCCACCGCGGGCGACACCCACCTGGGAGGGGACGACTTCGACAAACGGATCGTGGACTGGATGGCCGAGGAGTTCCGCAAGGATACAGGCATCGACCTTCGAAACGACCGTCAAGCCCTGCAACGCCTCTACGAAGCCGCGGAGAAGGCCAAGTGCGAGCTTTCCTCCACTGCCCAGACCCAGATCAGTCTGCCCTTTATCACCGCGGATGCAACGGGTCCCAAGCACCTCAACATGACCCTGACCAGGGCCAAGTTCGAGGACATGATCCACGACCTCATCGAGCGGTGCAGAGGGCCGGTGGAGCAGGCCCTGGCCGACGCCAAGCTGACTCCCAAGGGGATCGACGAGGTAATCCTGGTCGGTGGTTCCACCCGGATCCCGGCCGTTCAGGATCTGGTTCGGAGCCTTACCGGTGGGAAGCAGCCCAACATGTCCGTCAACCCCGATGAGGTGGTGGCCATGGGGGCCGCGGTCCAGGCCGCTGTGCTCAAGGGAGAGGTGGAGGATGTGCTGCTCTTGGACGTCACGCCCCTGTCTTTGGGTGTGGAGACCCTGGGCGGGGTTATGACCCGGATCATCGAGCGGAACACCACCATTCCCTGTCGCCGGTCCGAGATCTTCTCCACGGCCGAGGACAACCAGTTGGCAGTGGATGTGGTTGTGCTCCAGGGGGAGCGGGAGATGGCTCGGGACAACCGGGTGCTGGGTCGCTTCCGCTTGGAGGGGATCCGTCCCGCACCTCGAGGGGTGCCCCAGATCGAGGTCACCTTTGATATCGATGCCAACGGCATCCTCCAGGTGACGGCCAAAGACAAGGATACGGGTCAAGAGCAGCGGATCACCATCTCCGAGAGCACAAACCTCGACCGAAGCGAAGTGGAGCGGATGATCCGCGAGGCCGAACAGCACGCTGCCGAGGACCGCAGGCGTCGCGAGACGGTGGAGGCCCGAAACCAAGCCGACTCCCTGGCTTACGACCTGGAACGCACTTTGCGGGAATTGGGTGATCGCGTGCCCATGCACGAGCGGGCACGCTGCGAGCATCTCATCGAGGAGACGAGAAAGGCGGTTCAGGATGAATCCGTCTCCAAGGAACGCTACCAGCAGTTAGCGGGGGACCTTCAGCAGGCCCTGCAGATGGTCACAGCGGCCGCTGCGTCCCACGGAAGGACTGCTGACGGCCCCACGGGCGGGACCTGCTCGTCTCAACGGGACGGTGATGACGACGTGATCGATGCCGAATATACGGAATACGGATCGGCTTGAGGGGGCCGGTGATCCGGCGGTCGGCCGGGCAAGGGCTGGGGCGGGTGGCCTCGACGGCCATCCCCCCGGATCCCTACCAGAGTCCAATCGGCCAAAGCCTGCAAACTTCTTCTGAGTTTAGTCCAAGAAGTCGGCGTAGGGATATTTTCGGAATATTCTCTTGAAAAACGGTTTATAGTTGGAGGAATTATCCATGGATATTCAAAAGTTTACGGTAAAATCTCAAGAAGCACTTCAAGCTGCGCAAACCAAGGCGGTTCGCTACAACCATCTGGAGTTGGATGGTGAACACCTTCTTTTGGCTCTTTTGGAGCAGAGCGATGGTCTGATCCCTCGGCTCTTTCAGAGGATGGATGTGCCCGTGGATCAGGTTCGGTCCCGATTGGAGGCTGAGCTTGAGCGGAGACCTCGAGTGAGCGGGCCGGGCGTTGAGCCAGGAAAGATCTACATCACTCAGAGGCTCAACCGTCTCCTGGTCAAGGCCGAGGATGAGGCCAAGCGACTCAAGGACGATTACGTTTCGGTGGAGCACCTCCTTCTGGCCTTTGTGGAGGAGGGGGACAGCACGGCCGCAGGCCGAATCCTCAAGGAGTTCGGCGTAAGCCGGGATCTGATCCTTCGTGCCCTCACGGACGTGCGGGGCCACCAGAGGGTCACCAGTGCTACACCTGAGTCGACCTACGAGGCCCTCCAGAAGTACGGTCGAGACCTAGTGGCTGAGGCCCGAAGCGGAAAGCTCGACCCCATCATCGGAAGGGATTCGGAGATCCGGAGGGTGATTCGGATCTTGAGTCGGAAGACCAAGAACAATCCCGTCCTCATCGGAGAGGCCGGGGTGGGGAAAACGGCCATCGTGGAGGGGCTGGCCCATCGCATCGTGCGTGGGGATGTGCCCGAGGGACTCAAGGACAAGACCATCTTCGCCCTGGATATGGGGGCGCTGGTGGCGGGAGCCAAGTACAGGGGGGAATTCGAGGAACGCCTCAAGGCGGTTCTCCAGGAGATCAAAGAGTCAGAGGGAAGGATCCTGCTGTTCATTGACGAGCTCCATACCATCGTTGGGGCCGGACGGGCTGAGGGATCCATGGATGCCGGAAACATGCTCAAGCCCATGTTGGCCCGGGGCGAACTCCACTGCATCGGGGCCACCACTCTGGACGAATATCGCAAGTACATCGAGAAGGACGCGGCCTTGGAGCGTAGGTTCCAGCCGGTCTTGGTGGATCCGCCCAGCGTGGAGGACACCATCTCTATCTTGCGGGGCCTGAAAGAGCGCTTCGAGGTCCACCACGGGGTGAAGATCCAGGACAGCGCCTTGGTGGCCGCGGCGGTCCTTTCCAACCGCTACATCACGGATCGATTCCTCCCGGACAAGGCCATCGACTTGGTGGACGAGGCCTGCGCCATGATCCGGACCGAGATCGACTCCATGCCCACGGAGCTCGACGAGGTCACCCGGCGTCTCATGCAGTTGGAGATCGAGGAAGCGGCCCTGAAGAAGGAGAAGGACAGGGCCTCCATGGAACGCCTGGAGGCGCTCCGGAAGGAACTGGCCGAGCTGCGTTCCAAGGCAGACGCCCTTCGGGCACAATGGGAGAACGAGAAAGAGGCCATTAAAAAGCTACAGGCCCTCCGTGAAGAGATCGAGCAGGTGCGAAGGGAGATCGAGAAGGCCGAACGACAGTACGACCTGAATCGGGCCGCCGAGCTGAAGCACGGGCGCCTGCCAGAGCTGGAGAGGCAGCTCAAGGCCGAGGAGGAGTGCCTGAGTGCCGGTGCCGACGGAGGACGCCTCATCCGGGAGGTCGTCACCGAGGAGGAGATCGCCGAGATCGTCTCCCGGTGGACGGGAATCCCTGTCTCAAGACTCATGGAGGGAGAACGGGAAAAGCTTCTCCGTCTGGATGAGGTCCTGCATCGACGGGTCGTGGGCCAAGACGAGGCCGTGAAGCTTGTGGCCGATGCGGTCATTCGGGCCCGCTCCGGGATCAAGGATCCTCGCCGTCCCATCGGATCCTTCATCTTCCTCGGTCCCACGGGGGTGGGGAAGACCGAGCTCGCCAAGACATTGGCCGAGGCCCTCTTCGACTCAGAGGAGAACATGGTGCGCATCGACATGACCGAGTACATGGAGAAGCACACCGTAAGCCGCCTCATCGGGGCCCCGCCCGGGTATGTGGGCTACGAGGAAGGGGGACAGTTGACCGAGGCCGTCCGCCGAAAGCCCTACAGCGTGATACTCTTCGACGAGATCGAGAAGGCCCATCACGACGTCTTCAACGTGCTCCTGCAGATCCTGGATGACGGTCGTTTGACCGACGCTCAAGGGCGTACCGTCGACTTCAAGAACACGGTCATCATCATGACCAGCAACATCGGATCTGAGTTCCTCTTGGAGGGGATCACCGACCGAGGTGAGATCCGGGAGGATGCCAGGGAACGGGTCATGGCGGCCCTGAGGCGCCACTTTCGTCCCGAATTTCTCAACCGCGTGGACGACATCGTCTTGTTCAAGCCATTGACCCTGGAGGAGGTCAAGAAGATCGTGGATCTGCTGACCGATGACCTCATGAGGAGGCTCAAGGACCGACGAATCGTCCTGGAGATATCGGATAAGGCCAAGACCTTCATCGCAAGAGCGGGATATGATCCGGTCTATGGGGCCCGGCCGCTCAAGCGGTATCTGCAGCACGAACTGGAGACCCGCATAGGCCGCGCCCTTATCGCGGGGGACATATTGGATGGGGCCGTCATCACCGTGGACGTGGAGGACGGCAAGCTGGTAGTAAGCCACCGGAATCCCGAAGAAGAGTCTCGCGGCGAGGCTGTTTCCCTGTAAGAAGGGGGCTCAGGAGGGCCTGGTTAGAGTCCTTTCTGGCCCTATATTGCGCGAGGTGTCCATATTCCAAAAACTTGGAGGGGAGGTGCAGCGATGAAGCTTTGGGAGAGGATTCAGAGAGGAATGGAAGCTGGTTTTGATGCGGCTTTGGTGGCTGTGCACAACCTCACGGAGAAGGCGGGAGAGAGTATCGAGGTGACGCGTCTGCGAAGGGAGAAGGCCCGACTTGAGACCCAGATCACCCGACTCATGGCACGGCTCGGCAATGCGGTATATGAGAAGCTCTCAGAGCAGCGAAGGGACGACCTGGCCAAGGAGCTCGGCGTCGACGAGATGATCAAAGAGCTTGCCGAGCACGACGCCCGCATGGAGGAGATCGACCGAAGGCTGGGCGAGGAGTTGGGCAAGGAGAAGGAGAAAGAGGGGGAAAGGTCGGGCTGAGTCCTAGCCCGTTCCATCCTGAGATATCCGTCATATATGCAAAGATACCAGGCCCCGGCAATGGCCCCGGTGTTTCTTCACATGTCCCTCTAACCTCCGGGTTTCCCTCATCGGTGCCTGTAGGGCTCTCCTTGCCGAGCAGGATCGATCCTGCTCGGCTTTTTTATGAGTCACATCGAGGGATTTCATCCCTCAAGGCCTCTTCCTTCCAATGACAAGAAGGGAGGTCCAGACCGATGCGATGAAACGAACCCTGCGACAGGGACGAAACCCACCGAAATCCGCGATATGGATGAGATAGACGATAAAGGTTGGATTCCGGACCATCCGATGCGAAAATGATGCATCGTGTCCCTGGTTCCTTAATGAATGACGGCCGGGGGGATCCCATGCCCATGGAGCCGGTATGAGGGAAGGCATGAAGATTCGGGTAGGGCCTGCGGGGTGGTTGTACGAGGATTGGGAAGGGGTGGTCTACCCGAGAAGAGGACGGGGATTCGATCCCCTGGAATATCTGACTTTCTTCTTCGACTCCGTGGAGATCAACAGCACCTTTTACCGGCCGCCCGAGCCCCGTGCAGCACGAAGATGGACCGAGCGCGTCGGGCACAATCCACGGTTTCGATTCGTTGTGAAGCTGTGGCGTCTCTTCACCCACGACCGGAAGAGTCCCATGGAGGCCGAGGCCGCCCTCTTCAAGAGAGGCGTCGAGCCTTTGATGGAGAAGGGAAACTTGGGAGCGGTCCTGATGCAATTTCCGTATTCCTTTCATAATACTTCGGAGAACCGGAAATGGCTCGAGGACCTGGCTAGGACCTTTTCGGGCTTTCCTCTCTGCGTGGAGGTGCGGCATCGCTCCTGGGACCGGCCTCAGACCTATGATTTCCTCGAAGAGCTGGGGGTGGGCTTTTGCAACATAGACCAGCCCGACGTCTCCTACTCCATGCGTCTGACCGTCCGGGTGACAGGCCCTATCGGCTACCTCCGACTTCACGGAAGAAACCGTACCAACTGGTTTCAGGAGGGGGTGGAGGCCAATCGACGCTACGACTACCTATACACCATGGAGGAGCTCGATGAGATCGCACAGGCGGCAAGGAGGATCGCATCCGCCTGCAGGGAGTTCTATCTCATCACTAACAACCATTTCCGCGGACAAGCGGTCTGCAACGCCCTTCAGTTGCGTTTCCTCCTGGAAGGGGAGAAAGTCCGGATTCCTGCTCCCCTTTTTCGATCCTATCCACAACAACTGGCCAAGGTGGGTGAGCCCGAGGACCCGGAGCCTGATAAGAGGGGGCCCATCCGAGGGCTTTGGGACCCTTCCTTATGAGGGGTTTAGGGGCCGGAGGTTTCTCCTTCGGCGGATGTGCAAAACCGACAGCTGATGGAGGTGATTCATGAGCGAACGAGTGATCCGTGCGGTCTACTTCGATCGGCCGGGTCCGGCCAATACGGATCGGACCCTGCAGTTGGCTGCGGAGAGGGCGCAAGAGTTGGATCTCCGAACCGTTATCGTGGCCACAACCACGGGCGAGACCGGGGTCAAGGCCGTAAAGACCTTTACAGACAGAAATGTGGTCGTGGTCACCCATTCCACCGGGTTTAAGGGTCCCAATGAGCAGGAGCTGACCCCGGAGAACCGCGCCTCCATCGAGGCGGGCGGCGGAAGGATCCTCACCTGTATGCATGCCTTCGGAGGGGTGAACCGTGCGGTGCGGATCAAGCTGAACACCTACCAACTGGATGAGATCATCGCCTTCGTCTTGAGGACGCTGGGCCAGGGCTTCAAGGTCTGCGTGGAGATCGCGCTCATGGCGGCGGACGCCGGTCTGGTAAGGGTGGGGGAGCCGTGTGTCGCAGTGGCCGGAACGGGCCGAGGGGCGGACACAGCGGTGGTGCTTTCGCCCACCAACGCGCAGACCTTCTTCGACATCCGTATACACGAGATCCTCTGCAAACCTTACCTCTGAACCCAAAAAGTCGATCCGCCCTCTTAGGGAGGGCGGGTCCCTATCCGTAATGATTCATTAAGATATTCAAGTTTCGGCCTCTATTAAGAGTGCGAAACTCGAGTTGACAGGTTTTTCCTCCTATGATAATGGAGTCTTCAAATCCCGTCTGACTCGGATTTGAACGCCATACGTAGAAAACAGTCGGCTTCCTGGAGGTGCCCTGAACTTCTCAAAGTAAAGGGCACCTTTTGGCCAGGCCCGGAGTTCTAGACTGCTATTTTTTATGCCTCTAGAGTGTCCCGCCCAGGCAGGAGATGACAGTTTCATGCAAGAAATCCATTATTTTCCAATGCGAGTGCCATTTTTCAGAGAACAGATTGTCTGGCGATACAAGGAAAGGAAGATCTGCACAAATGATGCTTGAATGGATTACTATGCTATTTGAGAGAAGAAGATGATGTTATTTTCTTTCATTATCAGCTTTTCTAGTCCTACTTCGGGAAGGTTGCGCCATAGTACCCTCTGAATCCGACCTGTCTGTTGAAGGAAGCCTTCCTTTGAATAAGCTTGCCTACTACTACGACGATTCCTTCGATAGATTGAGAGATGATATATGGGAAAAATCCTAGTATACCTGGACCAACGCCCAGATAGAGAATTTCAAGCTGACAGACACTTATATAGAAGCTGGCAGACTCAAGATGGAGACCAAAGCCGGGGCGTTCAGTAAAGGCGGTCTGCACAGCAGGTATTATCTTAGGGGAGGTTTTGACGTTCAGATTGACTCTCATCATTTTGATTTCCTGGACCAAGACGTGGATGTGGATCAGAGATTTGCATTTATATATCCAGCCAAGGAGTAAGAGATGAAGACGTTACGCCTGGCGGCAGTGGTCTCGACATTTTTGGTGTTAGGATTTGGGTTGACTGTCGTTGTCGGATCCGGCAATGCTCAACAGCAGAATGAAGGTGAGGAAAACATTCGGTTCTTGTGGGCCTTTGGGGCCATTAAGAAAGGACAGCCAGAGGCAGAGCTAATTCCCGTTACACGGGATATGGCGCTGAAGACAGGAGACCAGATCAAGTTTTTTCTCAAGCCCGAGGAGAAGTGTTTCTTGTATCTAATCTATCACAGCTCTCAGGGGGATCTGTATGTCCTTTTCCCTTACCGATTCGAACAGCTGGGTTCGGAAGATTTTATGTCAGGGTATTTTTACATCCCTCAAGGGGATCAGTGGTTTGAGTTGGATGAACATGTTGGACAAGAAATATTTTATCTGCTTGCCTCAGCAAAGCGTCTTGGCCAATTGGAATCACTTATCAACAACTATGAGACTGCCGACCGTGGGAAAAAGCCAGCCATTGTGAAGAAAATCCTCACGGAGATCCGAAGGCTTCGATGGGAGCACCGCAGATTCAAGACGCTTGCCGAGAGGCCCGTAACCACTATTGGAAACGTCCGAGGGACCAAAGGGGCCGGGGAACCGAGCCCGCCAGATGTAGCAAAGCTTGCGGTTGAGATCTCCGGAACGGATTTCTACAGCAGGACCTTCACCATTGACCACCAGTAAGAAAAGACTACGAACAACGATTCTGCTGATCCTCTGTTCGTTTGTTGCAGCTCACCTCTGCTTCTGGTTCCTGCCCGGTGTTTTTGAGATATGGAACGGTCAGGTCATTGATCAGCTCTTTGTGCTCCGCTCATTGTCATCGAAGCTTCGCCCCGCCTATGATAGCACCGTCGTGCATGTAGACCTCAACAACAGCACCATCCGAAGGCTTAAGACCCTTTATTTGAATAGATCCTATTTTGCACAAGTGACTCGAAATCTTGCTTCTATGGGTGTGTCTGTCCAGGTCTACGACTTCATTTTCGCCGCGCGGCTGGACGAGGAGAATGACCAGGCGTTTATTGAGGCGGTTGAGGATGCGGGTAGTGTCTATTTCGGTCTTGCATTTGAGTTGTGGAAGGAAGATCAGCTCGTGCAAAGAAAGTGGCAGCATCCTGAGGAGGTCCTCTACTTGGATGGAATAAAATGGGATTTAAATGTGCAAGGTGATACCCGCATGTTTTATGTGGGGCTAAGACCGCTGATAACCTTTCCCCGACTGGCTTCGGCGGCTCGCGGGCTGGGGTCTTTGAGTATCAAGTTCGACCGTGACGGTGTCCTTCGACGGGTTCCGCTGATCGTGCGCTACAAAGAGGGATTCTATCCCCTATTGCCTTTCCGGGTTGCCTGCGACTATCTCGGTGTCCCTGCTTACAAGATTGTGGTCAGGCCTGGCAAAGATATTACACTTAAAGACGCCCGAAAGCCCGGAGAGAATGAGCCCCATGACATTGTTATCCCCATTGACGCAGAGGGCAATATGATCGTCAATTATATCGGGCCGTGGGAAAGAATGGACCACTATAATTTTGCCGACATCTTGTTGGCCTCTCATGACCGTGATGAGATGAAGCTGTGGGCAGAGGAGCTGGGAGGAAAGATCGTTGTCATATCCGATGTGTCAACAGGATCGACCGATGTGGGCCCAGTACCGACCGATCCCAATTTCCCTCTCAGTGGTGTCCATGCCAGCATCATACATGGAATCCTGACAGAATCCTTTCTCAGGGAGCTGTCCGACCGTGAGATGCTGGGGGTGGAACTGCTCCTGATGGCTATTGTCCTTCTCCTCTCCCTGCGCCTTTCTTCACTTTATTTCTCCATAGGAAGCATCGCCATTGCCACCTGTTACATGGGTGTGGTGGGTGCAGGTTTCTTTTTCGGGAACACACTCTTTCATATAGTACGCCCCCTTCTAATGATCTTTTTTGCCCTAGTCTCCATCGTGGTCCATCGATATATCGAAGAGGAAAGGGAAAAGATAGAGAGCCTTCGCCAGCGCGACTTTATTCGCGAGACATTTGGGAGATACCTGAGCAACGAGGTGGTTGAGGAATTGTTGGAGAGACCCGGGGGGCTGGAGATGGGTGGAGAGATNCGTGAGGTGACCTTCCTTGTATCCGATTTGCGGGGCTTTACAGCTCTTTCCATGAGACTTTCTCCCAACNAGATCATAAACATCCTCAACAGATACTTGGAGCGGATGGTGGAAATCATTGTACGTTATCAGGGAACGGTGAACGAGATTGAAGGAGACGGAATACTCACCTTTTTTGGTGCCCCCTTCGTCCGCGGTGACGACCCGCAACGAGCCGTTGCGTGCGCCATTGAAATGCAGAATGCCATGGTAGAGATCAACAAAGAGCAGAGACGCCTCAATCTTCCCGAACTGGATATGGGGATCGGCATCAACACCGGTGAGGTGGTGGTCGGCAATATTGGTTCGAAGAAGCGGGCAAAGTACAGTGCCATAGGGAGCCCGATCAACACTGCCTATCGGGTGGAGTCCTATACAGTCGGAGGCCAGGTACTGATCAGTCCTCAGACTTACGAAAAGGTGAAATCATTGGTGCATGTGCATAGAACAATGGAGGTCCAATTCAAGGGGATCGAGCACCCCGTAGCTTTGTACGATGTGGTCGGCATAGGAGGAGAATATCAGGTCTTTCTGTATAAGAAAGAGGCCGGTGAATTCGCAAAGCTAGAGCCTCCAGTCCCCGTTAGATGTTTTCCCTTGGAGGGGAAGACAGTATCGAAAAGCTCCATAGCTGGCCGAATCACCCACCACGTGGAGTCTGCTGTGGAGGTTTCCACCGACCAGGAGATGGAGGTGCGCTCAAATCTCAAGGTCTTTATTGCTGAGGAGGAAGGCAGTGGGCTCCCAGAAGTGTATGCCAAGGTAGTGTCCGTTGAGCCGTCGGGGTCCGTAGACTCTCGGTTCAGGGTCCGCCTGGAATTTACTTGGCTGCCCGAAGATGTGAAAGCTTTTCTGGAAAGGAGGCATTTATGCGGTCACAGACAGGATACCACGGGTTTACCCGTGGATGAATGAGCCCGGCGGCGGTATACTGCCGGGATGGGATATGTCAAGANAGTTCACAGTATCTACTTATCTGCGCTACCATGTGGTGTGGGTGTTTAAGTACCGCCGCCGGATCCTGAATCCTGGCGTGTGTGGTTACATTCGAGAGCTGATGTCGAAGCTGCTGTGAAGTATGCCTGGGGTAGCTTAGGGATCACGTGCACATGGTGATGTGCATTGCGCCGAATTACAGCATATCTTCGGTGATGGGAAAGCTGAAAAGCCAATCGGCTTCACAATTGTGCAGGAAGTTCCCATGGCTGGCCAAGGTGTATTGGAACGAGAATATTGTATGGTCCTCGGGCTACTTCGTCAGCAGCGTAGGCGTGGATGAAGAGACGGTAAAGCGATACCTTGAGT
>MTPG01000125.1 GCA_002010915.1 Desulfarculaceae bacterium JdFR-97 | reverse complement strand
TAAGGGCTCGACCTTTGGTGCCTGTGGAGGAGTCTCCTGAGCCGTTTCTTCCGCTATCAAAAGCGGGCTTGTCTGGGCCTCCTCTCCGGCGATTGCCGCCTCTTGGAGGGTGGTCTCCTGGGACTTCCCCTCTGAAGTGGTCCTTCTCAAGGCCACAGATGCCTCCTTATGGGGAGACTCTTGCGGCTGCGGTGGCGGGCTCAAGGAGGGCGGAACGGACTCCCATGGGATATCTACCAAGGCCCAGATGTCGGGCTCGGGGCTAGCCACGCCTTTGGCTTGGGATGGAGACTCTGCCTTGCTCTCCTCGGGGAATCGACTCAGGGAAGATCCTTCTTGGCGATCAGCGGGCGAGGGCTTCTCTTCGGACGACGACGATTCCAAGGGCTCTACGGCCGCATCTTTGATCTTGGCGGCAAGAAGCACATCCGGCGACTCTCCGGGCTTAAGCAAGGGCAATTGGGTCTCCCCCTCGAGGCCTTTGGCCATGTCTCCCAACCCGAGGATCAATTTGTAGCCTTCCCTTTGGAGGCTGTAAGGGGGGAACCCCGCCACCCGCTCGTCCAAGTCGAAGACCACACGGACCTTCTGCGGGTAGGTCCCGATCCTCACCCGCTTGAGCTCTTGGGATCGTACAGGGATCTTCTTGTCTCGGAAGGTATGGGTCATGTGCCAGAGGTCCACCACGATCCTTGGGGGATCCTGAAGGGTAAAGGCGTTGTAATTGGCGACCTCCCCGTCACCGATGAGCACCACACGGGTCCCATCGGCCTGTTGACTAATGAGGAGGTCCACGAGTCTCGTTGCGGGCTGGACCGCCTCACCCGGCCCCCCCGACGGGGCCGCCAGGGCCACCTTGCTTCCCTGGGCCGGAGCGGACAGTCCCGAAGCCAACGCCCCCAACCCCAGGACGAATGCCGCCAACGCGGCCAGCACAACGGGACATTTAGGATGCCTTCTATTCATAGACCTCCTCCCTTGGCTCGACTGAATTGGAGGGTCACCTCCCGGATCCTCCTCTTTCCGAGCAGATCCAGGTAGGGCTCTTCGATAATCACCTCCTCCAATCCGATCCGACTGACCCTCCCACAGTTCTTCCCGATATAAGTTCCCACTCGCAGGATGTAACCCTTCCCTTCCGAATCCTCCACCATGGCCACAACCTNCCCCCCTNTTCGGAGGATGGCAACCAAGGCAAATTGGGTGCTATCTCTCTCTGTAAGGGGACCCGGAGGGACCCTCAGGCACTCTTCCGGAACCTCCTCGGTCGCGGCCTCCTCCAAGAAGAAGGGACGAAACGGGTCCGGCCTATCGCCGGGGTCATAGACATAGGCGACCTCCTTGAAGGGGACCGTTGGNGAGGCCTCAGCCGCAGCAGCACCTTTTCCGGNCTCCTTGTGGGCNACGGCCTTAGGGGCAGCCTTGCCCCCCGGCTTCTTGGCGGGGGTGGGTTTGGCCTTCTTCGCAATCTTCTTGACCACCGGGGTCGACTCCTTGGATGGAGCCCCCCCCTGACCACACCCCAAGGCCAAAGCCAAAAGGATGACTGGTACGGCTCCTTTCAAGTATCGCANGCCCTTCAAGCTCGCCCTCCTAAAGGGATTTATCTCCTCCGGCCCTTCCTCTTCCCCTTCCTCTTCTTCTTGGGCAGNGGGGTGCTTTCATACTTGTAAGTAGTGGCCTTCATGGAGGCTTGCAGGAACCCTCCTCCATCTACTGGCTTGTATTTTTCCATTTTGAGCTCGGAGACATGGAGAATCCGATCCATGCTCCCCACTTTGGCCAAGAAATGCATGACCTGATGAAATCCCCCTTGGACCCTGACGCTGACAGGGATCTCGGAGTAGTAATCCTTACGGANACTACTTTCCTGTNTGAACAGTAGAAAATTGAGTCCGTTGAGGCGTCCGATCTCTGTGACGGAGTCGAGTAGATTGGGGATCTCCTTTTCCTCCGGGAGCTTGGCCCTGAGGATCGTGAGTTCCTGTTGAAGGGCCTTGATCTGGGCTTCTAGAGTCCGCTTTGTTCGTTTGGCCCTTTCCTGTTCTTGGATCTGCCTCTTCAGGCGCTGAAGATCTTTCTGGAGAGTGGAGATCTTCTCCACCGACGGGGAATAGAGCAGAAAGTACCATACTCCGCCCAGAAGGAGGATCACTCCCGCCAGAATCAGAACCTTTTGCCACTTGGGCAGTTTGATCAGTTCTTCCTTGGTGATGGCCATTTCCTCATCTCACCTCGTGGTTGGAGGCAATAGGCACCCTTTAGCCCTTCTTCTGNCCCTTTTTCTCCTCCTNGGGAGTCTCGGAGGAGGCGGCCACTTGAATACGTAACTGAAATTCCTTAAACTCTCCCTCCACCTTTTTCTGTTTTGCCGCCTTGGTATAGTCCAGATCAACTTTGAATTTCTTCACCTTCTGAAGATCCTTCATGAACTGAGCAATAACGGCATTGTCCACTGCCACACCCTTAATTATGAGTGTAAAATCCTGCCAGGGATCACCGTTGTTTTTCTGCTCGAGTTTGAGGAAATAGAGGGTCTCCGGTTTCAGTGCGCTGATTTGATCGAGCACCCGAACCAGAAGGAGTCGGTTCTTACTGAGTTGAGCGATCGCTTTCTTCCGCAGATCGAGGGCTTCTTTCTGCTTCTTGATCTTGCCCAGGTCCCCTACTTCCTTCTTGAGACGGGCCAGTTTTTGCTCCAGTTGGGCTTTGTTCCTTGCCAGGTCTCGAACNTCCTGCTGTTTCTGAAACCAAAAGTAGGCCATGACCACGGCTGCAAGGATCACCAGCAACACACCGATGGATATCTGGCGTCGGATGTTTTCCTCTTTGACCTTTTCGCGAACGGGCAATAGGTTGATTCGGATCATGTTTCCCCCACCCTNCTCATGGCCAACCCGACGCCCACGGCGGCGATGGGGCCCACGGAGTGCAGATAGGCCTCCTCGTAGTCNTTGGGCGAAAAGGCCATCCTCTCGAAGGGATTAATGAGGAAGGTCTCCACGCCCACCCGTTCTTGAATGTGCGCTAACAGTCCCGGCATGCGGGCCCCGCCGCCACAGAGCCCCATTTTGGAGATCTGTTCATCCGGATAGTTGGCGTAGAAGAAATCCAGGGAACGTTGAATCTCTGTGGCGAAGTTGTCGCAGGCGTTTCGTATCAGGCGATCGAGGTTCTTGTACTGGCCCCACTCTTCTTGAGGCTTGAGCTTCAGCTGTTCGGCCTCCTCATATTGCAGGTTGAATTGCTTCTGGATCTCCTCCGTGACCTGCTTTCCTCCTATGGACACATCTCGGGTGAGCAAGGAAATAGGTCCTTTGACGATGTTGAAGTTCATGGTGCTGGCCCCGATGTTCACCAGGGCCACGACCTCCTGCTCTCCGATGCCGAAGAGGTTCTCGTACATGGTCTCCACGGCGAAAGAGTCCACATCGACCACGTGAGCCTCCAGGCCGCTCTCGGAGACGAGCATCTCGTAGTCCTGGATGATCTCCTTTTTGGCAGCAACCAGAAGGACATCCATCTGATCGCCACCCTCAGGGCTCTCTCCCAGGATCTGGAAATCGATATTGACCTCTTCTATGTCGAAGGGAATATATTGGGCGGCTTCCCACTGGATGGACTCCTCCAGCTCTTCCTGAGACATATAGTTCAGAGTGACCTTCTTGATGATGACGGAGAACCCCGAGATGGAGAGGGCCACCTTTCGATTCTTGACCTTGTTTTTTGTAAAGAGCTGGCGGAGCACTTCAATGACGGAGCCTGAGTCCATCACAGCCCCGTCGACGATCACATCATGGGGAAGGGAGGCCTCGGCGAACCGTTTCAGCCGATAGCCTCCCGTGGTTCCCTTCAGTTCGACCAGCTTGATGGAATGGCTCCCTATGTCGAGACCTACCAGTTCGTTCTTTCGCCCACCCAGAGAGATCATGGAACTCCTTCCCTTGGTCTCAGTCCTTGAACCTGTTCGTCATGGCTCTTGATCCACGTTCAGGGGCTTAGGCGCTTTCCTCCTCATCTTCATCTCCGAACACCTTGGCACGATCCGAAAGTCTGAGGCCCAAAGCGAGGATGATCTTGCGCTTGGTATCCATCCGACACGGCTTCCCGCTTTCGATCCGGGCAATGGTCAGGGGAGATACCCCNGCCTTGCGTGCCAGCTCAGCCTTGCTGAGCATCTGGGCCTCGCGGATTTCCCGAAGCATGTTCTTCTTCTTCTTCCTGGCCACGACTCCCTTTCCCCCCTCCGCCTAGTTTGATTTGAATCTTGAACCGGAGGTGTCCCCTTGTCAAGTAAAATATAATAAATTAATACCAAAAGATATTAAATTTATTGAAATTATTTTCAATTAGTCCCATATATCTTGTGGATTGACCGAAAATGCACACAGGATTTAGTGGAAGGCGGGAAGAAAAAATAATGCGTAAAAATTTTATGTAATTAGTTGTCTTTGAAATCAAATTAGATTTGCATCGACTCCCATATTGAGAGCCTCTACCAGATGACGGCACAGGCCGTCTTATCAACCACAGGGCTACACTGGAATCCACCCGGCATCAGTCTTGGAACACATAAAGTCTCTCTCCTTCTCCGAGCATCCCGAGCCGGTCCCTCAAGATCCACTCGGTGAAGCGCGGGTCACGCTGGAACATCCGGATCTCCTCGCGCATCCTCGCGTTTTGAGCACGAAGGGATCGATTTTCCTGCTCTAAGGCCTCTCTCTGCCGCCGAAGAGCCCGTGCTGTGAGGAACCCATTCTTCCCGAACCACGACCAGCTTGCCAAAATGATCACCAAGAGAACCCAGGCGATCCAAAACCACCCTCTAAGACGCAAGGAAAAGGTCCATTGCACCCGGGACCTCAAGGCTTTGTTGGTCTTTTTTCGGCGACTCGGCGTGACCATATCGGGTTTTGTCAGGTTCCTTTTTTGGGATAGGTGCTAAGCGGCCCCATATCCCTTCAAATCCAGCCATACTTCCTGGAATCCAGCCTTCGTCATCGCCTCTGTGATGCGCCTCCTAAGCGGCTCTCGAAGGAGCCTTCCAGTCTCATCCGGGTCCACCTGGATCAGGACGGACCGACCTCGATCTCTTGCCCGAAACTGCCGAAACCCCTCTTTTCGGAGGACTTCCTCGGCTCGTTCGATGCGCCCAAGCCGCTCGAGAGTGATCCTTTCCCCCGTGGGGATGCGAGTGGCCAGACATGCCCTGGGTGGACGGTCCCAATGAGGGAGGCCGAGCTCCTTGGCCCAAAGGCGGATCTCCTCTTTGTGCAGACCCGCCTCACGGAGAGGACTCCGGATGCCCAACTCCTCCAAGGCCCTCATTCCAGGGCGATCGTTTGGATCATCGTCCGCATGGGAGCCCTCCATTACCCATGCGAGTCCTCTCTCTCGAGCCCTCTCCAAAAGAAATGTCATCAGGGCACGTTTGCAATGATAACATCGATCCGGCCCGTTGGCCTGAATACCGGGGGCGTTCCAGCCTTCGAAGTCCAGGATCTCCAAATGAACTCCTGCAGAGCGGGCCACAGCAACCGCTTCCTCCGCTTCCCATCGAGGATGAAGAGGAGAATGGAGGGTAACGGCCTTCATTCGATCCCCCAGCACATCCCTCCCCACCAGGAGGAGCAAGGAGCTGTCCACTCCCCCCGAAAAGGCAAGCAGGGCTGAGCCCATATTGCTGAGGAGGGTGCGCAGTCGAGACCTCTTGGAAGACATAGGAGAAGACATGGATAGTGGCCTTTCTGGGACCTCTCAGGGTCTCAGCCTCCCACCTGACGAATTCACTCTCTCGCAGATGTCCGCAATGGTGATGGAGCGAAAATAATCCACCAGCCTTCGGCCCGCCTCATCCCAGATGGGTTTGATGGCACAGGTGGGAGCTCGATGGCAATGGGCGTTTCTGTCCTTGTGGTCTCGACAGATCACCGGGGTCAGGGGACCGTCCGTTACTTCCAACACGTCGGCAAGCGTGATCTCCGAAGGAGACCGACCCAGGAAGTATCCCCCCTTGGCCCCCCTCTGGGTCCGGATGATGCCGGCGCGCTTCAGCCGTTGGAAGATCTGCTCCAAGTATCGAGGAGGGATCTCCTGCCGCTGTGCAATCTTTCGAATCTGCTCCGGTCTCCCTGCCCCGTGGTAGGCCAAGTCAAATACCGCTCGAACCCCNTATCTTCCCCTCGTAGAGATCCTCATGCTTCCATCCCCCTTAAAGATCCTTCCCCGTCTCCCCTCCCCCTCACTCCGCCGTATATCCTGCGCCCTCAATGGCTGAACGAATCCGTTCCAGAGAGACATCGCCTGTGCGTTCAAAGCGAACCTCTCCGGCTTCAAGGTCGACCTGAATGTTATCCAATCCGCCCAGCCCCTCCAGGGCCTTACGCACAGCGTTTACGCAATGCTGGCAGCTCATTCCACGAACACGGATCCTTTCCATCTCCAATCCCCCTTCTCAATGGGTATGTCCAACCCTCCCCACAGAAACACAATTTCGATCCAGATCACAATAAAAGCCCTCTTGGCAGCTTTCGCATTCCACCTGAATGGTCGTATGGACTATCCCGTAGCGCTGACGGAGGATCTCGTTGACTCGATCCAGGATCTCAGAAGCCCGACTGACCAGTATGTCATCGATGAGCAAATGGGCNCTCATGGCGTGAAATCCCGAGGTGATGGTCCAAAGATGCACATCGTGCATCCCCTTTACCCCTGGAACGGCTTGAATCTCCTTTTGAATCTCCGCGATATCCAAATCCTTGGGTGCGGCTTCGAGGAGGATGTTGACAGACTCTTTCACCAGAGAGATGGACCCTTTCAGGATAACCCCGCAGATCAGGACGCTCAGGATGGGATCTACGATGTACCATCCTGTCAAAAGGATCACGACTCCACCCACAATGACACCCACTGAGGAGAGGGCATCGCCCAGGATATGCAGATAGGCCCCTCGGATATTGAGGCTCTCACCACTGGAACGCATAATGGCCAGCGCCGCCACCCCATTGGCCACGAGACCGATGGTGGCCACAAGGAGCATGGTCTCGCTTGCCACTTGCTCCACCCGCTGAAAACGGCGATAGGCCTCGTAAAGGATAAAGAGGGTGATAAGGATGAGACTGGTCCCGTTGACCAGGGCGGCCAGGATCTCCATCCGATACAATCCGTAGGTCTTGGTCCTGGAAGGAGGACGTTCAGCCATGTACAGGGCCACCAGGCTCAGCACCAAGGCGAGGACATCAGTCAACATGTGTCCAGCGTCGCTCAGGAGTGCCAAGGAGTTGGAGAGGATTCCCCCCACGAACTCCAGGACCATGATGCTCCCCGTGACGCCTATGGCCACCAGGAGACCCCTTCGACTCCTTTCGAGGGAATTTCCGCGGAACCCCGCTCCCTCTTCCGCGTGTCGTTGTGGGTGATTATGCATATGGATCACCGGCTCTTTTTGGCTTTACCGATTCAGGGACTCGAGCATTGCTCCGATCATCTTGTGCGCGGGAGGGGAATCCCAATCCCGAGCTCCCATGGCCATTCCAACCAACCTTCCACGTCCATCAATGAGAAAGGTCATAGGAATCCGGTACACGCGATACCTTCTTCCTACTTCAAGGTGCTTATCCCAAAGCACAGGAAAATCGATCCCAACCCTCTTCATAAACCGAACAGCCGCTTCCTTGCCCGCATCCATGGAGATCCCTAAGACCATCAGCCCCCGGTCTTTCCAGCGATTATACAGGGCATTGAGAGACGGCATCTCCTCCCTGCAAGGGGGACAAAAGCTGGCCCAAAAGGCCAAAAGGACCACACGGCCCTTGAACTCCTTGAGGCTCCGGGGAATCCCGTCCATCCCTTCTAGGCGAAAGTCGTACGCCTCCCGAGACCCATCCATTCGGAGGATCCCCAAATCCTTCCAAGGATCAGCCAGCCCCCGCCACGGCTGGACCCCTCCCCCCAGTAAGAGGAGGAGGATCCACATTGCAGTTATGCGCCACTTGCCGGAATATCCCTTCGAATCTTCCGCCACACCCCGTTCCTCAGCATGAAAAAGAAATCCTTGTTTCGTGCTGCAGATATTTGTCCTGAAGAATAGGCAAAAATTCTACCAAAGTAAAGTCCTTTTTAAGAATCCGAGATTTCTTTTGAGGATAATCTCTGCATCCTCCCAGAAGCCCGGTTTTTGGATCCTACTCTGGATGCCCGGCGCAAAGGCGGAGAAAAAAGACTTGAAACGGGAAGCGAATTGATGTAGGGTAAAGACAAACGGGCGGTTAGCTCAGTTGGTTAGAGCGCTGGTCTCACATACCAGAGGTCGGAGGTTCGACTCCTCCACCGCCTACCAAAAGAAAATCGGGGGGTTAGGTAGCCAGCCTAACCCCTTTCTTTTTGGCCGGCGGACCTGATATATGAGGTAGCCCCATTTATGCGAACCAAGAACACGGGGGCAAACCCGTCGATCCACGCAACGAGGGTATTTGATCCAATCTTAAGTCCTCACCTTTTCTTTCTCAACGTAAAGATATTCATTCTGCGGAAGTAAAGCAAATCAGGCTCTTAACATGTCGTGAATTTGGAGCAAAGTCCTCGATGGTAGGTAGTTTTCTAAGATTACCCAGGTCGAGCAACCTTTTCGTTTGTAAGTTGATTGCCTGAAATTTTTCCATGGACATGCGATCTAATTTCATCTTAATATATCCACGACATTAGTAAGGCGAGCTCTTAGCACCTGGCAAGAGGGGATGAGAATGTCTGTCAGGGAACTATTTGGGTACTTGCGTTCGGACGGAAGGATCGGCTTCCGCAACCATATTTTAGTATTGCCCACCGTAGTGTGCGCAAATCAGGTGTGTCAGGATATAGCTCACCTTGTGCGAGGCTCGGTGGCCCTTCCATATCACGGTGGTTGCGGCCTTTTGCCCGCGGACAAAGAACTGGTAACCCGCTGTCTATGTCACGTGGCGGCAAACCCCAATGTGGCAGGAGTGGTGGTGGTAAGCCTGGGATGCGAATCGGTGGATGCAGTGGAGCTGACAGAGGGCATAGCGGACTTCGGAAAGCCGGTGGAGCTGATCCAGATCGAAAAACTAGGCGGAACTCTGGAAGCGACGTGCCGGGGCGCCCGGGCGGCACTGAGGATGGTCCTGGAGGCCAGCCGTCTGAAGAGAGAAAAGGTGGGGCTTGACTCGCTCATGCTGGGGCTTGAGTGTGGTGGCTCAGACCCTGCTTCCGGTCTCACAGCCAATCCGGTCCTGGGATACGCCACTGACAGGATAGTGGAGGCTGGCGGAGGTGCTATCATAACGGAAACCACAGAGNGCATTGGAGCCGAGCATGTCCTGGCCCGAAGAGCGGTTTCCACCCGAGTCGGTGAGAAGATGCTGGAGATAGTCAGGCGGTATGAGGAGCGGGTACGGCAATTCGGCGCCGACATCAGGGAGGGACAGCCGGTACCGGGTAACATCGAGGCCGGCCTGACCACAGCCGAAGAAAAGTCACTGGGGTGCGTCCTTAAGGCCGGTTCGAGTCCCCTTGTTGAAGTCGTGGAATTTGCCGTCATTCCCAACCAAAAGGGACTGGTGGTAATGGACACTCCCGGGTTTGACCCCATTTCCATGGGTGGACTGCTGGCCGGAGGTTGCCAGGTGATTTGCTTTACCACCGGGCGGGGGTCTCCTTCAGGGGTGCCCATCGCCCCAGTGATCAAAATCTCCTCCAACAGCGAGTGCTTCCAGATTATGAACGAGCACATAGATTTCAACGCGGGCACGGTGNTAGACGGAGAGGAAAAGATCGAGCAAGCTGGTGAGCGACTCCTGGACCTGATAATCGAGGTTGCAAATGGAGCCGCCACCAAGGCCGAGGCTTTGGGCCATAATCTGTTCGGTGTTTGGACCCACATGCAATTGTAACCAAGGGGGTGAAGCCGGTGATCCGCGAAAGGCCAAAGGCCATTGTGCTGCATTCCCGCGACAACGTGGCGACTGCAATCAGGGACCTGGAGGTCGGCGAGCTGGTAGAGGTGAAGGTGGGCTCTCAATCGGTAGTGGTGAAGTTACTTGACCCCATACCCTTCAGACATAAGTTTGCCTTGCTGGATATTCCGAAAGGCGAGGAGGTATACAAGTACGGCGAGGTAATCGCAACGGCACTGCGGGACATAAAAAGGGGGGAACACGTCCACATACATAATATAGCCAGTCCGCAACGGTCCGCTTAGGTGTACTACTAACCATCTGACTCGCTACCTTCTCCTCCCTCCTCCGCCTCCATCACCATACCTCCTCTACCTCCATCTCTTACTCAACTCTACCCATCGGCGTACGGTGAGAAGGCTAGTAGACAGGAAACAACAGAAACGATCTTTTGTTGAAGACTTGAGATCTTCCGGAAAGGAGGGTGTTGGAATGAGACACAGAAATCCGTGGGTCATTGTCATTTTTTTGGCAGCGTCTTTGGCCTTTTTTCAGGGGTGTGTCACAGAGAAGGCCTCCTTGAGAATAGAGAACAGCTTGCCGCCAGACCAGCTTGCCCGCTATAACGACTCCTTCGATAAGCTCAGGGAGGACCTGTGGGCTAAAGCTGCCTTCACATTCAGACAAGAACAACTAGCTAATCTNAAATTGGCGGNCCTCCGTTTTGTAGATGGAAAATTAAGAGTGGAAACCAAGATCGGAAATTTTAGCAAAGGGGGACTGGTAACCAAATATGCCTTAAGAGGGGACTTTGACGTCCAATTGGATTGCCATATTGATTTTTTGGAAGGGATTTACGATATGGACCAAATATTATGTTTTGCTGTTGTTGAGCGTGGTAAAACATTAAGGGACAACCGTGTTTTTACTATAGCAGTCCTCAAAGAAGGGGGAAGTTATAGAAGTGAAATTTTTTCTGGTTATCGCGACAGGAGAGGATATCATCCTGGAAATTGGCATCCCATTGGCAATTTCCATGGGACTATGCGAATCGTGAGAATAGCAAACAAAATAAGTACATTTTACAAGGAAGAANGGGAGACCGGGTGGAAAAAAATGCATACCTTTCCATCAACTATCAATGACGCCATGGTCGGTTTTGGACTACAGAACTTTACGGTGAAAAGAACTACTATTACAGCAAAATCAGCCATTACTGCTGAATTTGATAACTTTATGATAAACGGAGCACAGGAAATCATAGAAGAAGAGATATAAGCCCTNAAGGCGGGTTTGGGTGGAGTGAAACAGGAGGNGGCAATGANCTATTTAAAGACTCTGAAGGTTTTCTTCGGAATTTTTATTATTTTTTTCTTTATTGCAGGTTTAGCCTTATCTTCCATATCAGCCTCTAATGACTGTGATAAAGCACTATCACTTTTTTGGAAAGGGCGGTACGACTTTCAAGGAGATCGTGCTATTAGATATTACACGGCCGCTATTAATCTGTGCCCCGGTTTTATTAGGCCTTATGAACTCATCGGAAACATTTACAGGAAACAAGGGGAGACTGAAAAGGCTATAGAATTTTTCACCAAAGCTGCACAGCTCGGCACCAGCAACTATAAGTTGTATTATCTACTGGCCAGCCTTCTGTTTGAAAGAGGGGACCTGAATGAAGCAAGCAGATATCTGAAAAAATCACTCAGCATAAGAGGAGATTATCCAAAGGCCCTTAAGCTGAAGGAAAAAATTGAAAGAGCTTCTGACCAGGCTGGCCCGAAGATCATCCTCTATGAACCACCGGCCCGCCGTGGAATCAAGATCGTCCACCAAAATGAGAACTTGACCGTACGTGGAATTGCTTTGGACAAAAGCGGAATTGCATGGGTCAGGGTTAACCAATTGGATACATCTGTCGATGCGCATGGCAATTTCATCAAAGATATCTCCATTAAAAGGGGGCCTAACACGATAACGATTGAGGCGGCCGACCGTCTCGGGAATCAATCCGACATCTCAGTAACCGTAGAAGGGGAGGAGTACATACTCCCGACATTCAGCAGAATTGGCTCTTCTGAGCAGGCCAATAAGCTCTATGAGAGATCCTTTGCCGTGATAGTCGGGATCAACCACTATGATAAATGGCCCACATTGGAGTTTGCAGTGAATGATGCAAAGGACGTTAGAAGAAAACTCCGAGAAACTGGATTTGACGATATTACGATAATCCTCGATAAAGAGGCGACGCAAAGGAGATTGCTCACGGAACTTTTTCATACGCTTCCCCAAAAGGTGGGGAATAATGACAGGGTGCTGTTCTTCTTCGCAGGGCATGGTCAAACCGAGGAAACCCCCAATGGAGGAAAAAGGGGCTACATTATACCCTCTGATGCTGATGCTTCTGATTGTGCGGCTACTGCGATTTCCATGGAACAGATAAGAAATCTTTCCACCCGCATCCGTGCAAAACACATCCTTTATGTTATGGACTCCTGCTATTCAGGTCTCGGCCTTAGTAGATCATATGGTGTCTCTGCGAAGATAAGTGATTACATACGCAAAGTATCATCAATGCGTGCGGTTCAAATAGTGACCGCAGGTGGCAAGGGGGAGCAGGCCCAGGAAAAGGGAGGACATGGACTCTTTACCACGTATCTATTGAGGGCCCTTGATGGGGAGGCAGACTATAATGGAGATAACTTTGTGACGGCGACCGAGTTGGGGACTTATCTGAGACCTACTGTTTCCAATGCCTCCAATCAAGCCCAAACGCCACTGTACGGAAGATTAGAAGGTGAAGGAGAATTCCTCTTTTATGTAGGTAGAAAATAGCCCGGACAGGAGGTGCCCTTCACTTGGAGAAGTTCTTTTCGATCCCGCCAGAGGCGGGATTTGCGAAAAGACCTTCAATTTCGTTCAGGGCACCTCCTGTCCGGGCTCGGAACTCTGGGTTGCTATTTTCATGACTTTAGGGTGTCACGCCCAGGCGTGACAGGGGCAGTGGGTAAGAAATAGTTTGGCCCGATAGAAACATCACCACCAAATCCAAACCTTATCAAGCTGCTGTTACCTACTCAGTTCCCGGACTAATGCGTGGGCAAAAATTGCGACCTGCTCGAGGCGGTCGGGATCCATCTTTTCGGGCACGTCGAGTGGGGTGTGGTAATGCAGGTCAGATCCTCCGTTAGCGAACCAGACTGCGGGGACCCCTTTCTGCACGAAACAATGGTGGTCACTGGCCGCCCTCGGTGGACAGCTCCAATAGTGGACTTGGATTTCGTGCTTTTCGGCGACTTCTTTCGAGACCTCAAAAAGTTCCTCCGTGACACCGACCTCAAGCTGGCTCGCTGAGGATCCGAAGTTGTCGAAATTGATGACAGCGATAATTTCCTCGAGTTTGTCACTATGTGCCTCCACGTAACCATGGGATCCAAAAAGCCCGAGCTCTTCGGCTCCAAAGAACACATACTCGATGGAGGGCCCATCATGTTTTGCCAAAAGCCGGCTTAGAGCGATCACCGTGGCTACACCCGAAGCATTGTCCATGGCATGGACCCCGTTCCAGAAGCTATCATAGTGAGCCGTAATGAGAATCTTGCCCCTGCGCGGTCCCGGTTGTGATACCACCACGTTCACACCCTCGGTTTGCTCTATCTGTCCCTTGAGCTCCATCGTGGCCACCAGTCGGCATCCAGACCGAAGTCTCTCGAGGATGGCATCTCCCTCTCTACCGCTAATACTCAGTCCCGGAATGGCCCCCGGCCGACGATCTAATCTGGCGGATCCGCAACGGATGATCCCGTCTTGAAACCCTGTTACCGAAATAAAGCCTGCCCCACCAGCATCCTCTACGTTGGGGTAGGCAAGGAAGGTTCTCAGATTATCGGAGATCACAATGGCATCCTCTATGGAACGGCCCTGACTCACCAGGTCTTTAAGTTCTTTTGGAGCGCATTGCCCGCCCCAGACAAGTGGTGCGGTTAAAGGAACTTTGGTGCTGGCAGCCAAGGCGATGGGCTCGCACCTTACCGCCCTGCCCTCGACCTCCAAACGGACTTCCTGCCTATATGAGAGGTATTGAAATTTCTCCAGACGAACTTCCATGCCCTTGGACCGGAAGGCATCCCCAATATAATTTATTGCATGGGTTGCACCGGGCGTGCCCATCCATCTGGGCCCGCATGAACATATCTCCCCGATCAGGGTATAGATCTCGGAACCGATGCTCATGTTGAGTGCCTCCTAGATCAACCACTTTCTGTGATTTCGCCAAGCTGACCCTCAAAGAGCTTCTTGGATCCCCACATCTCTACTTTCCCCACCCCCTTTGCCAAGTGCCAAGCGTTTTTCAGGCTACTGGTTGAGGACCCTGNTACACCCTTCCATTATCCCCTTAATCCAAAAAGCGGAGAGGGGAACTGCTTGAGGGAGNCCCTATAGCCGTAGGCCCCGCGCCTCGCGCGTAATATGGACCAAGAGGACCCACCATGTATATCCGATTTCCGGAAGAACCAATAAATGTGGCCTATCTGTCCAAAGAAGACCTCAGGGGTCTCTGGGACCTCCGCAATCTCCTCCAGTCCGCCAGCTTCCTCATAGAACGATCCGGAGAGACCGTAGAGAGCGGCGTGAGACCCTTTTAACTTTTCCGCCCCTACTCCACCGAGCGGTACCAGAGCAGAGTACTTATTCCCCATACAGCGTTGAANAAAAAGACAAAGGCCGGCGTCCAGGTCCCCAACGAGAGTCCAAAGAGCCCATAGCCTTCCTTTTCAGGGAAAAAGTAGAGTAGCTGGGCCAGTGTGGGACCAAGGCTGATGAGGAGCCCCCGAAGCAGCACAGAGCTCCTCAAGAGGGGCAAGAGGAAGAGGAAACCCCATAGTCCTCCCCATAGGATGCGCGGATAGAGCCAGCCTGCTGTGAGTTTCGGGGCAATTTGGACCCCCAGCGCAGAGGTCAAGCCCAAGGAACCGAACAACCATACGCACAGGCTGTTGATGAGGGCCCCGAAACAGCCCGAGCCGAACAAAAGAGTGATCTTCCTTTCAGGCCTTCTCATGGACAAAACCTCCCCCTGGATCCTTTCCCATTATGCAACGTCGTCGTATCATAGCTTGGGAGGCCTTCGCAAGGGCTATTTAGGGAAAGNCCATTATCCCCCAGGAAGCCTCCGTCTTCGCGCAAGTCCGAGAGAGGAAGGTTCGGAGAAAAACAAGGAGGTGTCCCATGGCTACCCATCCACCGGACGTGGTTCCCTTTTCCGCCGAAGTCGTCGAGGTCAAAGGCCAGTGCAGCGCAGGGCACAAGGTGGGAGATAGGCTTACCTTGAGTTGTTGGGACAGCGGCGGGCTCTGCGGGTTCTTCTACCATGACATCTTCCCCAGCCTTAGTGTCATGCAGTTCGGCGGGAAGTATCCGTGGGCCCAGGCGGACAGGATGANCTTCGAATGCCCGGACAGGAAAAACGTCGTCATCCTGAGGGTCAGAAAGATGTGAGACTGCCGGCAGAGGGTGAAGGTGGGGGCCGAGGGAGAGCCGCCCCCTGGGGCGAAGGACCCCTGCCGGAGATGGCCTATCATTACTTTTGGGCTTTTCGGTGTATAATGACTGAAATTCAAACCGAGAGAGACCATGGGATCCAACGGAAATCCCCTTCAGGGAAAGAGGGTGTTGGTCACCGGCGGATGCGGCACTGTGGGCCGGGAGCTCGTTCGTCAGCTCCTCCAGCAGCATCATGTGGGTGAACTCATCACCCTGGACAACAATGAGAGCGAGCTTTTCTTTTTGGAGCAGCAGTTCTCCCGTTACGGCAATGCGCAATTTTACTTGGCCGACGTGAGGGATCC
>MTPG01000101.1 GCA_002010915.1 Desulfarculaceae bacterium JdFR-97 | reverse complement strand
GCCTCTACGACCAAGTCCTCCGCAGTCTTGTCCCAAAGCTCACCAAAACGCGTGCAACCCATCCCCACAATCGCTACCTTGTCGCGTATACCCTGCGGCATATCTCTTCCTCCCTTGACCCCCGGGCGTAAGGGATCTCTCCTCGGGCCCGGAGAAATGACGGCCATCTTCTCTCGTTGTTTCCTCAGACCACACAAGGCCCCTTTATGCGGAGAGGGCCGTGTTACAGGGGCATGGCCTTCCAGAAATATCCGTGAATACCCCGATGTTCATCCAGATACTTTCTCCGGAATGTCATCTCCACAGGGTCTCCCACTTTGAGCGACTGAAGGTCGCAGTCCGTGAAGTCCAAAAAGAGTCTTCCTCCTCCTTCCATGTCTAGCAGACCGTACACGGCTGGAGGGTCGTAGCTGGAGGCCAACATGTCTCCAGTATATGTGAAGATGGTACCGCGGCGATGCGCGAAGGGATAGTCCTCCATCTGGTCCACCACGCCGCACTGGGGGTTGGCGCAGACCCTTTGGGGAGGGTATTGGGGCGTGCCGCAGGCCTTACATCGGGATCCCACTAGCCCCAGTACAGCCTTGCGTTTTCTCCAGAGCATGGAGAAGGCGGTTCCAGGTTCGATCTCACCGCGGAATCCCAGATCCACGGGGACCAACCGTTTGAAGACCGTATACTTCTCGTAGCTTTGAAGCTCCCGTTTACGGTCCGAATAGTAGCCGTAACCGCGGATGGTCCGGTGGGATTGAATGGCCTCCGTGACCTCGAAATAGAGGGCGTCCGCACCGTTGCCGTAGGAAACCACAAGGAGCTTGTCTCCAGGATTGGCCTCCTCCAGTGCGGCCACCAGCATCAACAGAGGATGAGCGCATCCCGTATCCCCCACGGTCTCATGAAGATTATCCTGAAGTTGGCCCTCCTTCAGGCCCAAACGCTTGGCGATGGAGAGGTGGGCCCGCTTGAAATGGCAAGGATAAATCACCTTGGCGAAGTTCGTGATGTCCAACCCGTATTTCTGGAGAAGCCCGGCGATGACCTCGGGGATGAACTTTCCGTAGCCCTCGCTGGTGATCCATCGCTCTTCCCACGAACGGTCGAAAGATTTTCCCTCGGCCCGGACATAGTCGGGGAAATCAGCGGACAGAGAGAAGGCCCCTTTGAACTCGGCCACGACGTCCTGATTCCCCAAAAGGAGCGCCGCTGCGCCGTCGCCGTAGAAATGCTCCTGCATGCTCCCCAGTTTGCCGAGTCTGGAGTCGGACGCGCAGACGAGCACCTTCTCGGCGGCCTCGGATCGAAGTGCATCCATGGCGGCCAGGACGGCAGAGGTGCCGCACTTGAGGGAGTCGCGGAAGTCCATGGAGCGAATCTCGGGCTTGAGGTTCAGAGCCGCAGAGAGGATGGCTGCCCCCTCCCTCTGGAGGTAGGGGAGGGTAGTGGAGGCTAGGTAAAGGGCGTCTACATCCTCCCTTTCCACCCCTTGGAGGCAGTTCATGCCTGCGGCCACGGCCATGGTGAGGCTGTCCTCGTCATGGTTGGCCACAGCCTTCTCCCCCTGCGCAGCCGTCAGGGTCACAGGGTTAAACCAACCCATGGCCTGGAATACAGTCCATCTCTTGAGGCGATACATGGGGAGGTAACACGCAAAGGCCTGGATCCCTACCATGTCTTCTCCCTCCTGGTCTGAGATCGCGCTTTCCGACCCTTCGGTGATACGGCCGATTCCGCCGCCCCTTATTTATCTCAAATCGTCCCCCAAGGGAAGGGAAAAAAGGCAAAGGCCTCAAAAAGACGGCGGACGCGGAACCTCGGCCTCTGGCCGGTTTAGGGGCCTTTGGGGTCAAGGTGAAGGGCGTCGGAAGATGCCCTGGAGTTCCTGGATGAGTTCGATCTCCATGGGAAGATAGGATTCGTCCTCAAGGAGAAACTCGATGACAAAGACGGTACGGTGCTCCATGGCGGTAGTTGCGTGCTCCACCCGTTGTGAGATCTTGATCTCCTTGAGCCCCCGGAAGTCATCTCGTTGGGAGACCTTCGTCCTCTCCAGAATCAGCCTCAAGGCCTTCCTGGCTTCCTCCACCGTGTCGATGATGAGGTCAATCCCCACCAGCCTTTGAATGGCTCGGGTCAGATCCTCTTGGGCCACCTTGATCTTCATTTCCACTCCCCTGTTCGCGATAGGGATATCTCCCTCAGTTCTCCTGGATGAGGGGCTTCGGGCCGAGCTTTTCCCTCCCCTGTCTTGTCTCACGGGGGATGTTCCTCTTCCCGGTGTCAGCCCTCGGCTTCTCTCTTTAGGATGCGGATGCGGTTCTCCATTCTCTCCAAGAGCCCCTTCATCTCCACCAGCAAAGGGGCAAGCCCTTCATGTCTCCGGCGATAGATCTTCTCCAGTTCCCTCTTCCAGTAATCCACTGCCTGACGTTCCCGGTCCGCCATCTCCCGTTGGATTCGTTTTTTTATCTGGTCCCAAAGAGCCTTGTCCGGAATCGGGGTCTTGTTCACTACCCCACCTCCAAGAGATGAATGGCCTCGATGGTACCCTCTCCGAGGCCCGCCTGATGGGCTCGAGAGATATGGAGCGGAGCCCGCCCTTCCTCCTTCAGAGTGGGCAACCCAAACTCCTTCCTCTTTTGTTCCAGAATCTCGGTCCCGATCCGATCCACAGCCACGGGGTCCGCCCCCACAATCAGGCCTCCATAAGGCCAGTTCCAGTGGGACGAGTAAGCAGGCCCTCCATGGCATTGGGCACGCAGGGCATCACATACGACGAGGCGCAGCGTCCTGCGGACCGGGTCGGAGGAGAGCAGATCAACCAGATAGGGTGCGCAGCCTTCATCATGGTACTTGTTGGGGTTGTGGATGGCCCCGAAGAGGTTTTTGATGGAGATGCTGACCCCCGCCAGATCGTGATCCTTAAGGACGGGGACGTCGATGAGAGCGGTCGCCCACTTGGTGAGGATGGGACTGAAGCAGGATCCGATCTTGCCGTAGATCCGCGGCATGGCCTCGTACCCGAGGAGATCCGTCCCAAAGCAAAGGGGACCTTCCCCTCGAGATCGGATCTCAAAGCCTGCTCGACGCAACTCCGGGGTGGAGCGGTCCCAGATGAGGATCTGCTCCGGAGAGACGCCGCAGCGCTGCAATCCCNTGGCGATGGCCCTAGCCACCTCAAAGTGCGTCGCAACCCGTGGACCGCCCATGGCATTGACCTTGATGGCCACCCGGTCGGACCGCCGGAAGAGCGCTTTCCATGCCCGGATCCCCTGTTCTCCGGTCAACCGTTCCAGGGCCCGGTCGAGAGATTCCAAAACCACTTCCTCCCTATTGTCTCCCTTGCCCTTTTTTAATCTTGGGTCCTTCACCCTGATCACTTTTCCCCGAAGGGAGTCGGGCACCAGAGGCCTTGAGCTTTTATGTGTCCTGGCTGAGCCCGCACGGAGAGGGGTAAGCCAGAGGCCGAGCAGCCCCAGTCCTGCCCGTTGGAGGAATCGACGTCGGTCGCCTCTTCCCGGGCCCGACGTCGTGCATCCCTCAGAAGATGTCGGCCGAGAAGACATAGATCTCTGTCTCAGGATCCTTCCAGGCACGAGGGGGGAGCCCGGCTTTGAGACACGTATGTTCCAGGAAAGTCTCCCGGTCCCATCCGTATTCGGTGGCCACCTGAGGGAGAAGGAGTCCTCGATGAAGCCCCTTGATCAGATAGATCCCGTGCAGACCTACCTGGATCTCAAGGGGATCATGGATGCGTCGAAATGGTGTCAGGACCGAGATCTCGATCTCCACCTCGGGCCATTCCTCTTTGGTAAGTGGAGGGAAGCGGGGGTCCTGAAATGCTGCGGCCAGGGCCATCTCCCGGACGGTCTCATGGAGGGGTTTGATGGCTTCGATGAGGCCGATGCAGCCTCGAAGTTGGTGGTGCTTCTCCAGGGTGACAAAGGCGCCTCGGGGCTCCTTGAGAGTCTCCGTAAGAGGGCCTACCTTGGGGATGGGTTTGCCCTCCAACCTGGAGGTGATGGCTGTGCGGGCGATCTCCTTCAAAATCCTCTTTTCTTCCTCCGTCAATCCCAGGTCCACTCCCACAGTCTTCCCCTCCTTTCCTCCAGCACCGGCTGGCAGGGCCCAGACCATCGCCGTATAGCCCACCACCCTGCTCCGGTCTCCGGTGACGTGGCCCGAATGCGCGTAACGGATCTGGGTCCCGCGCAAGACTCCGGCCTCCTTTGCCATGAGGAGGGAGACCAGGATGGGACCGATCCCACAGGCTTCCACCTCTCCCTTTTGGGCGGCCTCCCAGAGGCCCCGGGCATCGAGGTCCTCCATGAACCGAATGGCCCGTCGATCCATGGTTTCTGCCTCCTCCGCGGAGCGGTAATGGGAGAGGTCGGAGGAGGCCACAACCAGGGCCCGATTTCTGGCTGCGAGAGCCTCTCTCAAGGATCTGGCCAGGACTTGGGCGGTCTGGAAGTCCTGGGATCCCATGACCACGGGGACCAAGTTCCAGCCTGGTGAAAGGACCTCCTGGAGGAATGGGAGCTGGACTTCGAGGGCGTGTTCCGGGACGTGGGCCTCAGGGAAGTCTATCAGGAGAGGGTCGGCCCTCAACAGCCGCTGGCAGACCTCTTCATCCACAGGTATGAGTCCTAGCGGGGTTCGATAGGCCCCTTGTGGGAGGACCGAGGCACCCCGAAACGGAACCCTATGGCTGGGAGCCAGCACCACCACGGTTTCATAGGATCGATTCCGAAGGAGTCGATAGACCGAAGCGGCCACGGCCCCGGAATAGATGTAGCCCGCATGAGGGGCGAGAACGGCCAAAGGAGGGCCGGGGAGTGAAACGGACTCCGACCTGTCCAGAAAATCCCGGATCATCTCTCGCAAGGCTCGAGGGTCTTC
This sequence comes from Desulfarculaceae bacterium JdFR-97, assembly GCA_002010915.1. Classification (GTDB taxonomy): domain Bacteria; phylum Desulfobacterota; class Desulfocorpusculales; order Desulfocorpusculum; family Desulfocorpusculum; genus JdFR-97. The sequence goes on along the minus strand of MTPG01000101.1, from coordinate 12,131 downwards.
GGGATAGAAAGTCCCTGCCACGGCGGGTTCTCGCACCGGGCCCATGGCATCTCCTCCTTTGGGGAGAAGGGGAATCGAGACCATCAGGGCAGCAAGGACACCAGCCAGGAGTCTGACCTGGATCTCCCGCCCTAGACCCCGTTGAGATCCGTCCTTACTTTCCACAGGGTCCCCTCGGGTGTGTCCTGAAGTTGGATCCCCCGACGATGGAGGTCCTCTCGGATCCGATCCGCTTCCTCCCAATCCTTTCGCCGCCGCGCCGAACTCCTACGATCGATGAGCCTTTGGATCTCCTCCCGGGTCAGTCCCAGCGACGCCAAAAGACGTTCCTCCTTTTGCCTGTAAAAGGCCTCCGGATCCGCAGCGGGGGTTCCCAAGACCTCCCCACAGAGTCGATAGCATCTCCTGGCCCTCCTCAGGAGGGCGATGTTCTCTTCGGCGGAGGAGAAGGTGGAATGGTCCAGCCATTGGTTTAGGACCCGGTTGAGGTCGAAGAGATACCCCAAGGCCTGGGCCGTGTTGAGATCGTCGTCCATGGCCTGCTGGAAACGCTCAGGGAATGCGCGGACCTTTTCCAACACACCGCGACCAGGACCGACCCGGGGACCTTCCATCTCGGAACTCTCGTCCGTCGGCGGGCACGCCTGGATGAGTTGGTCCATCCGTTTCAAGGTGGTATAGAGGCGATCTAAGGCGGACCGGACCTCGGCCATGCCTCGATCCGTGAAGTCCAGGGGTTTTCTATAGTGACCCAGGAGCATGAAGAGACGTAGTTCCTCGGGGTGGTAGCGTCCTAGAGCTTCCTGGATCGACAGCACATTGCCCAGGGACTTGGACATCTTGACCCCCTCACGGGTGAGGGGGCCGTTGTGGACCCAGAAGCGTGCAAAGGGCTTTCCCGTTGCTCCCTCGGCCTGAGCGATCTCGTTTTCATGGTGCGGGAAGATGAGGTCGAGTCCTCCGCCATGGATATCGAATGTTGTGCCCAAGTATTTCTGACTCATGGCCGAGCATTCGATATGCCAGCCCGGCCTGCCGGGTCCCCACGGACTCTCCCATGAAGGTTCTCCCTCTCGACTCCGTTTCCAGAGGGCGAAGTCCAGGGGATCCTGTTTATGAGGGTCGACCTCCACCCGGGCCCCGGCGAGCATCTGGTCCCGGTCCCTTCCGGAGAGCTTTCCATAATCCGAAAACCGGCTTACGGAGAAGTAGACGTTTCCGTCCACCGCGTAGGCGAGCCCTCGGTCCATGAGGGCCTGGATGGCCTGGATCATCTCCGGGATATGCTGAGTGGCACAGGGCTCCAACGTGGGACGTCGGATCCCCAGGGCGTCCATGTCTCGGTGGAAGGCCTCCATATATCGACGGGCCAACTCATTCCATGGGACGTTTTCTTTCTGAGCGCGTTGAAGGATTTTGTCGTCCACATCGGTGAAGTTCCTCACATAGGTGACACGGAAGCCCCGATACTGAAGATAGCGGTAGAGGACATCGAAGGCGATGGCCGAGCGGGCGTGTCCAATATGACATTCGTCATAGACCGTCACTCCGCACACATACATGCGGACATGACCCGGCTCGAGGGGCTGGAAGGGCTCCTTTTGACGGCTCAGGGAGTTGTAGAGGACAAGCGGCATGAAGAGGACTCTCCAGGTGGATTTCGGGGTCATGATATCCTGGAGATTCTCAGGGTGTCAACGATGGGAGTCGCCCCCCGGGCTTCTCAGAGAAGGCTCCTTGAGGCATGTCTTGCTGGTTCCTCCTACTGTGTTCCGGGTTCGACTCGGGGGGTGGCTCCAGGATCGTCCGCGGCTGGAACCTGAGGATCTCATGGCCTTAGGGAGGTAGGATGAGCCTTCGGAAGACCTCCGCATACGCATAGCCTTTGGCCTTCCCCTGCTCCCGAAAACGCTCTCGGAGGAGGGGTTCAAGATCCCCTCGGCGGGCTAATTGGCTTCGATGACAAAAGAGCGCCTTCAATTTGATCTCCATTACGGAGGAGATGTCCACCCAGAAGTTGGGGGCNTGTGTCCCGAAGAATAGGACCTCTTCCACTCGGTGGGGGAGCAATCCTCCAGAGAGCAGTTCGGGGAAAAAACGGGGATTGGCCGCTGCGGGATACAATGCGTCAAAAGCGGCCTCCGCGGCCTCTCGATGATCCCGATGGCTCACGTAGACGTTCTCGAAGGAACGATTGGCCGGGTCCTGACAGAAGACCACATTCGGACGGAATCTTCGAATGGCTTCCACCAGCTTTCTCCGAAGCTCCGGCGTATTCTCCAGTTCTCCGTCCTCGACCCCTAAAAACAACACTTCTCTTACTCCCACGGTGCGGGCTGCGGCCCGTTGCTCCTCCTTTCGGATCTCCACCAGCTTTTCGGCGTCCATCTCCACGTCATCGGTTCCCTTGTCGCCGTTGGTACAGATGACGTAAAGGAACTCCCATCCCTGGCGAATCCAGAGGGCCACGGTTCCGCTGCAGCCGAAATCCAGATCGTCTGGGTGAGCACTGATCACCAGGGCTCGGCGGCCTTCAGGCTTCAGTTCCTTTTCCTTCATGGTGCCGTTCTCCGAGGTCTCGCCCCAAGAGGGGGTACGGGAATCACCTCGTCCAGAACCCCTCGGGGTCGTATTTTCGGATTATCTGGAGTTCAGCCTCTGTGGGGGGAGGGGTTGTAGGCACACTCTTGGGGATGCGAGGCCTCCACTCCATGTTCTCCAGGACCTCATCGAGAGTGGACCCGGGGTGGATGGAATGGAGGTAGGCCTCCCGAGTGGCGGGATCGAAACGGATAACACATCGGGTGGTGATAATCGCTGAGGGCCCTCCCCGGATCAGGCCTTGGTTTTCCCTCCAATGGCCTCCCTCCCCGAAGCCGGGGGAGGTGATAAAGTCGACGCGTCCGGGGAGCCGATGTCTCTCGTGGGCGATTATCACGACGAAGCGTTGGGCCAGACAGGCGATATCGGCGGCTCCACCGCTTCCAGGGAGGCGGATCTCAGGGGATCGATACGACCCGATGCAAGTGGTGTTGACGTTGCCGAACTGGTCTACTTGGGCGGCGCCTAGAAAGCCCAAGGATACCTTTCCGGACTGCAGGAGACTCATAATGTCGAGCATGGAGGTGGTCCAGAGAGCCCCCGCGATGTTGGGGAGATCTCCCATGGTCAAGATGGATCGAAGGGCGGGACGGTCCCTCAACAGACCCGTCTCGAAGATCCCCACGGCGTGAGGGGCATGGGTCTCCTTGGCCAGTTGAAAGGAAAGCAGGGGGAGACGCATGCCCACGAAGACGCAATCCTCGTCGCGGATCTCCCGAGCGCCGGCTACGACCATGCATTCGGCCGGAGTCGGTCCCTCCATGTCTTATCCCTCAACATCCATAGTCCACGGGCGTGGAAAGGTACCGAGTCCGGATACGGAATCCCTTCAGGTAGTCCTTCCCCAGGACCTTGAGGTATTCTTTGCGGTCTTTGACACCGTAGACCCACTGCTCCAGCCATCTGAGGAACCCCTCGCGGTCTTTGGTCTCCAGGTGGTAGCGGGTGTAGTAGTGATGATCTCGATCGTAGTGTCCTGGAACAGGAGAAGGATGAGCCCCCCATCGTTCTTCCACCACTGCGTCCACTAAAAATCCCGGGATGATGGTCCTGGATGGATCGTGGGAAATGACCTCCCTTTCCACCACTTCCTCCACGATAATGATCACCCGCTTGCTGGCCATGGCGGCTTCCTTGGTCAGGCCCGTGCTCCCCCATATCTGACCGTTCCCCATGGCGTCTGCTCGGGGAAGATGAAGGATCGCCACATCGGGCTTAAGGGCCGGCACCAGAAGGAGCTTGTCCCCAGTGTAGGGACATTCCATCCGCTTGAAGGATGGATGGATGCGGGCGAGATCGGATCCGAGGAGAGTCCGCGTGGGGAGGAACGGAACCCCCATCTGTCCCGCCAGAAGCGCCAGTGCCAGGGAAAAATTAGAGTGCTCTTCCAGGACAAGAGGAGCGGGCACACCCTCCTCTACGGCCCTTCGAAAGTTGTAAGCGCTCCCCTCGCTCACATTGCCGATCCATGCCCCCACGACCTTGCGGACGCAGCCGGCCCCGATGAGCTGATCGAAGAGGATATCGGAGATGGGGCCCACAAGGGTGAGATCCTTCTTTCCCTGACGGATGATTTCATGCCCGGCAGCGAAAGGGATCATGGGCTCCAATGCGGCACCCATAACCACGGTATCCCCGTCGGCAACAAAACGGGAGATGGCCTCCTGCATGCTCAGGACTTTTCCCTTCAATTCGTCCCTCCCAGAGAAGGCTCATCTGATGTACCACAGTTTAGGCATTACGACAAGGGGGAGGCTCTTTGGGCGGTTCGCCTCGTCTATCTCGTCGGTTTCGTCCATATCGTTGTTTCGTCTATTTGGTCGTGGTTGGGTAGGGGAGGCTTTAGCCTCCCAGACCAGAAGGGGGCGGCGCATCCGCCCTCGGCGGAAAAGGCTAGAGGNGAAAGGCCCACTAAGTGCAGTGTCGTTTTTGGATGGGACCCTAGGGGATTGATCTTCTGNGAGACCATGGGATAAAGTGACAACCAGATCCTCAAGCCATAGCCCAATGTTTTTTGCACTTAAAGGAGAGGAGAGCTCGTGATGAGAAACCCAAGGGTCGATCCCGAGATCTCCTTCCTCCAAGGGATCAAGCTGGTTTGGATGGCCCTCTTTTTGGGTGGCATCCTCTTGTCGTCGTCCTCCGCATGGGCCCAGATGGGTAACCGCTTGCTCATCTTCAATTCGTTGACAGACCTTCTTCGAGGAGACCTGTGGGAGTCCATCGATCAAGAGGGGGTGGGCCGGTACCTCTACATCTATCCCGAGGCCTATCAAGTTATTGGCTTGGGCGTCACTTCAAGGCCCTATCGCATGGGAGAGGTGTTGATTCGAGGGAAAGCCGAGTCCCCAGTATTCCTTTGGGGAAATCCGGAATATCCCTATCGATTCGTGAAGATCCACGATGAGGTCTTCCCCTGGATTCAGATCGCCGTGGTCCGTTCGAAGCAGTCGGTGCCGTGGAGTCTCAAGCGATCGGAAGACCTCCATCGATCCATTGTGGAGCGGCTGCAGCACGAAGGGGTCCGGATCGGGGCCGTGGTGGTGGAGGCCGTCACGTTCCACGTGGACTACAGCCTTACCTATTGGATCCCGAAGCGGGGGATAGAACTCAAAGAGGGCCTTTCCAAGGAGGCCTACTTGAGGGCCTTTGAGGACAAGACTCGGGCCCGTTGGAGGTTCCAGGGGATTTATGTGGATGAGGAGTTGGCCCGTGACTGCGGTCTTCCACCTGGTCAACCGCTCTTGCTGGTGGGGTACAATTTGGATACGAAAAACGGAGGGCTGATTCGAAAAGCCAAGGTTCGTAGCGCCAAGATGGAATACTTCCCCATCGACGGGTATCAAAGGTTGCAGAGCGATCTTGTGGTTACAGGAGTCCGGGTGCATCGGAGCCGGGTTTCGGTGGACGTGAAGAATCAGGGAGAGCTCCGAGCGGAGCACGTCAAGGTGCGTCTTTATCTGCCCGACAGAAAGCGTCCTTTGGATGCCGTCCTCCCCTGGCTCCTTCCCCAGGAGGAACGTACGGTGCGGTTTCGACTCCTTCGGTCGGTTCCAAAAGAGGGTTGGAAGGTCCTCATCGATCCGGACAACGAGATTCTGGAGGCCGACGAGGACAATAATCAGAGAGAATGGAAGAAGGGCTTCTTGTCGTGGTAAGGGATGGGATCCTCAGGNGGGTTTCTGGATCCTTCCCGACCGGATACATCGGGTGCACACCCGCATTCTGCGGACGCGATTGTTTTCCAGGACGCGGACTTTCTGGATGTTGGGACGAAAGACACGTCTGGTCTTTCGATTGGAATGACTGACGTTGTGACCGAACTGGAGCCCTTTATTGCAGATCTCGCACCTACGTGCCATGATGTACTCCCGCGCCGAAATCTCTTATATATTTTATACCAGATTTTCCAGGGGATTTCAAGGATTCGGGGTGAGATCCGGTGGCCCCTAACGAGCGCCTTCCAGAGCGGCTCAGGTGCAGCGAACAGGAGGTTGTCCCGAAGGACGACGGACGATTTCCCCGATGAGGAAGGCCTTTTCATTTAGGGCCGACAATCGCTGAAGGATGTCCTCTGCCGCTTCCGGGTGACATACCAGGATCAGTCCCAGACCGTTGTTGAAGACCCGGTACATCTCTTCTTCATCCACCTTGCCTCGTTCCCGAATGAGGGTGAAGATGGGCGGAGGTTGCCAGCTTGCCTTTTTGATCAGGGCCTGACATCCCTCAGGGAGGATCCTGGCCAGGTTTTCCATGATCCCTCCCCCCGTGATGTGGGCCAGCCCCTTGATCCGGAAGTCCCTGACGAGGTTCAGCACCGTGCGGGCATAGATACGGGTGGGAGCGAGAAGCTCCTCTCCCAGTGTGCGGCCCAACTCGGGGACGTATCGATCGAGTTTCCAGCGGAGCCTTCTGAAGAAGATCTTCCTTACCAAGGAGTATCCATTGGCATGGAGGCCGTTGGAAGCGATTCCAATGAGGGCGTCCCCCACGGAGATGGCGGAGCCATCGATGAGGCGGTCCGACTCTACTACGCCCACGCAGAATCCGGCCAAATCGTACTCCCCCGCCCGATACAGGCCCGGCATCTCGGCTGTCTCGCCTCCGATGAGGGCGCAGCCGGCCTCCAGACAACCCCGGGCCACGCCTTCCACGATCTGTTGAGCGGTCGTTGCATCCAGTTTCCCCATCGCCAGATAATCCAAAAAGAATAGGGGTTCGGCTCCCTGCACGACGATGTCATTGACGCACATAGCAACCAGGTCGATACCAACGGTGTCGTGCCTTCCCGCCATGAAGGCCACCTTGAGTTTGGTCCCTACTCCATCGGTGGCCGAGACCAAGACGGGCCTTCGATAGTGGTCGGGATCGAGGGAGAAGAGGGCCCCGAAGCCTCCAATCTCCGCCATGACCTCAGGGCGGAAGGTCCGTTTGACAAGAGGCTTGATAGCCTCCACAAAGGCCTGGGCCGCGTCGAGATCGACTCCAGAGCTTTTGTAGTCCACCATTGACCCTTCCCCCGCCTCCTCTTGGTCCGGGATCCTTATTGCCCCTCGCAAGCAGGGATTTAGGATGCAGGGCCACCATACCCCACCCCGAAGGTCTTGTCAAATTGTAAGGGGGTTTCCTTTGACAACTTGCACGGGGTTGCGGTAAATGATCATCTTGAGCGGGGTCGATGCTCCCTTGCGGTCCGTTCATTTGCATGGAAGGGGTCTCAGTCCAAAGATGCTTCCTGGGGGAGGCCATTCCATGCCTAGCCCGCCCCGGAGGGAAGACCGCGCTGGGATGAATAGGAGGTTGAGAGTGAGTGGTGTGCGAATGGAGGAGTTTCACAGGGTTCGACGACTTCCCCCTTACGTCTTTTCCATCGTCAATGAGCTCAAACTGGAGGCCCGTCGAAGGGGGGAGGATATTGTAGATCTGGGGATGGGCAATCCGGATCTTCCTACGCCCAAACATATCGTGGACAAATTGATTGAAGCCGCGCGGAATCCCCGAAACCATCGGTACTCCGCCTCTCGGGGAATCACGAAGCTTCGGATGGCCATCTGCGATTGGTACAAGCGCCGCTATGATGTGGATCTGGACCCAGAGACCGAGGCTATTGTGACCATCGGAGCCAAGGAGGGGCTTTCGCACCTGGCCTTGGCGGTGATCGGGCCCGGCGACGTAGTCTTTGCTCCCAGTCCTACCTACCCCATCCATCCGTACTCTGTCATCCTGGCGGGAGGAGACCTGCGAAGCATCCCTTTGAGCCCGGACCGGGACTTCTTTGTGGACCTGCAAAACGCCACGCGCCTCACATGGCCTCCTCCCAAGATGCTCATCATTTCATATCCCCACAATCCCACAACCCGGGTAGTGGACCTGCGGTTCTTCGAGAAGGTGGTGGACTTCGCCAAGGAAAACAAGCTCATCGTCGTCCATGACTTCGCCTATGCAGATCTCTGTTTCGACGGGTATCGGGCCCCCAGCTTCCTTCAAGCCAAGGGCGCCAAGGAGGTGGGGGTGGAGTTCTTCTCCATGTCCAAGAGCTATAGTATGCCGGGTTGGAGGGTAGGCTTCGCCGTGGGCAATGCAAGCTTGATTCATGCCCTTTCAAGGATCAAGAGTTATCTGGACTACGGGATCTTTCAGCCCATCCAGATAGCCGCCATCATTGCCCTCAACGAGGACCAGAGATGCGTGGAGGAGATCGTCCAGATTTATCAGAAGCGAAGGGATACGCTGATCACCGGGCTGGAGCGGGCTGGTTGGAAGATCGAGAAGCCCAAAGGAACCATGTTTGTGTGGGCCAGGATCCCGGAGCCCTATCGTGAGATGGGCTCTTTGGAGTTTACCAAGCTCCTTTTGGAGAGGGCCAAGGTGGCCGTCTCTCCGGGAATCGGTTTCGGTGAGTACGGAGATGAGTACGTGCGTTTCGCCCTTGTGGAGAACCAGCATCGCATCAATCAAGCGGTGAGGGGGATTCGACGGATCCTTTAATCCGGTTGCGGTAACGCGATTGAATTGAAGAGGAGGCAGGCACACATGGCTCCCATCGTTGTGGGGTTGATCGGCTTTGGTACCGTGGGAACAGGGGTGGTGAAGATCCTACAGGAGAATCGACAGACTCTGCGCTCTCGAATCGGAGCCGAGCTTATGCTGAAATGGATCGCCGATTTGGATGTCGAGCGCGACCGCGGTGTGGAGGTGGATCCATCGGTCCTGACCACGGACGCCGAGCGAGTCCTCGAGGACCCCGAGGTCCAGATCGTGGTCGAACTGATCGGGGGCGAAAGGCCCGCCAAGGACTATATCTTGAAGGCGATCCGCGCAGGCAAGCATGTGGTCACCGCGAACAAGGCCCTCTTGGCCACTCACGGGAATGAGATCTTCAAGGCGGCCAGCGATCATGGGGTGGAGATCTGCTTCGAGGCCTCCGTGGGAGGAGGGATCCCCATCATCAGAGCTCTGAAAGAAGGTCTGGCCGCCAATCGGATCCTGGCACTTACGGGTATCGTCAATGGAACCTCCAACTATATCCTCACGGAGATGACCGAAAAGGGGGAGGATTTCCAGGCCGTCCTTCGCAGGGCCCAGAGGGAGGGGTACGCGGAGGCGGATCCCACTCTGGATGTGGAGGGAATCGATGCGGCTCACAAGTTAAGCATCCTCCTCTCTTTGGCCTATGGGGTTCGCATCCGGTATTCGGAGATCTATGTGGAGGGGATCTCCTCCATCGAGCCTCTGGACATCGCCTTCGCCCGAGAACTCGGTTACAAGATCAAGCTGCTCGCCATCAGCAAACAGCGGGGTTCGGAGCTGGAGGCCCGAGTGCATCCCGTCATGATCCCCGAGGACTCCCCCTTGGCCAATGTCAACGGGGTCTTCAACGCGCTCCACATTGAAGGGGATGCTGTGGGGGAGACCCTCTTCTACGGCATGGGGGCCGGGATGATGCCCACGGCCAGTGCCGTGGTGGGGGATATCCTGGAGCTCAGTCGCAACCTCCTGCGAGGGGTCGCCCAGCGGGTCCCACCCTTGGCCCGTCCTTGGGAGGAGTTGTCCGATCTGCGCATTATGCCCATGGAGGAGATCGTCACCAATTACTACCTTCGCCTGATGGCCGTAGACCGACCCGGGGTCCTCTCCGCTATCTCCGGCGTCCTCGGCCGCAACGACATCAGTATCTTCTCCGTGGTGCAGAAGGGACGAAACCGCCTTGGAGAAGGAGTCCCCGTGGTGCTGATGACCCATGAGGCTCAAGAGGCCGCGGTTCAAAGGGCCATTCAGGAGATCGACGAGCTCTCCGTTACCGTAGGCAAGACCCAGTTAATCCGCGTGGAGGATCCGCGCATAAAGGACGAGAACCTATGAAGTACGCGATCTTGGTGGGGGACGGTATGGCCGATCGCCCCCTTCCTTCTCTGGGAGGAGCCACCCCCCTGGAGAAGGCCCATACCCCCCATATGGATCTCCTGGCCAGGGAGGGGATCCTGGGCCTAGTGCGGACCATTCCTCCGGGATTTCCTTCTGGGAGCGATATCGCTAACTTGGTGATCCTCGGCTATGATCCCGCAAAGGACTATACCGGAAGGGGACCCCTGGAAGCGGCCAGTATGGGAGTCGAGCTGGAGCCTGGGGATGTGGCCTTTCGGTGCAATTTGGTCCACATCTCCCTGGAAGAGGCACGGCCCAGGATGGTGGACTTCACTGCCGGGCACATCCGTACAGAGCAGGCTCGATCCCTGATCGAGGCCTTGGATCGAAGACTGGGCAGGGAGGAGATCCGGTTTCATCCCGGCGTCTCCTATCGGCACCTGATGGTATGGCGCGGTGGGCCATCCGGGGCCCGAACGACGCCTCCCCACGACATCACCGGGAGGGCTATCGAGGACTATCTGCCCAAAGGACCGGGATCTGAGCGGCTTCGGGACCTCATCGTCCAATCGCAAGCGATCCTGAGAGAGCTGAGAGGAAAGGGTGGAGGAGGGGACTTCGTGGCCAACTCCATCTGGCTCTGGGGCCAGGGCAAGCCTCCGAAAATGGAGCCCCTTACCCACCGGTGGGGGTTTCGAGGGGCCATTATCACGGCTGTGGACCTTCTTAAAGGGTTGGGCCGATACGCAGGCCTTGAGGTAGTGGAGGTCCCCGGAGCCACGGGCTACTACGATACGGACTACCGGGCCAAGTCCCGATATGCGCTTGAGGCCTTGATGGAGGGGGCGGACTTTGTCTTCGTGCACGTAGAGGCACCGGATGAGGCAGGCCATCAGGGGGATGTGAAAGAGAAGATTCGGGCGGTGGAACGGTTTGATGGGGATGTGGTCGGCCCCCTGCTGGAAGGGATGAGGCGATGGAAGGAGTGGGCCCTCATGGTCCTTCCGGACCATGCCACCCCCATCGAGGTGATGACCCACACGGAAGAGCCCGTTCCCTTTGCGGTCTTGGATTCTCGAGGGGGTCGAAGCGGAGGGAAGGCCTTCAGCGAGGCCGAGGCGGCTCGGTCCGGCTGTCGGATCGATGATGGAAAGGAGTTGATCCAGCGTTTTCTCGGGGGCCGCTGGGAGGATGTTTCATGAATGTGGTTCGGAGTCGCTATCGGATCCTCTACGGGGATACGGACGCCATGGGGATCGTCTATTACGCCAACTATTTGAAGTGGTTCGAGATGGGCCGAAATGAGTGGCTCCGGGCCCAGGGCCTCTCCTACCGGGAAATGGAACGGGACGGGACTCATGCCCCCGTCTCACAGGTCTACTGCCGGTTCCGGATACCGGCACGCTTCGATGACGTCATCGTGGTGGAGACACAGGTGGAGTACGTCCGCAGGGCGAGTATCAAGTTCACCTATCGAATCCTGAGGGAGACGGACGGCGAAGAGTTGGTGCGCGGCTATACGGTCCATGCATTTGTGGACGGCAACGGTCGAATCGTGCGTACCCCCCGCCGCATCCTGGAACGGATCCGACAACTTCAAGAAGACCCCAAATCCAGAGGATAAGAGACTTACCCTGGATTATCCACGAAGGGGCCGGCAAAGTTTGGGGCTTCGACCCCACGCCCTAGGTTCTTCTGAGAACACCCCCTCGGATTCTTCCCGGACTTTCCTTTCCGCTCACCGGCGATATTTTTCGACTCGCTCTAGGCTGTCCCGCCTATGCGGCGGGATTCGGATTCCCGGAATCGCCTAGCGGCCGCAAAGCCCGGAAATCCGCCCTCTGGCGGCGCCTTTACGGGCGGGGCGTGGCGTCCTTGATGGATGAAAATGCTTGCCCGGATGCAAGGATTCAATGCCTTTATTCGGGGAGGGGCGACTTCAGTCGCCCCCTTCGGGGAGGCTAAAGGCTCCCCTACCCAACCAAGATCAAATAGACGAGACACCTATGAAAAAGCCACCGTCAAGAGTTGGGGGTTTTTGGTTTGGCCTTTTTGGGTTGGTCGCCAAACACCTATACGTGATCGCCCTACACTTTCATGCATTCGATGGAAGGCGTCCCAATCAGACCATCGACCTCCTGGTTAAGGGGTCATATCTCGTCACG
>MTPG01000026.1 GCA_002010915.1 Desulfarculaceae bacterium JdFR-97 | reverse complement strand
CCCTCCTCATCGGGACAAGTCATGTAACTGTGAATGATTCATTGTGATAAGTCGATCTTTGAGTCTTTCAGTTCCCTCCTCATCGGGACAAGTCATGTAACCATAATAGAAAATTATAGAAACTATCAGTGGCAGGGCTTTCAGTTCCCTCCTCATCGGGACAAGTCATGTAACAGGGGCGTAAACAGTTACATTGAGCGCAGCTTTTCAACTTTCAGTTCCCTCCTCATCGGGACAAGTCATGTAACTTGGATTACTGAATATGAGTCGGAAATAAGAATGCTCACTTTCAGTTCCCTCCTCATCGGGACAAGTCATGTAACGTGATAGGGGGATTGCGATGAAGAAAGGGACAGATACTTTCAGTTCCCTCCTCATCGGGACAAGTCATGTAACGAATGGCGGAAAAGTTGAGTGTCATTGAGCGCAAAACTTTCAGTTCCCTCCTCATCGGGACAAGTCATGTAACCCGTTGGGAGTGGAGATGACCCGGATCTTGTACCCGCCTTTCAGTTCCCTCCTCATCGGGACAAGTCATGTAACCGCTTGAGACTTGAGGATATAATCCACTTCCCCAACCTTTCAGTTCCCTCCTCATCGGGACAAGTCATGTAACACGGCAGGGAATCGGTGGTCCTTTGCGGACTATCACTTTCAGTTCCCTCCTCATCGGGACAAGTCATGTAACCTGTTAATAACCATAGCGTGGTGGCTTTTTGTGGTATCTTTCAGTTCCCTCCTCATCGGGACAAGTCATGTAACAGCACCTTAAGCGGGCAAAAAATTTGGGAAATATGAATAGCAAAAGCCCAAAATTTTCGCAACTCGAAAAATGGTCCCGAATCCAGGCACATTTGCGAAAAAATCATATCATCCTCCTTCTCGATATGTCCGGTTTGCATCTTTGTCCCACCGGTGATACGGAAATCCAAACAAGACGGCCCAAGACCCAAAACCCAACTCCCCGCCATAAAACAGGATCCAATATGGCACCATTAAGGCCCCGAGACACCCATGGACTCCGATCTGATCGAAACTAGCCCAGAGTAAAAGCATAAACGATGTTTTCGAGCTCGGAGTAGTCCTTCGATACCAACCTGTAATCCTTCAATTTGAGCTGGCCAGCAAGGGCGGATAGCTTTCTCAGATCAGAATTCGTAGGGTTCACCTTGACCTCGTACGCATATTCTTTGTTCAGAATGAAGTCTATCTCGACACCGCTCTTCCTCTGGTAGTAATTCAAGGTACCCTTTGGCCTAAGGTTTTGAAAGACGCTGTTCTCGAAAAGCCTCCCCTCGTCCAGCCGGGCAAGTTGATTGGCAAGCCCCGTGTCACAGAGATACACCTTTGGAGATTTCCTTATTTCCGAATTTCTTCCCCTGGTGAAGGGTCTAATCCTCTGGATAAAGTAAGTTCCCTCCAAAAAGGAGATGTAATCCGCAACCGTGACTCTGGATATTCGAAGCTCTCGTGAAAGCTTGCTGATATCCAGCTTTGAGCCGATCCTTTCCACGAGAAGCAGCATCAGGTCCCTGATGACTTCGTTTCTCCGGAAATCACCAAGCTGGACCACCTCAAGCTGGAAGTACGAAGAGAAGATGTCGTCAAGTGTTCTTTTCTTTTCCTCGACCGTCTTTTTCAGGACCACAGCCGGGAAACCCCCGAACATCATATACTCCTCATATAGAGGAGCCAGGGTTTGGTAAATTGGAAACGTCACCTTCTGNGGATCATCGGGTATCCTGAGAGAAAGGTCCTTGAAAACCAAGAATTCCTTAAAGGTTAACGGATGGAGCTCGAAGATATACTTTCTGCCCGCAAGAGATTCTGTAAAGAGATTCTTAAGATAAAAACTGGCCGAACCTGTAAGAAAGAATTTCACCTTGTAATGATCAATCAGATATTTGACAACCGATGGAAGATTCTTGACAAACTGAATCTCGTCGAGGAATACAATGGCCCTTTGGCTNAGATCCAACCCGAGAAATTCCAGGGAACTTTTGATCNTCTCATAGTTCNCTTCTTCGAAGTATCGCCTGTTTAATGGGTTTTCAAGATCCAGATAAAGCTTGTTTTTTGAGTGGATCTTTTGATAAAAGTGATTGAGAAGGGTGGTTTTCCCCGTCTGCCTCATCCCGGTGATGATGATGGCCTCAGGGGAATCCACGTAGGGATCGATCCTGTCGAATACCTCCCTATGCCTAATCATAAAACCTATCTTACAAAAAATAGAACTATTTGTAAAATATCATGGCCAAATGGTTCTTACTCCCTAGCGAGTGACCCAAGAAATCGTGTCCCATCTCCAGAGAGGAGTGCCCTCACCAAACCCAAGGCTAGCGACTTTCTCGCCTCCGTGTCCAAGAAAATTGACGCGGAATACCAACAGCATAGCGTTCTCTAAAGTTCAAATTTTCCTGAAGTCAAGCCCCCATTCTTCCGAGTAAGGTACATCAACCACCTTAGGCCATTCTCCTTCTTCAGATATTACCCGCTTGGCCTTTATCATCTGATACCAACGTCTCCACGAGATGGGCACTAGTAGTTGAGAAGCTTCCAAAAGGTTCTTATCCTTTAGAGTCTCATACTCTTTTTTCAGACAAGCAGGTAATACCTCTAAGGAATCGAAAAGCCTATTGAACTCTTCTTCTAAGCGTGGCTCAGAGTCGAAGGGCTTCAGTGGCTCCAAGAAAATAGTGCGGAATTCATGGGCAGTCTTCTTATAAACTCTGATCCATTTCTCCAAAACTTGTCTAGTGTAAATCTCATCAAGCCAGCTTTGTACAGAAGCTTCATTAACAGCACGAGTATCAACATAGCGCTCTAGCACTCTTAAGGCTCCTTGTACCAGGTTATCTTCGTATATGCCCTGGCCATTGGACGGTTCCGTGAATACATAAACACTAGCTAAATCCTTAAGCCTCCCTTTACGATTTATCCGTCCGAATCGCTGCATTAAGGCCTCTAGTGGAGCTGGATCAGTAAATATTACGTCTAGATCGATATTCAAGCTGACTTCCACTACTTGAGTAGAGACCACCAGCAAAGGCCTGCGCCGAACCGTGTTTAGATCTGTAGCTTCCAAAATTTCTTTTTCTTTCCTCAAGCGATCTCGGCTGTTAAAGCGTCCATGAATGAGAACAAAGTCTTTCTCTGAGACATTAGGCAGGAGACCCTTTAGAGCTTGATAAGCCTCTTGGGCTCTTCCGACGGTGTTGAAAGTTACAAGTACCGATTGGCCTTTTTGGAAGGCCTCAATAATGCTTTTCAGGCCTTTTTTGCCTAAAAGGTCACCTTGGCAAAGGAAAAGCCGATGTCGGACAAAATTCTTAAACAACTCCTCCGAGGCCGTAATCGGTTCTGAAACGCCGAGCACGGCCTTTAGCTTCTCGCGTATGGGTGAAGGGAAAGTAGCCGACATTACAAAGAAACGAGATACAAAATTCTCCCTTAGATAACGGATGGTTTCCAAAATCATCGCCAGTCGGCTGGGTTCATAGGCATGGATTTCATCGAAAACAAAGAGAGAATCAGCATAATCAGCCAGCATAGCCTCGTAGCCTTTAAGCTGATAGGCTGCTTTGAGCATTTGGTAAGGGCTGAGAACTCTAACTGGATACACGTTTAAGACGGCTAAGTTGCGCATCCAACGAGCCATACGAGTGGCTTCTTCAGGACTATACTCTTGTTCCATAAATATCTGATACAAAGCCAACGTACTTCGGCCATGAATTAACCCCACTTGTCCGGGGAAGTATTCTTGAAGCCTTTTGAACATCGCATTCATACTGACTTGATAGGGAAGGATGTAGAATAAGCGAGCTGCTCCATGCCCTTCTTTAGCCTGATGCTCACTCCAAAGAAGGGCTGCTTCAGTTTTCCCGCTTCCTGTTGGTGCTATTAGGAAAGCTGATCCGTCAGTTTGCGCAGCTTTGCGTTGATGTCTGTAAAGCTTGTCCCAATCCAGGCCCTTTGAAGCAAATGTTTTGGATACTTTCCACTCAGGAGCCTTAATCTCAACAATATGGGCAGACGCCACGTGGTCAGCTTGAATCAGGTAACCACGAAGGAGAAGACCGCTTATCGTTAGAGCTTTCTCCTGACTATCCATCAGGCGTTTTACTAGTCTGTAATAGCAACGCAACCAAGAGCGTATTAGTTCCACCGGACGGTCCATAACAGATCGTACAGCTTCGCCTTCGGGCAGAAGAGGAGGCATTGATACCCCAACAGATTTTAGAGTGAGAGACTCTATCCAGTTTTCGGCAGCTTTATTGAGCCATAGCCACAATCCACGCACCGCATCTTCATCGAGCTCCTGAACCAGCCTGTTTAAAGGGTCATCTTCAGAGGGAATTATGAGGGGATATAAAGATTTGAGTTCCCTTGCATCTCTATGATGCGATGCAATTGCCGAAGCTACCCATGAGATTTCATCCTTCGTGAACCCTTCTTCAATCCAATGAAGAAACACAAGGGAAAGGACTTCATGGCGGTGAACCCAACCTGAGGCACCTCTGAGGACGGTTTGAAAGGCCTTAGCAGTCTTGCCCCAGTCATGGAGGAATATCACCCAAAAAAGGAGGTGCCACAGCCGAGGAAACCCTATTTGCACTGGAAGGGCAGGACGTAATCGGACCAAGTCAGCCAGCAGGGAAAGTACCTGCCAGGTATGGTTGGCCAGGCTTTCGCCTTCGGATGCCTCACCCACGGGACTCTTTGCCCATATCTGGTCAAGCCATACGGGCCAGACAGAGGGGGCTTTCATCCTCTTCCACCCAGTTGTGAAATGCCAGGCCCAAATGATCTCCGTTGATGACAGGAGAGGTGGGGTCTATCCAGTATCGCACAGGTGGCTCCCCTTCGAAGCGCAGGAATTCACTTGTGTGAACCCTCCCACGAAGGATTACATAGCGATCAAAGGTGGGAAAACGGCTGTGCCGGTAGTCCAGGAATCGGGGCATGAGGACCACAATGCCCCTGGCAGTGCGCTTTGCAAAGCTGTAAGGTGCGAGAGTGTGCTCGAAATAAGCATTCTCGGCTTGCTGAATTTCTATTACACTGACCTGTCTATAAGTAAATAAATCTTGAGAGCGTCCCAGGGCAACAGCGTAGCGAGGGCTACGAAAGGCATCAACCCATTCGGGGCGGTTGATGTAAAGTACAAGTTTGGGACGGAACAGCAGTTCTCTGGTGAATGGATTAACCTCTCCTTCTAGAACCTTGGGGAATGTGTCATGCATCTTACCTCTTCCCCGTCCGAGCAAGTGAATGTGCTCTACATCTTTAAAACGGGCCTGGAAGGTAAAATGGATGGCGAACTGCACTCCTTTGGGATCGAACCATTCCCCCAGTACACTGCAGATATGTCCATAAATTGTAGCCGGTGGGGACATTTCATAGGTTGGTTGGACTTCGTGCATAAAGTGGGGATAGCGGAAGGAAGTGGTGAAACCCTCCGCTATGACTTTTAGTACATGCATATCAACCTCCTATGCCAACCAATCGGGGTTTTTCTGAAGATCTCGAACCAGTGCCTGGAAAGCTTTGCGAGGGTTATATATCAGAATTTTCTCGGCCCAAGGAGCTAATTGTTTATATAAAGCTTCCTCAAACCGAGCACGCTCTTCATCTAAGTAACCTCCTACCCAGCCTACATAAATGTTGGATAGGATATCGTCAGCAAAGACTTCCAAAATCTCTCGAAACGCCTCGACTTTGATAACAGGATGATGATATTGATCTGTGCCAATAATGTGTCCAAGTATGTGATTCCCGCCTCTAGTGACGACTACGAATACAATGTCAGGGTTGACATCGGTATAATGGCGAGCGAGGTTCGCTCCCCCTTCAAGATGTGCCAACCCTTCCAGTAGAGCCGCTACACGCCTAATTCGTTCCTCCAAGGGTAAGCGATAGGACTTCTCGCTCTCCAATTTCTCTAGGCCCACTTCCTCCGCTTCCTTTTCTCTCACAGCATCCAAATTCCGGTAGCCCGTCTTATCGCGACAAGAAAAAGTTCCCGCTGCATGCAGATCTAAAGAGAAAATCCCTTGAAGTGTTGTCCGATAGAATTGGTGCTCAAAGGGCACAGGGTCACCTTCGTGGCGGGCCATCACTCCGAAATCGTCTACAATGTGGACTGGAGCAATGGAAACCAAAGTGCTGACACGGAAAGGAGAGATCCGAGTTACTGTATCGGTTGTAGGAGTTTCAGCTTCCCGCTTTTTATCCGCTTCTCTTAAAGCCATAGCAGAGGCTTTTTTCGACGGAGCCCTCATATAGCCGAAGAGATCATCATCCCAATAGCGGATGGGATTAGCATCAGTGTAAGCCACCTTTTCTTCTCGATAAACGGGAGCAACTTTCCATCCCCAAGGCCCTTTTGCCAAAGTAGACCGGAGCCAGTAACGAAAAGCTTGAGCGGATACATAAGGATAGGCTCCTTCCCGGGTTCTAATAAACTTGACGCCCACGGCGTTATCTGTGCGGGCACCGGGTATTTGGCCGAGATTATTTAACGCTGAAGCTGGGGCATCGATCAGCAATAAGCCTGTTATAAACGCCATAGCACACCTCCTGGATCTGGATTTTGAGATTGCCGGAAGCTCTTGACTATTTCTCTCCCGACGTCTCAACCTCAGGTTCAGGAAGTTCTTCTACATGTTCCTGGAGCCAACCTTGAGCATAGAGGCGCTCTATCATTCTGATGAGCACTAGATCACGAGCCAGTCGCCAGTCACTACGCGGTATTTCTTCCCCTTCCTCAAATATGGCAATAAATTGATCAAAAGTAATCAATGGCATCTGTCTTCGTTTAATACGGTTATGGCTGGCCTTGATAAGCGCCGTTCGTAGATCACCATAGCTTCTGGCGGTAAGGAACACATGGAAAAAACGGCGGTCGTTGTCATTGACAATGTAATCAGCCAATGTGTCACCAAGGTTTCGCATATACTCTATTCGCGCTTTCTCCATCTTTACGACCCTCCTCAGGAATAAATCTGTAAGCTTCCAGGAAACTAGATTGGCCTCTTGCTTTAAGGAGTATGTGGACCTGGGATCTCCTTTTCTCTTAGTCTGCTTGGGGATTCGCAGAAAATAGGTACGTATAAAGCTTGCTGCCCCATCAGGAAGATGAAATAAGTCCTCATAAAACGCATTATAAGTAGGCTCTCGTTGCTCTTGTGTCCCGTCTTTCCTGCGCTTAGGACGAGTGATTTCCCATCCTCGACGGCATATTGCATCCCAACCCTCTCTATACTCCGGTGTTCTAACGGCTATCAAAAAGTCGGTAATCTCCAAAGGGAGCTGGTAAATATCTAATTTTACCCCCTGACCGCTATTGCTCAGGTGATATGCAGTGATGGAAGAAGGAATGAGTTCTTCCTCCCATTGAAGCTCCTCTTCTATTTCCAATAGTGTTTGGATAAGCAAAGTGGTGGCTCGATACTTAGGCTCTGGAATCTTTTTGCCTCCAATCGACTGAACAGCGTGAATCGTTCTGCGGTTCTGGTGAAGAAATCTCTTGGCGAAGCGGTAGGTAAACTGAGGATTATCAGCGTGCACAGCCAACAAGCGCCCTCCCACTTTGGCACACCCCAGAGGAAAGGCATGGATGGCTAAAAGAGCCTCTCCCGACACCGGTAGGCCTGCATTGCCGTATGGATGGAAGTTGACAATCCCCTCACCAGTAGTTAGAGGCACGTGTTGACGAAAGGCTCGTCCCAAGTCCAGTTTGTCTCTGGTGTCTAGTGAGAGCCCCACTGCAGGTTTTCTGGTGAAGATACAAGGGATATCAAGGACCGGAGTACCGGGGCGATATGCCCTTAAAACCTTCTCAGCATAGGCTTTGCGTTTTTCGGGATGCTTTTCGAACGCAGGGTTGGTAAATCCTGAATTAGGGAAGACCACTGTGAGAAAGGATTTTAAAGGATCCACAATGTAATTCTCAATCATATAATCTGCTATTGCGTCTAAATCTCGCGAAGTTAATTCTTTCGGGTTGCGTTTCCCAGCGAAAGCCGTGATCGCAGCGATGCCTATGTCTATCAGATAGTGTCCTGTATAATTGAGCATATCGACCTCTCTTTTGGTACTTACTTCTCCGCCCTCCGTATGCCTCTACCTCACAGAGGCTAGGCCGTTCGACTTAAAGAGAATCGAGGTCGCCCCTATTCCCCGATAATCTTCACCAAAACCCGCTTTCTTCGGCCTCCGTCGAACTCACCGTAGAAGATCTGCTCCCACGGGCCGAAGTCCAGCCGCCCGTCCGTCACTGCCACGACCACCTCCCGGCCCATGATCTGCCGCTTCAGGTGGGCATCCGCGTTGTCCTCACCCGTGCGGTTGTGGCGGTAGTTCTCGACCGGCTCGTGGGGAGCCAACCCCTCCAGCCACTCCTCGTAGTCCTGGTGCAGCCCCCTTTCATCATCATTGATGAATACCGAGGCCGTGATGTGCATCGCGTTGACCAGCACCAGGCCTTCTTTGATTCCGCTCTCGCGGAGACATTCTTCAACCTTTGGCGTGATGTTGATGAAAGCCCGGCGTCCGGGCACATGGAACCANAGCTCTTTGCGGTAGGTCTTCANAGCATACCTCCGTACCCGAGAGGGCTACCTTCGTTCTCTGGCCGCATTCCGTAGGGCCTGCAGGTCCAGCACCTCGGCCACCTCGTACTGGGGTGGGACCACCCCAGGAACCGGACGCATCCGAACATGGGCCGGAAAATAACCGCACCGACCATGAAGTTCCGCCAGTAACGTCACCGCCACCCAATGGAGGGAGGGCGGATTGATGAGAAGCGGCAGGGTCTGCCATTCGGTGGACGACAGACCTACCTCATCGGCCAAGGCAACGACCTGTGGAACAAGCGGTTGTTGAGGATCGACCTGACTCTTGATATGTACAACCCGCTGGATCTTTTGGCCGGTAAGGGCTTCGACCTGTTCCATCTGCGCGGGGGTGAAGGGGTGAGAAAAGTTAAGGAGGATCATTCACACCACCTCTGCAAAATCAGCATGACAGAACCATTTATCGCAAGGACAGCGTCTCCATCTCTATCCATGGCTCTTTCCGGGCAAGTTGTTCGATAGTTAAAGGCTGGAATTTCCCCATCCAGCACTTTAGTCGTGAACAGAAGCATGATCTGGATATCGCCGACCTTCTCGCCAGCCTGCTGTTGTTTCACTTCGCCGCAACGAGCAAAGAAACACTGGTCGCCAGCATTCCAGCTCTGGTACCGGTAGGCTACTCCTATGCCGGCACCAGCCGATCGGTCCAGTCCCATGAGGTGGTAAGTGCCCATGGTCGAAGTTCCTCTTTGCCCGGCCGGTCATGCAGGATTCTGACTTGAAGTACGTCCAAGTCCAGTGATAACAGCCTGAACAAGCCGTTGCTTGTCTTCCGCGCTCAACATGCCAGATTTGGTGAAGCTCGACAGTTCAATGACTTCAATTGAATAAGCCTTGGCTAGGTTTTTGTTATTCCGGTCCACTTGTTTGCCTGAGACCAAGAATTTCCGCACATAGGTCCCTAGATACCGCTGGTCGGTTACAGCATTTATCTGATCAATGCCCGATTTGGCTCCCCTGGTCTTCACCTCTCCCACCCCCACTTGGTTGCCCAAGCGAACGACAAAGTCGATCTCTAAGGCAACCAGATCTTGTGGCCGTACACTCCACAGCACCTCCAGTTGGGGCTCCATTTGCAAAACTTCTTGAACCCGGCTCTCGAATTCATTTCGTGGCCCTCCGGTCTCATACGTTCCCACGTACATCCGCAAATAGTCATCCAAAGTGATTGCAGCTGTCAGGTCCTCGACTTTCTCTTGTCGGACCTCATGGTCATCCAGTTTGTAGTGATATAAGCGACTACAGTTACCTTCTGTCCGGAAATACACAAATCGAGAATCACAGGCACGGACAATGTTCAAAGCGGCCAATGCCATCAGCTTCGTTCCACCTGTCAAGTTGAAGACAAGGTCATAGCCTAACAAGTTGTCGGCTAGAAATGATTCCATCTTTTGTTGGCAACCAAGAATATTGTAGGGGGGCACTTCACACAGGTACACATGATAGTCACAATCCAGGAGAGCTTTCAAATTTCCAGCCACTCGAGCGGTGCGATCAGTGTGGACTAGCACTGCTACATCAGGCTCAAGCCAACGCGTGGGCAGCAGGTTGGGTGCTGGTTGCTCCCCGACGAGGAGGATAATCGCTGTTTTACCCATGAGTTCCTCTTTGGCCTTACGGCTGCCGAACTTTCACCACCAAAAAGGTCATTTACGTTCCACCATTACATGTCCGATCTTGTGCTTCTTCCCCAGCGACCATCCTTTCTCCATCAATTGACTCCCGCAAAAACGGGAGTCACATCCGTCGTCTCGCCATCCACCAACTGGTCTCCAGTCGCACAGTCTATTCGTCGCCTGCCGAAGCACCTTTCACATAAGCGACCAATTCCTGATACCATGCCTTCTTGGATGTCTTCTTCGTCCGCTTCGCCTCCTCGATTTTGTCCAAAATGGCTTGTGCGATCGCCTTTTTGACTTCAAGACTGGCTTCGAGGTTCTTCCATGCTTGGTAAACACTATGGATCTGTCCGGCCACATCCTTGGTGGCCATGCTCGCTAGCTGCTGGCGAAAGCGTTCCACCTCACCACTTTCTTCCGGCTTCGTCTCAGAGTGTGTCTCTTCTTCTTGAGCTCCCGAGATTTCCAGCTCCATCCGCCCATACCCGCTGGATGTCTTCGCCCCGATTCCATACTCCTCAAAGGCCAGGGCCAATACTTGGAAAGCAGTCTCTACCCATTCATCCGGCCCATGCAAAGCCACCAAGTAATCCCCACGAGCACTCACGAACGAGATAGGCGTCGGACTATCCCAGTCAGCCGGGGCAAAATTTTCGCCACGGTAGTAGTAGGGATGATGAACGGCTGTGACATCAAGCTCCAGCGGCTTGTTTCGTGGTGCACTCTTGGGAACGTAAAGCGCATCAAAGAAATTCACATATCCAGCCCACTCCGTATCCCCAAACACAATCCGATGGGCCTCGCCACCTTTAAGCCTGCGCCAGCGTTCGTCTTCTAGGCGACTGCTAGCATAGTGTGCCGCCAAACCTTTCAATGCGCTCCCTGGAATATAGGGCACCCCATAGGTATGATGAATCGCGATGGAATTTTCCAACACACTGGCCGCACCCAGCCCAACAGCTAGCCGCCCTTTGGTATGTGCCACAGCCAACTGAGCCCCTGCCGTCTCGAGCATCGTCTTCCAGCGCTTGAAAAAGGCTTCGTAGTCAGACACGATGGGTATGTCGGCCACATCTGCGAAATGTCCTCGAAACGATCCCTCTCCACCTTGCGGCACCTGTTCCCTGAGAAATTTGTCCAGCCACAAACCTGCATGTGGGTGGCGTACACTACTCAATCGGACATTATCGAGCACCTGGCGTCTTGCCTTTCGCGTCATTGCCCTTCTCCTTTATCCGTGACCTTCACACCCAGTACAGACTCGGCAAAGCGCTTGTACCATGACAGTGCGACCAGGGCACGGCGGGTAAGCCACATATAATCTTTCAAATCAGCCTGCCGAGCAGTTGTAAACAGCGCTTCATCGTCGTCGAGGTCTAGTGTCTGGGCCAGATCATTGACGAGCCGCTTGTGCGCATCTTCGCCGCGAGTCAATACGAAAGCCAGTGCCTGCACCAGCCCACTTTGACGTACCAGCACGGGTAGTTTGTGCGCCATGCTACCATACTTCTTATGGTCGATACGTTTATCATCTTTGACGCTACTCACTTTATCGTAGACGTCAGCCGCGTATATCTGCTGTAACGTTTGCATCATGCCCCTCCCAAAACCATTACCATACGACACAGACCACGGCCCACGGTGGTGTTCCCTCCCACTTGCAATGGTTGCGCCATGATTTCTTTGATGGTCTGCGTCACTTCGTACTCGGTGGCCTCGACGGGATCAATAACCATCAACCCTGCTAGGACGCTCTCTGCAGGCAGCGACTCCTCATACCAAAGCGCCCCATGAGCAACAGTTTTTTTCTCATCATTTATGCAGATACGTGCTGTGACCTCTGTGCCCACATCGAGCAGATAACCGAGGACGTCGTCATGCACGATGCAGAAGCGTTGGGCAAACGTCTTCTGCCACTCCTTGTGTTCGAACAGATGCTTGCCCAGCCACTGTGCCCAACTTTTTGCAGCCTCGTTGGTCTGAGGAGTGCAGATTACATCTTCCAATACGATACGGTCTGCCCCGTCCACAGGTAGCTTCAAAATCGTCTCGCTGAGCACGAAGCAGTCTTCTTCGTTGCTTACTTCAGGAATTTCGTGAGAGACATCGATTTCGGCTGTCTCTGCGTCGCGCTTTAAGCGCTGAAGCATGAATGGAGAAGTCACCCAGGCGAAGACGCCAGCTAGGCTACGCACCGGCAGGCAGACCAGGCGCTGGTCAGTAAATTGAGCCGAACCAGCATGTTCAGAGGCATTGCCCGTCTCCGGGCCAAATACCTTCTTGCGTATATCCTCATCTTCGCAGGCAGTGCGCAACACGCCTTTCACGCTAGAACCAGGTACGATGGGGATGTCAGTTCCCTTCTCACGGGCAATAGGCAGGTCGATCACGGCCACGCCCTGGCCGGTACCTACGTGTAGTGGGGAAAGTGCATGAAGGAAAAGAAGGTTGGCTTTCATGGCGATCGACTCCTTTGGAAAATGGTCAGTTACTGTAGGAATCCTACGTTTATGACTTGCGCAGCATAGTCAGAAACGCCTCAATGACATCCGTTTTTCCGTCTAATGGTTTGATTTGGGCAGATTCCTTCCGAGTCAGATTGGCATCAACGGAGGCAATTACTGCGCCATCTTGTTGCCGTTTGAGTACGTAACCACCAGGTGGGTCTTGCGGTCCCTGCAGCACGGCAGCAAGACCGACAGCGCCGTTCTGGACGGCTAGGGGGCGCAGAATGAGGCGGCTGGCGAAGCGTTCGACCTCTCTGCCCTCAAGTATCGTTTTCGGTGGATCGCCCGACTCTTCATCCTTGAACTGAAACACAATGGGAAGCCCAAAATACCCTCGTGGGAACTTTCGCACCGGATGTGTAGGCTTATGATCTGGAGAATGCATATTGGTAAAACGACGAATCTCGTCCGGTTCAGGCCATTTGCTGCGCCCAAACGGACTTCCGTGGGCATCTGGCCAGCGGGCTTGGCGAAATTTCTCCAAGCTTTGAAAGAGATGCTTCCATGCACAGTCGGCATCGCTGAAACGACTTGTCACAACAAAGCGCATGTTTTGTCTCAGATGTGGGACACCATCCGGCCATGAGCCTTGAACTACGTATTTACGCAGGTTATCCAATATGTGCCGCCGCATCCGGTCAGGTTGAACCAGAGACTGAGGTTCTCCATCCACATCAACCAAGTGTAGAGCACCGAAGCCACGACGTGTGCGTGCCCCGATGCCACCAAAGGTTTCCCAGGCCCAGGAGGCCGCTTCCAACTCATCGGCGAGAGAGAGCTTGTGTCCCGCCACTTGAACATTCTCATCCCTGCGGCGGTACGTAATCTTCAAAGTAAATTCAATATCTTGCCAAACGCTGCCCTGCTCTTCGCGAAGAGGAAAAGCAACGTAACTGTAACGAGAAGACGGATGGGCAATGTGTACCAGCCGTCCCCGTCCCCTAGGAACACGGTTCCATTCCTCCCCTCTCCGCCATTCAATCACCTCCACGGTCACTTTCGATGGCCCCGCCTTCCCCTCCGCCGCTACCGAGCCCCAGATGGCCTCCTCCGCATGGCGCATGGCGTCCAAATCGCCATTAAACTGGCCGCCACGTGTGGCACGCCACCAGAAACGCAATTGCCCGCGAATTTCTGTGCCGCGGACAATAGTCACCGGGTCGGGTTTTCCTGGCTGGACACCGCCGCCAAATAGGGGGGTGATGACCTTATAGCGACGTACCTGGTACATCAGGTCGTCTTTCGGCTTAACATTGGGAACGGGAACCGGATTACGTGGTGTTCGCTTGCGCATTATTGCACCTCCTCGCCTACCTCAGGCCATACACCAACCAGGGCCACGCCAAAGCCATCGCGGCGGTCCTGCTCGGCATCACTGATAGGCTTCCACCACGCCCCCTCTATAAAATCGTCAATCCCCTTCTCATCCCCTTCAATCTCGAAAAAGTAGACACTGCCCGCGGGAGCCAGACGGCGCGAGGGCTTCGGTTCTCCTTTCTTGTAGTCCCATCCGGATATGCTCTGATAACGCGATACGGCCGCCGCAACAATTCTCACCTTGACGCCCGGCACGGCCTGACACACCCAGGTTGGCAGATAGCCTTTCTCGAAAATGCCAGGCGTGGCCAATATAAGGCGTCCTCGCTTCGTTTGGTTGATTACACTGCGCACGGCGTCGGGACAGCCGGGCAAATCAAACTGTGCTTCTCGCCACTGCACGACCCGCCGCTCGCCACCAAGAAAGTCGGGGCCGCTCTTCAGTTCCGCATCGGTGGTCAGCAACAAGCCAAATTGGCGAGTTTGTGACAAGCATACATGCCTATACCCATCATCACGCTTTGCCATTACGAACTCGAGCCCACCCGTTTGAAAGAGCGCGCCCTCCTGCGCTGTGGATGTTCTGGGATTAATGCTCACATGCGTACGGTAAGCGTATTCCAGGCCCCGGAGTCCCAGCGAAGCAAGTTCGACCTTTTCCGCCTCGCGTGGGGTCTGCAGCCAATCCAGCAATTGCGCCCAGGACCAGAAGTCCGGCGCGTTCTTGTGCGGTTTGGCTTTGGCGGGCTGTGTGGGATAGAGCAAACGCAGCCCGTCGGGGAGATTTGTCTGCACAGCATCAGATTCACGCGGGACGAGAGGCACCAGATCGCCNTGCACGGTATCGGATGGATCACGTTGCAAAACCAGGGCATCCTGCNGGGCAGGCAAAAACAGGTCTTGGACGACCTCATCTGGTCCCACAGCGCATAACAGCGGCCCGATGACCTGTTTATTCAGCAGATCGGCAATCGCCTGCTCATCCCCGGCTGGAAAGTGCCAGTTGTGCTGAATCTTACCGCTACGTGTGCGCACGGCGCCTGCCAGTGTGGAGGGTAATGGAAACGGTATAGAAACGGCGCGCGCACCCGGAATAGCTGTAAATGGTTTACCGTCACGGAAGACCAGTGGATCACGTGGTTCGATGAGCCATGTTTTCATCGGCTTTACCCCTTGTTTTGGTCAGATGATTAGCAAGCTCTTTCGCGTCCGCAAACTCAGCAGCGATGATCATTTCGTGTGCCAGTTGCGCGAGCGGGACCTGATCTTTGGTCAACCATTCTTCAATGGTCTTGCGCACCTCTTCAGAAACCTCTTGCCCTCGCGACTCGCGCTTGCGACCAAGAATGCGCTTTGCTTCTGCCACCAGGGCCTCTTGTGGCAGGACATCTCCCAGTGATTGCGCTAACTCTTGGAACTCATACGGCGTCCCTCTGCTCAGCGTACCGTCTGTCCACCAGGTCACCATCTGCTTCAGACGTTCGATAAGCGCCTTGCGAAGTCCTTTTACTTGGCGCTCAACTCCACTGCGCTTAACCAGGCTAATGGCCAACGCATTTTTGCCGTCCACTTGCTTAGCATCCCTTTCTGTACTGCGCAGCCAAGAGAGCACTTCACTCAGTGGCTCTAAGTGGTGGGCAATAAGCAATCCTGCCGACAGAGTTGGCATAATAGTCTCACCATCAGCCTTGAACCCAAAACCCTGCATGGCTTGCTCGAAGCGTTCGGCTAATTCATCCACACACTTCAGTGCGGTGTGTAGTGGTAAGTAGGCCAGGATGTCATCACCTCCCACGTAAACGGGGGCACCCTCATGTTCCTGGATAATCCTACGTGCTTCTAGGGCTAAGTTGCTCAGTGCTTGCGAAAGCATGCGGTGCATCTCAGGTGTCTTTTGCTCATCCAATACTTTGCCCATGTTGTCGCCATCGGCCAACAATAGTGCGTAATAAGGTGCAGGACGGCGGTTGCGCCTCTCACGTCCCCAGCACTCTTCGGCGTAGCGGCCGATCAACCCATCTTGTTCCTGGATTAGTCTCTTGATCAATTGCTCATCTGAGAACATCGAACGCACCTCGGATGAAAACACAACACTGTAGTCTTGGATCACATCGGTGACACCATGCCGTTCAAACAGCGCTACTAACTCCCGCCGCAGATTCTCAGCCTGTTCGCCCAATCCCTTCATGAACGGCAATGCGGCCATGTGCGAAGTGCTCTTGAAACCCTGTGAATCACTGAGAGTTCCCCACCGCTTGAGCAAATCCACGCCTGACAACAACTCACCTCGGCGTGCACCGTATTTGCGCAGGACTTCCATCGATGCTGCGGAGCGCTTATCCCCTACTTCCAGCATCACATGCTCGCGCACACCATCAATAGACGACTTGAAGCGCGGCACACCGGGGAACTGCGAAAAATCGCGGGTGACCTTGCGGGCAGCAAGTGCCTGATCACACCTCTCACGTACCTCCAGATACTGTTCCTCACTTGGCAGAGGAGCAGCAACCCAGTAGAATTCGATCAGGTCATGAAGTTGACGCCGCATCAGGTCTTCATCTACCTGACCAGATATGCTTTTAAGCACGACCGCACGCTCTTGTTCGACATATTCGTGAATCTTGGCCTTGATCTCTTCGGCTAACGCTCTCACATCTCCAGTAACGACAGCTACAACTTTATTGGCCACATTCAAAGAGCTCCGTGGTCGCAAATCGTCCATGATTTGGATCGCGGGAAGGACAAGCACCTCCGGGCTCGAGCCGTGTTGTTCTGCAATGGTGCGTGCTGTCGTTTTGGCCAATTCGCTGAGTAATTGCGAACCGTATGTCAAGTCGCGACTGCTTCGCGCTGCGGCGATGAACGTCTGCACAGGTCCGATTGTGCAAACAAATAGGTGTTTTGGGTCCATTTGCGACTCCTTGATCTGTATCCTCAAATGAGTAACAGGATCTTATGCCGACAGGGTGCTAGGTCAGCTTCACACCTTTGCAGGGTCAGCGCCCGCCACCAATACCGCATCGCCCCCCCGCACACTCGGTACCCGCAACTCTGGCGTCCCCCGCGGATCCGCTCCACCCAAAAACATCGGTGTCACCGTCTCCAGCGTCACGGTTAGGATTCTGCCCTCAACCATGCATTTCCCCCTTTCCACTCTTCGCTGTGCTCATTGAGGAGGTTCAGGTTGAAAAGGCATCTGCCCCAGCCATATTTTCTCCATTCTCTCTCATAATTCTCTGCTGTGTCATGAGGTTTGTTTCCCAAATTCCTTAGGAATTTTTTCCTATCAGGTCCTACCCTCTGCGCCTTTCCTTCATTCCCCCATCTATGTATTCGTCCCTAAGTTCCCGAAAATCGTCTAATGCTTACTCTTTACCACCTTCATTACTCCGTTTTGCCGCAAAATACCCGGCAAACTCCGCCACCAACACCGTCCGGCTCACCGGAATGTCTTCCCGAAAGCCCCTCCATTCGTGCAGCTTCCCGTAAATACCAGTGAGCTG
>MTPG01000107.1 GCA_002010915.1 Desulfarculaceae bacterium JdFR-97 | reverse complement strand
ACCGGGACGGTACCCAAAACACCAACCGCGACCCCAACCAGTCCCCGGACCCATTCCGAGAGGACCCGTTCCATCCAATCCAGGCATCACCATCACCTCCTTAATCTCCCCCAGGCCCTATCCTTGCCCGGAGGTCCCCCCTTTCCCCGACACTCCTGTATGGCCAGCGGATCGAAATCCCCAGAGGTTCACTCCCAACGAGGTCCCTTTCCATGGCGGTGCCGCCTCCGGCCCAGACACCGCTCTGTCTCGGCCACAAGCCTCCCCGAAAGATAGGCATCCAGGGCCTCCTCGGGGGTTCCAATGAGCCCCCAGATGACCTCGATGCCGAACGAATGAAAAAGGGCCTGAAACTGGCCATGAATTCCTCCGGTGAGCACCACTCTGACTCCCTTTCGATGGAGGACCCCCGGGATCTCCCAAGGGGTTCGTCGGGCAGCAGGAAGCACCTCCACAGAACGCACTCCATCCTCATCCACCTCGGCGATGAGCACATCCTCCACAAACCCGAACCGAGGAGCTATCCTGCCCCCATACCTCGGCACCGCCACCTTCATCCCCGAAACCCGCTTTTTCGTCTCTGCCATAAGGACAAGACAGAAGGATGCCAACAGGAAAAACCTTCAATAAAAACAACTATCTATATTTTATAGAGGTTCCAAATGGGAAGGACGGAGGAAACAAAATGTTGCATTTTTGAAACTTTTTTTAAAAACCCCTTATTTTTATGGGCAGACCTTGGAAGTTGAAAAATTGCGACTGTTGCTTTTACGCAACCGAATCACGGTGGATCCCGCAACGTTTCATCTTTCTCCACAGGGTCGATCGGTGGATCCCCAACTCTTTGGCTGCATCTCCCACCCTGCCCCTATGTCTTCGGAGGACCTCCAGGAGAGCCTCCCTCTCCTTGATCCGCAGGATCTCCTTCCCCCTTAAGGACGGCTCAAGGGAGACCCCTTCCTGGAGTCTGGGCAGGTAGGAAGGAAGATGAGAGGACTGTATCTCGACCCCCTTGCATAGGATAACGGCATGTTCCAAGATATTCTGAAGCTCCCTCACATTGCCTGGATAAGGGTAATTCAAAAGGATCTTCATGGCCTCCGGAGAGATCCCTTTGATCTGTTTGCCCGACTTTCGATTGAGCTTCGTCAGAAAGTGCTCGATCAAAAGGGGGATATCTTCGGGGCGCTCCCTCAGGGGTGGAATCTCGATCCGAATCACGTTCAGACGGTAGAAGAGATCCTCCCGAAACCGCCCTTCAGCAACCAGTTCCTCCAGGTCTCGATGGGTGGCCGCCACAATCCTCACATCGGCACGCTCTGTCCTCACTCCACCCAGGGGCTCATACTCCTTCTTCTCGAGCACCCGCAGGAGCTTGACCTGGGTACCCAAGGAGAGATCCCCGATCTCGTCCAGGAAGAGAGTTCCCCCCTCGGCCAGCTTGAATCGGCCGGGTTTGTCCCTGCGCGCATCCGTAAAGGCACCTTTCTTGTACCCGAAGAGCTCGGACTCCAGGAGAGTATCGGGCAATGCCCCGCAGTTGACCTTCACAAAAGGCCCTTTTCTTCGATGGCTCAGGTTGTGGATGGCCGCGGCGAAAAGCTCCTTCCCCGTGCCGCTCTCCCCAAGGACCAACACAGTGGCGTCGCTCTCCGCGATGTCCGGAAGGACCTGGAAAATGCGCATAAAGGCCTCGCTTCGACTGACGATGTCCTGAAAAGAATATCGCTTGGAGATCTCCTGGTGGAGCTCGCGAATGAGGGAAAGATCCCTGAAGGTCTCCACCGCTCCGATGAGTCTGCCCGATTCGTCCCGAAGCACCGCAGTGGATATACTGATTGGAACCTCTTGGTTCTGCTTGTTGAGGATGTTCACCTCCAGGTTGATGATGCTCTCTTCGGTCTCGGCTGTCCGTTTCAGTGGACAGCCCTCGAAACAGATATTGGCCCGGAAGATCTCATGGCAATATTGCCCGATGGCCTCTTCCCGGGAAAATCCGGTGATTCTTTCCGCTGCCCTATTGAAGGAGGTGATTCGGCCTTCACGATCCACCGTAAAGACACCGTCGGCCACACTGTCGAGGATCAGACGGGTCCATCGGGGGTCCTCGGAAGGATCCCAGCCCCTATCCTCTGGAGGCAACTTGTGCCGGCGGTCCTTATTCCTTGTCCCTCGCGACATCCCGAATTATCGCCTCCACTTGGAGTCCGTGCTTCTTCAGCCATTTCCAAAGGGTGACCCGGCTGATTCCCAAAAGCCTCGCCGCTTCTCCACGGCGTCCCCCGGTCTTTTTGAGGGCCTCGATGAGCCTCAGCTTCTCCAGGGACTCGCCACTGTGCGGCAATGGAGGGGATGCCGGCCCCCGCATTCTACCTTCGCAGATCCGTGGGGGGAGATGGGCGACGTCGATGAGATCCTCCTGACAGACCACGAAGGCATACTCCAGCACATTGATGAGTTCCCGGATGTTGCCGGGCCATGAATAGGCCATCAGGGCCTCCAGGGCCGGCTCGGTGAGCCCATGGATGGCCTTCTCCGTACGCGCCCTCAGTCGCGTTACAAAGTGATCGACCAGCAATGGGATATCCTCTGTCCTCTCCCGCAGAGGGGGAAGATGAATGGGGATGACATTGAGCCGATAAAAGAGGTCTTCACGGAAGGAACCCTCCTGGATCATCCGTTCCAGGTCCCGATGGGTCGCAGCGAGGATGCGTACATCCACCCTAATGGGGGTGTTGTCCCCCACGCGTTCGATCTCNTTCTCTTGAAGGACCCTAAGGAGCTTCACCTGGGTCTTGAGGGGGATGTCCCCGATTTCGTCCAGGAAGAGATCCCCTTTGTGTGCGGCCTCGAAACGCCCTCTCCGATCCCGGTCCGCGCCGGTAAAGGCCCCCTTCACGTGACCGAAGAGCTCGCTCTCCAGGAGTGACTCGTTGAGCGCAGCGCAGCTCACCTTCACCAAGGGACCTTTGCTCCTGGGACCGAGTCTATGGATGGCGTTGGCCACAAGTTCCTTGCCCGTCCCGCTCTCCCCGTAGATGATAATGGGGGCCTCGGATCGGGCCGCGTTTTCGATGAGCTCGTATACGGCCTGCATGGATGGACTCTTTCCCACGATCCCGTGGAAGGATTCCCCGGCCCGAAGGACCTCCTGTAGCTCAGCTATCCGCCGTTCCTTGGCCACCAGGTCGGTGAGATCCGTCAGGGTCTCCACCCCTCCGATCACCCGCCCCTCCGCGTCCCGAAGGACCACGGCGTTCTTCAGGACATAAAGGGGTCTGCTGTCCTTCCTCTTGAGACGGCACCTGCGACGGACCACACGGCCCTTCTCGAACAGACCGCAATGCTTGATCCGCTTCCCCTGCGGGTCCTGGGTGAAACACATATCGCAGTCCAGGATCGTGCAGGGTCTCCCAAGAAGCTCCTCCCGACTGTACCCTGTGATCTCCTCCATGGCCCGGTTGACGGAGACAATGGTCCCCTCCGTATCCACCACCAGGAGGCCGTCCATCATGGTGTCGACGATGACCTTCCAATATTGTTGCACATCCTCTCCCATAACCGTTCCACCTATCCGAACCGCGGGGCCTTTCCTCTCCAAACATGAGAGCCCTGAGTCAACCTCTCAAGACCAGAGATATTCCTCGGGCGTTCTAATCCTTTGTTCAACTCCCCCTTCATCTCACCTCTTGAGTCAAGAATGTAGCCGCACCTCCTTCGAGCCCCATGAAGAGAAATCCGTGAAATGGATGTCAATGTCTTGTGCTTCAGCCTCAACCGTTCCTTCCAGTGTTTTGTACGGAGATTGCTAGGTTTCTCGCCCAGACCCTCCTACCGAATCTCCTTTCCTGCTCCAAAAGGGTAATTTAACAAATAACAAAAAATACCCCTTGAGTCCACGCACTTTCGGAGAGAGATTGAGGATGACAAGGACTGACGTAGAGTTAACAATCAAGGAGTTGGCCGAACACTTAGGGGTGAACGGAGAAGACGGTGATAAATTGGGGAAACAGGTGAATTCATCGTAACAAAAACGTCATTTCCACACCCCCTATAACCTCCTACCCCTGGGGAATTTTCAACCGCTTACTTATTGGGATTTTACAATCGTCGATGACAGATGTATTATATTCCATTGGCAGATGGCTTGAGGGAAAAAGAAAAGCCAGACCAGCTTGATGGGGTTAAACAGACCATCAACACGAGGGTGTAGATGGAGGTTTTGAATTTTCTGTCCAGGGGGACAGTAACTGTCAAAATCTGATATTAAAATTGTCCAAGATGCCCCCTTAAGAAATTTACAAAGAATGATAAAAACAATACTGGAAACGGAAATCAGGGGTTCAGGCACGCTCAAAACCAATTTAATGTCCATACAAACACTCATGAACGGTATGAGTGAAATCTTCCGAAAGCTCTTGTATAATAAACTCAAAGTATTGTCAGTCGACAATTACTTAAATGCCTGTCCTGGTGGACACTCAGTACTAGGATTAAATTCCCCAAGAACTCTATTTGAATCGTTGAGCCATAAATAACAATGTCGAACTTACACCTGATCTCTGGGCGTGCCTCGCGGGCGGAAGGGTCGGATTTCCACGGACGGTATGGCAACATACATCCTAAGGGGAAGCCAGCTATCTAAGCTATTGTTTATTTCATAGTATCGATCCAAAAAGACAAAAAGATAGTCATGTGGCTTTGGCCTAAAAAACTAACCCTAGAGGGCAAATTCAAACTCTTCATTTATTTGGGAATTTTGATCTTCCTTCTAAATATTCCCGTGATATATCTGGAAATCCAAGGACTGAATCGGTCTTTAACTAATCTCGAACTTGTTGAAGACTTACGAGAGAATATACTGGAAATTCGGAGATATGAAAAAAACTATTTTCTTTATCGTGACCAAGAAAGCCTTTTATTAACAAAATATCATTATATTCAAGCCAAAAATTTGATATCAAAAATTATAAAGCAAGTTTCAGAAAAAACGTTTATCGCAAAAATCAATGACCTATTAGACGTCCTAAAGCTATATAAAGCAAAGATGAAGTTTGACCAATTTCTCGGGGGTAAATTTCCAGATACCAAAACAGAAAAAGCAATCAGGGTGACGGGGAAAAAATTGGTTGATACCACGGAAGTACTTTTACGCGAGGAGCGGCGAACCATCGCGGCAACCGCTCAAAATGCACTCCAGTGGTCTCTTTTCTTCATGGTGGCCATGTTCCTGTTGTTCTTAATGGGTGCACATATTATTACTACCAAAGTAATAAAACCTCTTGCTATGATTGAAAAGGCAACCGAAAAGGTAGCCCGGGGTGATTTCAGCCCTATTCCTCAACCTAAGAAGAATGAAAGCCAAGTGGACCATCTAATCATAGCATTCAATCGAATGGCTCAAGAACTGGAGGCCAGGGAAGAGCAGATTATACATTCCCGTAAGATAGCATCTTTGGGAACCCTTGTTTCGGGAATTGCACACGAATTAAACAACCCGATAAATAACATTGTAATCACCGCCGACGTATTGAATGGGAGAAAAAACATATCAGAGGATAGACGCTCGGCGTTAATAAACGATATCCTCCAGCAGGCATTGAGAGCAAGCGAGATCGTCAAAAACCTTCTTGAGTTTTCCAGGGCCGAGACCTCTGGGTATAAGGAAATAGATCTAGCTTCGGCTCTGCGAGAGACCCTACAAGTTGCCGAAAATCATATCGTTTTATCAAACGTTCGACTTAACTTAGACATTGATGACGATTTGCCGAAAATTATGGGAAATCGACAAGGCCTGCAACAAGTTTTTCTAAATTTGATTACAAATGCAGTTCAAGCTATGGAAGATGGCGGTGATCTAACAATTCGAGCTACTGTGGAAGACGATGACAAATTAAGAGTGGAAGTACAAGATACAGGGACGGGTATTCCAGAGAAAGACTTACCTCACATTTTCGACCCTTTTTTTACCACCAAAGAAGTGGGAAAGGGTACAGGCTTAGGGCTGTCGGTCAGTTTCGGTATTATTAAAAAACATGGGGGGAAGATTTCTGTAAAAAGCAAGGTTGGAGAAGGTACAACATTTACAATCCTTCTTCCTGCCTGTAAAAAGAATAGAAATGCATAAGGCAGATTATTTTTTCTAACATTTCAAGAGGGAAAGGTGGGTACAGAGGAGAAGCACAATAAGGTAGTGTTCTTCCAAAAAGGCCTTACAAGACCATTGCTCAAATCCTGCCAGGACGGGATTGAGCCCTCGAACGATCCGGTCCGCCGAAGGCGGACAACCCAACGCCGCCTTCAGCTCCTCCTCCAAGATCACCTGGATAGCCTCCAACACGCGAACCCTCAACTGATTTTCTACTTCAAGGCGAAGCTGGACCAGTTGCGCGCCATTCCCAAGAGCCTCCGGCCGATTCTCTTACACCATTTCCTTTTTCTACAGAGACCGGGACGAATTCAACCGAAGGAAAGGAGGGGACATGTCTTGGCATATCTATTTGCCAATCGCGCAGCATAGTGTTTTGTTGCCCGAAATTATTGGTTTAGGTTTGTTAGTAGGGTTGCTGTCGGGTCTATTCGGAGTCGGCGGTGGGTTTCTTATGACCCCTTTGCTCATAATGATCGGGATTCCTCCAACAGTAGCAGCTGCATCTGATTCAAACCAAATTGTGGCAGCTTCGGCATCCGGTACATACGCTCATTATCGATTGGGGAATGTTGACTTTAAAATGGGGCTTTTTTTGCTGGTCGGCGGTGTTTTGGGAGGAACTGTAGGCGTTCAAATCATCAAAGTCCTGAGGCAAATTGGGAATGCAGATTTCCTAATAAAAATTACCTATGTTGTTATGCTTGGTCTTGTAGGTAGTTACATGTTTCTGGAAAGCCTGCATAGTCTTCGATCCTCCCAAAAAACAACCACCAGAAAAGCAAAGCAAAAAGAATCAGTTTATGCACGAATAGTTCAGCAGCTTCCTTTCCAGACACACTTCAAACGATCGGGAATTGTGCTCTCTCCAGTCGTCCCCTTAGTCCTCGGAGGTTTCGTAGGCATATTAGCCGCCATTATGGGAGTAGGTGGAGGGTTCATCATGGTCCCTGTAATGGTTTATCTACTCAGAATGCCAATGCACGTTGTAGTGGGGACCAGCCTGTTTCAGATCCTTTTCACTTGCATAAATGTAACGATAATGCAGGCCTACTCCAATCATACGGTCGATTTTATGCTGGCGCTTTTGTTGTTCATTGGTTCGACAGTTGGCGCCCAGGTGGGAGCTAGAGTCAGCAAACGTCTGGAAGGAGATCAACTTAAGATATTGTTGGCATCTATCGTTCTCCTTGTCATGATCAAAATGCTCTTCGGTCTCTTACTCCACCCTCATCTTCTCCTGTCCTACTATGGAGGTGACTGATCCATGATCGATAAAATTTGGCGTGCAACTTTTGCGGTGCTCGTGTTGGTCATACTGGGAAATGCTATTGACCTTCGCGCAGAATCGTTCACACTGAAAATTGTGCCTCGCGAACTAACAATAGGGGCATCATTTGCCGGAAAAGATGTCCGTCTTTCAGGGGTCATCCCCGAGGACCGGGACATTATTGTAGAAATAAAAGGACC
The DNA here is from genome assembly GCA_002010915.1 of Desulfarculaceae bacterium JdFR-97. Lineage (GTDB taxonomy): Bacteria > Desulfobacterota > Desulfocorpusculales > Desulfocorpusculum > Desulfocorpusculum > JdFR-97. The sequence continues at coordinate 10,324 of MTPG01000107.1, read as the reverse complement.
ACAGAAAAAGGCAATATTTAATATGAAGGGAAAAATCGGTCCTTTTTGGATGAATCGGGCGAAGATCAAGCTTGAAAATGCTCCTTATTATTATATGTTGCTCTTGCCCGAAAAGCTAAATTGTAGTGATATATGCAATTCATTCGGTATTGGGATCGAAAATCTCAAGAAGGAAATATCTATCAATGTTAATAATATAGATCCTGAGATGATATTTACTAACTTTATCGAACTGAAGCGTTCAGAGAATCTATATGGTGAGCGCTCAGACGCGATAAAATATCTAACAACAAAAGACGGCAAAAAATATTTTGAAACCAAAATCAATTTTCCGTCAGCAACAGCTCCAGGAAAATACAAAATAATGGTTATTCAAGTACAAAATAACCATGTTGTAGATAGATATATTGAAGAATATATGGTCAAGGAAGGAGGAATAATTGAATTAGTGCGCCGATTGGCATATGAACATGAGTTAATTTATGGTATATTTTGTGTTATAATAGCGATTTTGTTTGGATTACTTATTGGATTATTTTTTAAACGAGCCGGGGCACACTAATGGCTAATATTTTACAATCATTTCAGAAGCTTCTGAAACTGTTAAATCTGAAAAAGGAAGAGGAAATACCTTTTTCAGATTTGTTCGTGCGATTCCAAAACATCCTTAAACAAAATAATGCTGCCATGGAACTCATCGCTGATATGGGAAGCAAAATGGGAGGGGATTTTGTATTCGACAAAAAATACTTAATAGACAGCGTGGAAGAATTGGAAAGAATTCTTCGAAGCAGTGCTTATGATCTTAATTTTATGACAAAGAACAAATACCTGGAAATATATGAAGTCATTGAAAGATTTTCTAAAGAACTAAAAATGGAATTACAAGGGAAGATGGTTTTTCGTGAGACCAAGAAAATATACAAATTGACTGAAGTCGAAGATGGAATGGAGGATATGATCGGGCATAAGGCCTATAACCTTTCTCGGATAATCAATCTTCCAGACATCAATGTGCCTGACGGTTTCGTGGTAACTATACGAGGATTTAGGGAGTATTTGGCATATAATAATCTTTTTGAAAAAATCAACTCCTTTATCCAGACCTGTCAGGAGCAAGAAAAAACTGCTGAACATGTATCCCATGCAATCCGGCTAATGGTTTTAGGGGGTGAAATTCCACCTGATCTCAGGCGAGATATTCTTCAAGCTGCCACTAAAATTTGTAAAGGTAACCACCAGGAAGCATACTTTTCTGTTAGAAGCAGTGCCGTGGGAGAAGATGGCGAATTGAGCTTTGCAGGACTTCATGATTCATTTTTGAACGTTCCCATGGACGAACTTCTCTCTGCATTTAAAAAAGTGCTAGCGAGCCTGTACAATACAGAAAGTCTGGAGTATAGGCGACAGATGAATCTTTTTCATATGGAAATGGCGATGCCGGTTCTATATCAACTTATGATACCAAGCCGGGTTGCGGGTGTATTATATACGCTTGACCCCAATAAACCCGAAGGCTCAGAAAGTGTTCTGAGTGGGAGTTGGGGGCTGGGAAAAGTTGTTGTTGAAGGTGAAAGCACGGCAGACACCTTTCGGGTTTCTCGGATGCCTCCGTATCCTGTTGTGGATCAAGCAATTCAAGAAAAGCAATGGATGCATGTTCCTATGGAAAGGGGACCGGCCAAGCCGGTTCCAAAAAGCCGTCGAAATACTCCCTGCCTAACGCCCCAGGAGGCTGCGCTTATTGTAAGAACTGGACTGATCTTGGAGCGGTATTTTAAAAGACCAATGGACATTGAGTGGAGCCTGGATGACAAAGGAAGGCTCTGGATACTTCAGGCGAGACCGATCAAGCTGTCCGGGAAGAGAAAGAGAAAGGGGCAGATCATCGAAAGGGCTATAAAGGGTCATCGTATCCTGCTCAAAGATCGTGGAATCATTGCATATCGAGGAGTAGGAGCTGGACCTGTTTTCCTAGTTAATAGTAGCGACGACCTAAGCAAGTTCCCTACGGGGGCTGTATTGGTTTCACGTTATGCAACACCTTGGCTGGCCAAGGTTATTTCTCAAGCTAGCGCTATTGTTACGGATATTGGGACAATCACCGGGCACATGGCCACAGTAGCCCGTGAATTCAGAGTGCCCACAATTGTGGGAACGGAGGTGGCTACACAGGTGCTCGTTCCCAATAAGGTCGTTACAGTGGATGCAGAAAGAAACGTGATTTACGAGGGCTATATTGAGGAGCTTTTACATCATCAATTCTTAGAAGAACCTCAATTTGAGATCACACCTGAATTTCAGTTGTTGCGGAGATTATTACGAAAGATTTCACCTCTTTATCTCACGGACCCACAGGCTCCGAACTTTACCCCAAAAGGCTGCCGAACCTACCACGATATCATGAGATTCATGCATGAAAAGGCCTTTGAGACTTTAGTTCAAATCGGCAGTGATCCTCGATCATTTCTCCGCCGAGGTGGAAAAAGGTTGAGAACCGATATCCCCTTAGATCTGCTAATTATTGATATCGGTGGTGGAGTAGCCGAAAAAACACCTGGAGAAACTTACATTACACCGGATCAAATTACCTCTGTGCCAATGAAAGCGATTTGGGAAGGATTGAGTTCTCCCGAGACCTGGAACATAGAGCCAATACCTGTAGACTTCAAGAGCCTTATGTCTAGCTTGACAAGAACTCAAAGCGAGGAAATTATGGGAAATAATTTGCCAGGAGTCAACTTGGCGATTATCGGCTCCGATTATGTCAATCTAAGTATGCCCTTGGGTTACCACTTTACCGCAGTTGAATCATCAATTGGATCCACTCCCGAAAACAACTATATCTCCTTCCGTTTTGCTGGAGGTGTCACTGAGATAACACGCCGATCCAGAAGGGCGGTTTTATTGATGAAGCTTCTGGAACAAGCAAACTTTAAGGTACAGATCAATGGAGACTTGGTGACGGCAAGAGCAATCGATTTAACCGAAGAACAACTGATTGACGATCTCCGTTTAATAGGAAAACTAATTGGATTTACACGCCAGCTTGATGTGATGTTAAAAAGTGACACGGATATCGATCGGTATTTTGAGAAATTTTTAAACCAAGTCAAAAGAACCAACATAAACCAACCTATCGAAAAAAGGAGGGATAACAATGAGAAAGACAACAGTTTGTATTCTTGATGACGAACCGATTGTAGGTGATCGGCTAAAACCGGAACTGGAAGATGAAGGATATATTGTTGAAGTGTTCATTGACAGCAAAAGCGCCTTAGAAAGGTTGGATGAAAAATGTTTTGATGTTTTTATTACGGACCTGAAAATGGAAGGCGTTAATGGAATGGGTTTCCTGGAGAGAGTAAAAGAAAAATGCCCAAAAAGCGAAGTAATTATGATCACAGGCTACGGCACACTGGAAAGTGCGAGAGAAGCCTTAATCAAAGGAGCATGTGATTTTATCACCAAACCTTTCCGCATTGGAGATATTCGAGCAGCATTAAAAAAAGCAGAAAAAAGAGTAAAACAAAGACGCTGAAAGGAGTTTGCCTTAAATAGGACTCAATTTGGAAGGAACTGGTTCTTCCAGACAGAGTAGGTCACCTGGAGAATATTTATTATGTGTGGTGGCCAGAAGAGGACACACCCCTGAGATGGTCATAAGGAGCTGGGGGGAGGGGGTGCTTTTCACCGAACTGTGGAGAGTTTTGAGCAGGTGTGCAGCAACCAAAATGTTTAAACATATTACAATAGGTTAGTTTCGCTTTAACCTACGTTTTTTCAAATCCAATATCCCCTTCGTCGGGAAAGAGAACCAACGAACCCGTTCTTCCCCATCCCCCCCAAGGAGGGGGAAAAGAGAAGATGGTTTTTCAATTCTGACATTTTTTATTTCAATCCTGAAAGCCTTGTAAGTTTCTGATTTCACGAATCAATTTTCTCGATATCGCTGGAATGGTCATTTTCCCACCACCACCTGTTTACCTTTGAAGATCCCCGAACTTTTCCAACTCCTCGTAACCTCGCCGATTCCGGGAGTTTTTGAAGACTGGCACCCTTTTTGCGCCTAAAAGAGCCTGAAAAACAGATAGGGCTTTCAGGGACCAAGCTCACTCCATCCATAGAACCAACGCGGAGGGGCATGATGTACTTCGTGGAAAAAGACTTGAAGTTCACGGAGGACCACCTCTGGATGCGCATAAGAAAAAGGGAGGTGATCTTGGGCCTCACGGAGTTTGCCGAGATCAACCTTGGCCCCATCCTCTATGTGGATCTCCCCATGGTGGGGCAGAAGGTGGAGATTGGGGATCACATCGTGCACCTGGAGTCCAGTGAAGGAGTGGTCCGGGCTGCCTCTCCTTGCAGTGGTTCCATCCTTCGAATCAACGAACAACTCTACGAGGAGCCCGAGCTGATTAACCGGTCGCCCTATTTCGAGGGCTGGCTCCTGGCAATAAGACCCAAAGGGTTCAGCCGCCTTATGGATCTCGAGGCCTACGGGCGATGGATCAATGATCCCTGTCTGCTCATCGAGCCCGAGCTCAAGTATACGGAAAACCATCTCTGGGTGTGCGACGTGGCCAAAAGGCCGGAGGTGGCCGTGGGCCTCACGGACTTCGCCGCCCGCTACCTAGGTCGAATCGTTTATGTGGAGTCCCCCCTGGAAGGAGATCGGGTGCGGCGGGGAGAGCCCCTCTTTCGGGTGGAGTCCATCGAAGAAGAACTCACCATCCCCTCACCCATCGATGGGGAGGTCGTGAAGGTCAATTATCGGGTGATCGATCAGCCCTATCTGGTCAACAAAGAACCTTACGGGTCCGCCTGGTTGGCCATCATCCGCACACCCCGTGTCCCCAAGCTAATGGGAGCCAAGAGCTACGGCCAATACGTGGCGGACGCATACAATCTGCAGCGGTTCATCTCGCGCAAGCAAAGGGCTCGAGACACCCGGACCAAGGAGACGTCCTCGATGCCATCCCATGGGCCCAGACGAAGCACCAAATGACGCTATGGGAAGGGGAGACTTCCAAAGGGCCCGGAGGTAGATACACCCCACCGAGACGCCTATCATTGCCTAAGAGGAGGAAGGGGGAAGGATCATGGCGGAGATCCTGGTACTGGACGATGACCCGGGAGCTTGTGACCTGATGGAGAGGATCCTGGTGGGATTGGGTCACAATGTCCATGCGTTTACCGACGAACATGCAGCCCTCCAACACGCAAAGTCTCATTCGGTGGAATTGGCTGTTCTGGATATCAAACTGAAGGTGATGTCCGGGCTCGATGTGCTGGAACAAATCCACCGGGACAACCCTGAGATCAAAGCCATAATGCTTACTGCCTATCCGGCCCTGGCTCAGAAGGCAATAACCCTGGGAGCTCAAGAATTCGTGGTCAAACCTGTAGATGTTGAAGAATTGGAAGCCAAGGTCCAACGGATCCTGGGCGAGAATACTTCGGCTTGACCCCTCCTCATCGATTCAGAGGAGAGTCTCAAAAGCAGACAAAGGAGGGGGAAAGATGGCCCTCATCATGGTCATCGATGATGAACCTGAGGCATGTAGCTTGGTGGAACGTCTGCTCGGGGACAGACATAGAGTTCAAACCTTCACCGAAGAACAAGACGCCATCGCCTTTGCTGGCAGAAACGCGGTGGACCTCGCCCTCATCGATATTAAGTTGAAGCAGATGAGCGGGGTTGAACTCTTACGCCGCCTCAAAGAGATCCAACCCCAGATGCGGGCCATGATGATCACCGGTTTTCCCACCTTGGAGACAGCCAGGGAAGCGATGAGCTTGGGCGCCACGGAATATCTGATCAAACCCGTGGATATCGACGAACTCGAAGCCAAGGTAGAGAAGCTCCTGACTACCCGGATTCCTTCGGGTAAGTCCATGGAAGGAAAGGAACAAACATCCGCCGCCGGGAAACGGAAGGAGGTCTTCTCCCTCTGTTTCATGTGTTCGGTCCGATGTCCCATCCGTGTGGTCGTGGAGGACGACGATGTGGTGTGGATCGAGGGCAACCCCAATGTCCCTGGCATGGAAGGAGCCCTTTGCGCACGAGGCGGAGCCGGCTTGGCACTCCTCCATGACCCGGAACGTCTCCAATATCCCATGATCCGGACAGGATCTAGGGGATCCGGACAATGGAGAAGGGCCTCGTGGAAGGAAGCTCTGGATTACACGGCCCATCGTCTGAAAGAGATCATCGACACATACGGCCCGCAAAGCATAGTCTTTGGAGAGAGAACGGTCCTCAATACCCATATCAGCAAGGCCTTTATGAGGGCCATCGGGTCCCCGAACCATTTCACCCACGACGCCTTGTGCAAGGGATCCGTCAATACGGCCGGACGTTCCCTGTTCGGGTATACCGATGCCCAGATGACCTTCGACTACAAGAACGCCAAACACATCGTTCTCTATGGGAGAAACATCTTCGAGACCATCGAGGTCAAGGCCGTCAACGCCGTCAAGGAGGCACTGGCCAAGGGGGCCAAGCTGACCTATATCGACCCCCGGGTGACGGTCACCGCAACCAAGGCTCATCGCTTCTGGATGATCCGTCCGGGAACAGACCTGGCCCTCAACTATGCCCTGATGCATGTCATCCTCAAAGAGGGCCTCTACGACCGGGAGTTCGTGGATCGATGGGTCCTTGGGCTCGGAGATCTGCGAGCGTTTGTGGAGCCCTACAGCCCGCAGTGGGCCGAGGGAGAGACCGGTATCCCCGCAGGCGAGATCATCTCGCTGGCCAGGGAGTTGGGGGAAGCCAAACCCTCCATTGTCTTCCATTTCGGATATCGGGGAGCCCATTACACCAATGAGATCTATTTTCGACGCTCCATCATGATCCTTAGCAGCCTCATGGGGGCTGTGGAGTCTCCCGGAGGCATGATCATCAAGAAGGGCCCAGGCGATGCCGGGAAAAAATCCCCCAGAAGGCTTACGGATCTGGATCTACCCAAGCCCAAGGCGGAACGGTTCGACGGGGTAGGAACTCCCAAATTCCTTCTCCCCGATCCGGCACACGGGGTCCCCCAGATGCTCCCGCATGCCATCCTCAACGAGGACCCGTACCCCATCAAGGCCATGATCGTCAACCGATTCGATCCCATCCTGTCCATCCCGGACCAAAATCAGATGAAGGCAGCCCTCCATAAATTGGACTTCATCGTCTGCATCGACATCAACTTCAGCGAGACGGCCTGGATCTCCGATGTGGTCCTCCCTGAGTCCATCTACCTGGAGAGATCCGATTCCATTCAGGTGGCCAGTGGTCTGAAACCCCAGCTCTTCCTTCGGAGACAGGCGGTCTCTCCGCGTTATGACACCATGCCCGGATGGCTCATCCTCAAGGAACTGGCTGATCGATTGGGGGTGGGGAACTACCTGCCGTTCCGCAACGAAGAGGAACTCCTCAACTTTCAGCTGGAGGGAACGGGAATCAAGATAGAGGACTTCGACGCCAAGGGATTCGTCTCCCTCTCGGAGGAACCCATCCTGTGGGACAGAATGAACGGGATCAAGTTCAAGACCCCTTCCGGGAAGATAGAATTCCGATCCAGCATGCTCGAACAGAACGGATACCCCTCCTTCCCCGAATATCGTCCCGTAGAGCCCCCCCCTGAGGGGACCTTTCGTTTGATCGTGGGAAGGTGCGCTGTACACACCCACGTCTCCACCCAAAACAACCCGATCCTCAGCGAGTTGGTCCTGGAAAACGTCCTCTGGATCCATCCTGAGGGGGCGGAAAAAGCGGGAATCCGAGACGGACAATGGGTGGAGGTATCCTCCTCTCAGGGTACCCAGACCATCCGGGCCAAGGTGACCGATCAGATCCATCCCGAGGCCGTCTTCATGCTTCACGGTTTCGGGAGGCAGGTCCCTGCGCAGACACGATGCTACGGAAAGGGGGCCAGCGACAACGTCCTTCTCCGAAACGTCTCCGACCCTGTGGGGGGAAGTCCGGGCCTCCATGAGACTTTCGTCACCGTGCGTCCCGCAGGCCGCCGGTAAGCCTGACGGCAAGCTGTTCCTTCGGAGAAGCGGCCATGAGCATCTATTACCTATTTCAAGATCAGCGCAACTGCATTGGATGTCACAGCTGCGAGGTTCACTGCAAATTGAACAAGCGACTCCCCTTCGGCCCTCGTCCCTCGCAGATCGTGACGGTGGGCCCCAAGATCATCCACGGGGTTCCGAGGGCCGCCTTCGTCTTTATGCCATGCTTCCACTGCGAACAGCCATGGTGCGTCCACGCGTGCCCCACCGGAGCCATGCAGAGACGCCCCAAGGACGGAATCGTCTTCGTGGATCAGGCCCTGTGCATCGGCTGCAAAAGCTGCATGATCGCCTGTCCCTGGGGAGCACCTCAGTGGAACCCCGGCACGGGGAAGGTGGTCAAGTGTGACTATTGCATGGACCGTCTCGACGAGGGTCTGCTCCCCGCATGCGTCAACAACTGCACTACCCGGTGCCTCCATTTCGGAAAAGTGGAGGATGTACCCCCTCTGAAGCGGGAGCGATTCGCCCGTCAGATGGCCTTCGATCTCGAGACCCTGGTACTGAAAAAGGAAAATCCCTGATACCATGCCCCATTTGGCTCGTCCGAAAGTCATCCTGGACACTGAGGCTCTCGAGGGATGAATCTCATGGAACGCACTCATGAGACGGGACTCCCCCTGAGTTCCTTTTGGGAAGTCCTGAAAGGTCCGGGCATCAGCCAATATCTCGAAGCAGGTGGATATCAGGCGGCCTTAAGGAGCACCAGCCATCCTCAGGAATTGGTGTGTATTCTGCGGGATTCCGGAGTTCGGAGCCGAGACGGAGAAGGGCGTTTCCTCTTTCTGGAGTGGACCGAACACCGCCACGGAGTTCATCCCACCGAGATCGTAGTCTGCTACGCGTACGATGCCGATCCCGAGGCCCCACTCTATGAGGAAATCCTCCTGCGTTCGCCCCACTTGGTCATCGAGGGAATGCTTTGCGGCGCCTTGGTCGTGGGGGCCAAACAAGGGATCATCTACATCAGGCAGGGAATGAACCGCGAGACTCTGGACAAGGCCTTGGAAGAGGCCGCCATGGAGGGGTTACTGGGAGACGATTCCCTTGCATCGGGAAGGCCCTTTCGGATCCATGTGGTTGCGGGAGACCGGGCCTTCCTCTGTGGCACCGGGGCNGCCTTTATCCGCCACCTGGAAGAAAAAGGGGCCCTCGTGCATCCGGGACCCTCTGATTCCTCTTCCCTCCATGCCCCTCGATGCGCTCCTATGGTCCACGATGCCGAGACATGGGCTCAGATTCCTTTGGTCTATCTGCGGGGGCCCTCTTGGTATCGGAGGGCCGGCGCGGGACTTCCGGGAAGCAAGCTTGTAGCCCTCGTGGGCGAGGTGGAAAATCCAGGACTCATCGAGGTCCCCATGGGCACTCCTTTGAGGGAGATCCTGGAGAAATGGGGAAAGGGGGTCTCCAAAGGACGACGGCTGAAGGCCCTCCAGCTGGGAGGTCCAGCAGGAGGGTTCCTTCCGGCCTCCGAGATCGATCGAGCCCTGGATTACGAATCCCTGGAAGAGGTGGGACTCAATATGGCCACCGGAGAGATCCGTGTCTTGGATCAGGACAGGTGTCTGGTCGAGGAGACGCTCAAAAGCCTCCTGCAATGCAGTCGGAACACCTGCGGAGATGTCCCCTCTTGCCAAGTGAAGCTCAATCGGGCCCAGCGACTCCTGACGGAGATCACCGAAGGCAGAGGGACCGAGGAGCACCTCGCCGCCCTACGGGATCTGGCTCGGTCCTTTCTGGAAGACCTCCCCACACCTCGGTCCCCCTCTGTGGGGAGGCCGCTTCTGACGGCACTGAGATACTTCGAGGATGAATTCCTCGTCCATTGCCGGCAACGGGTATGCCCAGCTGGCGTCTGCCTCCACCTCACCCTCGCACCATGCCACAGAGCTTGTCCAGCAGGGATCGACGTCCCTTCATACGTGGCCTTNATCGGTCAAGGACGATACAGAGAGGCCATAGAGATCATCCTCAAAGACAATCCCTTGCCGTGGACCTGCGGACTCATCTGCTCGCATCCCTGCGAAGAGGCCTGCCTCCGGGGGGATATGGATCAACCCATCTCCATCAAATCTCTCAAGGAATTTGCCGCCCGCGTGGTGATGGAGGAGGGGGGATATCCCCCCGTCTCCAAGGGACCTGGAAGGGGATATAAGGTTGCAGTAGTTGGTAGTGGTCCGGCTGGTTTATCGGCGGCTTATTTTCTTGCGTTGGAGGGTTATTCTGTGCGGGTTTTTGAGGCCCTTCCGGTGGC
>MTPG01000086.1 GCA_002010915.1 Desulfarculaceae bacterium JdFR-97 | reverse complement strand
TTCGGGTCTTCAGCAAGAACGCTTAAAGGATAAAGAAAAAGAGACATCACAGCACAGAGAGCAAGAATCCTCATCCCTTTCCTCCTTGTCATCCCCCCCTCCGTGTGCTAGAAGGATGAGGGGGCTGTGGTTTGTGATCCAGTCCCTGGGACAGGTCGGCTTCTTTGACGGGGAGGACCTGTCCCTTCTTTTATCTCATCATCCCCTTTCATCACCTCCTTTCGGTCACGAGACTGACGGGGGCCGTCCGCGGAACCGAACATCGTCTGTAGAGGCCTTTTCCATGCAAACGGCCTTTCTTTGCCTATAGGCTCGGGGCTTGCGTAAGTTTCGAGTTAGAACTTCTTTGATCCAGACTCATGTGGACCGGGATCGTCATAATGTCCTACATGGTTCATAAGCCAAATTGCGGGGATGTACTGAAGTTACATTTGCAACTAAAAATACGTAAGCCCACTTCTTCCATAAAAAAAAGGCCACGAATTGCCCGCATTCATACGGGTTCAAGGCATTCGTGGCCTCTTTAACTATATTACGATGTTCTAGTTAATAATTAGAATCTTTATGTCTGACCTTCGTAAAATAATAAAGTGGACACCTCTCCCTCTCGGCCAAATCACACCTTCTTGGTGTAGTGATTCTTCAAATTACAGCCTATTTTTATATTCTCATAACCCTTCTTATGTCAAGAGATCTTTCGTTTGNGCACCTGACAGAATAAAAACGCATTTATTATCCACAGCATGGGCTTTTTCAGCAAAAATAGANANAATCAAGGCATCTCCTCGTTAGTTCGACAGGAACGAGGCCGAAGCGCCACTTCGATACAAACATTTTGTAAGGGAAGGNATCCNCGAGGNGAGGCGTCCCTTTAGAAGCTTACCCCTTGGTCACCCCCAAGGGCTTAAGGCGGACGACCTTCCTGCTGATCCCCGCATCGTGCACCACTTGGACCACGTCGGTGACGTCTTTGTAGGCCTCGGGGATCTCCTCCACCAAGGTGGCCTTGCTCGCCCCACGCACGATGATTCCTCTGCCCTCAAGCTCCTTGGCCACGGATCGCCCGCGACTCGCCTTTTTGGCCTGATGCCGGCTCATCACCCGACCCGCTCCGTGGCAGGTGGAGCCGAAGGTCTCCTCATAGGCCCTCTCTGTGCCAACAAGCACGTAGGAGTACCGGCCCATATCCCCGGGGATCAGGACGGGCTGACCCACATCCTTGTACTTCACGGGAAGCTCCGGATGCCCCGGTGGAAAGGCCCTCGTGGCCCCCTTTCGATGGACGCAGAGCNGCCTCGGCCTTCCGTCCACGTTGTGCGTCTCCAGCTTGGCGATGTTGTGACACACATCGTAAATAAGATCCAGTTTCAGATCTCTGGGGCCCAACTGGAAGACCTGCTCGAAGCTCTCCCGAGTCCAATGGGTAATCATCTGGCGATTGACAAAGGCGAAGTTAGCCGCCGCGGCCATGGCGGCCAGATAGTCCCTGCCTTCGGTGGATTCCACCGGTGCGCAGCAAAGCTGACGGTCCGGAAGCTCGATCCCGTATTGGGCCGAGGCCTTCGCCATGATCTTGATGTAGTCGTCGCAGACCTGATGGCCCAACCCCCGCGACCCCGTGTGTATGAGGATGGTGACTTGGTCCTTCTCCAGACCCATCGCCGAGGCCGCCTCGGAATCGTAGACCTCCTCCACGTAGCCTACCTCTACAAAATGATTGCCCGAGCCCAAGGTCCCCAGTTGGGCCTGTCCCCGCTCCAAGGCCCTGTCGCTGACCCTATCCGGATCCGCCCCAGGAATGCAGCCGTTGGCCTCGATATGCTCCAGGTCCTCCTCGGTCCCGAAGCCGTTCCGGAGGGCCCAGCGGACCCCCTCCCTCAGCACTCGGGCCAGCTCCTTGAGGCTGAGCTTCAAGTCCTTGCGCCGGGACCCCACCCCAGATGGAATGTTGGTGAAGAGGACATCGACCAGCTCATGGATTCGGGGAAGCACGTCCTTGCGGCTCAGACCTGAGCGCATGAGACGCACGCCTCAATTGATATCGTAGCCCACGCCTCCCGGCGAGATCACGCCTCCCTCCACGTCAAAGGCGGCCACGCCTCCTATAGGGAAACCGTAGCCCCAGTGGATGTCGGGCATGGCCAAGGAACGCCCCACGATTCCCGGAAGGGCGGCCACATTGGCCACCTGAACCAGGCTCTGGTCCTTCCNGATGTCTTCCATCATCCGTTCGCTGGCATAGACGAGCCCCTCAACACGCATCTTGCCCTCACGNGGAATGCGCCAACGGCACTCGTCCATCCTCTGCACTTTCACGGAAGTTCCTTGNGTCATCTTTTTCCTCCCCTTCTTCGCTGTCTGAATGGATTCGAGAGAATNGGAGCATAATGCCCTTCTTTGAATATACTCCGGACGNCCTGAATGCGCCAGAGTATGGAAGCCCTTGAGCAAAATAAACGGCTCAAAGATCAAAGATAATCCTGGCCCTCCAAAGCCCCCCTTCCCTTCGGACCTCCAATTGATGATACGTGACAGCCTTGATCGTTGTCTTGATGGGATGGCGCTGGAGATCATAGGGCTCTCCGAAGGCCGAAGCGATGATCCGCTTCTCGTCGAGCTCCTGGATCTCGAATCGGCCGAAGAGCATCCCATGGATCTCGAAGAGGTAGAGGAGTTCGTTGAGCCAGGCCACCAAAAGGGACTCCAGGTCTTCCCCCTCGGCTGCCACTTCCCGCTTCTCTTTTTCCCGAACACTCTGCGGTTCGGTCAAGATCTCCAGGAAAGCACAAGCGGCCATAACAAAGAGCCCTTTCAGGTCCCCGGCGGCGATCTCCACCCCTGCATCGCCCGTATGGTCGAAGAACCGATAATATCCCATTTTTTCCATCTCCCCCGCTCAGTCCTTGCTGGCAATCGTGCAAGTCTACAGGAAGTATACCCCAAAGGGACGAATCGGGCGTTAATCAGCAGGCATTCGTTTCCTTACAGTCCCACCCGGATCTCCTTTTCTTGACAGGCGTTTCGGCCTTTTCCTATACTCAAAACAAGAATCGGCCTCACTCGGAGTTCTGTATGGCCTTGGGTCATCCGTCCTCGGTCACCTTCCCCACATAACGGCATCGCGAGGCCCCAAGGGGGAAATTCCATCCCATGAAGCGAAGGCCCACCCGCTCCATTCGACTCGGAGGCGTCACCATTGGCGGCGGGGCCCCAGTGGTCGTTCAATCCATGACCAATACGAATACCCGGGACATCGAGTCCACGGTGGCCCAGATCCATCGACTGGAGCAGGTAGGCTGCGAGATCGTGCGGGTGGCTGTCCCCGACATGGAGGCGGCAAAGGCACTTGCGGAGATCCGAAGGAGGATCCGGATTCCCCTTGTGGCCGATATCCACTTCGATCATCGACTGGCCCTGGAGGCTCTCAGGTGCGGAGCCGATGGCCTTCGCATCAATCCCGGCAACATTGGGGGGAAAAGGAAGGTGCGGGAGGTGGTGGAAGCGGCCAGAGAGAAGGAGGTCCCCATCCGAATCGGGGTCAACTCTGGTTCCCTGGAAAAGGAGATCCTCCAAACCGAAGGGGGAGTTACCCCACGCGGGATGGTGGAGAGTGCCCTCCGCCACGTGCGGATCCTAGAGGAGATGGACTACCGGCAGATCAAGATCTCCTTGAAGGCCCCTGATGTGCATCGCACTTGCGAGGCCTATCGGCTCATTTCCCAGAAGGTGGACTACCCCCTTCACTTGGGGATCACCGAGGCGGGTACCCCCTTCGCCGGGACCATCAAGTCCGCCGTGGGATTAGGGATCCTCTTGCACGAGGGTATTGGAGATACGATCAGGGTCTCACTGACGGGGGCGCCTGAGGATGAGGTCAGGGTGGCCTATGGAATCTTGAGGGCCTTGGGACTGAGACACCGCGGTGTGGAGTTGATCTCCTGCCCCACCTGTGGCCGTACACAGGTGGAACTGATCCCCGTGGCCCTGGAGGTGGAGCGAAGGCTGTCCCACATCGATCTACCCCTTCAGGTGGCCGTCATGGGTTGTGCGGTCAATGGCCCGGGTGAGGCGCGGGAGGCCGATTTGGGCATATGCGGCGGAAAGAGCGGATGGCTCCTCTTCCGAAATGGCGAGGTCGTGGGAAGGCTGCCTCGGAAAGGAGTGGTGGAGGCCTTTGTCCGAGAGGTGGAGGAGTTGGCCAAGGAGCGGGGCTGGAGCCCCGGCTCCGAGTAGGGGGGGATAGGTAGACTCCAAGCCCTGGCCTGAGAGAAAGAAATGAGCCCGCGGGACCGGCGCATGAAGTCAATCCGAGAAAGTGTGGAGGAAGGATGAGGCTGTCGAGACTCTTTTTGCCTACAGAGAAGGAGGATCGTTCCGAAGCTGTCATTCCCAGCCACCGATTGATGCTGCGGGCGGGGATGATCCGTCAGCTGACCGCTGGTGTCTATTCATACCTGCCTTTGGGCCTTCGTGCGGTACGCAAGGTGGCCCAGATCGTCCGGGAGGAGATGGACCGGGCCGGGGCCCAAGAGGTCTTTCTCCCCGCGCTCCAGCCAGCGGACCTCTGGAGGGAGAGCGGTCGGTGGGACCACTTTGGTCCAGAGCTGGTCCGGCTGCGCGACCGAAACGATCGCGAGTTTTGTCTAGGCCCCACCCACGAAGAGGTCATCACGGACCTAGTCCGGAGGGAGGTGCGTTCCTACCGGCAGCTCCCCCTGACCCTCTATCAGATCCAGACCAAGTTCCGGGATGAGCGAAGGCCCCGATTCGGCGTCATGCGGGGACGGGAATTCACCATGAAGGACGCCTACAGCTTCGACGCCACCGAGGAAGGAGCCGAAGAGAGCTATCGGAAGATGTACGAAGCCTACAACCGCATCTTCATCCGTTGCGGACTGCGATTCCGTGCAGTGGAGGCCGAAACCGGGGCCATCGGGGGCAGCTTCAGCCACGAGTTCATGGTCCTGGCCCAGACCGGAGAGGACATCATCGCGAGCTGCACCCATTGCGGCTATGCGGCTAACGTGGAGAGGGCCGAGGTGCGCCCTAAGAAGGCCGAGTCTTCTTCTTGGCCGGAGTCCCCGCCTCCGAAAAAGGTCCCTACCCCCGGAATGCGCACTGTGGAGGAGGTCTGCGGTTTTCTCCATGTGGAGCCCTCCCGGCTCATCAAGACCATGGTCTACCTGGCCGATGGAAGGCCCGTGGCCGTGCTGGTTCGAGGGGACCGGGAGGTTAACGAGACCAAGGTGAAGCGGTTTCTCGGATGCACGGAGCTGGAGATGGCGGACGAGGAGGTGATCCGGAGCGTCACGGGTGCACCCGTAGGGTTTGCGGGGCCCCTGGGTCTGGCAAGGGGAGATTCTCTGCCCCTCCTGGCGGATCACGAGATCCGGTGGATGAGGGATGCGGTCACCGGAGGCAACGAGGCCGACACCCACTACGTCCACGTGGACCCCGGACGGGACTTCCAAGTTTCCCACTATGGAGACTTCCGCAATGCCGTCTCCGGTGATCCCTGCCCCCGATGCACGGAGGGAACATTGGAGATCTGGCGGGGTATTGAGGTGGGGCACATCTTCAAGTTGGGGACCAAGTACAGCGAGGCCATGGGGGCCACGTTCCAGGACGAAAACGGCAGGGAGCGTCCCATGATCATGGGCTGCTACGGCATCGGCATAGAGCGGACAGTGGCCGCGGCCATCGAGCAGAATCATGATAAAGACGGGATCATCTTCCCCATGGCCATCGCGCCCTACCATGTCTTAGTCCTGTGCATTCAGACCGACAACCCCCAGGTAAGCTCCACGGCGGAGCGCCTTTACTGGCAATTGATGGAGGCCGGGGTCGAGGTCCTTTTGGACGACCGGGATGAACGCCCCGGCAAGAAGTTCAAGGACGCGGACCTCATCGGAATCCCCTTGCGCATCAATGTGGGAGAGCGCATTCTTAAAGAGGGGAAGGTGGAGTTGCGTCATCGGGCCACGGGCGAGGTGGAGAAATGGCCTGTGGACCAGGTCTGCCAGAGGGTTGAGGAAATCGTCCGTGATCAGACTCAACGAGATCCTGGATCGAATCGCCGAATATGATCCCAAGGCCGACCTGGAGCTGATCCAGAGGGCCTACATCTTCTCGGCCATGGTGCACAAGGGACAGGTGCGCCTTTCGGGGGAGCCCTATCTGAGCCACCCCCTGGCCGTGGCCGATATCCTGGCCGATCTTCGGCTCGATGCCGGGACCGTGGCCACCGGCCTCCTGCACGATGTAGTGGAGGACACTCGGACCACCCTCGAGGAGATCCGGCAGCGCTTCGGAGAGGAAATCTCCTTCCTGGTGGACGGGGTGACCAAGATCTCCAGGATCTCCTTCAGCTCTTTGGAGGAGCAACAGGCGGAAAACTTCCGCAAGATGATCCTGGCCATGTCCAAGGACATCCGGATCATCCTGATCAAATTGGCCGACCGCCTCCACAACATGCGGACTCTGGAATACCACAGTCGACCCAACCAGATCCGCATCGCCAGGGAGACCCTGGAGATCTACGCCCCCATCGCCCATCGGCTGGGGATCACCTGGATGAAACGCGAACTGGAGGACTTGGCCTTTCGATTCCTGGAACCCGAAGCCTATGAGGAAGTGGTCCGAAAGGTGGCTCAGGCGCGGCTGGAACGGGAGGACTACATCCGGGAAGTGGAACACCTCATCCGGGAAGAACTCCTTTCCCATGGCCTCAATCCGGAGGTCCAGGGGCGGTTCAAACATTACTACAGCATCTACCAGAAGATGCAAACTCAGAACCTCCCATTCGAGGAACTTTACGACCTGCTCGCCTTCCGTATCATCCTACGCACCAAGGAGGAGTGCTACGAGGCCCTTGGCTACATCCATGCCCTCTGGCCCCCCATTTCGAGCAAGATCAAGGACTACATCGCCGTTCCCAAGCCCAACGGATACCAGTCCCTCCACACAACGGTCTTCGGCCCACGGAACAAGCGCATGGAGGTCCAGATCCGCACCGAGGCCATGCACCGTATTGCCGAGGAGGGGATCGCGGCCCACTGGCGCTACAAAGAAGGGCGCATCGTTCAGGACCAGGAGGACGAAAAGCTGGCTTGGATCCGCCAGATCCTCGACTGGCAGAAGGAATTGGAAGACCCCCGCGAGTTCCTCGACGTAGTCAAGGTGGAGCTCTACCAGGATGAAGTCTACGTGTTGACCCCAAAAGGGGAGGTCAGACAGCTTCCCCGGGGGGCCACTCCTGTGGATTTCGCCTACAGCATCCACACGGAAGTGGGTCATCAATGCGTGGGAGCCAAGGTCAACGGTAAGCTCGTCCCCCTCCGCCACGAGCTCCAGACCGGAGACGTGGTTGAGATAATTACACAGGCCGACCACAAACCCTCCCGTGACTGGCTCAAGTTCGTGAAGACCTCCAGAGCCAGAACCAAGATCCGCCAGTGGATCAAGCAGGAGGAACGGACCCGTTCTCTGGCCTTGGGAAGAGATCTCTGCGAGAAGGAGTTCCGCAGGCATGGGCTCAATATGGGCAAACTCCTCAAAGGGGAGAAGATGGAGGAGGTCTTGACCGAGTTCGGCTTCCAAGATCTCGACGACCTCATCGCCGCCGTGGGCTACGGCAAGATCTCCCCCCGTTCTGTGGTAGGCAAGTTCCTCNCGGAGCCTCCTCCANCATCCGAGGAGCCGGAGGAATCCGTCGCCCCTCGCCTCACCCCCCTTCGCGGGAAAAAGCGATCCTTCCGAAGCGGCGTGCGGGTCCAGGGTGTGACGGACCTCTTGGTCCACTTCGCCCGTTGTTGCCAGCCCCTCCCCGGGGACNATATNCTGGGGTTCATCACCCGCGGGCGTGGAGTCACCGTCCACGCCAAGGATTGCCCGAACCTGGAATTGGTGGATCCGGACCGCCTGATCGAGGTCGAATGGGACCTGGACCACAAGGCCAGCCATCCGGTTCGGGTCCGGGTCGTCTGCGCGGACAGGAAAGGGCTCCTCGCCTCTATTACCCATACATTCAGTCAAGCCGACATCAACATCACCGACGCCCAGGTCCAGACTCTGCCTGACAAGAAGGCCGTTTGCACCTTCGGCGTGGAGGTCCACGACTTGGGACACCTGGAGAGGGCCTTGAAGGCCATCCGCCGCATCCAGGACGTGATGGAGGCCCGCAGAATTCGGGCCTGAGTCCTCTCCAACGTCGTCCTTTCAGCAGCACCGCTCTACAGCCGTACCACCAGACCGTCGTAGGCCACAACGGGCCTCTGGGCGAGCCCTTCCTGTTGTGCGATGCGGAGAACTGTCTCCTGCCAATCCTGGTGGCAGAGGGGAGGAGGGTATGGTCTCCCTGTCTGGGGGTCGATGAGGGGGTCTTTGGGCGGGGTTCCCTTCAAGCCCTTGGGAAAGGGATCGCCGTGGACGGGATATTCCTCGGAGATGTGGACCAAAAAGACCCGTTTGGGCCCCCAACGCCGGATGAATTCCAAGGCCCTCTGAAAGCTCATGTGATGAGGCCGGTTCTCAACCGGCTCGTGGAGCCAATGGCTCTGGATGACTAGGATCGCGGGATGGGAATGGAGCGGAGGATCGCGGGGGAGGTCCTGAAAGTCGCTGGTATAGAGGAGGCTGTGGTCCGGCTCCTCCTCAATGATGTAGCCCACGGAGCCCCGAGCCACCGGTCCGTGATCCGTGGCAAAGGGGACAATACGGGTCTCCAGGCCTTCCAGAGCACGGCCCACGAAGGCGATCCGCTTCTCCAGGAGGTTTCCCAAGAGGTAACCGAAGACCTCCTCCACCCGCCTCCAGGTCTCCTCGGTGGCATAGGTGGGGATGGGGCACCAACTGGAGCGTTCCGTCAGCCTTCGGAAGGCCACCAACTCGTCCAGGCCGAGAAAGTGGTCCCCATGGGCGTGGGTGATCAGGACCGCTGTGGGAGGTCTCTCCAGTCGCCCCGCCAGTTGCCTGCGGACATCCGGCCCGCAATCGATCAGGAATGTCTCCTTCCCGCGCACAAGGAGGCTGGTGCGGGTCCGTTCCTCCCCCCTCTTCCTCATGGTCCGGCAGACACGGCACCCACACCCCAGCTCGGGAAGGCCCCACGCGGATCCGGTGCCTAGGAAGGTAACCTCCAAGACCCCCCTCAACGGCCGTAAGTCCCCATGAGCTCCGCCTGATCCAGGACGTGCCCTTTCATGGCGCGAACCAGTTCCTCTTTGGTGGCTCCGGGGGCCAAGTTGACCCGCGCGTCCAGGGCATAGAGCTTGAAGAAATACCGATGGGGACGGCCGGGCGGAGGGCATGGCCCCCCATAGCCGATTCTCCCGAAGTCGTTTCGGCCCTGAGCTCCTCCTCGGGGGAGGGTCTCGGTGGTGGGGACGCCCTCCTGAAGGGAACGGGTGTCGGCCGGAAGATCATAGAGGACCCAGTGNACCCAGGTGCCCATGGGGGCATCCGGATCATCGCAGATCAGGGCAAAGGACTGGGCCCCTGCGGGCACGCCAGACCACTCCAGCGGAGGGGAGAGATCCGGGCCGTCGCAGGTGTGTTTTCTCGGAATCGTCTTCCCGTGGTCGAAGGCCCCGCTTCGAAGCTCCATGGCCATACCCATCCCTCCTTGAACGAGGATCAAAACCCAGACCACTGCCAAAACACATGGAAACCCCTTTCCTCTCACTTCTCCTCCCTCCCACGCCCCTCCCTCTAACGGGGAGGAATCTGCTCGCATGTTCCAGGATGTTACTCCAAGGAAGCCGTGCGTCCATGGGGATCTTAGCGAAAAACCTGCAAGGGTGCAATATCTCAAGAGGGCAGCACGAGGCCGTTTCGGGACTTGACGCCCTTGGACCCATTCCTCTATGTTGACTCCAGGCTTTATCCCGAAGAAGGGCCACTGCCGCAACGGGCGTTTCCTCTAACCCACGGATCAACTTCAAGGAGAGGAAGAATGTCCAACTTCGCCCAAAAGCACACCAAGATCACCACATTCTATCTCCTCACCCGGGACAACCCCCGGATGAAGGCCGAGCTGCGTCATCACTCCAAGTGGAAAAAGGCCGTGTTGATCGTCCCCCTTCTGGCCTCCGAGTTCACTTCCCCGGAAAACCGTCCCGTCTTCGAGTGGATCGTCCGACAGCTCCGTAACGCTACCTACCTCTCCCACATCATCTTCGGGCTGGATTGCGCCACCCTAGAGGAGGCCCAAGAACTTGCGGGGATTCTGAAACGGTACGAGCTTCGGAACGCCCTCATTCAGCACAACGACGGACCTGGGTTCTCCTCCATCTACCGGCGATTGTCCGAGGCCGGCTTCGGCCTGGAGGAGCCTGGCAAGGGGAGAAATATGTTCCTCTCCTTCGGGATCGCACTGGCCATGGGGGCCCAGACGATCGGCATCATCGATGCGGACATCCGTACCTTCCGGAGGAACCAACTGGACCGGCTTTTCTATCCTGTCCAGGTCCTCAACTACCCATTCAGCAAGGCCTTCTACGCCCGCCTCAAAGACGGACAGATGTTCGGCCGGGTCAAACGGCTTCTCCTCGATCCCCTGCTCATCGCCCTCAAGCGTAAGTTCACCGAGACACAGGAAGAAAAGGTCCTCCGCCTGGTGGACTTCCTTCTCACCTTCAACTATCAGCTTTCTGGAGAAGTGGTTTTCGACAGCCAGCTCCTGCAGAGGATGCACTTCGCCACCAACTGGGGAGTGGAGATCTTCACCCTTATTGAGGTCTATAGGAAGGCCACCCACACCGCTCAGGTAGAGATCTCCCTGGAGCCCTTCGACCACAAGCACCAGCCTGTCTCCGAGGAAGATCGGTCACGCGGGCTCCACAGGATGGGGATCGACATCGTAACCACTCTGTTGAGCGCCCTGGTCATCGAGGAGGGTCTCGTCATCTCCGAACATTTCATCCGTGACCTGACCATTACCTATCTCAACGTGGCCGAGAGCTTGATCAAGATGTACGCGGACAACGCCGCCTTCTCCGGGCTCACCTATGACCCCAATGCGGAGGAAGCCTTGGTGCACGGAGTCTTCAAGGACGCCATCCTCTACGCCGGCGATCTGCTCCTTTCGCCCTATCGCATGGTGGACAGATTCAGCGCCTTCGTGACCTCCCACGAGGAGTTCCGTCCCTTTATCGAAAGGGGTCTCCTGCAGACCTTGACCCAAAGCGCCCGCAGGATCCGGGATCAGCTCTACGAGACTCCCCAGACGGTCTCCTGGGAGAGGGTCATAAGGAAACTTCCCGACATCTTCTATGAGATCATCGACGTGGTCGAAAGGGAAAAGAGGCTCTTCCTTTCCACATCCTGACCCGCTCCCTCCGCCCAAAGAGAGGCCGAGCGTTAAGCCTTCCTGGAGCGAATCCTTCTACGGGCTCCCCATCGGGTTGACACGAATGAGGTCTATGAGGTAAGTTTTAACCCGAATTATTCGAACAAAAAAGAAATCAGTTAAAACAAATCTCCAAGGAGGTCGCTGAAATGATGAGAAGACGTAAGAGAGCTGCTGGGATTCGATGGGGATGGATGATGGGGCTCTTGGCAATGGTCCTGAGCATGGCCGTCTGCGCCCAAGCAGGCCTCAACCGCCCCATCGTCTTCGCGGATCTGGGGTGGGATAGCGCCCAGGTCCACAACCGCATCGCTGGTTTCATCTTGGAGAAAGGGTACGGTTACAAGGTGGAATACACCCCAGGAGAGACTATCCCTCTCTTTGCGGGATTGAAGCGAGGGGATATCGACATCAACATGGAGGTCTGGGTGGAGAATCAGAGAGAGGCCTATGAAAAGGCTATTGCCGCAGGCCAAGTGATCGACTTGGGGTCCAACTACCCTGACAGTTGGCAGGGATGGCTTGTTCCGACCTACGTGATCAAAGGAGACCCTGCAAGGGGGATCAAACCCGTGGCACCAGATCTCAAATCCGTCAAGGATCTTCCTCGTTACTGGAAGCTCTTCAAGGACCCCGAAGATCCGAAAAAAGGTCGTTTCTATTCCTGCATCGCTGGTTGGGAATGTCAGAAGATCAACGAAAAGAAGATGAAGGCCTATGGTTTAGACAAGTACTACAATATCTTCCTGCCCGGCTCCGGCGCGGCTCTGGCGGCCTCCATGGTTTCAGCCTACGAGAAAGGCCAGCCTTGGTTCGGCTATTACTGGGCTCCTACTTGGGTCCTGGGGAAGCTGGATATGACCCCTATTGAGGAGCCTCCTTTCGACCGAAAGGTCTGGGATACCACCAAAGCCTGTGCCTATCCGTCGGTGCGTGTAAACATCGTGGTCAACGCCAAGTTCGCCAAAGAGGCCCCGGATGTGGTCCAATTCCTCAAGAAATACGAGACCACCCAAGCCCTAAACAACAAAGTCCTTGCCTACATGCAGGAGAAAAAGGTCAAGACCGATGCAGCTGCCATCTGGTTCCTCAAAACCTATCCGGAGCTCTGGACCGGTTGGGTGCCCTCTGAAGTGGCACAAAAGGTAAAAGCAGCCCTAAAATAAAAACGGGCAACCCATAGAAGCGAAGCCCAGGGTCCGCGTGGAGATCTATTTTCCATGCGGGCCCTCTTCTTTGGACTCTGGAACCTCCATCAGAGCTCACACGTTCCCCAAACTCGACAAAGAGCTTCCTCGGCCACAGCCCGACCTCCAGCAGCCGCCCGTCCGGCCCAAGGGCACAGGTCCTCCTCAGCCACCGGATCTTCCACCGCTGTTGCAGAACCCGCAGGGGGTTATTCACNGCAAGACGTTCCGCCCAGTTGAGCTTCACCTCATTCCTAGCTCGGATCCCCAAGGAACTCTTCCATAAAAAAGGGAGTTCTATTCGGGCTGGGCCTTAGTGCCCAGATGGATGACCGCGATGCCGTTGGTAAGCCTCTGAAAGGTCACCCGGACGAAGCCGATCTCCCTGAGGAGTTCGGCCAACCGCTCGGGGGAAGGGAAAAGTCGAATGGACTCTGGAAGATAGGTATAGGCCTGGCGCGATCCCACAAAAAGCTGACCGGCAAGGGGCATGAGAGTGAAGGAGTAGAGGTCGTAGAGCCACCCGAACCACGAAGCCGTGGGACGAGAAAATTCCAGGCACATCAACCGGCCGCCTGGCCTGAGGACCCTGTGGAATTCTCGAAACCCCCTCTCCATGTCCGTGACATTTCGAACTCCGAATCCGACCAGCACCGCATCCACGCTCTCCTCCCGGAGGGAGACGGACTGAACATCTCCTTGAAGGAAGCTCACCCTCACACCCCGACACCGCCTTTGAAGCTTTCTTCTCCCCACATTCATCATGGAGCGGTTGATGTCATAGAGGACCACTTGTCCTGTTCCCTGAAGGGCCTTGACCGCAAGCAGGCTCAGGTCCCCCGTCCCCCCGCAGGCATCCAAGACCCGGAATCCAGGCTGAATCCCCGCCGACATCACCGCCCTTCGCTTCCATAGATGATGGAGCCCAAAGCTGAGAAGGGTATTCATGAAGTCGTACCGGGAGGCCACCCTATCGAAGTGTCTTTGAACGAGTCTTCCCTTCTCTTCCCGGGGTACGAGTCGATATCCGAAACAAGTCATCCCCGCAGAGGCCTCCTCCAGCCCCTTCGCTTTGGAACATGGAAATCCCTTATCGATCATGGCCTGGATCTCCCAGCCAGGGCCTTGGACAGATCCCCGGGCAGGGTCCACAAAACGGACCCGAATCCTCTTCGGAGCGCGAGGGGCAAAACCTCCTCTTTTCATCCGAAATTTTTACTATAACACAGGGGACGAATCCGCGGGAGGGGCCTCCTGTGGTCCACTTGGCAGACAGAAGGGCGGTTTTGACAAGAGGGGGGGCNTTTGATATCTTCGGTCCGCTCCCTGGCCATAAGTACCGCCTATGGTCGACATNTCGCCTCGTGTGGACTTAGTGGATTAAAGCGAAGCGCCATCGTCGAAGAGAGTTACAAGGGGGTCTTTTGCTTGAACCGTTCCNGCTTCATTTCGGATCCCGGCATTGATCTGCATCACGTTTTCGACGCCATTGTGGTGGGAGCGGGACCGGCGGGCTGCAGCGCGGCGAGCTTTCTGGCCGTGGAGGGGTTTCGTGTGCTTCTTCTCGACAAGGCGACATTTCCCCGCGACAAGGTGTGTGGTGATGCCATCAGCCCGCTTGCCCTGGACGTCCTGGATCGTATGGGGGCCTTGGAATGGATCGACTCCCATGGCCCTTGGAAGGTGGAAGGCGTTCGAATCTCCNCTCCATCGGGGCATGTGGTCTGCGGACGCGGCCTCCTTCGAAAGGACTTGCGGGGGTTCGGATACGTGATGCCCCGATATCGACTGGACGATCTCCTCAGGCGCTTTGCGTCTCGGCACCCCAATGTGACCTGTATGGAGCAATGGGAGGTATACGATCTGATTCAGGACTCCAAGGGAGGAGTAATGGGGGTCCTCGCCCAAAAGGAAGGGCGACGAAAGCCCTATTACGCCTGCACGGTGCTGGCCGCAGATGGGGTCAACTCGCAAGTGGCCAAGGTCCTGTCGCTCCGCAACGAGGACCCCAGGCACCGGGCTTTTGCCATCAGGGCCTACTTCGACGGAGTTGAGGGATTGACCCGTCACATCGAGATTCACTATGACCGCGGCATCCTGCCGGGATACGGATGGATCTTTCCTGTCGGTCCCCGCACAGCCAACGTTGGTGTAGGGCTCTTTCGTCGGTTTACATCCGCCAAGGAGGCCCTGCGTCGATTCAAGACCTTCGTGGAAGAGAATCCCTTCGCCCGGCAAAGGCTCAGAAGTGCCGAAATGAGAGAGGGAACCCTCAAAGGATGGTCCATACCCTTCGGATCATATAAAGCCAAACGGGCCCGTGGCAACGTCCTTCTCCTCGGGGATGCGGGTAGCTTCGTGGACACCCTTACCGGGGAGGGGATCTACTTTGCGCTTCGAAGCGGAGAGCTGGCGGCCCAGGCTGTCCGGGCGGGCTTGAGGAGAATCCATCGGCCCGAGATGATTGGGCAGATTTACGAAACCCTGTGGAGGAAACAGATCCGGTGGAGGGAGTACCTTCTTGGCTACTTGCTCCAGCCCTTGCTTCGGTCCGGGCGTTTCCTGGACCTTAGGATCTCCTGGGCCCGGANGAACCCCAGAAGGGCCGATATCCTGGCTTCAGTGGTAGCCAACATCCTCTCCAAGGTGCGGTTGATCCTCTAACCGGGCTCTTTTCGNAGCCCTTCTCCAGGATGGAGAGACATGGTTCCATAGGGATTCCTCCGGTGCCTCCTTGGAGGAGATCACCTACGTACTCGGGTCAGGCCGTTTGGCGTCTCTGGCAGCAAATGGAGGGAAAATTCATGCCCTATCCCCCGGGCGGCGACGGAAACCTTCGGGAAAAAGAGCCCGTCCTGGTGGCTTGGAGCGGGGGGAAGGACAGCGCCTTGGCCCTATTCCGATGCCTGAGATCTCCGAAGTATCGGGTGAAAGGTCTCCTCACCACGCTCACGGAGCCGTACGATCGGGTCACCATGCACGGAGTACGAAAGTCATTGCTGGAGTTACAGGCCTCCTCCCTGAGAATCCCCCTCATCCCAGTGATCATCTCCAAGCACTGCACAGACGATCAATATCGGGCCCGAATGAAGGAGGTCCTTCAAAAGGAGGCCGAGCAGGGAGTCTCCCACGTCGTCTTCGGGGATCTCTTTCTGGAGGATGTAAGAGCCTACCGCGAACGTCATCTGGCGGAGGTGGGCATGGCCGGGCTCTTTCCCTTATGGGGGAAAGATACGGCACAGCTGAGTAGGGCCTTCCTCCGCCTCGGATTCCGGGCCGTGATAACATGCGTGGACGGTCAGATCCTGCCCGATCACATTGCTGGAGAAGAGTTTGACGGCAGACTCCTTTCATGGCTCCCCAAAGGGGTGGATCCTTGCGGAGAGAGGGGAGAATTCCACACCTTCGTCTACGACGGCCCCATCTTCGAGCGGCCCGTCGCCTTCCGCCGGGGAAAGGTCGTCACGCGGGAAGGCCGATTTCACTACGTCGATCTCCTCCCTCCCCTTAGATCGGACGGGGATTGGTGTAATATCCGAGAAGGGCTCGAGCCATGAAGAAACTGTCCACTACCAAGGAGACGTCCCCTTCACCTCCTGAAACGGGCTTCAACAAGCGATATTTCCTGGAGTATCAGAAGGGGCTTTTGGAGACCACTTATTACGCCTTGGAGGGAGAGACGACCCTGGGACGCAGCCGAAAGAACCGCATCTCCCTAGTGGAAGCCAGTGTATCCCGACGTCATGCCAGGATCTTCCCCATGGAGGACCAATGGATCCTCGAGGACTTGGGGAGCAGGAATGGGACCTTCCTCAACGGCGAACGGATCCAAAGCCGTCCCCTGAGATCGGGAGACCAGATCGGGATCGGATCGGTCACCCTTCGCTTTCTCGAGATGGAAGCAGGGGAGGTGCCATCATCCGCATCCGACACAGACGAGGCCCCGCCGTCGATGGATTGGGTGACCCCCATGTCCCCCGAGCCCTCTGACTCTGGGCGTATCCAGGCGATCCTGGATGAAGCCCGCTCCTTCCTCGAGTCCCTCCCCATGGGGGTGGCCATTGTCCGGAGAAGGGCGAAGATCCACTATGCCAACCGGGCCCTCCGCGGCTCAAGGGACCCTGTGCCTGGGGATCTCTCCTCNCTGCTGGGCTGCCCTCCCCTTTCCCGGGAATCGGAGGNGTGCGGGACCCGCCTCCCCTGTACCCACTGCCCTCTATTCATCGCCCTGCAGGAGGCCTTGGAGGGGAAAAGAGCGACCATCTCCCAGGAAATCGAATGGCCCCTGCANGGAGANGGACCGAGACGATTCCATCGTTTCTCCCTGATGCCTCTCCCTTACCGATTGAANGGAGAGCCCCTTGCGCTGCTGACTTGGGAGGACATCACTCCAGTAAAACTCGCCGAGACAGAGCTGCGCCAAAGTGAGGAGCGATATCGCAGCCTAGTGGAAAATTCCCTGGAGGGGCTCTTTATCTTTGAGTTCCCGCGAGGAAAATTCCTCTTCCTCAACCGCAGAATCTGCCAGATGCTCGGCTACGGCCCCTCGGAGATCCTGGAACGGTCCATCTGGGATGTAACGGAGCCCGCAGATCATGCGCGCATCCGGGAAGGGATCATCCAACCTCTGAAGGACGGCGCCGTCACGGTAGGTCCTCAGATCTATCGGGTGCGCTGCAAGGACGGGACCACCTTCCATGCCGAATTGGCGGCCTCACTGGTCTCCTTCCAAGGGAAGCTGGCCGTTCAAGGGATCCTGCGAGACGTGACCGAGAGAGAGAGGCTTCGCCAACAGGTCCAGCACGCTCAAAAGATGGAGGCCATGGGGACATTGGCGGGTGGGATGGCTCACGAATTCAACAACATCCTCACATCCATTCAGGGATACACCCAGCTGCTCCAGTTGGAAATGGAGGGAAATCCATCCCTCAAGAACCTCCTTCGGCATCTGAAACAGATCGAGCATGCGTGTCAAAGGGCGGCGGGGCTGACGCGCAAGATGTTGGCCTTTGCCCGCCTGGATCCGGGGGAGCGGACCGAGACGAATCTCAACGACGTGGTCCGCTCGGCCCATTGGCTCCTTTGCCAAACCCTGGGTCCACAGATCAAGCTCTCCCTCGATCTTCAGGAGAAGATGACCAGTGTGGTGGCGGAGCCCACACAGATAGAACAGGCCCTTATCAACCTGGCCATCAACGCCCGGGATGCTATGCCACACGGGGGAAAGATCATTATCCGAACCCGGGAAGTCGAGCTGGGAGAGGATTTCTGCCGCACCCATCCTTGGGCTAGGTCTGGGCGCTATGCCGAGGTGCGGGTCGAGGACGAAGGAGAAGGGATGCCTCCCGAGATCCTCCCTCGGATTTTCGACCCTTTCTTCACCACCAAACCACCCGGAAAGGGCACAGGGTTGGGACTGGCCATCGTCTATTCCATCGTGAAGAATCACGACGGTTACATNCTGGCTCACAGCGAGGCGGGAAAGGGAAGTACGTTCCGCATCCTTCTCCCTATCCCCGANTCCTCGTAGTCGGCAGACAGCCACACCGGCAGAACCAGTAAGAGGATAATTTGGTCTATATCTCGTCGATTTCGTCTATCTCGTCTGATCATATGAAAAGGCTACCTCTGGTTCGTTTGGATGGTTAGGATGGTTGAGAGC